>CAZXEJ010000073.1:0-2024 GCA_964639895.1 uncultured Spirochaetia bacterium | reverse complement strand
CCGCTCTTGTCCACGGCCCGCACCTGGGCGTAGCGGGTCACGGTGGTGGTAAGGTTGCCCGTCTGCGCCGTAAACTCGTAGCGGGCCCCCTTGACGCGGTCGCTCTCTACCAGCGTCCCACCGGAAGACGCCGTGTATATCTCGATCTCGTAGTGATCCAGATCGGCCTCGGTGTTCTCGTCCCACGTCCATACGAGCGTGCCCAGCTTGCTCGTACCACTGAGGCCCGTAGGCGTCGAGGGGGGCGTGGTGTCGCCCGCTACGAGCTGGTTGGTGAGGATCGAGCCCGGCTCGAACGCACCGCTCTTCCGACCCGTCTCGCTTACGGCCAACACCATGAAGTCGTATGCGAGGCCCGCAACCAGCGTCGCCTCTGAGAACGTGAACGTATCGACTGCCTCGCCCGCTACCTGCCACACCGTATCGCCGTTCTCGCGGAAATAGACCTCCGCCCGGGTGGCTATGTCCTGGGGCAGCGTCCACGTGAGCACCCGCGTGGTGGCGTTGAAGGAGAGGTTGCTCACCGGGTCGGGATCGGTAAGCGAGGTATCGGGCGGTATGTCGCCCGGGTCCGAGGGCACCCCGGAGCCCGCCTTGTATGTGTAGGCCGCTTCCACGTAGCGGATGAGCGTGAGCGTATGGCGGCCCAGGCTGCGGCCGGCCTCCACCACCTCCCACTCGGCAAGCGCCCCGTCCAGCCCCAGCGAGGGCACCACCACCTTCACCCGGTCGCCCTTCCTGACGCCGTCCCCGTCGGTGCCCACGGTGATGCGTAGAGTGCGGGCGGCCCCCTGGAGCCGCTTGCGCCTGTAGTCGAGCACACGGTCGGCCGTAGTGGGCGAATAGACCAAGGGGAGCTCCACCTGGCGGTCCGTCCCCTTGGGGTTTGCCGTGCGGGTGAGGGCCCGCGAAAGCTTCCCTTCCTTGTAGTCGGGCTCGTAGCGCACGGTGAGATCCCTCACCATCTCTCCAAGCGGTGTATCCTCGATGCCGTCCACGGAGACGATGTTCTCCCAGCGGCCGTCGCCCGCGCCGAACGTGGCAACGACGCTCTTGGGGCCGTCTACGGTGATGGTGACGGCGTCGCCCCCCTCGAGACGCATCCCCCGCATGGCGAGTATATGCTCGAGCACGTCCACGGCGCGCGTACGGCGCACCAAGGCCCCCTCGCACAGGAGTGCCTGGACGGCGGAGTCCGAGGCCGCGGAATCGAAAGAAGACGTATCCACCGTAAGGCCGAGCCCCCAGGTGGAGTCGGTGAGTATCGATTGGACGGCGCGCACGGGGTTGGTCTCGGCGGCAAACCCGTTCACGTCGGCGTAGAGGCGGTCGAGGCGGCTTCCCTCGCCGAGCCGCTTCTTGAAGCGCAGGAACGCATAGCCCGCATAAGGGGAGGACTGCGATCCGTCGTAGAACCGCCACTCACGCAGCCGGTAGTCCTTTTGATCCAATTGCGTCTGCGAGGTGGCGCTGTCGAGCGTACAGGTGTTGGTCTCGCCGTCGTAGTCGGTTACGTACTTCGTATCGAGCACGGCGCCCGAGGTCCTGTCCCTTATCTCGAGCCAGAACCACTTGTACCACCCGTCGGGACGGCGGTCGGCCGAGGCGAGTACTATGGAGGTCGAGGTGGATCCCGCCTGTATGTTGCCCTCGATGGAGTCGAGCGCCGCGTCCTCGCGGTAGACGGTGTATACCCCCTGGACGTTGCCCCCGCCGAGCCCCACGCCCTCGCCCACGAGGTAGTCGTAGAGGCGGTTCATATCGTCGGCCCCTATGTTTACGAGCGGCAGCTTACGCGCGCGGCCGAACACCACGGGGACGGGCCGGCCGAGGTCCTGGGCGTTGGGGAAGGTCGCGGCATCCACGGTGCGCTTGGGGATGGTCTCGTCGAATATGCGCTGGTCGAGGTCCTCGACGACGAGCTCCGTCTCCCAGCCCAGCGTGCGGGCCGTCACTATCCCCCGGAACTCCTCGACCTGGTTCGCTCTCTCAACTGTAATCCTTACAAACGCCCCTTGCAGATC
>CAZXEJ010000072.1:0-2670 GCA_964639895.1 uncultured Spirochaetia bacterium | reverse complement strand
GTGTTCGGTGGCTGTAGTGGCTATATAGAATTTATGGTATACCAAACGGCCGCCTACGGCGAGGGGGGGCGGCCTGGGGATCCCGGAACGTGAAGCGGGTGGTGGGAGCGAGGGGGGACGAGCCGCAGGGCCGTCATCGCCGGCACGTAGCGGGTGCTTGCGTGTGTGGGAAAAGGGGTGTCGAGTGCCACCACCCTTTCCCTGGGCGAGGCGGAGCATGTGGGGGGACCGCACGGCGGCGCCTTCGGCGGGCCTGCCGTTCGGGAGCCCCCGATGGTGGGGGTGCGGTCTGACGGTCAGTCGGCCTCTCTTCCTGCCAGGGACGACAGTATGAACCCCGCCCCCAGCACCATCACTATTGTGGCGCCCGAAGACGTGTCGAACACGTAGGACAGCCACAGCCCGAGCACGGTGGCTGCTATGGACGCCAAGGTCGAGAGGACCATCAGGCGGTGCATGCCCCGGACGAACCGCTTGCAAGCGGCTGCCGGTATGGTGAGCAGCGCTATGACGAGCATCACGCCCACGATCTTTATCAGCACCACCACGCTCAGCGCCACCAGCACCAGCAGCGTATAATAGAGCGCCGCCACCGGAAGCCCTATGGACATGGCGAACTCCTCGTCGAACGAGATGGCGACGAACCCGCGGTGGAGTAGGGCGCAACAGAGGAGGATTACCGCGTCCAGGGCCACCATCATGGCCACCTCCCCGGTGCCGACGGTCAGGATGTCGCCGAACAGGTAGCTCATCAGGTCGGGAACGTAGCCGGGAGTGAGGTTTATGAATATGATCCCGGTCGCCATTCCCATGGTCCAGAGGATGCCGATGGCCGCGTCCTCGCTCACCCTCATGTGCCTGCTTATGGCTCCGATGCTGAGGGCCGAGAGCGCCGTGAACGGAACGGCGGCGAGCAGAGGGCTTATGCCCAGGAAATAACCTATCCCCACCCCTCCCAGCGCCGCGTGGGATATCCCCCCGCTTATGAACACGATGCGCTTCGTCACGACGTATGTGCCCACTACGCCGCACGCAACCCCCACCAGCACTGCGGCCGCAAGGGCGTTACGCATGAATTCGTACTCCAGCACGCTCATGGTTCCTCCAGGCCTTCGTCCTCGTGTCAGTGTTCCTTGAGCACGCGGTGGGGCACGCCGTGGCCGATCAGTTCGATGGGACAGTGGTACACCTCTTCGAGCACCTCCGGCGCTCCCTCGGGCGGGCCGTGGTAGCACAACCTGCGGTTGAGACACGCCACCGTGTCGACGTGGCTCAGCACCACGCCTACGTCGTGGCTTACCAGCACTATGGCCATCCTCTCCTTGAGGTCGTCCAGTATGCCGTAGAACGAGTGCTGGACCTCGGGGTCGATGCTGGTGAGCGGTTCGTCGAGCAGCAGCAGCTCGGGCTCGCGGGCGAGCGCCCGGGCCAGGAACACCCGCTGCAACTCCCCTCCGGACAGCGTACCCACCCGCCGGTCGGCCAGCCTCGCGATGCCGAGCATCTCGAGGGCCTGCTCCACCTTTGCTCTGTCTTCCCTGCCGGGCCGCCGGAGCACACCACGCTGCCTCCCCATCAGCACGGCCTCGAACACGGTGATGGGAAATCCCCGGTCGAGGGCCGAGTGCTGTGGCAGGTATCCGACGCGCTCTCTGCCCCCCGCCGGAGACGTGCCGAACAGTGCTACTTCGCCCCGCACGGGACGCACGAGACCCAGTATGACCTTGAGCAGAGTAGTTTTCCCCGAGCCGTTCGGGCCGATGACGGCAAGGTATTCGTGCTCGCGCAGCGTGAGGTCGACTTCCTCGAGCACGTATTCCTTGCCGTACCTGACCCAGACGTCCCGCAGCGACACTATCTCTCGGCTCATTGCGGTCTGGCCTCGCCCGTGGATGCTATCCGCTCGACGAGGGTGCGGATGGTTCCCTCGTAGTCCCTGGCCGTGGGGCTCACCGTGACCACCTCGGCTCCCAGTTCCGCGGCCACGACACGGGCCCTGGCCGCCTCGCCGCCGCCGGAAGCGACGACTACGCGAACCCCGCCGGCGCGGGCTTTCCGGAGGGCGATGAGCACAGGTCTCAGGCCGCTTCCTGCGGCGTGTCGAGACAGGGCTATCTGCTCGAGACCGTAGCGGTGCGCGAAGTAGCTCCACGCCGGATGGACGGCGACGAACGATCTTGCTGGGACATCGGACAGTATGCCCATCGCCCAAAGGTCGAGCGCGGCCAGGCGGGCCGCATAGGCGTAGTAGTTGCGCCCGTAGAGCGCCGCCCTCCGGGGGTCGATGCGCGAGAGCGCCCTGCGGATGTTGGCGCATATGGCGACGGCGTTCGGGGGGGAGAGCCAGACGTGGGGGTCGTAGCCGCGGGCGTCGTCGTCCCGGTGGTCGTCGAGGCGGGCCGGCAGCCTCGGCACACCATGCGAGGCGTTGACGATGTGGATGCCGGGGTTAAGCGTCCGTACCCTCTCGATCCATCTATCCTCGAGGCCGATGCCGCTTCCCATTGCTATGACGAGCCGGGCCTCGGAGAACGCCCTCATACGGCTCGGCCTCGGAGTCCAGGTGTGGGGGTCGGCATTCTCGGGGATGAGCACCTCCACACTTACTGCGTCGCCCCCGATGGCGGCCGCGAACCTGCCCAGCGGTTCCATGGTGACGGCCACCTTGAT
>CAZXEJ010000071.1:0-3091 GCA_964639895.1 uncultured Spirochaetia bacterium | reverse complement strand
GAGGCAACACCGGATCCCATATTCCACCAGCCATCCATGCGGGGCACCGACGGCAATCTCTGTGTAACGGCCTTGTTTTTACATCGCACTTCGGCGAGAAACGTAACGCGGTGATTGGGCTGCTGTTTGTCTTTCTTGTATTTTATCGTCCTTCCTTCACAGATCTCGTCGCAGTCTTCCCAGTGCCCGTAGGGAACCTCCTCGCACGTCTGTCTCGTCCTCCATTCCCTGCAGTCATCGCCGATGCTCCAGTGACAGTAACGCTCTTCCTTGCATTTCGTCCGTACGCCGTCCTGGACGAATTTCTTGCCCTTGTACTCGGGCCTGGTCTTCCAGAACGTCACCGTGCCGACCTTCCTGATAGTCGAGAACTTCTTCATGGTCGAGGCGCACTGGGCCGTCAACTCGGCATCGGAGAAGGGCCGTACACGTAAGACCTCCGTGAAGTTGCACCGTCCTCTCCGGGTGGGGAGCTTCCTTATCCCCCACTCGTCCTTGTTCTTGTGGTTGCTGCCCTCTACGATCCTCACGTACCGCACCTTGGTGCAGGGGTCTTTCTGCTCCCGCTTGACCGTGACAGCCACTTCTTTGTCACCACTGACCACCTTATTGCGCAGGTTAATATCTACCATGACCTTCTGTGGCAAGGGGCTGACCTTGATGGTGACATGTTCCGGTTTCTTTTTTGCCCAGGCGGGCGTCTGCCACAGAAACACTATGGAACAGAGAATGACTGCGGTCTTTATGACTCGTGTATGCATTGCCGGTCTCTCCTTTCTATTTTTGTTCCGCCTATTCCGGTTTGCGGCAGCGAGTGTCACCTTGTGGCGAGCGAGACACCGCGCACCCATGCCTCGGCGTCCTCCACGCCGCCGCCCTCTATGCTGATACTCCTTATGACCGACGGAGGCGGAGCGAGATCTGTGAGGTCCTCCTCGAACTCGTACCACTCGCCCTCGACGAGCCGCACCGTGAGTTCACCCCTCTTGCCCGAGGCAGCCGTTGTGAAGTTCTTCCTGTAGGCGTCGGGTCCGCAGTGCTCCGCGTCTTTTATATCCACATAGCAGACGCTTACGGCAAGCGGCACTGCCCCGGAATCGGCAGGACTCTTGCCGCCGTTTTCTATCATCACGGTAGCGGAGAGAAGCAACGAGGGCGCGTCGGCCACGTGGCGCTGTATGAGCTGCCTTACGCCGGAGCGCACCGGATACGCACCGCCCCAGAGCCTCAAGCCTCTGTCCCCCACGGCCACGTGCCGCATGGCCTCGTCAGGGCCCCGCTCGGATACGAACTCCCAGCCGTCGAGCCCGAGGTGGAAGTCGCCATTGCGCACGAGGTTCCGGTCCGGCCGCCACATGCCGGCGCCCACAGGACCGTAGCCCAGGGGCTCGACGAAGACTATCTGCCGGTCTGCGGGGATCTCGGCAAGCCGGAGGTCGGAGGGGCCGCGAAGATAGGTTATGCCCCTGCCGAGAAGGTCCTTAGGCCGCCGCGGCGAGCCGACGAGGTAGATGCTGTGCCTGAAGCGCACCGCCTCCCTGCCCACGGGCGGCTCGGCCTCCACTACGATGAAGAGCCGGCTGCCCGGGCTTCGCCGGGATATACCTATACGCCATCGGTACTCGACGACTTCCCTGTCCGTACGCACGACTGGGCCCATGGGCAGGTCATAGCGCCTGGCCTTGGCATCGAAGGGCCAGCGATCGAAAACCATAACGTGGACCTTGGCCTTCTCGCCAGCGCGGTAGCGCAGCCCGAGCGCGTACTCGCCGCCGGGGATTACGTAAGCCGTATAGATGGCGTGGAATCCGTGGCGGAACCTGATGCCCCGGTCCAACGGTGTAAGCCGCCTGAACTCGACCCACCCGTGGTACCAATCGCCCGAAAGCGGTATTTGCCGGATGTGCCATACACCGCCATCTGGCGACGCTGGCTTGTCGAGCACACCACCCATGACAGGTGACGAAAGCGCCAGCACGAGCGCAGGCGCGATGGTGGATCGTCTGATCCTACGGGGCGTAACGCCGCGCGAGTTCATAGATGGCCTCCTCTATGCAGGCGCGAAGGGCCTTGTCAACACCCTCCTTGCGGTCGTGCGACACGGCCACGTCCGCGCCCTTGAGGTTCTTCTTGGTCACCGATCTCAGAAAGGCGCCCACGCCCGACACCGAGAACCCGCCCTCGGCGATTTCCTTCCTGACGTTCACGGCATCGAGCACCGCGCCGGTCCTGGCATCCAGGACCCGTATGTCGAGTCCTATCTCGCCCTTCTCGCCGCTCGTCTCAACGCCAAGCCCGCGGTAAGTGCCGGCCACCCCCGTGCGGCTCGACGTGGGGTTGGCTTCTGTGACCGTGCCGACGAAGACGTAGTCAGCGCCGGTCAACCGGTACTGGGCCGTGTTGCCCGTGGTCATCCCCTGTTGGTTCATCTGCTTTTCACGGTACACGCTTTCATTGAGGCGTTGGCGCTCGAGCACCATGAAACGGCGTGACTTGATCAGTGCAGTCATGAACATGTCGGTGGCCGAGGCCGGGCTTATCTCGGGCACCGTGCTGTTGAACTGGTAGATAGTGACCTTGGGCTTCGGCCCCTGTGCTGGCGCAAGGCTCGAGAGCTTCCTCGAAGTTGTGGATCTGTCCACCACCGGGTCGCTCGTGGTCACACAGGAGGCAAGCCCAAGGAGCAGCAACGCCCCGACAAGGACCAGCCGGGCTGGCCTGTATCGTTGCAACATGTCCATAACGCCTCTCCCGCCTCTCTCATCTGCGGACGACCACCGCCCGCACGCTGAGGTTCCAACAACGGTCGAAATCCACTTAATCTCCATGGTGGTCCTCCTTACATAGCCTGCACTATTTTCCGAACAGCCCGCCCAGCCCCTTGAGGAGTTCCTTTGCACCTTCCTTTACGTCGTCGATGCCGGGCGTCTTATCCCTGTCCGTGTCGTCCGAGTCGGGTCTTCCTCCCCAGCCGCCCTGCGCGGCCTCGTCCGCTACGGGTGCGGCAGGCGGAGCCGACGGTACGCCGGGGACAGCTCCCATGTCCCTGAAGCCCCCTTCATCTCCATCATCGTCTCCTTCGAGCTCCTTC
>CAZXEJ010000070.1:0-3452 GCA_964639895.1 uncultured Spirochaetia bacterium | reverse complement strand
AGAAGGACGATGGCAACATAGATGCGTGGGGTAACGGATATCGTGCCGTAGAGCCTGCGTGGTATGTTGCGGTCAGAAACACGCGTCTCGCAAGCAGCGTTCGTGATGAGCTGGAACCCCTCGTAGGCGACGAAGATCAATGCTCCCCCCAGCAGAAAGGAAGCGGGCCCGCGATCGAAGAAAGGGCTCATACGTGCCGGGCTCACGACGGCGAAGCCCACGGCCGCCAGGATGCCGAGCAACACGACCTTCAGGTAGACTACTACGTCCTCGGCCTTGCCCATCGTCCCGGCACCATGGAGATTGACCCCAAGGAACAAGAGTAGTGAGGTCGCAGACAACAGATGCCGCGCCACGGCCGAATGCTCAAGTCCCAACAGGTGGGCGGAATAGGCACCGAAGGTGAAAGCATAGAGGGCGAGCGTGCCGACGTAGCCTACTACGACCGTCCATCCAGCTATGCCGGCCACCGCTACGTGCTCGGGAAACGCCCTCTCCAGATAGGTGAAACTGGCGCCGTCGCTACGATAGGTAAGCGAGAGGCGCACGTAACTGTAGCCGGCTGTGGCGGCGATCAAGCTCCCAACAAGGAACGAAAGAGGGGCCGCGTGACCGCTGACGTCGACGGCGAGGCCGAGAACCGAAAAGATCCCACCCCCTATCATGCCTCCAACACCGATGGCGAGGAGCTCGGCAAGCCCAAGCTCCGGGCCTTCCCCGTCGGGTAGCCGCACCTGGTCCTCTCTTGCCATGACGCTCAACCGACTGCAGCCCATTCGCTCGCCCCTCACAGGGTCGAGCGGACAACGGCGGGCGGCACGGTCCTCGGATAGCGTATCATTTTTTGGCTATCCCCGGGAGGGCCGGCCCGACACTACGCCCCCCACCCCCTAGGTCCATTGGCGACTCCAGTACACCCACCCCTACACGGCTTTCCGCAGTTCCCCCCAGGAGTGGCAGGCCGGACGCCGCACCAACTGAACATACCAGCCGGCCACACGCACTGCAGACATGGCGCTTCCAAAAGCCCTCTCTCCCAATGACAATGAGTAGAGGGAGTACACACGCGGCCCCCGCGACCTCGCCAGCTGGGGGGGTTCATTCTTCCCCCCACACACCTGCAAATCCCACGCAGGACAATCGGCCGGCCTTCTTTCTAACTAAATCTAACTAAATGCGCCACCGCAACCCATTAAGACGACCTTCTGCATCTGCACGGCCGTCTTCCTCACTTCTTCCCACCCACCATGCGGGCGCAGAGAGCCTTGCTTGTCGGGAGGGAAGAGGTGGACCGGAACGGTGCTGCATCCAATCCCCCCGAGTCGATAGAAGACAACAATTGCGATGCCGCCTCACCGGTAGGAGTAAGCCGCCCAATCCATTTAAAAATCTCGTTTCCGGATGCAGGGACCTGCACCAACCCGACCCCAGCCATACACCATGGGCTGAGTTGTATAGGGCATCCCACGAGGGGCTAGAGCGCCGGGTGCCAAGGGAGGCCGTTTTATCTTTCCGCCCCCACGGAGCGCAGAACGGCCGGGCCAAGGCTCAGCCACCCCCCTATCTGGGTCGGCTCAACTCTCGACCGATGGTAGCGGAAGAGACTGTAAGCGCATGCACGCTGCGCGCCTCCGAAACCAAGCCTACCTCACCGTCCACGAGCGCCTCAGCCATGAGAGGAACGCGGCCAGTCGAGAGGACTCCCATGGGGTGCAGGTACCCTAGGGCAAAGACAACAGCCCTCAGAATCCTCTGCACCACGGAGACGAGCGGGCATCCGGCCCGCCCGATACGGCGCTCATAACCTTAAAATTGAAATTATTGGTGCCGAAGGCGAGATTCGAACTCGCACGCCCTTGCGGGCACTGCCCCCTCAAGGCGTCCGGAACGGTTTGCACAACCTACTGAGATCGTTGTATCCTATTGAACTTACGGCATTTTCGAGTTGCCTCTCCGTTCAGGTCACGTAGAATATTTGGAGGATTTCGAGGTGGTATGGACACCTCCATGGACACCTCATCCGGCCTAGGCTATCAGCCATAGGGAGCCCTCGATGGAAGCACGAGACGGCGTTGATATCGCTACCCTCACCTACCTCAACCCCGCTCCTTTCTTCGACCTCGAGACCCCGCGGTGGCCGGTCAAGGAGGCCCTCCTGGTCTACGCACCCCTGGGCGTGGGCGAGGACTTGATGAGGGTGTGGGAGCAAAAGGTGTTGCCCGTGGCCAGAGAAGAAGGGGGGCAACGACTCGGTGTAGCCGAGCCGCGCATCGGGGGTCCCTACTACTTGCAGATGCGCTACGTCGCCGCTCTGGTCGTGGCAAGGGGCGACATCCTGCCCGTGTGGCAGTTCCTCGTCAGGAAGACACAGGCGTTCGCCAGGGAGGTCTACGACACATTGAACGACCCGAGCAACTTCCTGGTCGCGGAGTTGGTCAGGGAAGAGATCGTCGACAAGGTGCGCTATTCTCCGGTGGGCATCTACGAGGTGGAGGATCTCAAGCAGTACGCCCTGGAGCACCTGTTGGGCAAGGTGTTGGTGCCGGGCAGAGAAGCGACCGGGAATTTCAAGGCCTACCTCAAGCGCGCCGCAAGCAGAGCGGCGCTGAGGCTGGCCGAGAGGGAAGGTCGACGTGCCACGATCGAAGTGGGGCAAGAGGAGTACGAGCGTACTATCGTTGGATCCGAGGCCGACCTCATGGAAGAGATGGTCCTGGGCGCTCCAACTACGGGACGAATCCTCAAGCTTCTCTACGACGAGCAGGTCCTGACCCCCAGGCAACGTGCCGTCATAGTCTCTCGCCACTACGAGGGGCTTACCTTCGCTGAGATCGGCCGGAGGCTTGGTATCTCCAGGCAGACTGCGCACGAGATATATACGAGCGGCCTCGAAAAGCTGAGGAAGTCGCTCCTGGCCTCCGCCGGCGTGAGTGGTGCACGGACCCCGAGCCGGTGACTCGGCGAGGTTCTTACGAGGTGCGTCCCCGCTTAATCCTACCGCCCGTCCTGCCTTCGCGCCGAACCCCGGCTGCCCGGTGGGGGGTGGAATCGAACAAGAAGCGCCACTGTTCTTCGCGTGGCCCAGGTTCGTTACCACCGGCCGGTGCCCAAAGGCCCGGCTTCTCCTCCCGCCCTTGGTCATCCGGTACTTACTAGTGCTGCACTCTCATCCCTTGCTAATCTGCCTTCAAGAGGTAAGGAGGTTCCTCTCTACTGACTTCCGCCCCTGCATACACACTCACCGTAACTCGTTGGGTCAAACGAGCAAGGGCCCGCCAGTGACGTCTTTCTCCTCTTCTCTCCAATGAATTTCCAAATCTCGCCCTGACAAATCCGACCTCACGGGCTCTACCCAGATGAAAGCGATCTAAAGGAGCGTTTCAGGGCAATGCGCGAAACCAGGGAGAGACTCCTTACCGTCAAGAAATTGAGCGAGGAGAGGGGAATCAACC
>CAZXEJ010000069.1:0-3455 GCA_964639895.1 uncultured Spirochaetia bacterium | reverse complement strand
GGAACTGGAACCCCCGGGACTACGGGGAGATAGAGCTGGAGGTCACGGCGTGATGACAAACTTGCCCCTCGACCAGGCCGGCATCGTGGGCGTGCTGGTGTTCCTCATCCTCAAGGAGGTGTTCTCGTTCGTACGGGCGCGCAACGGCCGGGGCAACGGCGACGGCCGCGCCGTACGTCAGATCCAGCAGCTCTGGGAGCGCAAGGAGCTCGAGGAGTCGATGGACAAGATAGCGACCGGCATCGAGGAGCTCACGCGGCTTACGAAGGATCAGACCCTCATACTGCAGCGCCTCATGGACAAGATCGAGATGCTGCCGTTCCGGTCGCGCTACGAGGCGCGCGACGGCCGGAGGGAGGCCGGCAATGGATAACGGGGGCACTCTCGGGGTACTGATCGCACTCACGGCGGCCTCGCTGGTGCTGTTCGTAGTGGTGATGGGAGGCGGAAGGGATGTTTGATCGGAGACTGATCGACTACAGCCCCCACTACGTGGACGCGCGCGACGTAGTGCGCAGAATGCGTGAGACTTCCAAGCGCGGCAGGGCGCGTACCGTGACGCCTACGGTCTGTCCGTACTGCGGCGCCGCCGGATCGACCGGGTGGGGTGTCACTGCAAGTGCCGCGCGTGCGGCTACGAGGAGGGATGCGGGGATTGAGCGTAGAGAAGTGGCGGATCGCCGTCGAGGGGTACGACCTCGAGGGTGAGGTCGAAGGGATGGCGGACAAGTGCCTCATTGTGAGGTTCCCCACGGCCACGGCCCACCTGCCGCTCTCGGTGGTGGAGAAGCGGCGCTCGGAGCACGACGGCCGCACGCTCACGTGGGTCGTCGCCGTGCCCGACTGGGTGCTGGTGGAGGAGGGGGTCATATGAGGGGCGGCGAAGGATGTATCCACCTGCGGGGCCGGCCCGATGGGGCTGGAGGCGGTCTCTACCTCTGCGCGGTAGTGCCGGGCCTGGTCGTGGGAGAGTGGGGCCATTGGACGGACGATACGGACGTGCCGAGGGAGGTAAGGGCCGGGTGTTGGAGGCCCCAGGTGGGAGAAGCAGAGTCGATTCGGAGGAGCGAGCGAGAGAACGACGACGGAGGTTGAAGCCATATGGGCGCTTTCACAGACTACCTTGAGAACAAGCTCCTCGACCACGTGCTGAGGAACACGGCCTACACGTCGCCTACGACGGTATACGTGGCGCTGTTTACGGCTGCGCCCGGCGAGGCGGGCGGCGGCACCGAGGTCTCGGGCGGAGGCTACGCCCGCCAGGCGGTGACGTTCAGTGCCCCCAGTGCGGGGAGCACGTCGAACAGCTCGGACATAACGTTTCCCACGGCTACGGCCGACTGGGGCACGATAACCCACTTCGCCATATTCGACGCCTCGACCGGGGGGAACATGCTCTACTACGGCCAGCTCACAAGCAGCGTCACCGTGAATTCGGGCCAGCAGCTCACCATTCCGGCGGGCAACCTGACCATAAGCCACGACTGAGCGCAGGGGACGCCGGCGCCGCGGGATACCGCCTTCTCCTGACCCTCCTCCCACACCGCCGCGGCGCCGGCCCTTGCCGGGGAGGCATAACAATGGGGTGACTGACGACAGGCTTGAGTGCCCGTGGTGCGGGCATTGGATGGAACCGATTTACACGTACCCCGACATGCAGGGGCACGAAACCATCGTGTACCGATGCATGCACTGCTTCAACGACCTGAAGAAACCAGCCCCGTGGCCGAAGGAGGAGCCCGACGATGCCTAAGAAGAAAGCATGGGTATTGACGAAGGTTGTTGAGGAAGTACAACCGGACGGAACATTGCTACGGTATCCCAAGGTGTCGAGAATGGTGGATCCCGGCAGGCCCCCCACGACCACCCTGGACGAGGAAACGGGAGCCACGGTCACCATCTACCCGCACTACGGCCACAGTTCCGCCGTATCGGACGACAGAACCAAGAAGTGGTGTCTGACTCTGGTGGTGGGCTGGGACTTGACCCCTCTCTATGACGACCCCGACGTGATAGTGCTACATGACTACGAGAAGGATGGCCGCCTGGACAAGGCGCTCAAGGATGAACCGCTAGAGAAACGTAAAAGCTGGCGCAACCTGCTAGCCAACTTCGGAGACGATGTCACAACGTTCAGCGTTTACATGCCCAAGTGGCAAGTACTCGAACGGCTTGGCAAGCGGTTCGACCGCGGCTTTGAACCCCGCAAACTGAGGGCCGACTGATGGGCGTAATCGTAGAGGACACTTTTACAGAGGCAAGCACAAAAGACTTGTCCGCCCATACCCCTGATACCGGTACGGGATGGACGAAGGAAGAAGATACATCTGGTACGGGGTTCTTTGAAGTCAGGGGTGGTAATGGATATGCGCGGGGCAATGCGGCTAACTCGACTGACCGACAAGATAATAGAGTCCTATACAGCGCTCAACCTGACCCCTCCACGGCTGACTATGACGTAGAAGTACAGTTTGAAGCAGTATACACTGGGACAATTCCCCGCCCTGCCTTTATTGTAGGCCGTTACAACTCGGCCAACTCAGACGGGTACTACGTAAAGTTCTTCTCCACCGACCAGACCAACCCAATTCGTCTCTACAAGAAGGTGTCCGGCAGTTCCACTGAGCTTGGCTCGTCTACGACTGCGGCTGATACCACGTCTATATTCAAGCTGGAACTTCGAGGAAGCACCATCAAGGTGTACAAGGGGACGACCGTCCTCATCAGCGCTACGGACAGCGCAATCACGGCGGCGGGGAAGGCCGGAATAGCCATTGGAAACTGTATTGTATCTACTGACGATGCATCTCCGGAGTGGCACTTCGACTGGTTCAAGGTAACGGAGCAGGGGGCGCTCACCGCATCGGGCTCGGCCACCGGCACTGCTTCTGCCACGCTCTCGGGCGTACCCAACGCAAGGGCCTCCGTGACGGCCACCGCCACGGCCACGTGCTCGGCCCAGCTCACAAAGCCCACCGCATCGGGCTCGGCCACGGGCACAGCCGCGGCATCCATCTCGGGCGCCGCACTCCGCCTCCAGGCCGAGACGCTCGCCGCTGCGGCCGCAGCCTCACTCACGGCCGTCCTGCGCAAGTTCCGCTCCACGAGGGAGGCCGTAGCCACCGCCGAGGCCAAGGCCGTACCGCTCCTCACCGTGTACTCCTTCCACTGGGCTCTCACCGAGAGCGTTGCGGGCGAGGACGCAGACGTCACAAAGCTCTTTGTCGACGTCGACTCGACGGCGATGCCGCCCGCTCCCCCGGCGGGCACCGTCTACGAGGGACGCATCGTCGAGGTACCCACGTTCCGGCGCACCGAGTCGAACCCCCTCTACGGCATCTCCGGCTTCGGTAGGACGACGCTTAGAGTTAGCAACCACGACGGGCTCCTCAACGTACTCGATCTGCAAGGGGCGTTTGTAAGGATTACAGTTGAGAGAGCGAACCAGGTCGAGG
>CAZXEJ010000068.1:0-3561 GCA_964639895.1 uncultured Spirochaetia bacterium | reverse complement strand
GGCTGGTTTTCCCAGTCTAGGAAGTGGGGGGGCATGCCGGGGTGCTTGGTGCTTTCGTGGTAGCGCCTTGCGTGTTCGATGTCCCAGTTGCCCATGGTCTTATGGTCGGACGGTCGTTGCGTCCTCCTTCCCCCTCGTCGCTCCGGTCAGAGCGGCGGCTTTACCAGCGCCATGAAAGCGGCCAAGGCGCCGAGCAGGGGAAAAGCCACCCACAGCACTCCTCTCAGTGCCGGCACCCTCTTTAGCAACGGGAGGCTGAGTGCGAACGCCACCCAGACGCCGAACTTCACCCACACCCACGGCTGCCATGAGGCGAGCGAAGTGATTCCCTTCTGTGCCAGCATGCCGAAACCGCTTACCACGATGATGAGCGTGGCCACCCCGTGGCCTACGGCCGCGAGACGGCGTGCCCTGTGCCGGCCCTCGTCGTAGGAGACGGCGTAGGCGCCGAGGGAGAGGAACAATACGAAGATGAACGTCAGGTGCACTATCTTGTATGCTGCAAAAGGCATCATGATGGTGGTGTGGACCTCCCGGGGGATGGAGTTGCCGGATACGTAGTTAATGTTAACCGATTGCACCGCCACGGACCACCTGTACGTGGACCGTACTCGGCTGTGGCGGGCGTGTGGACGGGGCGGTTGGACGGTCGCACTAGGGGGGAGGGAGTGGTGACGAAGGCGGCTCCGGGTAGTGCGAAGACAAATTGTGTCGTCAGATTGACAACGGGGGCTGGAAGTTTATATTATAGTACTCTAGCGAGAGCGGTGCCTCGTACTACCCCGGAAGAAGTGACGTAATGTTTCAACTTACAAGAGACGTTTCCGCGCTTCGGGAGATCGCCCGGCAGGTGAGAGTGGATATACTGAGAGCCCTCAACCGAGCCAAGTCGGGCCATACGGGCGGCTCTCTTTCGGCGGTGGAGATACTGGTAGCCCTCTACTTCGCCCACATGAGACATGATCCCCGCAACCCCCGCTGGGCCGACCGTGACCGATTCGTCATGTCCAAGGGACACGCCGCTCCTGCTCTCTACGCCGTCCTGGCGCGCGCGGGTTACTTCGATCTCGCCGAGCTTGCAACGCTGCGCCGGCCTGGCAGCAGGCTTCAAGGCCATCCGGAGTACGATCTCGACCTGGGGATAGAGGCCTCGACCGGTTCGCTCGGACACGGCCTGGCCGTCTCGAACGGCATGGCCCTGGCTGCAAGGATGGACGGCAGGCCGACGAGGGTATACGTGTTGCTCAGCGACGGCGAGCTTCAGGAAGGGTCCACCTGGGAATCGATTATGACGTCGGCCTACAGGAAGCTCGACAACCTGTGCGCCATCGTCGACAGGAACGGGTTCCAGAACGACGGCCGCATGGAGGAGATAAAAGATATCGAGCCCGTCATAGACAAGTGGCGTGCGTTCGGATGGGAGGCCGAGGAACTCGAGGACGGCCACGATTTCGAGGCCCTGCTCGAGGCGCTCGACCGGGCGGGGACGGTCAAGGGCAAACCCTACGTCATCATAGCCCGCACCGTAAAAGGCAAGGGCGTCTCCATATTCGAGAACCAGGCCAAGTATCACGGCGTAGCCCCGACGGACGATGAACTGCAGGTGGCCTTGCGGGAGCTAGGAGCAGCGGCATGAGTACATCACCGTTGAGCGCTTTCGTTCTCAAGGAACCCGGCGAGAGCGTCTACATAAGACAGGTCTACGGCGAGACGCTTGTCGAGCTGGGCAAGCAGTACGACGACCTTGTCGTGCTCGACGCCGATCTCACCGTCTCGACCAAGACGGCGCTTTTCGGCAAGGCCTACCCGGACAGGTTCTTCACCATGGGCGTGTCGGAGCAGGACATGATGGGCACCGCAGCCGGTTTCGCCCTCTCCGGCAAGCGCCCCTTCGCCAGCACGTTCGCCGTCTTTGCAACGGGCAGGGCGTGGGAGCACATCAGGCAATCGATTGCGTTCCCCAACCTGAACGTCAAGATCGTGGCCACGCACGCAGGCGTAACCGTGGGCGAGGACGGCGCCACACACCAGGCGCTTGAAGACGTGGCACTGATGCGGGTGCTGCCCAACATGACCGTCATAGTGCCGGCCGACCCCGTCGAGACCGAACAGGTGATACGTGCGATGGTCGAATACAGGGGGCCGGCCTACGTGAGGCTCGCGAGGATAAAGTTCCCGACACTTTTCGACGAGAAGTCCTACAGGTTCGAGGTCGGAAGGGCGGTCGTTCTGAGGGAAGGCGGCGATGTGGCCATATTCGCCATGGGCATCATGGTGTCCGAGGCGTTGAGTGCGGCCAGGATCCTCGAAGAGGAGGGGATCGAGGCCTCGGTGGTGAACGTATCAACGCTAAAGCCGCTGGACGTGGAGACGGTGACGCTTATAGCCCGCAAGACGGGCGCCGTGGTGACGGCCGAGGACCACAGCGTCATAGGCGGCCTCGGTGGTGCCATCGCCGAGACGCTCGGTGAGGCCTGTCCCACGCCGATGCGCCGCATCGGCATGAAGGGCTTTGGCACCTCCGGCAACGGGATGGAGCTGCTTGAATACTTCGGGCTCAAGGCGGCCAACATCGTGGCCGCCGTCCACGACCTGCTCAACTACAAGCCCAAGAGCAGATCGGTGGGCTTGTAGCCCCGACCCTGACGATGCGGCCGGTAGGGGGCAGACACCGACCTGCCTCGATCTATGCTTTCTCCTAATGCTAAAAGAGCGTCGCGTAGGGCCTCCGCCATCGGCGGAACCCCCTCCGTGTCCTTGGGTCAGCGGCCTTTCGTATCCCGCCATGCCGCGCCCCCCGTTGAGTTAGAACGGCTCCCCATACCCCTACGGGGGCCCCTTCCACTCCCGCCGATCCCGGGACGTCGAGAAGGCCGGCGTGTCGGTCGGCTCGGCCTCGTCGCCGCCGCGCCCGGGTAGGTGCCTCATTCCTCGCAATGCCCCTCACTCAAAACCGTTCGGCCGGATGAGGGAGAGATGGCGGGATCTTAGTGCGCATGTTGGGGTGTTGGCTGTCTCGTATCCCCTGCCGCCGCGCAGGTTCGGGCGAGCCAACCGTGTGGTGGGCGTGGGGAAAGCAGGAGGATTCGTCCCGACCGTTGAGGGTCGTGGGCCTTACCTTTTTCCTTCGCCGCCTGCTTCCGTACATCGGTCCATCGGGAGCGACACCAACCCTCCGCGGTGCCGCAATGAGCTCTGCCGCTCTATCCAACGGCCGGGAGATAAAGCTTCTTCGGGCCACTCCACGTGGGCGGTGCCTTCTTCTCCCCCCCATGAATCGCTCTCTTAGCTATCTCACCCTTCCCATGGCCGCAAGCGCGGCCCGCTGTCCCTCGGCGACTCTACATTTCCGAAGAAGGTGGCCGGCTCGGACGCGGCTCCTGGCAGGCGTCCAGGTTGCAGGCGTCCATCTCTCATATGGAACCATGAGTGATCCTGCTACACGGGCCCCCTACTCGGGGGGTGCTCCGACGTTCGAACTTGCGTCTTCCGTCCCCGCCGCACCGCTCACCCCGGGGCGGTCGGCCCGAGGCGGCACCGGATAGAGTTACCTCCGATATC
>CAZXEJ010000067.1:0-3925 GCA_964639895.1 uncultured Spirochaetia bacterium | reverse complement strand
GTTGAGCCTTATGACCTTAAACATACCACTGGCAAGGTTCATGGTGAAGTCACTCCTGGCCTTCATAGTGTCTCTTTTCCTCGTTCCCGTATCCCTCTTTCTGGCCGAGAAGTTCGCCAAGTCTTACAGGGACGTCGACGTCGAATAGGTGAAGGTGTTGTGTTGAGGCGGGGACCGAGTGACATCTCGTGCCGGCTGAATCGTTATCTTCTCGTGGATACGAGACTTAAAGTGAAGTCTCGTCCCGGTTGAGAGAAAAAAAGATCCTTCCATTATGCAGAATCAATAAATTACCGCTCATCCTTAGTGTTCTACTTTAAATACGGGACATAACGCGGTATATCATCCGGCACCGTTTTACCAGGCGGTAATGGATTGAGAGAAATAGTGTTATTATTTTATAGGTGGCGTCGGAACGGCTCCAACCCACGACGAACGTGAGCCCGATCGGCGCCATGGTCGCTCGTCCATACCACGCAGTGGAAGCGGTAACGCATTGATCGAAGACGCAACCATAGTGCTGGCGCTGGCCGACAAGAAGGCCGAAGAGAGGCTCCTGCGCTGTCTGGGCACACTCCGGACCGACCTGTTTATCTGTACCTCGCCGTCACAGGTCGTGGAGGTGGCGGGCAAAGGGGACGTGGATGTCGCTCTGATCGGCACTCGGTTCCTCTCGTCCGATAGGACGTCGCTCCTCGAGAAGCTCGCTGCCGTGAGCCCCGACCTCGTCGTCATCCTCTATGTCGACAGCGCCGTGGATGGCCTTCCGTCGCTCGATGGCGTGGACAACGTGTTCTCGGTAATCGATTTCTCCGCCATCGAGGCGGGGCTTGTCCCCGTTCAGGTCCAGCGTGCCGTCGAATCAAGGCGCCTACGCCGGTCCCTTTTGAGGCGCCACGAGCTGATGAAGTTCTATCTGGCCCGGCTGGGCAGGGCTGAGTCATGCCGCGACGGCCGCCGGCTCATGCGTGACATCGTGGAGCGGGCCATGATGATAGCCGACTGCGAGGTGGGCCAGATAATCCTCATCGATAAGAGAGGCCGTGTGTTGCGGGAATTCTGGAACGGGTACGACTGGGTCGAGGAGGAGGTGAGCGCCGCCGATGCGGCAAGGGAGTTCGCACACCTGCTCAGGCATTACAACGAGTGGGCTTCCCGCCGCGGCAGGACCGATGCTCCGCAGCCTCATCACGGCGTATCGCTTGCAAGGCTCAGGCTCAAGAGGTACTACTCCGTGCCCGTACTGAACGACCGCTCCAAGGTGGTGGGGTTTCTCGAGGTCGGCAGCAAGGCCTCTGGAAACGGATTAGGCGAGCAGTTCGATACGAGGTCGCTGCTCAAGGAGTTGTCCGCCTGCGTGGCCTCCCTGGTCGAAGGGGGAAGAGGGGCGGAGCCCGAGGTGATCGATGCCGCTGGCAAGGGCGCTTCTGCCGAGGCCCCGGATGAACCGTACCGCCAGTATCTGGAGGACCTGCCCGATCTCGCCTTTCTGATACAGGGCGAGAGGGTCAAGTTCGTCAACCGCAAGGCGTTCGACACACTCCGGTATGAGCCCCGCGAGTTCTATTCGCTCAACCTGTACGACATCGTCGTTGACGCCCACCGTGAAAGGTTGAGGAAGGCCATCGCCGAGATCCTCGCCGGCGGTAAGATGGAAGGGCACGATCTGGTTATGCTGGATAGGGAAAGGCACGAGGTGCCGCTCGAAGCCTATGGTTGGAGGGTCTATGTCGAGGACGGTCCGGCCGCGCTTGTCGTGGCCCGCGTCAGACAAGCCCCGCTCATGAGCGGTGTAATCGACGTCCCCGAGCTTGCCGCGGCCATGAGATGTCTGCATTCAGCCGTCACCATCACCGATATGGACCTCAACATAAAATATATCAACCCCGCCCACGTCAAGATTTTCGGCTACACTCTCGGAGAGTTGATCGGTAAGAAGAGCAGCATCCTTTATCCATTCGACGATTCTTCTTCTCTTAGCAAGAAGATCTACGAAGCGGTCCTCATGGTCGGGTGGGAGGGCGAGAGGCTCGGCGTGAGAAAGAGCGGCGAGGTGTTTCCCGTCTATGAGAAGACGTCGGTCGTAAAGGACAGGAACGGCCGCCCGGTGGGGATAGTATCCGTCATAGAGGACATAACGTTGAGGAAGCGTCTCGAGCAGGCCCTCCGTGAGTCGGAGGAGCGTTACCGGACGATGGTAGAGACGGCGAAGACGGCCATCGTGGCGGTGGACGACGAGGGGAGGGTGACGATGTTCAACCCCGCCGCCGAGGAGTTGTTCGGCTACAAGGCGGACGAGGTGTTGGGCACGGAGATAACACCCCTCATACCGGAGCGATACGCCGAACACCTGTCTCAGGGCGTTCCCCAGGTGCTCGATACCGTCGTCAAGAAGCATGTGGGCAAGACCGTCGAGTTCGAAGGCAGGAGAAAGGACGGCGAGACGTTTCCCCTCGAAGCCTCCATCTCGTCATGCCGAATCGGGGGGAAACGTGTGTACACGGCCATAGTACTGGATATCACCGAGCGCAAACAGCTGCAGGAGAAGCTCATACAATCGGAGAAGATGGCGGCCATCGGACAGCTCATCTCAGGCGTTACGCACGAGGTGAACAACCCGCTGGCCGTCGTGCTGGGCTATTCGGAGATGTTGCTCATGGACGAGAGCCTGGACGGCGAGGCCAAGTCGTTCGTCAAGGTTATACACGAGGAGGCGATGAGAGCCAAGGAGGTCATACACGACCTGCTCTCGTTCGCGCGCAAGCATGAAGCGCATAAGAAGCCCGTCAACGTCAACGAGGTGGTCGAGAAGACTCTCAACCTCAAGGAGTACGATTTCAAGAAGAACAACATCAAGGTCGAGTATGAACCCGACCCCGCGATACCAACCGTGATGGCCGACCCCAACCAGATACAGCAGGTGCTGCTCAATCTGTTCATCAACGCCGAGCACTCCATGGTAACCCAGAACGGCACCGAGGGATCGGTGCTCACCATTCGGACCGACCTGCTGGAGGAGCAGGCGTCTCCCGACGGCAGGAAATACGTCCGCGTGCTCGTGGCCGACAATGGGCACGGAGTCGACGAAAAACACCTGAACAAGATATTCGATCCCTTCTTCACTACCAAGCCCGAAGGGCAGGGCACGGGACTCGGGCTGTCGGTCTCCTATGGCATCATAAAGGATCACGAAGGGCACATCAGGGTGTACAACAACGAGAGTGGCGGCGCTACGTTTGAAATACTCCTGCCGGCCGCCGTGGACGAGGGTGAAGCGGCGGTCGAGGCACACAGCCCTGCGCCGGCTGAGACCCGAGGTCTTCCCGGCTAGGACTGCACATTACCTGCATATGATGGGATATTCCATGCCACCACTGCTCGAACCGTGGAGCAGCTAGCGGCTACCCCACGCGGCCAAATGAGGGGGTCACTTCGGAGACCTGCTCGGAAAGCCGGCATCGGACGCGCGGGGCCGAAGGTTGTGGTGCGGCCGACTGCGGGGGGCGCAGGTGTCGGCCCGCTTACGACCATTTAGGGTTCTAGCATCATCGGCAATGGAAGGCTATCCCCAGCCGCCGGGTGATGGCCCACTTCCCGGGCTGCAGGTGGAAGCCGGGGGAATCGTACCTGGCCCGGCTCTGGTAGAGACCGGGATGTCACTGACAGATTCGAGTCTAGTGTTGCGGGGGTGTCAGCCTGTCCACCCCTCCCATGTAGGGACGAAGCACCTCGGGGACGTCCACCGTGCCGTCCGGACGCTGGTAGTTCTCCAGCAACGCAACCACACACCTGCCCACGGCCAAGCCGGAGCCGTTCAACGTATGTACGTAGAGGGGTTTTCCACCGTCCTTCGGCCTGAACCTGATGTTCGAGCGGCGTGCCTGGAAATCCTCAAAGTTGCTGCACGAGGAGATCTCTCGGTAGC
>CAZXEJ010000066.1:0-4327 GCA_964639895.1 uncultured Spirochaetia bacterium | reverse complement strand
CCTCGACCTGGTTCGCTCTCTCAACTGTAATCCTTACAAACGCCCCTTGCAGATCCAGTACGTTGAGGAGCCCGTCGTGGTTGCTCACGCGGACGGTGGTGCGGCCGAAGCCGGAGATGCCGTAGAGGGGGTTCGACTCGGTGCGCCTGAACGTGGGTACCTCGACGATTCGCCCCTCGTAGACGGTGCCCGCCGGGGGAGCAGGCGGCATGGCCGACGAGTCGACGTCGACAAAGAGTTTCGTCACGTCCGCGTCCTCGCCCGCAACGCTCTCGGTGAGCGCCCAGTGGAAGGAGTACACGGTGAGGAGCGGTACGGCCTTGGCCTCGGCAGTGGCAATGGCCTCCCGCGTGGAGCGGAACTTGCGCAGGACGGCCGAAAGCGAGGCCGAGGCCGCAGCGGTGAGCGTCTCGGCCTGGAGGCGGAGTGCGGCGCCCGAGACGGTCGCCGCGGCCGTGCCGGTGGCCGAGCCCGAGGCGGTGGGGTTTACGAGCTGGGCCGAGCAGGTGGCCGTGGCGGTGGCCGTCACGGAGGCCCTTGCGTTGGGTACGCCCGAGAGCGTGGCAGAAGCAGTGCCGGTGGCCGAGCCCGATGCGGTGACCTGGTTGGTACCCTCCCACCAAATACCTGTTGGGGATACATCGGGCGTAGCGTAACTGTCAGTAATTGTAGAGGAAAAACCGGAATACTTCAGGTGCTTGTCGATTCCGGCATCAGCCGTAAGAACGTTTGACCCATCCCAAGCCACCCCTTGTTGTCCAGTGCCAGCACCGGCTATGAACGAGTCGGTAATAGTACTGGAGAAACCGGAATGCTTATATACCTTAAGGGGGGATTTCTCGTTGGCACTAATGGCGTTGGTTCCATCCCAGGCCGAACCACGAGGTCTCGCCGATGGTGCGGCGAACGAGTCGGTAATAGTGCTGGAAAAGCCAGAATGCTTGTAGTGTTTGGCGGTATTCTCGTCGGAACTTAGGACGTTCGAGCCGTCCCATCCCATACCACGAGGGTTGGAGCTGGGAGAGAAGTAAGAGTCAAGAATGGTGCTGGAGAACCCTGAGTGCTTGTAATGTTTATTCGTGCCGTCATCGGTACTGAGTACGTTGTTCCCATCCCAAGCAATTCCGTATGGTACAGAGCCAGGAGAGGGATACGAGTCCGTTATAGTGGAACTAAATCCACTATGTTTGAAATGCTTATTGCCACTGTTGCCAGCACTAAGTACGTTGTTAGGCACTCAATACCACCTCTTTCACGTGCTTCTGGGCGAACTTGGGCACCGCCCATATCTCGTAGCCCGCCGCCCGCACCTTCTCGCAGAAATCGAAATCCTCACCCAACTTGAGCAGGCCCTTCTCGTCATAGTGACACTCGAACCACGGAGGCGGTATCTGCTCGAACACTTCCCGTGCCACGAAGAGGCCGGTCGTCCCCACGGCGTCCACCTTGCATATACGGTAGTCGTGCCGATGGTACACGTAGCCGTCCTTGGTTTTGTCTACCATCATCAACCCCACCTCGCCACGCACGTTCTGAGGGGCGGGCGTCGAGAGAACCGGTTTCCCTATGAACAACAGATTGTCCAGCACGTCATGGGGAGACGGCACACAATCGGAATCGACGAAGTAGATGTGGGTGCAGTCGGTGGCGAGGAACCTTTCCACCTGGAGGTTGCGTGCATGTTGTACTCCCTTGGTGGAGTAGACGAGGTCGATGTAGCAGCGCTCTCGCAAGCGGGCGAACTCTCTTAGCAGCCACTCTACGAGCTCCACCCTCACCGGTCCATGGGTGGCTACGGATATGCAAACCTTGCCTCTCATATCGTCCGTATGGGTTGTTTCTTCACCAGCTTGCGCCGAATCTCGGCCATGGGCTTCAACGTCTTCTCCACACCAGGTGTGGTGTGGTCGGCGGGATCGAGCGCCTTCCTGTCCTCGATACTGAGCGGTATGCCCGCCGCCGCCTTGGCCTTTATGGCCTCGATTCGCGCGGGATCGGTCACGACCTCGTCCGGCACTTCGTTGTCTTGTTTCCATTGGGCCATGAGCGCCTCGGCCGTGGCGTCGTCGATGATTTCCATGTCGGGGTCTTGAGCATACTCCTGGGCCAGAGCATCCGGCAACATTATCAGGCACCACTCTTCGGGCTCTCCTCGTCCTATGCCGCCCGACATAGTCACCCCTGGATGGCCCAACTTGGTGGCATAGTGGCCGTATCGATCCACCTCCACGGGATCGTACCGCTTCGGATAAACCATGGCGTCTTCGCCTTTCCGATGGTCACCCCGTCGAATGCGTACCTTGACGATTCTCATCGGTCATGTCCCTCCTGTTTCGTCTTCGTCGTCGACCTCCTCTGGCCACGGGGCCGGTTTTTTTAGGTCGTTGAAGCAGTGCATGCATCGATAGATGAGCATCTCGTGTCCTTGCATGTCACGATACGCGAACACCACTTCCATCCAATGCCCGCACCACGGGCACTCCTGCTTCCGGTCGTGCTTCATGGCCCCATCTCGGCCTGCCTCCCCGGCAAGGGCCGGCACCGCGGGAAGTCGCCTTCTCCTGACCCTCCTCCCACACCGCCGCGGCGCCGGCGTCCGTTGCGCTCAGTCGTGGCTTATGGTCAGGTTGCCCGCCGGAATGGTGAGCTGCTGGCCCGAATTCACGGTGACGCTGCTTGTGAGCTGGCCGTAGTAGAGCATGTTCCCCCCGGTCGAGGCGTCGAATATGGCGAAGTGGGTTATCGTGCCCCAGTCGGCCGTAGCCGTGGGAAACGTTATGTCCGAGCTGTTCGACGTGCTCCCCGCACTGGGGGCACTGAACGTCACCGCCTGGCGGGCGTAGCCTCCGCCCGAGACCTCGGTGCCGCCGCCCGCCTCGCCGGGCGCAGCCGTAAACAGCGCCACGTATACCGTCGTAGGCGACGTGTAGGCCGTGTTCCTCAGCACGTGGTCGAGGAGCTTGTTCTCAAGGTAGTCTGTGAAAGCGCCCATATG
This sequence comes from uncultured Spirochaetia bacterium, assembly GCA_964639895.1. Taxonomy (GTDB): domain Bacteria; phylum Desulfobacterota_D; class UBA1144; order Nemesobacterales; family JADFKM01; genus CAZXEJ01. The sequence goes on along the minus strand of CAZXEJ010000066.1, from coordinate 1,332 downwards.
GCTTCAACCTCCGTCGTCGTTCTCTCGCTCGCTCCTCCGTCGTGTCTCGCTCAGATCACCCCCTCCTCCACAAGCACCCAGTCGGGCACGGCGACGACCCACGTGAGCGTGCGGCCGTCGTGCTCCGAGCGCCGCTTCTCCACCACCGAGAGCGGCAGGTGGGCCGTGGCCGTGGGGAACCTCACAATGAGGCACTTGTCCGCCATCCCTTCGACCTCACCCTCGAGGTCGTACCCCTCGACGGCGATCCGCCACTTCTCTACGCTCAATCCCCGCACCCCTCCTCGTAGCCGCACACGCGGCACTTACAGTGGCACCCTACACGCTCGACATCGGTGCCGCCGCAGTAGGGACATCGGGTGAACGTTCCGTGACGCGCACGCCCAGGACGTACCCGTTCGAGGAACCGGATCGAGTCCCTGCGCATCTCCGCTATAACGTCCCGGACGTCCTTGTACTCCGGACTGTAGTCGATCAGTCTCCGATCAAACATCCCTTCCGCCTCCCATCACCACTACGAACAGCACCAGCGAGGCCGCCGTGAGTGCGATCAGTACCCCGAGAGTGCCCCCGTTATCCATTGCCGGCCTCCCTCCGGCCGTCGCGCGCCTCGTAGCGCGACCGGAACGGCAGCATCTCGATCTTGTCCATGAGGCGCTGCAGTATGAGGGTCTGATCCTTCGTAAGCCGCGTGAGCTCCTCGATGCCGGTCGCTATCTTGTCCATCGACTCCTCGAGCTCCTTGCGCTCCCAGAGCTGCTGGATCTGTCGTACGGCGCGGCCGTCGCCGTTCCCCCTGCCGTTGCGCGCCCGTACGAACGAAAACACCTCCTTGAGGATGAGGAACACCAGCACGCCCACGATCCCGGCCTGGTCGAGGGGGACTCCGCTCATCCCTTCTTCCTCCTTCGTACGGGGCGTTCGTGCATGCGGACGGCGCCGTCGGCGTACTCGTCCATATCCCAGTAGTCGATGATGAACTCCCGTGTCCGGACCATGTCGATCGGCTTGCACACGTGGACCACCACCGTGACCATCCGGGCCTCCTCCCAGTGATAAAGCGCGACGCCGCTGGTCTTCCAGAGACGGAACGCGCTGTAGCCTGGGCAGTCCTTCTCCGAATCGAACACCTTCGTCTCCGTCACAGGCACCATCCCCGTCACCGTGACGAGCTCGTCCATGAACCTACGGATCGTAGTGGGGCCCACCGGCCGGTTCGCCCGCCCCCTCACCACGAGGAGGTCGTCGGGTATCTCGGTCCATTCCTTGAGCGCCTGCATCACGCCGTGACCTCCAGCTCTATCTCCCCGTAGTCCCGGGGGTTCCAGTTCC
>CAZXEJ010000065.1:0-4555 GCA_964639895.1 uncultured Spirochaetia bacterium | reverse complement strand
GTTCGCGTGGGAAGAAAGGTGCTTATACCCGAGCATGCCTTCGATAATTTCATAAAGATCCACACCGAGGAGCCGCCCGATTGGGAGGGGTATCAGGCGTGTACAAGGTGTTCGATATAGGTGTCGCGGCGACGAGTGGATCGACTGCGGCATCCACTCTATCGGAGTTGGGGAACTCCTCTGCCCCCAAAACGGCATCATCCACGACGCCGATCTCCTGTACCGGAGGCTCCGGGTGGGAGGCTTAGCCGAGGTGGATGGCGATAAGCTTTGCCGCCCGGATGACAGTACCTTCTAGATAGGGAGGTTCATGGCGGGGAAAGAGGAGGTTTCCTCAAGCCTCACGGATGACTATTAAACCTTCGTCGTAGCACGTTTTCCCCGGGTAGAGAGGGGCTTTCCTCCTTCCGCACCGCCTGCTGCCTTCACTCGGTGAGAGGAGACTTTAGGGCCGGTCGCTTCTGATGAATTTCAATAGGGTACATAGGGATCATCAGTAGGTGTGTCATCACTCGTCTTCTTTTACCTCCGGAGACGTTATCTCGCGCGGCGTTATAGATACGGGTTGAGTGAGCGGGATATCTTCTCCGGTTGCAGCTCCCAGATCCTTAAAGCGCCGTGCTGACGGCAGAACCCTTAGCTCCAGAGAACCAACGGCATTGTTGTAAGCGGTGTTCGCCTTCTCGAGTCCTTTGCCGATTTCCGTGATATGCTCAGCCAGCGTTTTCATGCGTCCATAAAGTTCCTTGCCAAGTTCACTGATTTGCTGAGCATTTTGTGCGATCTGCTCCTGGCGCCACCCGTACGCTACGGCGTGTAGAAGGGAAATCAGCGTAGTCGGAGTAGCCATTATGACACGCTTTTCCAAGGCGTCTTCCAGCAGGGACTTATCGACGTCCACGGCGGCGGCAAAAAATGACTCGCCGGGGATAAACATCACCACAAATTCCGGTGCCTGTTCGAACTGTGCCCAATAGGCCTTGCCGGCAAGGCTCATCATGTGGGCCCGAAGTTGCGATGCATGACGGCTGAGCGCGTCCCGGCGCTCGTCTTCAGAATCTGCCTCCATCGCCTCTCGGAAAGCATCGAAGGTGGCTTTTGCGTCGACGACGATTTCTCCCCCGGGCAAGTGAACGATCAGATCAGGCCGGAGTCGGCCGTCCTCAGTGGCAACGCTTACCTCTTCGGTGAAGTCGCAGTGCTCGGACATGCCTGCTAGCTCGACAACCCGACGCAATGTCATCTGGCCCCACGTCCCTATCACCTTGGGCGTGCGGAGAGCGTTCACCAGATTGCCGGTTTCTCGCTGCAGTTGCTGATGGGCGACTGAAAGTGCCTTGATTTGTTCATTGAGTTCGCCGTATGCCCGATGACGACTCTCTTCGATGCTGCGCAGGTATTCATCGAACTTGTTTAGCTTTTCAGACAACGGCTTGACCATTCCTTCTATCGCTTCTTGACGCTTCACTAGATCGCCTTTGGCCTCTATCAATGCCTTATCAAGCGTCTCCTTTGCAAGCTTCAGGAATCCCTCCGTGGCGTTGTTGAGTGTATCTCCGGCCAGGGCCTTGAACGTTTCTGTCAGCTTGCTCTTTGCTTCTTCCACGAGCCTTCTTTCCTTTTCAAGGTGGTACATGGCTTCCTTAAGCTGGGTTTCTGCCTCGACCCTCGCTACTTGTTCGGCCTCTAGCTGAGACCGGAGTTCCTTGAAGTCCTCTGCGGCTTTTTGTTCCTGGGAGCGCAAAACTTCTATGGTGGATTGCAGGCCCTCCACCCGTCCCTCAGCGGTTCCAAGGCGGCGCTCGGAATCCTCCAGCTTCGAGGTGTATTCACGTCGTAGTCGGTCGACAGCAAGTATCCAACCAATGAAAACGCCCACGGCCAGGCCGGCGGCGAAAGCGGGATATATCCAGTAGTCCATCTTCTCCAACTCCGTCGGTTTAGTTCATATTTGTCCCCTCACTTTGCTCCTAGTACATGAAACGTACGGCAAGCAGAGTTCAGCGGATGGAGACACATGTCGTCTCTACCCAGAATAGCATGTGCTACAGCTGAAAGGCTACTGCATACGGTAGCAACTCGTTCTCCTGTTATGAGGCAATGAAAAGCACATGAGGTTTGCCACGGCACATGATCTGGAGTTGCTGGGGTGCGTGATAAAACCGACAAGATGGTGTTCACGACAGGCGCTCAGGCTCAGATGGGAAGACGTCTATTCAGAGGAGGGCTTCGTTACGGTCTTGAAGACCAAAAACCGCAAGCCTCGAAACATTCCTATAATACACTGAGACGTACTATTGAAGCGCTGAAAAAAGGGTCACCCTCCGAGTCCCGTTCTCTTTTTTCACCCAGATGGCGAACCGGACGCATCGACCAGGGCAGTCCAAAAGGCCTTCGCCGCTGCTCTATGGAAACGGGAATAAAGAAATGCAGGTTCCATGATCCACGCCGCACGTTCGCCACGCGTCTCGTGATGGCCGGCGTCGACCCACGGTGAGGGACTCCTGGACCGCAAGAACAATAAGGATGACGATGCACTTTTTGCACATACGCCCTCGCACAAGCGTCTAGCCGTTGAGAATCTCGGGTTCCCGGGGATTGAGCCTCTCTATGGACACCAAGAGTGGGGAATCGGAAGGGTAGGGGAAGGGAGTTGTTGCAACCTACTGAAATCGTTGGCGGAGGGCGAGGGACTCGAACCCCCAAGCCCTTGCGGGCGCCGGATTTCAAGTCCGGTGCATTGCCAATTCTGCCAGCCCTCCGCGCTAATGGTTACGGTAGGTTACAATACATTCTTAATCCCTGAAATTCTAGTGGCTGCGGTTTAGTTGAGAAACCGCTCATCCAAGTCCTCGTGTAACCATTCGTCAGGATGAGAATACTTCCTCGTCAACGATATATACCGATAAATTAGGATGCCCCAAGATCGCCGTGACAGCAACCGCTCCGGCGTAAGCCGCCTCCTCTGTGGAGACCGGGTGGCGGCCGGCGTCGTGGAATCGCGTCCGCCTCGATGAAGCCCGCGTGGTGGTCGTTCCCCAAAAGGGTTGTAGTGTGCTTGGGGGCGAGAGAGCCGCTCCAATCAGATTTGAACTCGGAAACAGATGGGATCAATCCCCCGCACGGCCTTCCGTTCAGGTAAGAACGTTCCCCGCCGTGGAATCTACCGGGAAGGGCTCGGGGGTTGGCTTAGGATCGATTCGCCGATTGTCGAGGTGTTCGTAGCGATGTCTATTCCTGCCTTTTGCGTGCTCCGCCTTCTCAGGCTTCTCATGCTGTAGTCTTCGTGACCGTGTATGTGGTGGAAGGAGGGAGACATAGGAAGAGAGGCCCTTATTCGCGGCTTTGCCCGCGTTGGATCTTATCTCCCCCGCTCAGGGGTACAGATGTGAGGCGGAGTCGATACGCGGCAACCCATGCCGCGCCATGTTGATGAGTACCTTCGAGGACGTGAGCTCGCGCCGGAAGCGCCGTGGCGCACCTCTCCCCGCAGCGAAGTGTTGGGTGATTGAGCGGCTGCCCTGGGATCGGCATCGGTGCTCTGGCGCGTCGCGGCAAGGACATGATGGGCGACGCTGCGCAAGCTCAGGCGGGCGCGATGAACTTTGCCGTCGCCCCCTGGGGCGGGAGGCCTTTGGGTGGACTCGGTAGAAGAGTATGGGGGGACCGTGCCGGAAGCGGGCGATAGCGGCCGCTTCCTGCCGCCGCCTACGTTCGCCCCGAAACCGCTTCGGCCTGCGTGGTGCGGCCGGCGAATCCATGAAGCATCCGGCCCCTACCCGGTAGCGGAACCGTCGGTATGAGAGCCATCCTTGGACCTGGAAAAGGGTGGCGAACACGTTATTTCTTCTTGTTCAATGTCAAACCGAGCGATCTCTGGAGCATCAATGGGACCGGCCGGCTCGGTATATCACATGTAGTTGTGATCGAGCAACGTGGCGAATCCCAACGCCTCCGTTTGCACGGACAGCGGGGCCGACGGCCTGGTGGACGACGGACTTTGCGTTGCGCGGTCTAGGGTTTGTGATGCCATATTTCCCTTTTGCTCCAGCCTTTGCGTCCGATAGCGTCTACGTCGATCGACAAGACGTGATATCGCGGCGACCCCTCGGGCCACGGAAGCCCCGGGTTTCGGTGGGAGACCGGCCAGTGGACATCCAACCGGAGTTGCGCCGCTCCACACTCACACGTCCCGGGCCCGCGCCGTAGACCATCCGTCACCGCACCTCTACGGCTCGGGCAGGATGTCGCAATAACATAGGCCGTTCTCCCTCAGGACCACTTCACCGGTACGGTGCCTTATGGGGTGGGAAAAGATGGGTCCGTCATAAGTAAAGGTGTGGAACTCACCGCGCTCCCCGCACGGGTCCACGTGCTCGGGCAGCGAGCTAAGCAACCTATCGTCATAATCCATGCCGGCGAAGTCCGTGCCGAGTGAGCGGGGGTCCAGGCACACTATCCGCCCCTTGAATCCCAGCCGTATGAACCGCCGGGCGAGTTTGAGAGCATAATTCCGAAGGGCTGTGCTCAGAGAACGATGCAAACTTGGGCTCAG
>CAZXEJ010000064.1:0-5094 GCA_964639895.1 uncultured Spirochaetia bacterium | reverse complement strand
TATGTCGCCGAAGACGACGTGCTCCACGCCCATCGAGGAAAAACGGCCGAGTGCTTCGGTCATACTGGTTTCATACTGCTTGTTGGATGCCTCCGGAGGTATAGACACGGTGACCAGTGGCAGCCCGAGCGAGCGGGCCTGTGCTGTTAGCAGATCCCGTCTCAGCCCGTGTATGCTCACCCTGTCGTATCCTTCCGTCACGGTGGTGACCAGTGCGACTACTTCGTAGCGGTCTGAGCGGAACGTCTCATAAAGTGCCAGGGAACTGTCCTTGCCGCCGCTCCACGAGACCAGAACTTTTACCTTTTCTGCAGCCATGTATGGATTATTCCTGAAGTGGATTGTGAATGCTATAGGAATGTAACTTAAACCATTTTCTAGCTTCCCCTCCATCACGCAAGTGCCTGCTCGTCTGGGGGAAGTGCTTGCCCTGGACCGCTTTCGTCTCGCATCACCCCCACCCGTGTGGGACAGGGCGTCTCAAGTGCCCCTGTAAGTGCCTTGTCCTCCTGGGTATCCGGTTCCACTGTGACTTCGTCTCTAGCGGCGGGCCGAGGGAGAAGGAGGGATGAGAACCGCTTTCCTCTTGTTGCAAAAGGTCCCGGCCGGGGTGTACGTCCACTTCCCTGGTGCATGGGGCAGGTTGTACCACTCCCGCCGGCCCTGCCCCGCGCGGATCACTGCTGGTCGTGCGGTCCGTGATTATGCAGTGGCGCATGGGCCGGGGGGCCATTGCTCCGGCCGTGCTGGAAGAACTGTGGACACTCGATGTGCCGTTCCCACACGTTGGAAATCCTTCTAGGGGGATGTCGCCCTGGGCTCTGCAGCATGATGCCTGGGCCATGTGTAGCTCGGCGCTCCTCTTCCGGGCAGCTACGTAAGCCGGTCTTCCATGCTCCGGCGGGGGGAGACGGTCGTGAAGGGATGTTTGTCAGGGAGCCGCCGTATCACCCCTCCAACGCCGGGCGGGGTGTTCAGTTTGCTGCAAGCCTGTTGAATGGGTGGGAGGTCTCTCCCCCCTACCTTCCCGGTGCGCGACGCATGCGCAATAGGGCTTGCATTTCTGGTGTGGGAAAGGCGCCGCAAGCCCTCATGTCGTGGCCGTGGATACGGGGCAGGTTGGAGCAGGTGCCGTACGATACGAGTGTCGTTGGGGGCAAGTGGGCAGGCGCCGCCGTGGTCTCGATCGCTTGCGGCTGCAGCTGCTCGGACATAAGTGGGCACGCAGACGGCCTCGTTCCGTTCGTCCCGAAGGTGCGCGGCTTCTCTGACCCCTCATGAACTTGTCCTCGTACCCGTAGCGAAGCCGGCTTCACGTGCGAGCGGGGGCGCCCCTCTACTTGCGTATGGCCGTTGCCGGCCAGGGGGTCCTAGGGAGGCGGAGTGGGTGATCTCTGGTGCAGGATGGTGTAGGAGCTGCGGGTGCTGCGTATCGGGGCCGGCGAGGGAGCAGGCGGGAAGTGCTATCACCGACGCCCTGTCCGGTGGGAGCCGCCTGCGGGGGCGTTGGTTCAAGCGGCGCGGCCCGAGGGTGGCGTGACCAGCGTCTGCGCGTCGCTACACCGATGCTGCGCTCGCGATACAGAAGGGGGTGGAGGGGGACGGGTGGGCCATGTGCCTTGAGCGGATGTACATCGGCCTCACGTGGAATGCGGGGTGAATCGGTGGAAGCGCCTCAGGTGCACGGTGTGCCAGGCCAGAGGCAGGGCCGCCTCTCTGCCCTCCTCGGCTGCGGCGCTTCGGCCCCGCACCTACGAGCGGGCCGACTCCGCTCGGGGCTTCTCCGCTTCTTCTCACTCCGCGCGGGTGGGAACCGATGTCGGGCGATGGAGAACGGGTTATGCCGAACCACTCGCCCCATGCAGATGGGGGATCGTTCCATCCGACGGGGCGGCGGAACCGGTAGACGGAGCCGCAGGGCGTGTGGGACGAGCGTCGTCGGCTCCGCAGGCCCGTCACACTTCGCCCGCTGGCGGGCCCGCCACCTCTCCATCTTATTTGCCCGTTCCGGGCTCGGTCATTCTCCACGGGTCGAGTACCCGTTCGAGCTCCTCGTCGGAGAGGATGCCCTTCTCGCGCGCTATCTCCCTGACGGTGCGTCCGCTTGCGTACGCCTCCTTGGCGATTGCCGCGGCCTCGTCGTAGCCGATTATGGGCGCCAGTGCCGTACACATGGCGAGGCTCTTCTCCACCATCTCGTTGGCCCTGGCCTCGTCGGCCTTGAGGCCCTTTACGCACTTGTCCGTGAAAACGTCGCACACGTTGGCCAGAAGAGTGACCGACTGCAGCAGGTTGTGTGCTATGAGCGGCATCATGGTGTTGAGCTCGAAGTTGCCTCCCAGCCCTCCGAGCGTGACGGCTGCGTCGTTACCTATTACCTGGGCCGCCACCTGGATGACCGATTCACATATGACAGGGTTGACCTTGCCGGGCATTATGGACGAGCCGGGCTGGACGGCCGGTAACAGCAGCTCCCCTATGCCGCACCTCGGGCCGCTGCCCAGCCAGCGGATGTCGTTGGCGATCTTCGTCAGGCTCACGGCCACCACCTTGAGGGCTCCGCTAGCCTCGCAGGCGGCGTCCTTTGCCGCCTGGGCCTCGAAGTGGTTCTCCGCCTCACGGAACTCTATGCCGGTCATCTCCGATATCTTTGCCGCCACACGGGAGCCGAACTCCGGATGGGTGTTGAGCCCCGTGCCCACGGCCGTGCCGCCCAGAGGCAGCTCCGACAGATGGGGCTCGGTGTGCTCCAGGCGGGTGATGGAGTGCGCTATCTGGCTTGCGAACCCGCTGAACTCCTGTCCCAGCCGTATCGGGGTCGCGTCTTGCAGGTGGGTGCGGCCAATCTTCACCACGCCGTCGAATTCACGGGCCTTGGCCTCGAGCGCCTCCCCGAGCCGGCGCAGCGCAGGGAGGAGGCGCTCCTTCATCTCCACGAGCGCCGATATGTGTATGGCCGAGGGTATGACGTCGTTGCTTGACTGGCCCATGTTGACGTGGTCGTTTGGATGGACGGGTCTCTTGTCTCCGATCTTGCCCCCCAGGATTTCGTTCGCACGGTTGGCGATGACCTCGTTGGCGTTCATGTTCGTTGAGGTGCCCGAGCCGGTCTGGAATACGTCGACTACGAAGTGGGCGTCGAGCTTGCCGTCGACGACCTCTCGGGCGGCTTCGGCTATGGCCTTGGCGAGTCGGGACTCCAAGAGGCCCAGCTCGCTGTTGACCTCGGCGGCCGCAAGCTTTATCATGCCAAGCGCCCGTATGAACCGTACGGGGAGGCGCATGCCGCTTACCGGGAAGTTCTCTACGGCGCGGGCGGTCTGTGCGCCGTAGTAGGCGTTGGCCGGAACTTTCATTTCTCCCATCGAATCCCTTTCGATCCGGAACTCCGTGTTCGTCATCGTGGTGGGGCCTCCTTGTCTGAGATGGAAACGCAAATAATCATGCCACAAAAACGGAGGGGCATGAAGCGGCGGCGGAGGGTGGGGAGGGTATCGGCCGCGGCGAGGAAGCGATGGTGTTCGGGTGGGGAAGTGTGGAGGGGAAGGGGCCGCACCGCGCCGGCGTGAGGGTCGAAACGGGGCCGCGGCCCGGGGTGGCTGAAGGGAAGCCCGGGGGTGGCGGGAGCGGGGTGGATAGGGAGAAGGGAGGCCGACGACCCGGCGCCGAAACTTCCTACGATAGTAATGGTGCGTCATGCCTTTGGGGCCATTGTGAGCGCTCCTGTCTCCCGTGGCTGCTCGGTTCCCTGGATTCATATCTTCGGGTGGGGTGGTGGTGCAAGGGTGGGGTGCGGTGCCGTGTCATGTCGGGTCGGGTCGGGTTCGATTCTGCTCCCCGCCGTTGGAGGGTACATCTAGACGTTACCCCCGGGCGCCCCGGCACCGGTTGGGCGGTCACCACAACACGGTATGGGGCTTGTCCCCCGGCGTGGTGGTCAGCGTGAGGCGGCCCGACGAGTTCGTAGGGTGCCTCGTCCCCCCTCGAGCATCCCAGCCGCCCGCTGACTGGAGCCCTCTCCGGCCCCTCCACCCCGCATCTTCGTTTCGGTGTGGGAGGGGGTTTCGGTGCGTACGATGGAGACATCGCACCTCTCCTTACGTGTTACGTGTCCAGCCGCCCTTACTCCATGAAGAACGTCGCCAGCAGGTAGATGTTGAACAGTATTATCACCACACCGCAGCCCGCCGCAACCAGGGTGGTGCGTCTTGCGTTCGTGAGCTCGCCCATCGTCTTGTGGTCGGCCGTAAAGAGCAGCAAAGGTACGAGCGGAAGCGGGATAAGGAAGCTGAGAACGGCCTGACTAATGACCAGTATGCGCAGCGGCTCTATTCCCATCATGAGGGCCACTACCAGCGGAATGAGGTTCAGGAATCTGGTCACCAGCCGGCGCACCCATATGCTCACGCGGAACTTGGTCAGTCCCTCCATGAGCGCCTGTCCGGCCAGGGTGCCGGTTACGGAAGACGATATCCCGGCCGAGAGCAGGGCAATTGCGAACACCTGAGCCGCCGTTGTTCCGAACAGGGGGATGAGCGTCTTGTAGGCCTCCGATATAGTGGCCACTTCTCCTTTGCCGTAGAACGCCGATGCGGCCATCACGATCATCGATGCGTTGACCAGTCCGGCCACGGTAAGGGTGACTATGGTATCCATGCGATGGAACCTCAGCGTCTGGCGCTTGGAGCCGAAGTCGTTCTCGGCAAGCTTGTTCTTGACCAGCCACGAGTGCACGAATATGGCGTGTGGCATTACAGTGGCCCCGATGATGCCCACGGCCACCACCGCGCTCTCTTTATTCAGTGTGGGCATGACCGAGTGCTTTAGGATGAGCGACAGCTCGGGCTTGGCCAGGAACACCTCGTAGACGAACGCCAGCCCCACGATGCCCACGAACCCTATGAAGGCCAGCTCGAGCGCCCGGAACCGCTTGCTCGCGAGGAACAGTATCAACAGGACGTCGACGATGGCTATGAACGCTCCGGCGAGCAGAGGGATGCCGAACAGCAGGTTGAGTGCGACCACTATGCCCAGGAACTCGGCCAGATCGGTGGCGAGTATGACCAGCTCGGCCATGAGCCAGTAGGCCAGCGT
>CAZXEJ010000063.1:0-5806 GCA_964639895.1 uncultured Spirochaetia bacterium | reverse complement strand
CACCGTCCTTCGGCCTGAACCTGATGTTCGAGCGGCGTGCCTGGAAATCCTCAACGTTGCTGCCCGCGGAGTTCTCTCGGTAGCGGTTCTCCCTTGGTATCCATACCTCGAGCTCGTAGGTCTTGGCCGACGAGAAACCCAGGTCGGCCGTACACAACGCCACGACGCGATAGGGAAGCTCCAGCAGGTCGAGCACACGCGCCGCGTCGGCGGTAAGCGACTCGAGCTCCTCGTAGGAGCGGTCGGGGTGGGACAGCTTGACGAGTTCGACCTTGTTGAACTGGTGTTGGCGTATGATCCCGCGGACATCCTTGCCGTAGGAGCCCGCTTCCTTGCGGAAGCACGGCGTGTAGGCGGCGTACTTGACGGGCAGGTCCTCCTCGCGGAGCAACTCTCCTCGGTGTATGTTGGTCACGGGCACCTCGGCCGTGGGGATGAGGTAGAGATCCGTATCCTCGACCTTGAAGAGCTCGTGCTCGAACTTGGGCAGGTTGCCCGTCCCGACGAAGCTCGCACTGTTGGCAAGAAAGGGCGGAAGGGTCTCGGTGTAACCGTGCTCCCGCGTGTGGAGATCGAGCATGAAGTTGATCAGCGCCCGCTCCAGCAACGCTCCCAGCCCGAAGTACAGCGAGAAGCGGGCTCCGGCTATCTTCGACGCCCTCTCCAGATCGAGGATGCCAAGCCGGCTGCCCAACTCGGTGTGGTGGAGGGGCGTGAACTCCAGATCCTTGGGCTCGCCCACCACCCGCACCACCTCGTTGTCCTCTTCACCCCCGCCCACGGGTACGGTTTCGTGAGGGATGTTGGGGATGGTGAGCAGGAACTGCCGCAGCTCCTCCTCCACCTCGGACAGCCTGTCGCGGACGGTCTTTATCTTGTCCGATATCGACCGCAGCTCGATCTTCAGCCTCTCGAGCTCGTCGGCCGAGCCGGACCTTTTGAGCGAAGCAAACTTCTTCGACCCAACATTACGGAGGTGCTCGAGGCGCTCGGCCTCCTTGATGAGCAGGCGTCGCTTTGAGTCGAGGGCGCGGAACCGATCGTGGTCGTAGTGGAACCCCCTGGTCGCGAGCCGCTGAGTCACGTAGTGTTCGTTCTCTCTCAGGAACCTTGGGTCGAGCATGCCGTCAGCCTTTCACTACTCCTATGGGTCTCAGCCTGGCCACCTTCTTCGCTATTCCCGCGTTGTGCAACACGTCGCACACGTCGCCCACGTACTTGTAGGCCTCAGGCGCCTCCTCCCTTACCGTTCTCTTGCCGGTGGCCATAACAATTATCCCCATTTTGCGCAGCTCTTCAACAAGGTTTCTTCCCTGGGTCTGTTTGACCGCCTTCCGTCTCGACAGCACGCGGCCTGCACCATGGCAGCACGTGCCGAAGGTCTCCCGCAGCGCGTCTTCTGTTCCTACAAGGACGAACGACGCCCTGCCCATGTCGCCTGGCACCAGCACAGGTTGTCCGACCCTGCGGTAGCGCTCGGGCAGGAGCTCGTGTCCGGCAGGAAAGGCCCTGGTGGCGCCCTTTCGGTGGACGCAGAGGAGCTTCTTGCGGCCGTCGACTTCGTGGGTCTCGAACTTGGCTATGTTGTGGCTCACGTCGTAGACGAGCCGGGCACCCAGTTCCCCAGGGGACGCGCCAAGTACCTTGCCGAAGGCGTTGCGCACGTAGTGCATTATGATCTGGCGGTTGGTCCAGGCGTAATTGACGGCGGCCGTAAAAGCCGCCAGATATTGCCGCCCCTCGGTGGAGCGGATGTGCGCGCAGGCCAATTGGTTGTCGGGCAGGCGTATGCCCTCACGCTTCATGTAGCTCAGCATCTTATCGATGTAGTCGGAGCATATCTGGTGACCGAACCCGCGTGAGCCGCAGTGAATGAGCGCACACACCTGCCCCTTCCACAGCCCGAACGCCTCGGCAACGCGCGGGTTCATGACCTCGTCGACCACGTCTATCTCAAGGAAGTGGTTCCCGGAGCCGAGAGTCCCTATGGCGTCGCTGCCACGTGTGCGGGCCTTTTGGCTCACCGCGTCCAGGTCGCCTCCCGGCAGGTGCCCGTGGTCCTCGATCGCTTCCAGGTCCTCTTCCTCGCCGTAGCCACGTTCGACAGCCCACGCAGCTCCCTTCTCCACTGTCTGTCGGTAGTCCTTGTCGGTGAGCCTGATATCGCCGCGACGGCCCACCCCACATGGAACAGTCCTGAACAGCTCGGCTATTAGCTCTTGCAGCTTGGGCCGCAACTCTTCTTCGGATACGTTAGTGGACATCAGCCTTACGCCGCAGTTTATGTCGTATCCCACGCCCCCCGGGGATATCACCCCCTCTTCGGCATCCATGGCGGCCACCCCCCCGATGGGGAAACCGTAGCCCCAGTGTATGTCGGGCATGGCGATGGAATACTTCTCGATCCCCGGCAGATGGGCGACGTTTACGACCTGTTCGAGAGACTTGTCGGCCTGGATGTCCCTCAGCAGTCGCTCGGAGGCGTATATCCTGCCCGGCACGCGCATGCAGCCCGTCTTGGGGATCTCCCACACGTAGTCGCTTATTTTCTTCAGCGTGACGCCTTCCATCTACCTCACCCCCGATTGTTCATATATCGAACACAAGTTCCACCGTGTAGCCGTCACCGTCGTCGTCGACGCTGAGGCCGTGGTGGGTTACGGCCTTGACGTCAGAATACAGGCGGTGGCGCTCGGGATCGATCCTCTCGCCGTAGGCCGCGCCCTCGACCATGCCTTCTTCAAGGCGTCGCACGGAGAAGTCGGCGAGCAACATCCCTTCGGCGTCCACCGTGTAGAGCACCTCCTGCAACCAGTTGACGAGCAGCCGCTCACGACTGCTTCCCACGGCGGCCAGCGTGATTTCCTCCTTTCTCTCAACCGTGGAGCGGTCGCATATGCAGTCCATCAGTGCCCGTGCCGCTTCCTCGAACAGCTCTTCGAGCGTAGCGGCCGTCACTCGGACGAGTACGTCCGCCGGATGGTCGAGAAATTCGTACCCCACAACATTAAATTTAACACATTTGGCCAGTTAAGCTCCGCCTGCGTGGTGCCGCCGTGTGAAGCGGGGGCCCGAGGCGTGCCAGTCGCGGAGCCGTGCATTGGGATGCGGAGCTTATTGCACAGTAAGGGCTTCCGGTGATGAGGCTCACATGCCGGAGAGCAAGGAGGTTCGCTGGGGATAAAGGCCAAGGTCAACCTGCTCTCTAAAGCCCCAGCGTGCCGCCGACAGTGGAGAGGGGCGGTCTCTTAGCTGAGTTCCGGCCCATGGTGGTGCGGCACCCGGGTGAGAAGGCTCGCTGGGGGAAGATGCGGTCGGGGTAGGGGGAGTGTTGAAATAGGTTTCCGTGTGTGGTTAAGTAAATGTGTTGAAAAATGTGACAAGGAGGTAGACTATGGCTCTCGGCAAGGACACCACGATCACTTACTTCGGCCATTCAACGTTCAAGATAACATCCCCAGGCGGCAAGACCATTCTCATCGACCCGTGGGTCAAGGGCAATCCTGCATGTCCCCAAAGCCTCCACGAAATAGATTCCCTCGACGTGATGCTGATCACGCACGGCCATTTCGACCACATTAGTGATGCCGTCGAAATAGCGAAGAAGCTCAAGCCGACGGTGATATCCAACTGGGAGATATGCGAATGGATGACCTCGAAGGGGGTGGAGAACTGCTCGCCCATGAACAAGGGCGGCTCTCAGACGGTCGAGGGAATCAAGTTCGTCATGACCCACGCCCAGCACAGCAGCGGGATAAAGGAAGAGGACGGCACCATGTATTACGGAGGCGAGGCAGGCGGGTTTGTCATAGAATTGGAGAACGGCTTCACCATATACCATGCCGGCGACACCAACCTGTTCAGCGACATGAAACTCATCGCCGAGATCTACAAGCCCCAGCTGGCGATGCTGCCCATCGGCGACCTGTTTACGATGTCGCCCCTCGAGGCGTCCTACGCCTGCCGTTTTCTCAGTCCGCGGTGGGTGATCCCCATACACTACGGTACCTTCCCCGTTCTTACCGGAACACCTGAGGAACTGAAGGAACTTACGAAGGACATCGAGGGGATGGAGATCGTGGTGATGAATCCGGGAGACACCTTGACGTGAAGTTCCCGTTTTGCCCCGGCAGTGGGCGCCGCTACCATAGGACGGAAATCCAAACCGGTGCAGGAAGGATGAGATGAGTTCTGAGAACCGATCGCAGTTCGTAAACTTTGCGTTCTACAAGGTGGACCCACAGTGGAGGCGCCTCTCCGAGGAAGAGAAGCGCAAGGGCAGGGAGGAGTTCCTTGAGGTCGTCGAGGGCTACTCCAAGAAGATAATGGTCTTCACCTACTCCACGTTCGGCTACCGCGCCGAGACGGACTTCATGATATGGCGGGTGAGCTACGACA
Source organism: uncultured Spirochaetia bacterium (assembly GCA_964639895.1). GTDB lineage: Bacteria > Desulfobacterota_D > UBA1144 > Nemesobacterales > JADFKM01 > CAZXEJ01. The sequence goes on along the minus strand of CAZXEJ010000063.1, from coordinate 1,408 downwards.
TAGAGGACTTCGAGAGGATGACGCGCGACATGTTGAACTCGGGGTTCGGCAAGTATCTCACTACGCCGTGGTCGTTCCTCTCCATGACCAAGCATTCCGTCTACGTGCACGAGCATGTTCACGAGGGTCAGGAGGGCACGCGTCTCAACGTCATACCCAGCCAGTGTAAATTCATATTCATCTACCCGTTTACTAAGACCGTCGACTGGTACATGCTGCCCTTCGAGAAACGTCAGCGTATGATGAACGAGCATATCGAACTAGGCCACAAGTATCCCAGTGTCAAGATAAACACCTCCTATTCCTTCGGCATCGACGACCAGGAATTTGTTGTGGCGTTTGAGACGGACGAGCCCGCCGATTTCCTTGACCTCGTGATGAAAATGAGGGAGCAGGACGCCCGCATCTACACGGAGAAGGACACCCCGATTTTCACCTGCATAAAGAAGACGCCGAGGGAGCTTCTGGATCTGGTGAGCTGAGCCATATCAAAGCGACCGAAGACGTGCAGGCTTGGGCCGGGGTTGTATCCAACGATAGAGGGGGTGCCGCGGGCGACCTCTCGCCGGGTAGTAGATGGGCTGATGACGACCAGGACCCATATCCCCGCCATCTCCTGGCGCGGGTGGAGGTTGGGAGGTGGGCACGGCAGATGTTGAACGCCGGCGCATGAAGGTCTTGAATCTGTATTAACGGTCACTATAGAGCTCCGCTTGGGCCCGCCGCCGTGTCAATCGTTTCCTCTCTATTCGATACGTCCTTGAGGCGTTTACTTCTACCTTCCGTCCACGTCGGCCTTCGGGAGAAACGGGGAGCGGCGAGTGGTACGGCTTTCCCACTCCTTGCATGTCTCTCCCCCTGTCTGGCGCCCGATGCGGCTCCATCCCCACTTTGGTTCTCCCACGGAACGAACTGAAGCGGCTGTACCTCTGCGTACCCGAAGTTGAGTTGACGGGTCCCCCTCCTCGCTCTATGCGGTGACGGCAAGGCTGCGCCCATGGCCTCGGCGTAGCGGGAGGGGAGGTTGAAGCCGATTTTTGCCGTCTCCTTCAGGATCGAGTGTACGTGAAGCGCCGATGCCGCTTGGCGAAAAAGAGGGGAGGGGAAGCTCTGGAAGCCGGTGAAGCGGCCTCCATGGAACGGGCCTGTCAGCACGCACACAGGGCGCCCGCACGCCGAAGGACGGCTCGTCGCACGCCCACGCGGTGGATGGCCGTCCCTCATAACGTGCTAATCCCAGCGGCATGACGAAGACGAACGCTGTGATCCCTCGTTTTATAATGTCAAATTGCACGGATCCACTCCGCGCATGACCTTTACATAGTGGATCGTGAGGCCGAACGTGGTCGGTTGAGAAGGCTCTTTATCCTACCACTAAGGGATCTTGGGGGTTCGTACGTTCTGCGGT
>CAZXEJ010000062.1:0-6840 GCA_964639895.1 uncultured Spirochaetia bacterium | reverse complement strand
AAGCCGGGTGTGAAGCCCCCGTGCCGCCGTCCGTCGTCTCCATGTTGCATGTCCCTTCTCCGTTACTCGTTTATCACCACAACGCCCGAACACAGCCGGAAGTAGTCGCTCCGGTGCGCGACATCCGCATCGCCTGTCGTCTTCCACAAGAGGTAATGCACTATCTCGTGTCGCACGATGTTGGTACGGGTCTTCTTGGGTAGGATGATGGTGCCGTGATCGTGGCACCCCCAGTGTACGCCGCCGCTGCATCGGACGCGGTTGCCGTCGTAGATGACTAGCCGCGGTTGAGGCACGGGTTCCGTAATCCCCATGCACGCCTTCACGTTCTCGTACCAGCGGTCGAAGTCGTCCTGGAACGCCTTGCGCGTCGTTGCCGTGGCGCTGTCGTAGAGTACCGTGGTGCCCACGATGGGCTTACCACCGCACGAGGCGGCCAAGAGTGCTATGGCTACAATTGCTATAAACAGTGTTATAGGACGAGCCATAGAAAGAAGTCTCTTCATGTTTGCCTCCTACGTTGCGTCGTTCAAAACGGTGGAACGTCTCTAAATATTCGCTTCATCTTTGCTCTCTCTACAATTCCTCTGGGGGGTAGAGTTCAGCCCACGCCACGAGTTTGGGATAGATTACGTCATCGCCGTCGGGCCACCTGACCCATGCCTGATACTCTGTGCTGTAGCAGGCATGTATGGCGGTATCCCCGAAATATCCGAGGATGGCCGTGCCATCTCTGGGGGCGGTTTCGGGGTTTCTCCATTCGCTCGCTGCGAACTGTTTTTTCTTCTTCATTCTACGTTGCGTCGCTGAGGTCGAATTCGTACTCGCGGCCCAATACGCCTGTGGCGTTGAGGAATTTCACCGTGGCCTTGAGCATCTCTTCGACCGCGGCCTCGATGGATTCCTTGTGATTGGCGATGAGCGGGCTATATTCACTTGCGGCCTCGAGCCCGTTCATCACTATCTGCATTGCGGCCTGTTTCTTGAGTACGCCCTGCTTGGCCCCCTTATAGGTCTTCTCGGCGGCCAATACGGCCGAAATCACTTTCGGCAGCGTCTCAGACAGCAGGCTGATTATCATCGCTGCACTCATGCGCCACCTCCTCGGAGCTCGTCAATTGCGCGTCTCAGGTCGTCTATTTCCTTCCTGATCGCGGCCTTCTCGTCCTCGGTGATCGTGCTGCCGCCGGGGCTTGCGGCCGTAGCCGCACGCATCATCGCACGCACGACGTCCGCGGCCTCGCTTACCACCGTTGCGACCTTATCGAACCCCTTCCACAGGGTCGCCATTATCGGCACCACCACGAATATGACCATGAGAATGATGTCGAGCGTATCCATCGCTCACCTCCTACGCCGGCGGCTCGTCGTAGAGCCGGTTGAGCCAGCCGGTCAGATATTTCTCGTTCCCAAACTCGCGATACTGGACCTCGCACCAATACAGGAACCGATGGTACAGGCTCAGGCGGTGCTCGGCCTCGATCGCGGCAAGCGTCACCGGTCCGATCACTCCATCCTCGGTGATCCTCTCGGCCCGCTCGCGACCGTCGTTGATGGCGTACTGCAATATCCGGTGCGCTCGCGCGTGGCCCATGTTCACCGCAACGTCGAACACCTTCACGGCCAGCCGCTCGTCGCGAATTTGGTCGTACTCCGGGCGCCAGAAGTGCTCGAAGTAGATCGCGACCGCCCCCTCGAGCGTAAGCCCCGCTATGTCAACGTCCGGGAACGACCGCCGGCTGATGCCGTACTTCGTCTCGCCCCCGGCGTCATCGGCATCGTCTACGTAGCCGCCCTCGTGCTCAAGCACGAACGCCACCGCCTTGAGAAACCTCGGCGTCCATCTCTTGCTCATGCCACGCTCCTCAGCTCCCTGGCCAACCGCCCCCTCCTTACGCTGTCGAGGATGCGCCTTTCCACCTCGCGCGCCGTAGCCTCGGGGTCTGCGGCCCCCTGGACCACGATGTCCCCTATCGTCACCGTAACGGCGCCCGCCCCGCCTCGGGCCGGCACCACGTACTCGGGGCCCGCCTCGCCCATGAGCGTGTGCCTGCCCGAGCGCAACCCCACGGCGAGCGTCGGCTCGGTGATCACCCCGCCGTGGGCGAACCGCCGCAGGACGGGCAGCCCGCCTGCGGGCGCGGTCCCCTGCAGGGTCTTGTCTATGTCCTTGAGCGTTTGGTCTATCGATTGCAACACCACGAGCTGCGCGTCGCCTTGGACGTTCGTCACTTCGGCCAGCTGGTTGAGCCGCTCCTGAAGGATCTGAAGCTCCTGGTCGCGGATGAACTCGAACAGCCCGCGCAGGTTCTCGGCCACGTCGGCCGATAGCGCGACCTGGTCGCTCATCTGGCTCTGTACGCTGCGGATGGTGGCGTCGATCGAGGCCAACGCCTCGGCCTGCTCGCGGTTGAGCGCCTCTATCTGCGCCTGGATCTCCTCGGCCCGGGCGCCCTTCTCCTCGGTGAGCCTCTGCAGGTCCTGGAGCTGTGTCGTAACCTGTGTGAAAACTGCCTGCTGCTCGGGCGAGCCCACGCCGAAGGCGCGCGTTGCGAGCTCGAACCCGCGCGTAAGCAGCCCGCGCAGCCGATCTATGGCCTCGGGCGTCGTACCGCCCTGGGCAGCTGCGATGAGCGCCTGCAGCATCCCCATCTGCTCGCCGCCCGTAAGCGGGGCGCTCGGCGAGAAGAGCACCCCCTCGAGGTCGCCGCGGATGCTTTCGGAGAGCGACTTGAACGCCTCGGCCGCCCGCAGCTCTTCCTGGAGGGCCTCGATGCGGGCGCGGAAGTTCTCTTGTATGAGCTCTTTCTCCCGGGTGAGTGCGTCTATGCGTTGCTGCAACCCCTGCCGGCGCGAGGCGAGCTCGGCCTGGGCACGGGCCTGCTCCTGTGCGAGCAACTGGTTTGCAAAGGAAGCGAGCTGCCCCAGGAGGCCTTCCCGTTCTCCCATGGACAGCCCGCCCGATTGGAGGAGCGATCTGAGCGTATCCACTACCTGCTGCGTCGCACCAGTCGTATCAACAGCGTCTCCCCCGAGGCTCACTATGGTCGCATTGAGAGAACCTATGCTCGAGACCAATCCCGAGATGGAAGACGTGATGGCGTCGATGGTCGAGAGGATCGCCTGGCGCAGCGCCTTGTACTTCTCCACGATCTGGGGGTCGAGCTCGGCCTCTTGGATCAACGTCTGCAGGCTGGCCTTGAACTGCTCGAACGTGGGGATCCCCGTGAAGCCCAACTCACCGGCAAGGCCCCTCAGCTGCGCGATCGCATCGGTCACGGCGTCACCGAAGCGGTCGTTTACGATGTTGAAGGCGTCTACGAACGCGTTGAACAGGTTGAACAGCTCCTGTCCAGCCGCAGCACGGTTCTCGCGCCCCTTTATCTGGAGGAATTCCTGGAACTTCCCCTCTATGAGGTCCTGCGCCTTCTCGGGCAGCACGCCCAGCTGCTCGAGCGCCCCGGTGAAGAAGTCCCTTACGGCGAACAGGAACCGTCCCTGGAGCTCACCGCCCAGAAACTTCTCTAGTTTGTCGAACAGCTTCTTTACGCTCTTTGACTTCTCGTCGAACTCCAGCAGGAAGTCGTCCTCGGTCTCGGCAAGCTTTAGCTCCGTCGAGCGGAACGCATCGAGAAGCCTCTGGGCCATTTCCTCGGGAAGCCGGAATATGACGGCCGTCACCTTGTTGATGGCCTCCGTTATGGCCGCAAGGACGCGCTTCCTTATGTCTTCGTTCACGTCGTCTATCTTGCGCGTCTTGATCCAGATGAGCGACTCGGCCAGGGCCTCGTCGGTGGTGGCGTCGATGAAGTCCTGAACCGTCACCTTGAGCCCGTCGGCCACGGCCTTCTCCCACTCGCGCTGGTTGCCCCCGAACTCGCCCGGTATCTCGATATCTATCTGCGGCTTCTTCTGGAACAGACTCCCCAGAAGGCCCCCCAGGATGCCGCCCACTATGCCCAGCACCCCGCCCACGAGCGAAGCCCCGAGCGTGCTCAGCCCGAGCGCCGAGCCGAGGGCGAACCCGCCGATGTTGCCCGCAGCGCCCAGCACCCCGCCGAACAGCGACCCCGGCAGCCCGCCCATCGAAAAGCCGGGCAGCGCCCCCAGGAAGAGCCCCTGCGCCCCGAGGCCCACGACCGTACCCGCCGTGCCCCCGATCAGCCCCTCGAGGCCGCTCGGTCCGAAGAACGGGAACCCGGGCGACAGTATGCCGCCCCCGCCGCCGAGGGGGGGAAGTGGCGACACGACGCCTCCCACACCCCCCGCAGCCACCGGCAACACCCTCACAGGTATCGCCTGTCCAGAGATCGATGCGACAAATCGGCCAAACAGCCGGCTCATCCCGCTCAGCGTGGCCGTCCACATCGATTCGAGGTCGTCGAACTTTCCGCGCAGCGAGAGGTCCACCAGCTCGGCGAACGAGGCCCCGATCTCCTCGGCCGCCGCGGCACCCGCAGAACCCACCTCCTCGAACCCCGACCCAAGAGCGGCCACTCCCGTCCCCGCCCGCTCCACCTCAACGCGTACCCCATCGACACTCTCGATCAAGTCGCGGGCCGCCGCCACCCCGGCGCCTACCCTTGTCTCCACCCCCTGTAACCCATCTTCGAGCCGCAGGAAGGCTTCCCTCACGGCACGGCCAGTCTCTTCGAATGCTCGAGCGACCTCGTCCGAGGTACGCGCGGCCTCTTCGGAGAGGGTACGCAGTCCCTTGAGGTCCGTCGTAACCCTTATGTGAAGCTCTGAAACTGTGGCCATCGTGATCCGTCGGTCGTCGGCGCGCGTTGCTGAAAGGACCGCCGCCGCTGCTGGGTGAGACCATGGTAATGAAGCCCCTCGGCTGAGCGCTAGTGACAATGTCAAGAAATGGGGTGTGGGAAGGTCGGAAAACATATGGGAAGGCCCGGCGCGGGACGCCGGCGGGGCGTGTGCACCGGATCCAACGGAAAGAGGACCGCCGCAGTAGGAGCACACCCTCCCGCCCGATGCGAGCCCCGAAGGCACGAGCCTGGAACACAGCCTTCATCGACAGGGCACGCCACCATGCGCTTGCTCCATGCGGGGAGGCCCTGGGGGGAGCGACTTAGGCGCCCCCCATCCCGCGCGCTGCACCCACCATCCCACCGGGGAGGTACGGAAGCAGGCAACCCGCGTCAGGGAGTCGGGCTGAGCGCCTCGTCGTGGCTCGGCTCCGGAGACGAGGCGGTGAAACCCCTGTCCGAGGGCTGCCGTGCGAATATGTATGAAGGCCGCTTTTCTACGCCGGAGGTAAGCTACGGCCTTGCGCTTAGTCCCGCCGCCTCCCTGCGCCCAATCGCGGCACGCACCTGCGCCGCGGGGTATAATTATCTGTTCGATACCACTTGCAGGAGACACACGTGCAGCAGGCTGTACTTGCAGCGCTGGCGATCGCACTGCTTCTCTCCGTCGCGCTTCAGCCGTCACCAGGCCGCGCGGAAGTGGACACCGCCAACCTGCAACCCATCACCTCACCGACGCCCCAAACCACTTGTACCCCTCTCCCCGCGGAAAGAAGGTTCATGGCTCTCGGCTTCGAGCTAGGCGGTTGCCTCGATGACGTGCGGGCAAGGGCGGCACGGCTCGGCCTCGCCCTCGAGGGCGGCAGGCGTCCCTACACGCCGCCCGGCATCCACCCCTACGCCGTAAGACGGTTCGGCGGCGAGCTTCCGGTGCCCGACGCCTCGGACGCCGTAACCTTTCTCATGTTCGACGACAACCTGCGCCTCTTCGCCGTAAGGACCGAGCTAAGGTACAAGAACGCGTACCGGAAGGCGAAAGAGGCGTTCGATACACTTGACAGGATGCTGGACGACCTGCTCGGCGAGGCGACGGTGCTGCCTTTCACGAAGAGATGGGTGGGCGGAATGGTATCGGCCGAGCTCGGGTTCACAATAGACGCCAAGAGCAACTCGACGGTGGCGGTCTCGTTCTTCCTCAACGAACTCGCCCACCGGGTGGGTGTGGGACCGTCGACCGCACGCCCATAGGCGGCCCGCCGCAGCCGACCAGGCAGACGTGCCCTCAACCCCCCGCACCCGGATGGAACGCTTGTGCTATAATGCTGTGGACCCGTGTGTTTTCCTTTTTTCCGAGCGAAACCCCGTTGGGTCGAGGAGGAAAGCCATGTTCGTCTATCTGAGGTCCAAAAGCGGCGTGATGGGAATCAATCTGGATAACGTCGTCGACTTCGAATACGACGACTACGCCAAGAAACTGTCCGTCCGCTTCGTCGACGGCAGGTCTTCGACCACTATGGACGAGAGATACATAAAGGCGTTTCTTGAAACCATCGCCATCCTTGAACGGAGAGACCAGGCCCACGGCGTCACCCTCTAAGGGGCCGGACCGTCCACCGTCGAGCGCACATACCAGGCCCTCCGGGCGCCCCCGCCGTCCCTCCGCACCACTACCCGCGACGCTCCCTTTCTTTGAGCGCGCCCATCACCCTGGCGATACGAAAAATCAGCTCGAACAGCCTGCGCCTACGCTCCGGCTCCACGTCGTAGAGCTCGAACAGCACCCACAGCACCCCCACGTCAATTCCCCCTACATCGCCGCCTCCTCCCACGCGATTGAGCAGCCCCCAGAACCAGAGCGCCTCGCCGCCCTCGACGCCCAGCGCCTCAAGGTCGCGCTCGTACTCCTCCACCCACCGCTCGAGTGCCTCGAGCTCCCCGGCCTCGCCCGCCGCAAGGGCGCCGCGCTCGGCCTTGGCCCGCAACTCCCCCACGCGCCGGGCCACCTCGTCGATTGGGGTACGGCCCGGCACCATGTGGACCCCAGCGAACCGCTCGAAATTCACAAAAAATCTTCCGC
>CAZXEJ010000061.1:0-6942 GCA_964639895.1 uncultured Spirochaetia bacterium | reverse complement strand
GGCACGTATGAGCCCTTTCTTCGATCGCGGGCCCGCTTCCTTTCTGCTGGGGGGTGCATTGATCTTCGTCGCCTACGAGGGGTTCCAGCTCATCACGAACGCTGTCTGCGAGACGCGTGATCCCGAACGCAACATACCGCGCGGGCTCTACGGCTCGATAGCCGTCACCTCGGTCATCTATGTGGCTACGGCCGTTGTGGCTGTAGGCAGTCTTGAGACAGCCGCTCTAAGAGCGGCGGACGAATACGCGCTTGCTGCGGTCGCCCGACCCGTGTTGGGGAGGATCGGCGTAGTGCTGGTGGATCTAGCGGCCATGCTCGCCACCTCGTCGGCCATCAACGCCACCCTGTTCGGATCCAGCCACCTTGCCTACGAGATGGCACGGGACAATTTGGCTCCCAAGGCCTTTTCTTTCCGCACCAGGAAGGGGGTGCCAGCTGAGGCGGCCGTCGTCATTACGGTGCTCTCGCTCGTTCTTGCCGTCGGTGGAGGGCTGGAGCTCATAGCATCCTTTTCAAGCCTCACCTTTCTGCTTGTATCGATGGGTGTGTGCGTGGCAAACTTGAAGCTGCGCAGGCGTACTCGCTCGGCCGTGACGCCGGTGGTGCTGGGGATGGTTCTGATGGGGACGACGGTATGCCTGCTCGTCTACTACCTTGGCGAAAACGGCCCCCGCCAGCTCGCCGCGGTTCTGGGTATTTACGCTGCGACCGCCCTCGGCTTTGCGGTGTTTCACTCACGGCACGGGGGGAGGGGGCGGGTGGGGGATTAGCAAACTGCGACGGCGAGCCGCCCAAGAGCTACGTTCATCTCGGTTCAGTAAGAGTAAGGAAGAAGGGGAGGGGACTTGAGTTATAAAAAAGGCGAGTTTTACTCGCCTTTTAGGCAAACCCCCCGACTAGGGTGGGAATGTCTCTCTGTTTCCTCTTCGCAATAATATTATAATGATTCCTCGGTGCGGTTTCAAGCTCTTCCTGCATCAGCGGCGGCCTCCTTCTTCGGCGTGGTCGGTTCAATTGAGGTCTCTCTCTGTATATACTATAAGTTTCGTATCCTCCTCGGTAATGGGGCTTGGTGTCCGGGTGGAACCTCATGGCTATGAAGCATACGTTCAGCGGCCTTACGGTTGTATCGTTCGAGAGCAGGCGCGCCCGTGAGATGGAGCGGCTCATAAAGAGATTCGGCGGCCTGCCCTTCGTGGCCCCCTCCATGCGCGAGGTGGCGCTTTCGATGACGCCCGAGCTCGAGGAGCTCGCCGAACTGTTGGGCCGGGGCGAGGTGGATGTCGTGATCCTCCTTACAGGAGTGGGTACCACCCAGATGCTGCGTCTCCTGGCCGAGCGCTTCGGCCGTGAGTGCGTGCGTCGGATGTTCGATGGGCCGCTACTGCTTGCGAGGGGCCCCAAGCCGGTGGCGGCGCTTAAGAAGTGGGACCTTGAGCCGGACGTGGTCGTACCCGAGCCCAACACGTGGCGCGACGTACTGAGGGTGGTGGACGAACGCTTGGAGATCGAAGGCGGGACGGTGGCTCTACAGGAGTACGGTGCGGCGAACGACGAGCTCCTGCGCGCACTCCAGGAGAGGGGAGCCACCGTAAAGAGGGTGCACCTATACAGATGGGAGCTGCCCGAGGATACGCGCCCCCTCAGAGAAGCCATACGGCTCATCATCGAAGGCAGCGCCGACGTCGCCCTTTTCACCAGCGCGCAGCAGGCGCGGAACCTCTTCGAAGTGGCCAAGGCCGAGGGGGCCGAGCTTGAACTGCGGAAAGGATTCGCCCGTGTATTGATAGGTTCCGTCGGCCCCGTCACCTCGGAGGCCTTGCGCGGGCTCGGCCTCAGCGTCGACTACGAGCCCGACAGCCCCAAGATGGGCAACCTCATCATGGAGGTCGCACGGCGTTGTAAGGCGCTGCTGCAACGCAAGCGCGTCGCCGCGGCCCAGGGGGTGGACACCGCGTCTTGGAGGCGTATCGATATGGTGTGGCCCGAAAGTGCCGCTTCGGGGCACCCCGAGCCGGAGTTCGTGAAGGCATGCAGGCGCGCCTCCACCGGTTACACGCCGGTCTGGTTCATGCGCCAGGCGGGACGTTTCCTGCGTGAATACAGGGAGTTGCGGTCCAAGGTGTCGTTTCTCGAGCTGTGCACGACGCCGGAGCTTGCGGCCGAGGTGGCGCTTATGGCCGTCGACCGTCTGGGGGTGGATGCGGCCATACTGTTTTCCGACATCCTTCTCGTTCTTCGTTCTCTGGGTCTCGATCTCGAATACACCGAGGGTCGGGGTCCCGTGATACACCGTCCCGTGAGGGGCGGCTCCGATCTTGGCCGCCTGAGGGGGTTTCTGCCCGAGACGCTGGATTTCGTCTACGAGGCGGTCCGCCTCACGAGGCGGGCGCTTTCGCCCGAGGTGGCTCTGATCGGGTTTGCCGGCGCCCCCTTCACGCTTGCCTCTTACGCCATCGAGGGGGGCGCGTCCAGGCTCTACGCCAATACGAAGAGGATGATGTACGGCGATCCCGAGGGGTGGGAGAGGTTGATGACGCTTCTAGTCGACGCCACGGCTTCCTACCTGCAACATCAGGCCGAGGCGGGCGCCGATGCCCTGCAGATCTTCGACACATGGGTGGGTTGCCTCTCGCCGGCCGACTACGACCGCTTCGTGTTCCCCCATATGAGGAGGCTGTTCTCCATGCTCGAGGTGGACGTACCCGTCATACAGTTCGGCACCGGCGCCTGTGGGCTGCTGGTGCGCATGAGGGAGGCCGGCGGAGACGTGATGGGGCTCGATTGGCGCGTAGATCTCGCGGAGGCGTGGCGCAGGCTCGGTTACGACGTGGCCGTCCAGGGCAACCTCGACCCCGTCGTACTACTGGGCTCGAAGAGGGAGGTCACGCGGCAGGCCAAGCGCATACTTGATGCCGCCCGAGGGAGGCCTGGCCACATATTCAACCTGGGCCACGGCGTCCTGCCCACGACACCGGTCGACAACGTGCTTGCATTGGTCGATTTCGTACACGAATATTCCGAGAGAAAGGGTGCGGGGACGGACTGAGCCGCGCACCGGAGGGATGGGGACCAGCGGGAAGGCATGGGAGATGGTGCAGACGGCGATACAGGGAGACGAGAAGGGTGATGGCAGGAGTCCGAAACGACACAGAGGCCGTCGGTTACGACGCTGTCCTCCTCATAGGGTTCGGCGGGCCCGAGAAGGCCGAGGAGATAGAGCCTTTTCTTCATAACGTCGCCCGCGGCAGGCCTATTCCGAGGGAGAGACTGCGGGAGGTCGCCCACCACTACGAGGTCGTGGGCGGGAAGTCGCCCCTGAACGAGCTAACACGCCGGCAGGCGCGCGCGCTGGAGGCCGAATTGATACGGAGAGGACTCGAACTTCCCGTATACATAGGGATGAGGAACTGGCATCCGTTCCTTGCGGATTCGGTGCGGAGGATGGAGGCCGAGGGTGTAAGGCGGGTGGTGGGGGTGATACTTTCGGCCTACCAGTGCCATTCGAGCTGGGACCGCTACAAGGAGGACGTGGCGCTTGCCGTAGAGGAGGCCGGGGCCGGCATCGAAGTGGTCTATGCCGACCCGGTCTACGATCATCCCGCCTTCATCGAGGCCGTGGCCAGCAAGGTGGAGGAGAGGCTGAGGTGTGTGCCCGGGGATGAGTGGGAAGCGACGAGGCTCCTTTTCACCGCCCATAGTATACCCCTCGGCATGGCCTCATCGTCTCCCTACGTGGAGCAGCTCCGCCATAGCTCGGCGCGCGTGGCCGAGAGGGTAGGGTTCGACGCATGGACCCTCTGCTATCAGAGCAGGAGCGGACCCCCCGACGAGCCGTGGCTCGAGCCCGACGTGTGCGACCTCATAAGGTCGCTTGCCAGCCGCGGCGTGCGGTACGTCGTGGTCGAACCGATCGGTTTTCTGTGCGACCACGTCGAGGTGCTCTACGACCTGGGGATAGAGGCTGCCCAGGTAGCCGACGAGTGCGGTGTCCGCCTCTTGCGGGCGGAGACGGTGAACGACGATCGGCGATTCATATGCGCCCTGGCCGACCGCGTGGAGAGTGCCATGGGACGGCGGCGGGTGTAGTCGGGCTCCCGGGGTGGTCCGGCTGGCCGCGTCGGGCGGCGGGCGGAAGGGCTTCTTTTCACCAATGGATGGCGCCACCAAGAGGATAGTAGTGATAGGTGGGGGCATCTCGGGCCTCAGTGCGGCCTTCAGGCTGCAGGAGCTCGGCCGACGCGTTGCGCCCCCGCCCGAAATAGTGCTGCTCGAGGCCTCTTCACGCCTCGGGGGCGTGATCAGGACCGAGCATCGAGACGGGGTGCTACTTGAGTACGGGCCCGATTCGTTCGTATCCGTAAAGCCCGCCGCACTCGAGCTCGTCCGCAAGGTGGGGCTCGAGGACGAGATCGTATCCACCCGCCGGCACGGCCGGCGCGCCTACGTGTTCTGGGGAGGGCGTCCGGTGCCGCTTCCGGCGGGGTTCGCCCTCTTCGCCCCGACTAGGATAGCGCCGTTGCTCGCCTCACCCCTCTTTACGCTGGGGGGGAAGTTGCGCATGATGGTGGAGCCGCTGATCCCCCCGTCCCCTCCGCCGGAGGGGGACGAGAGCGTGGCCTCCTTCGTCCGCAGGCGGCTTGGAAGCGAGGCGCTCGAGCGTGTGGTGCAGCCGATGGTGGGGGCCATATGGGGGGGTGATGCGGAGAGGCTGAGCGCCAGGGCCGTCATTCCTCAGATCGTGGCGCTCGAGGGGCGTGGAGGGGTGGTGCGGGGGCTCATGAGGGCGAGCAGGGAGAGGGAGAGCGCCGGGCCGCGCTACGGGACGATTCTTGCGCTGCGGCGCGGGATGGGGTCTCTGGTCGATGCGTTGAGGGAGCGTCTGGACATGGTGCGGGTTAGGCTGTCCGCCAAGGTGGAATCGGTCTCCCGCCGCGAAGGGCTGTGGGAGGTGCGATGCGCAGCCGGTGAGTGCTTGGCGGCGGACGGCTTGATTGTAGCCGTACCGGCATACGTAGCCTCACCCCTCTTGGCCGGCGTCGACGGCGGACTTGGGCGCCTGCTGGCCTCGATCCCCTACGGCTCGACGGCCGTCGTCAATTTCGTCTTCGACAAGGACCGGCTGCGCCGTCCCATCGATGGGTTCGGCGTCGTCGTACCGCCTGCCGCAGGCCTCGGCACGTTGGCCTGTTCGCTGAGCAGCCTCAAATTTCCCTGCCGCGTGCGGGACGAGCGGCTCCTGCTCGTAAGAACGTTCCTAGGAGGGGTGCTCCACGAGGGTGTGATGAATCTCGGGGACGCCGAGCTCGTGGGTATGGCCGAGAAGGAGACGAGGCTCATCCTCGGCCTCGAAGGGTCGCCGCGTCTTGCGGTGCTCGCGCGCCACCCGAGGGCCATGGCGCAGTACGAGGTGGGTCATCTGGACCGGGTGGCCGAGGTGGAGGGCCTCGTCGCGGGACTGCGCGGCCTTGCCGTGGCGGGCGGTGCGCTCCGGGGGGTCGGGATGCCCGACTGCATCGCGTCCGGCACGGCCGCGGCCGAGAAGGTGGCCTCCGACCTGGGGCTGCACCGTCCCTGATGTGTGGGGGAGGTGCGGTGGAAGTCCCACCGGCGCGGGGGGATCAGCCCAGGCGGTCGAGATCCAGTACCTTTGTTGTCGAGCCTATACTCAGTTTCCTGAACGGCTCTCGCTTCACCTTGCGGGTCGTGGTCTTGGGCAGCTCCTCCAGCGTGAGGGCGAAGCGGGCTATCTTCTTGTAGGCGGGCAGGGCGGCGTTTAGGGCCGCGATCTCGCGGGCCACGGCCTCCCATACGGCCTCGACGTCGAAGGAGCCGCCTTCTTCGGCCGCCGTCGGGTAGATGGCCGCCTGCAGGGTGCGGTCGTCGGGGCTGAAGACGACCGCCTCTTCGATGAGGGGCGATGCAAGGAGCCGCTCTTCCAGCTCCTCGGGGTATACGTTCTTGCCCCCAGGGGTGACGATGACGGATTTCGTCCTGCCGTTTATGTAGAGGTAGCCCTCGTCGTCGAAGTATCCGACGTCGCCCGTGAGCAGCCAGCCGTCGTCGGTGATCACCCGCGACGTCTCCTCCTCGTTTCCCAGATACCCCTTCATCACGTTCGGACCGCGTACGGCGATCTCGCCGTCGCCCTCGTCGTCGGGTGAGCGTATGACGGCCTCGACGCCCGGTATCACCATCCCAATGCTGTCGTTCTTGGGCCTGCTGGGAGGGTTAACCGATACGATGGGTGATGCCTCCGAGAGGCCGTAGCCCTGCAGTACGGGGAACCCCAGCTCCTCGAGCCCCGACGACACCCTCCGCGGCAGGGGGGCGCCGCCCGAGACAATGTAGCGGATGCGCCCGAGGCCGAGGCGCTTCATTATGGCGCGGCCGAGCATGCGCCTTGGCATCGCGCGCACCACCATGCCGCGCAGGCCGCCCATCTCGGCCACCTCTCTCCTGATGCGGTTGAACATCTTCTCTAGTATCAGGGGCGCCGTGTACCACAGGGTCGGCTCGGCCTCGCGCATGTCTTCGACGAGCTCCCTTGGCTTGAGGCCGCGGGCGAAGTATACGGTCATGCCGTTGTTGAACGAGCTTATTATGTTGCCCGTGCTCTCGTAGACATGGTGTATGGGCAGGACGGAAAGCGTCCTGTCCTCGGGCGTGGTCTCTAGGATCTGGTATATGGCGTCGACGTTGGAGAGTACGTTGGCGTGGGTGAGCATGACCCCCTTGGGGTTACCAGTCGTGCCGGAGGTGAAGAGCACCTCGAGCAGGTCGTCGGCCGAGAGGGGGGCGGGGGGTGACGCTGAGGGGGAGGGGGGGAGCGAGCCTACGGCTTCGAGGGTGAGGAGATGGTGCGGGTGGGGGTGCATCGCGGCCCGAGCGCGCGCCGGCTGCTGGCATCGGTCGCGGGGTCGGAGGGCCTATGGTCGCG
>CAZXEJ010000060.1:0-7461 GCA_964639895.1 uncultured Spirochaetia bacterium | reverse complement strand
GTCGCGCCTCCGGTATAAGTTATTATAGGTTATACGCCGCGTTTGTTCAACCCGACTGTCGTAGACGGAGGGAGTACGGTACCGCCATGGACGATTTCCGCGAAACAATAGCGAGGCTGGCTTCGGCTGCGGCCGCCGGGGCTCGCGACCACGATGCCGAAACGGCCGGCGACGGTGCGGCGTGTGATTCGCTCCTGGTGCGTGCGCTCGAACATCTGTTCGGCCTCGGGTGCGAGGCCGCGACAGTTTATAACGGTGTACTTGGAACCGAAGAGCTGGTCGCCTACGATACTCCCCCCGCCGTCCTGAACGCGTTCCTCAACTTCCGCGGCGTACGGCGTGGGTTCGCCATCATCGGGGCTGAGCGCTACGCCCTATTCGTAGACAGCCCTCCGGACGGCGTGCTGGTCCTGGGGACGAAGACGGAACGGCCCGACGCCGCCGTCGATCTGAGGACGAGGACGCGCCAGCTCATACGGCTATGCCTCAGCGCAGGTGAGGACGGTACGGTGGTCTACCGGGACACTACCGGTGGTGTGCTCGATCCCGAAGAGGTGGTGGCGCTTGTTGTGGGCTGGGTGAGTGGCAGCCGGTGAGTGGAAGGAGGCGACTCGGCGATGCGGCCCAGGAGGCATGGCCTGGTGAGGAGGGCTTCCGTGGCCGGGATAGGGCATTCGGCTGGTGGCACCGCTTTCTCAGGTCCTTACCGGTTTTCATGTCTCATTACGACGTTCCAAGGGCCGCCGACGGCTATGTGGGGGGCGGGGCGCCACGGCTTGACGGCCGGTTGCTCGGGCGTTTGCGTGCGCCGACGAGGCGGCCCCGAGCGGCTGGGAGCATCACGGCCTGTGGGCACCGTTTGTGGGTGCGTTGTAAGATCGCAGCTTCGGCGTATAGAGAGGAGGCTTGTGTAGTCGGCGGCCGAGACCTTCCCGCCGGCGCGGTGCGCTACAGACGGGAGAGGGTAGAGGCAGCACCGGTAGTGCCTGCTGTTTTCCCTATTTCCCTTCGGGCAGGCGTCTGTCCCTTACATGTGCGCTTACAAGCGTGTAGCGTACCCTCTTGCCCGAGGAGCCGTGTTCGTGGTAGACGAGTCCCACCCCCTTGGCATATACGTCCTTGAACGCGATCTTGCTCCCCGGGGGCGCGGTTATGAGGAGAAGATCGGTGAAGGTGCCGGCCGGTGTCGAGAACTTCTTCTTCACGAAGCGCTTCTCGACATCCTTGGGGTAGAATTCCATTTGGTGCGCGTCGGAGAGCACCAACAGCGTGCCCAGTCTGTTGAACATGAGCGAGACGTCACGCTTGCCGAAGAAGAGGTCGAAACGTGACCAGCCTTGCTGCGTGATAGCTACTATCGAATAGGTCTCGCGGCGCGTACCGTCGGGTGTGGCGACGGAATAGGTCCAGCTGTTCCCCTTGTCCAGTGGGAGGTAGAGCGCCATCTTCGTCCCGATTGCCCTCATGATGTTGTCGTATAGGGGGTAGGTGGAGAAGTCCGTTCCCGGGGGCACGTTTGGACGCGTGGGTAGAGAGGGTTCTGCACTGACCGTGTACGTGGACGGGCAGGTCCCCTCTCCTGCCTCATGGGCGCAGCCGGTTTCCCGACCCGCGGCTACATGGATTCCTGGTACGGCCACGACCGCCGACAGGACGATTGCAGCAACGAAGAGTCCTTTCACCATGTCTTTGGCCTCGGTATCGAGCGGTACCTAGTTCAATTATACGGCCTTTCCGCCTTCCGCGGTAACGGCCGTCGCTATCCTTGGCACTCATGGGCGGCGAAGCGGGACCTCACCAGCGCCTCTAAGGCCACCTCCAAAGTAGAGTAGGGCGAACGGCCGGTCGTATCCACGCCTACCAGCCGGTCGGCCTCACCCTCGGCGGGGGGCTCGTAATCGGCTGCGAATTCGTCCAGTATGTTCGGGCGCGCATCCGTCACTATGTCGTCCCTATGTTCCCGCTCTCGCAGTCGTTGCAGTATCGCTTCCCTCGGTGCGTGTGTCTCGATGAAGACCACTTGCGCCCCGGCCCGGCGCAGGCGTTCGATGACCCCGCGCCTAAGCTCCCGCCTCGAGAAGGTGGCGTCGATTACGACCGAGCCTGCTTCCTTGAGGAGGCGTTCGCCTCTCTCGGCAAGGGTGTCGTAGGTAAGGCGGGTCATCTCAGGCGTGTAGAGGCCGCGGCCGTACGGCGCCGATGCCTTCTTCGTCGGAGCGGTACCGGCAAGTTCCTTCCTCACGACGTCGGACGATAGGACGGTGAAGCCGAGTTCCTCGCTCAACCTTGCGGCCAGGGTGCTCTTGCCCGAGCCTATCATCCCGCCTACGAGTACGGCCGTGGGGCTGGAGCCGAAAAGGGCGTAGCGGAGCGAGAGGCGGAAGTGCCTGCGTGCCGCGCGGGCCGACGCCTCCCTCTCGGCGGGGGGCACCTCGGGCTGGGTCGACTTAATGCTCTCCACCTTTCCCCGTACATAGGCCCTGTAGCACTTGTACAGGTCGACCAATTCTTCCATCTCGTCGTCCTCCAGCGCCTCGGACATCCTTTCTACGAGGAACCGTCCGAGGTCGGGACGCCCGTTGTAATCGAGGTCCATGGCCAAGAAAGCCACGTCGTTCGCCACATCGATGAAGCGGAAAGAGTCGTTGAACTCGACGCAGTCGAATATCTGTATGCGGCCGTCCCGGACGTGTATGTGCTCTAGCCTGAGGTCACCGTGACAGTCGAGCACCCTGCCGCGGCGGACCCGGTCGTCGAACAGCTGGCCGTGGTGCTCGAAGTAGAGGTCGTTGTAGAGCACGATTGCTTCGTACGCCGCGCGGCTCAGGGTGTGTCCGATGAACCGCCGGGTGGCGCGGAAGTTGTCGTAGATGAATCCCCTTACGGCGCTGCGGCCGCAGGCGGCGGCGCGAGGGGGCGGCGACTGGGAGGCGTAGAACGAGGCCAGCTTGTCGGCCACGGTCTTGATGATCTCTCTCCCGAGGGCCCCGCGGCGGAGGTAGTCGTTCAAGAAATAGCCCTCTTCGAGCTCCCTCATGTGTACGGCGTATTCGATGGTGTCACCACTGCCGTCGAGTTCGAACGTTCCGTTGCGCTCGCATATGGGGACCACCCCCAGGTAGACATCCGACAGCCTGCGGTTGAGCTCGACCTCGCGGAGGCAGAATCGGTACCTCTTCTCCAGCGTAGAGAAGTCGGCGAACCCGAGGTTGACGGGCTTCTTTATCTTGTATACGTAGGGTGAGACTATGAATACGTCGGATATGTGGGTCTGTATGTGGTGCACATGCTCCGGGCCGTGCGGGTAGGTATCGGGACGGAGCATGTACTCTATCAGCGCCTTGCGTCTAGAGGCTCTGTCTCGGTCGGCCATCATCCGGAGGGTGCGGGCTTCACGGTAAGTACGGGCACGTTGGCCTCCTGAATCACCTTCTCGCTTACGCTGCCCAGCAGGATCCGCCTCAGCGTACTTCTGGAGTGGGTGTTGGTCACGATGAGATCGACCCCTCGTTTGCCGGCGTATTCGGCTATGGTGACGGCTGTACTGAGACCGTGCAGGACGTGTCCTTCCACGTCCAGCCGGAAGTCTGCCTTGGCGCGCGCTTCCTCCACCTTCTTGTCGAGCTCTTTCTGGGAGGCCTCGATCAATTCGTCTATGATGGTGGCGGGTGTCGCATACGTGTAGACGTCGAGCCTCACGACGTAGAGCATGTCGACGGACGCTCCCACCTGCAGCGCAAGCTCGAGTGCGTAGTCCAGGGCGTCGGAACCCTCCTCGTTTATGTCGTATGGCACCAGTATGCGCTCCAGGCGTATCTCCTCTTCCTCGGCCTGCCGCTTCACGGTCAGCACGGGTGTGTGGGCCTTGCGCAAGACGGCCATCGTAGTGCTGCCCACGAGGAAGCGGCCCCACAGCCCGAGGCCGCGCTTGCCCATTATTATGAGGTCCCCCTTGCTGGCCTCCGCGTATTCCAGTATCTTCGTGCTAGGCTTTCCTCTGGTGATGTAGCCCTCGAACTCGATTCCCTCCTTGGCCAGTTCGCTCGATAGCGACTCCATCACCTCACGGTGGTGGTTCTCGGCCTTGAGAATGAAGGTGTAGACGTCGTGCTCGGGTATGTCCACCCTCTCGAGCGCGATCGACTCTGGTACCACGCTCACGTAGATGCCGAATATCTTTGAACCGAAGATGCGGGCGAAGAACTTGGCGTATTGGAAAGCCCCCTTGGACTCCTCGGAACCGTCATAGGCCCAAACGATGTTTTTGAGTTCCATGGCGAGTCCGTCCTGAAGAGGTTCTGCGCTGCAGGACACAGGGTGCGTACGGGGCCTCGATGCAGGGGGCGGTCGACTGGAAGAAAGACGGCCCGCAGCGACAAGATAATTCTATAGTGTGGTGGTGGAGAATTCAATGCACCCCTCACGCGAACTCGTCCGACCCCGCATGGTAGGGGGCATAGGCGGGATTCTTCAGCCGGTGGCCGCCGTGCAGGAGGGAGGGTGGGAACTTGCTCTTACTGTTTCAGTGCAGTGGTCCGGGGTATTGGGGCTTGGACCTGCGCATGAGGGCGGGGCGTTCAAAGCCGCTCCGCTCTCCAGCCCCCGTACACGCCCTGTGTCGCCCTCGTGTGCGGAGCGTAGCGCAAACGGCGGTTGCGCATCGGGCCACGTACCCCCTATACCCACTTGCGAGGCCCGGGGCGTGCCGGGGGCTACGATCCCACGGCCAGCCCCTATTCCCCTCTGGCGCGCATGCGGCTATTGCCGGCTCCCCTGCGTGGGATGAGCCCGGCCAGCCTCCAGGGTGCGCTCCCCCCCGCGGTAGGGGCGGCGAAGTATGCTGTTCGAGTGGTGTCGTCGCCTCCTCCCCCACTGCCAACGCCTCCCTGCGTTCCGTTCCTGCCCTTCCTGCTCCTACTTTCACGCTCTATGTACAATGGGGGGTGGTCCAGTCTTCATCGTCACACTCTACGGGAGCAGGCAAGTTCATGGCTATTTGCTTCGTTACGTGCGTCTTCCTCTCTCACTGGCTCAGGCGAGTGATCATGGCGCGTCAATCCGGGTTGCGGCGGGTGTCCACCGGCCTGGTGCTGCAAGGGAGAGTATCGTGCCTATCCGGGGAGTTGTTGATATGCTCGGCGGCGGTTATTATTGTGTGTTGTCGCGAAGGTCGTTTTGGTTTCTACGGCTTTGAGTACCGAGATGGTTGATGTAAAACTCATACTGTTTCCCACCGATTTCTCCACTCTCAGCAGGCGGGCCCGGGATTGGGTGGTCAAGCTTGCCGAGGCGTTCGGGGCCAAGGTGATCCTTCTGCACTCTATCGAGCCCCTGCAGGTGCCCGACAGCGAGGTGGATGAGGAGATAAGGACCTTCTACGAGGGGCTCAGGAGGGAGGTCGAGGCCAAGATGGAGGGCGAGAGGGCGGTGTTTATGGAAAGGGGAATCGAAGTCGAGAGCAGGGTGGAGCTCGGCGTAAGATGGGTAGTGATTAACACCTTGGCCGAGGAGATGGACGTGGACCTCATTGTGATAGGCTCTCACGGTATAAGAACCGAGAGCGGCCGCCCTTCGATAGGGACGACGAGCCATAAGGTTTCGCTTTCCTCGCCCCGCCCCGTTCTGGTCGTAAGGTACGAGGATTGAACCGTATGGGCATGAAGCGAGGGCGCTGCCTGAAGGGGATGTACGGGGCGCAAAGGGATGCCGAGGCACCGCTGGGGGGGAGGGCGCAAGTGATGCGCGTCATAACGGATAAGTGATCTGCTCACTTGGTTTTGAGATTACACCCACTCGCCGAAGGCCCTTACACGGTGGGAAGATGAGCCGGACGGGGGGCTCCGGCCGGAGTGTAGACGCCGACGGCTAGGGTAAGATCGTAGCTGCCTGTGCGGCCGGCTGCGGCCAGTGGCTGTGTGTATGTAGTCGCCTCTCACCTACGCGGTCGTCGCGGCTTATCTTGTCCCTTGTTCCCGAGCACAAACTGCGAGAGCAGCGCCCACGGTATGAGCGCCCCGAATACGAGCAATCCCACCGCCAATGCAAGCGTCGTTCGGGCGAGCTTACGGGTGGGTTCTATGTAGGGTACGACCTCCGGTCTTTCGGGCTCGGCCGCAAGGTAACGGATGCGCAGCGTGTCGCCCGGCTCGAGCCGGGCGAACAGCTCGCGCGTGACGCCGGCTCGGCCGAAGTGGGTTGCACCGCCTGAGGGGTCGCTGTATCGCACCAACACCGTATCCGGCGGCACCTTCTCCACGACCGTCCCCACAGCGTCCACTCCGTTGTCGACCAGCGTCGAATAGAAGGCCCACTTGCTGTAGATCTTGTAGGTGTAGGCGGCGAGAAACGCCGTGAGCAGAGCGAAAATCACGTGCAGGACGGTTGCGGTCTTCGGTCTCGCTCCCATTTGGACACCTCTCCGGCCGTGGGCGGCGCGGGCCATGCAGAGCCGTTATCCCTGCTTGCAGGCGCACACTTGCGGGCTCCGTCTTCCAACGCTCGAGTCAGAGCAACGCTTCCAGCCCCGGCACCAGCCTGGTAACCGTCCACCATACTATCACGACCGCCAGCGCCACCGGGTAGAAGAAGGCGCTTCTGGCCCTGAGTACGGAGGGAACCGGCACATGCAGGGCTTCCACCGCCGTCCACACCAGCAGGGGGATGCTGAAGGGGTTGAGATGGATTGCCTCCGCAAAGTCGCCTGCGGCCGCGGCGACGAATGCCCTGGTCATCCCGCATCCGGGGCACTCGATTCCCGTCAAGGCGCGGAAAGGACAGAAGAAGGGGGATGCGCCCACCACCGCGTCGGGAGTGACTCCCACGAGGTTTATGGCCGCGGCCGCAGTCACCCAGGCTGCCAGCAGCAGGAGCGGCGGGTTCCATGGCAGGGCTGCGACGGCGGCTTCGAGCCTCGCCCTCGCACGATCTGCGATGCGGGTCTCCACGCGGCCGGTCATCTTCGGCCTCCTCCGGCAAGGGCCTTGTCGATGACGTAGTTGAGCTCGTTCTGCATCAGGGCCTCGGCCGCTATGACGAATCCGAAAAGGGATACGATGACGCATATGAGTGGCAGGTGAGTGGAGGGTTGCACCCCGTATTCGTTCTCAAGCGCAACGATGTCCCGAGAGAGGACGTATACGTGATAGAGGTTGTATATGCCGCAGGTGAGCACGGAGGCGATAAGCCAGAACCACCAGCTGTACTTGTCTTCATCGAGCAGGATGTTTATCCCCTTGAGCTGGTTGCGTTTCCATACGAGGCCGTAGATGCCGCAGGTAAGGAGCGTGAGAACGACGTCCTTGGCTATGTTGCGCCTGTATCGCCCAAGCTCAAGTGGATGGGAATGTCTGTATCTGCCGCTCATCGCGTGCGACGGACTCCATTGTGAAGGTGAAGTGCCGACGGTAGGACCGAAGGACACGACTTCCTCCGACCTTAGGGGTAGCCGCCGTTTGTGACGGC
>CAZXEJ010000059.1:0-8243 GCA_964639895.1 uncultured Spirochaetia bacterium | reverse complement strand
TCAACACATCCACCTGGAAAACAACATTTTGTTTCCTAAAGCAATCGAATACGAAAAGGGTGGTATGTGTGGTGGATTGCGGAGGCCCTGTTCTGTGCCTGGCGGGTGTGAGGGGTGGTGTGGGACGGGGACGGGGCCGCGGCAGGGTTGCGATGTCGGGCGCAGCAGGGGCGGGCTCGGCTGGGTAGAGGGGTTGGTGTGGGGGGGCGCGATGCAGCGGCCGGCCCGGACACGCCGGCCGCGACCTAGGACACCCGCCGGCCCCGTTGCACGGCGGCGCCCGTCGATCGCTTCCCTTCCTCTCTAGACGGTGAACGAAGAGCCGCAGCCGCAGGTGGCCGTGGCGTTGGGGTTCTTTATGGAGAAGCCGCGTCCCTGGAATCCGTCGGTGTAGTCGAGCACGGCTCCCTTGAGGAACTGGGCGCTCGTCTCGTCGACCACCACCTTTATGCCCTCGGTCTCCACCACCTCGTCACTCTCGTCGAACTCGTCGTCGAATCCCATTTCGTACGAGTAGCCCGAACAGCCGCCGGGCACCACCCTCACCCTCAACACGAGTCCCTCGTCCCCTTCCTGGGCTAGCAGCTTCCTTATTTCTTCTATCGCCCGCGGAGTGACCTCTAGCATGGAGCCACTACCTCCTTGAAGTCGTTTAGGATACCTTACTCATCTATTATATGCGTTCACTGCAACCAAAGCAATCCCGAGCAGAAATACGCCCCCGTTGGCGGCGACCGAACGCTTGTGTAGGGCGGCGAACCTGCGGGCCAGGGCTTCGTCGTGGCCGGTGCGGGCCTCTCCTTGTCGGGCCGCCATCTCGAGCCTCAGCCGATGGGCCTCGGGCCTTACGACGGCCCCCGCGTAAAGCCAGAGGGCTATCATGACGACCAGGAGGGCGGCGCGCAGCCCGTGCAGCAACCAGCCGGCCCCCGGCGACAGCGCCCACAAGGCCAGCGCCGAAGCGAGGGCGAGCGCACCGCACACGTAGCCCAGGGCGTAGTAGTTACCGAAGATGGCCGACACCACTTCGCCCGCCGTCCTTCGCTCCAGTGTGCGGAATATTGCGGGCCCCCCGATGGACGCGAAAAAGAAGACGGCCCCTACCCAGAGAGCTACGGAGAGGGAGTGTACGAACCTGAGGGCGTGCTCCATATCCTTTCCTCCGTCTGCGTTTCCAGCTGCCGTCCGGGCGGCCCTTCTTCCTTCTTAATGATACATTCCCTGAAGCGGCCTCCAAGCGGTATCAACTCCCCAGCAGGCGGCGAGGCCTGCGTTCGGGCGCCCTCCACCTACGGCTCTGACACTCAGTCCAGCCTGCTGTGCGTGCCGTCGAAATAGGGCGGGCGGGAGGTGTGCTTGCAGTTACAAAGCGCGATGCGCCTCTTTTCCTCAAGCGTGAACTCCAACGGTTCGAACCCGGTTCCAGTGTGTGAGCCGTCGCAGAAGGGCTGGTTCTGCGACCTCCCGCAACGACACCAGTAGTAGGTGCCCGGCTCGAGATCGAGCACGGCTGGCATGCGTGCTGCTACTTGCGGCTTCGCCACTTCGTCACCTCCATGAACTGGTTGTATCAGTCGGCGCCAAGCAAGGCGCACACCTTATATATCTTACGATTCCTGAGGCCCGGAACGGTTGCGACCTTTTTCCCGCCTTCTCGACCGTGGGGGGGAGCGGGCCGCCAAGAGACGCAAATTGTCAACCTGCTGACGCATATTGTCAACTGTTGACTATTTTTTTCCTTCCATACGACGGTTCTTCTTTCATCGGCACCCTCTAGGGGTAGGTGCGACCCCTTCCAAAGGGCCGACCCGCTGGGCTCACGCGAGCGGTTTGTAGTCGTAGGTTCCGCCTGGCACGGACCGTCTGCGATGTCCGTGGACATCACCCGGGATGGGAATATTCCGAGTAGTGACTTGGAGTTAGCTCTGCGAATGGGGCCGTCCTCCGGACTCATGACTGCGGCTTCTTCCCCTCGGCGGGGCCACGTTTGGATCGGCGTTGCGGCTTTTGGTCCGCTTCTTGCCACTTTCACTTGCAACGGCATTCTACAAGCGGGAACGATCGATGAAGGTATTCGAGTGGATCTGCGGCAAGTTGCTCACTTGTGGCCTGGACGAAGAAAGCCTCCGCTACAGGGCTGTGCTCACGCGCAGCCTTACGTGGATACTTGTCGCCGTCATGGTGTTCTTCTCCGCCTACGAGTATGCCTCGGGCCACACCGCGCACTCGCTTCTCATCCTCTCGGCCGCTCTGACCCTCGCTCTGGCGGTCGTTTTCTTCTCCCATCGTATAGGAGTGGTATCGAACCTCGTCGTGGTCTGCACGCTCGCTCTGTTCATGTTCTCGGTAACGGCCGTCGAGGAGATGAACTGGGTTCTGTTCTGGATACCGGCGTTTCCGCTGATAACGGTGTTTCTGCTGGGAGAGAAGAGGGGGAAGGTATGGACGGCCCTATTCGTGTTTGCGCTGGGAGGGGCTATGGTCCAGTACTACATTGAGCACGGCCGGCTGCCGCTCGAATCGACCGTGTTGTTGAACTCGCTGCTCGTCTTCCTGCTGGTGTTCCATTCGGCCATGACGTACGAGAAGATCAACAATTTCCTGCTTGGGAAGCTGCGCAGCAGGGCCGAGTACGACTCCCTTACCAATGCGCTCAACCGCTACAAGTTCTTCGAGATCCTGGAGAGCGAGTTCGAGCGCGGCCGCCGCTATTCTACCCCGTTCTCGCTTCTCATGCTGGACGTGGACGATTTCAAGAAGGTCAACGACACCTACGGCCACATCGTGGGCGACAGGATGCTTCAGACGCTGGCCTCCCTGATAGAGAGCAACATAAGGAAGACAGATGTGCTGGCCCGCTACGGCGGCGAGGAGTTCATCATTCTGGCCCGCGAGACGGGGATGCTGGGGGCGGTGAGGATGGCCGAGAAGCTGCGCGTCCTGATTCAAGAACACGACTTCAGCTCCGCCGGCAACGGCTCGCTGCGCGCGAGTTTCGGCGTGGCCTCCTGGGAGGAGGACGACACCGTCGAAAGCCTGGTCAAGCGGGTCGACGAGGCCCTCTACATCGCAAAGCGAATGGGCAAGAACAAGGTGGTTAGCAAGAGCGGCAAAAAAAGAGAGGCCGTCTGACGCTCCAGGGCGGCTGTCGGCAAGGAACGGTTCACCTCCATGACATCATGGGCAGGGGATTCGGGGAGCGGATGAGTGAGGAAGCAGGCGGCGCCTCTCCGGGCGCCGCCTCTTTCCTTTATTTGTGCTTCTTGCGCTTCATCTCCACCACGCGGTCGAACACCCTGCGCGCCACATCACGCTTGTCCATCAGGGGTAGCTGCTCGGCCTTGCCTCCCCGCTTGATGAGCCAGACGGCGTTCGTATCGCTTCCGAAGCCCGCCCCCTCGAGCGTCACGTCGTTGGCCACCATGAGGTCTGCGTTCTTGTCCCTCAGCTTGCGCGCGGCCTTGGTCTTCGGATTGCCGGTCTCGGCCGCAAACCCGACCACGAACCGCTCGCCCTTGCGCCTTCCAACCTCGGCGAGGATGTCGTCCGTGCGTACCAGCCTGAGTTCCATCGTTTCCCCGCCCTTTCTCTTCTCCATCTTCTCTTCCCCTCTCTCGGCCGGCGTCCAGTCGCCCACGGCGGCGGCCTTGACCACGACGCTCGCCCACTCGAGGCGCTCGAGCACGGCCTCTCTCATCGCACGTGCGTCCGTCACCCTTACGACCTCCACCTCGGGCGGGGGCGACGCTTCCGTGTGGGCCGCTATGACCACCACCTCGGCTCCCCGCAGCCACGCCTCCCGTGCCATGGCGAACCCCATCTTGCCGGTCGAGGGGTTGGATATGAACCTGACCGGGTCAATGTATTCCCTCGTAGCCCCCGCCGTCACCAGCACCCTCTCGCCCGCCATGTCTTGGTCGGCCAGCGCCCTTTCGCACCAATCGACGATGTCTTCCGGCTCGGCCAGCCTGCCGAGCCCTTCCCAGCCGCATGCGAGCTCGCCCTCGCCGGGCTCCACGACGAGGACCCGTCCCCAGGAGCGCAGGGTGGAGATGTTGCGCTGTACGGCCGGGTGGGTGTACATGTTTACGTTCATGGCCGGGCAGAACACCATCGGGCAGCGGGCCGCTAGAAGTACGGTGAGAAGCATGTTGTCGGCCACTCCCGCGGCGGCTTTAGCGAGCGTGTTCGCCGTGGCGGGGGCCACGACGACTAGATCGGCCCGGTCGGCCACGTCGATGTGGCCTATGGACGATTCCCGACCCGGTGCGAACGTATCGACTGCGACCGGACGCCTGGTCAGCGCCTCGAACGTAAGCGGCGTGACGAACTCCGTGGCTCCCTCGGTCATGACGACCGTCACGATGGCGCCGCGGTCGTCCAGGCGGCGTACGAGCTCACAGGCCTTGTAGGCCGCAATGCCGCCCGTCACACCAACGACCACGTGCTTTTCCTGGAGTCTAGACAATGGCTCTTACCTTCCCAACCGCTCGGCGGCCGCAGGGCCGATGTATCAATATTACCATCTTATTCGCCTTCTTCCGCCGCCGTGCAGTCGGCGCCCGCAGGGCACGTTCCGCCGGTGCGGGGCACACAGGTATCCTCCACGTCCCCCCTCCGGGCGGCGTGCTTGCCCAGTGGGTCGGGCAATGGTAGGTTTAGCTCTGTGGACCGGGACGACACCGTAGTAGTCGAGGGGGGCGGCCGTCCCTTGAGGGGCGAGGTGACCCCCCCGGGCGACAAGTCCATCTCACACAGGGCGGTCATCCTGGGCGGCGTCTCCTCGGGCAGGTGCGCCGTGAGGGGACTCTTGCTATCGCGCGACGTCGTCTCAACGATCGAGGCCATGCGTGCTCTCGGCGTGCGTCTCACGCTGGATGGGGACGGGGTGTCGGCCTCCATCGAGGGCGTCGGCCTCCATGGGCTCTCGGAGCCCGAGCAGGTGATAGACGCCGGCAACTCCGGCACCACGGCGCGGTTGCTCATGGGGTTGCTCTCGCCGCAGCCCTTCTTCTCGGTGCTCACCGGAGATCGCTACCTCAGGGCGCGCCCGATGGGCAGGGTGACGAAGCCCCTTTCCCTCATGGGGGCGCGCATAGCGGGCCGCGCAGGCGCGGAGCTGCTGCCCGTCGCCGTGGAGGGACGGAGGCTCCGCGGCATAACGTACCGCCCACCGCAGGCCAGTGCGCAGGTAAAGAGCGCACTGCTGCTGGCCGGCCTCTACGCCGAGGGGGAGACGGTGGTCGAGGAGCAGGTGCCCACGCGCGACCACACGGAGCGGATGCTCTCATACATGGGAGTAGCCCTTCGCAGGCGTGACCGCACCGTCTGCGTGAGCCCTCCCGCCCGCTTGAACGCCGTCGAGGTGCACGTGCCCGGTGACATCTCGTCGGCCGCCTACCTCATAGGGGCGGTCCTCATCAACGAGGGGTCGGAGGTTGTTCTGAGGGGGGTGGGGTTGAACCCCCTCAGGACGGGCGTTATAGACGTTCTGAGGCGCATGGGCGCGAGGATCGAGGTCGTGGGCGAGCGCCTCGAGTGCGGAGAGCCGGTGGGGGACGTGGTGGCCAAGAGCTCCCCTCTCGTGGGGGTCACCGTCGAAGGGTCCGACGTACCACGCACCATCGACGAGCTCCCGCTCGTTGCAGCCGTGGCGTGTTTCGCCCGCGGCACGACCGTGATAAGGGATGCCGCCGAGCTCAGGGTGAAGGAGACCGACCGGATAGCGGCCATGGCGGCGGAGCTTGCGGCCATGGGGGCGCGAGTGGAGGAGAGAGAAGACGGCCTCGTTATCGAGGGCGGCGGCCGCCTCCGCGGTGCGCGCTGTTCCTCGCACGGCGACCACCGCGTGGCCATGTCGGTGGCCGTGGCCGCCACGGCCGCCGAGGGGGAGACGGTGATCGAGGGGGCCGACTGCGTGGACGTCTCGTTCCCGGGATTCTTCGATACGCTCGAGAGCCTGCGGTGAAGAAGCGCCGGATAGTCATCACCATAGACGGTCCGTCGGGGGCGGGCAAGGGCACGGTGGCCCGGGAGGTGGCCGCCAGGCTGGGGCTCGCCTACCTGGATACGGGTGCCATGTACAGGATGGCGGCGCTCTTGGTCGCGCGTGCGGGGGTGGATGCGGGGGACGAAGAGAGGGTGGTGGAGCTGCTGTCGGGTGCCGAGATGGAGTTCAAATGGGATGCCGCGGGGGGGGTGATGGTCCCGTTGCTCGAGGGCGAGGACGTCTCGGACAGGCTGAGGACGCCGGCGCTGGCTTCGCTTGCCTCGCGCATAGCCACGCTGCCGCAGGTGCGTGAGGCTATGGTGTCGCTGCAGCGTCGTGCGGCCGGCCGTGCCGGGGGGATTGTGGTTGAGGGCAGGGACATGGGCACGTTCGTCTTCCCCGACGCCGACTTCAAGTTCTACCTCGATGCCGACCCAGCCGAGAGGGCGCGGCGCAGGTGGCTCGAGTTCCGGCGGCGCGGCATCGAGCTGCCGCTCGAGAAGGTGCGGCTCGAGCTGGAGGAGCGCGACAGGAGGGACATGGGCAGGGAAAAAGCCCCCTTGCATCCTGCACCTGATGCGGTAATAATAGATACGACCCACCTGACCGTGGACGAAGTGGTCGACAGGGTGCTCAAGGTGGTGGAAGAAGGTAGATGAAGGGGAAGACGGAGGAAAGAAAGATCGTGCTGGCCGAGAGTGCCGGCGTGTGCTTCGGGGTCGAAAGGGCCCTGGATAAGTCTTTCCAGATAATCGAGGAGAACAAGTCCGACGGGGGCGACATCTATTCGCTGGGCCCCATCATCCACAACCCCCAGGTCGTGGGCCAGCTTGAGTCCCAGGGGGTGAAAGTGGTGGGCAGGATGGAAGAGGTGCGCGGCGGGACGGTGATGATACGGGCCCACGGCGTGCCGGTAGATGTGAGCCGCAGGCTTCGGAGGCGCGGGCTCAAGGTGGCCGACCTTACCTGCCCCATCGTCAAGAAGCTCCAGCACTCCGTCAAGAAGCTCACCGAAGAGGGCTATTTCGTAGTCATCGTGGGCGACAAGAACCACCCCGAGATAATAGGGGTCGTGAGTTTCGCCGATCCCGAGACGACGGTGGTCGTCTCGAGCAAGGACGAGCTTCCCCCCGAAGTGTTCGAGAAGAAGAAGATAGGGGTGGTGGCCCAGACCACTATCGCCTTCGAGCGGTTCCGCGAGGTGGTCGACGAACTGCTTGCGCGCGAGGTGCCCGAAGTCAAGGTCTACAACACCATTTGCGACGACATCTTCCGCAAGCAGCGCGAGGCGCGCGAGATAGCCAAGCGTGTGGACGTTATGTTCGTCGTAGGCGGGAAGAACAGTTCCAACACGACCAAGATTGCCAAGCTCTGCAAGGAGGTCAACCGCTCCACCTACCACATCGAGACGGTCGACGAGGTGCGGTCGCTGGGTATAGACTTGAACGGCAAGACCATCGGCGTGACGGCCGGTGCGTCCACTCCGTCGTGGATCATTAAGGATATACTGGAGGGGCTTAAGACCGTATAGTCCCCGACCGCCTTTGCAGCTCCTTCCCCGGAGAGGCGTCCTGCTCCAGGGTTGGAACGTACCATTTTGTGCGGGGGTTGAATGAAATGAGCGAGACTACCGAGACCGACGCCACGGAGAAGGGGTTCTCCGAGCTGTTCGAAGAGTCCATGAGCCGTGAGGTGAACGACGGCGACACCTTCACGGGTACCGTCGTCAAGATCGACGGCACCGAGGTCTACGTGGACTTCGGCTTCAAGTCCGAGGGCGTAGTCCCCCTCGAGGAGTTCGCCGACAAGGACGGGCGGACGGCTGTCGAGGTGGGCGACGAGGTCGAGGTGGTGGTCGACAGGTGGGAGAGCGACGGAGGGATGCCCCGGCTGTCGAAACGCAAGGCCGATCAGTTGCGCGAGCACAAGAGGTTCGCCCGCAGCCTCGAGACGGGCGAGCTCATCGAGGCCGTCGTAGTCGAGAAGGTCAAGGGCGGTCTAATCGTCGACGTGGGTGAGAACTCCCCCGTACGGGCGTTCCTGCCAGCCTCGCAGGTCGACCTCAGGCCGCAGAGAGACCTTGAGAAGTTCGTTGGCCAGAAGGTCGAGGTGAGGGTGATAAACGTCTCGAAGAGCGGCGTCGTGGTGTCCAGGCGCCTGCCGCTGGAGGAGAAGAGGGAGGCCATGAGGAAGGAGCTCCTCGAGACGCTCGAGGTGGGCAGGAGGTACCGCGGCCCGGTGGTGGGCATCATCG
>CAZXEJ010000058.1:0-8807 GCA_964639895.1 uncultured Spirochaetia bacterium | reverse complement strand
ATCAGAGATTAAATAATAACTGACCGGCGGTTGTAGGCAAATGTAAGAGGCGGCCACGGCGGCGAGCAGGGGGAGCGGCCGGGAGAGGGGAAGCGGTCCGACGGCAAAGGGGCGACCGCTCAAGGAGACGGTCCTGCGCCGAGTGAGAGCGGGGGGATGTAGATCCTGCCGTGGCGAGAGAGAAGGGGAAAGCCGGGTGCCGCTGCGTCCCCGGCGGGGTGGAGGGACGACGATGGACGGGGGGACGACCTGTTACGTGCGCTGCTAGCGCCGTCTCCAAGGGGGGAGAGGAGGCGCGCCCCTGGGCTAGTGGTAAAGGGGTCGCGGGGATGAAGCGTATGGCGTTCCGTGCCGCTGCGCGCCCGGGAGGAAGGAGGACCGCTTTCGAGGAAGCCGCGGCCTCGAGGTGAGGAGGGGTGACCGCGCGGTAGCGAGAGGTCCGCGGGCACGCGGGTGGGGCTCAGAGGACGCCTATGAAGCTTATCTGCCCGCTGGCCCGGGCGCCATCCCTTCTCAAGGAGTGGAAGCGTCCGTCGCAGCGGGTGCAGATCGGGCTCACGTCTACCTCCCCGACGCCGTACATCTTCAACACGTGAGCGTTGACACCCTTGAGGTCGAGCAAGTACTTGCCCCCTCCGCAGGGTTCGATGAAGCGGCGCGACCATGGATAGGAGTCGATGAAGCGGCCGGCCACATCCCAGCCCACCTCGTAGCAACAGGGCCCTATGGCGGGCCCCACGGCGGCGACGGCTCCGCCGGCGTCGCCCCCGAATCGCTCCCTCATCAGCGCCACCGCCTCCCTCACCACGCCGCCCAGCGTACCGCGCCAGCCGGCGTGGACGGCGGCCACGGCCCGCCCTCCGTCCCAGGCCACGAGCACAGGGACGCAGTCGGCCGTCCTCACCCCTACGCCCACTCCCGGCGACGAGGCGACGAGGGCGTCGCCCTCGCGGGGCTCGTCTTCCCGCCGGCTGCAGCCCTCTACGACAAGGCAACGGGTACCGTGCACCTGCCGGAGCGTCCTTATGCATCTCAGCCCCGCGCTACGGGCCAAGGCGTCCGGCTCGGGCGGCACGGCCCTGGTGGCGAAGCCGTGGCTTATGCCCCCCACGGCCTCAAGCGCTCCCGAGACCACGACCCCTCCCTCATGCTCCACCGTCACCGCTCCTCCCCTCCCCCTCTCAACGACTCTATCAACCGCACCATGTCGGCGGGCAGAGGGGCCGCAAACTCGACCCACTCGCCGGTGGCCGGGTGGCGGAAGGCGAGTGCAGCCGCATGAAGGGCGGGCCTCCCCAGCCGCCGGGCGGCCTCGCGCAGTGCGGGCGGCAGACCCCGGAGCCTCCCGTAGAGGGGGTCGCCCACGAGCGGGAACCCCAACTCCTTGAAGTGGACCCTTATCTGGTGGGTGCGACCCGTCCGGGGCATCACCTCGACGACCGTCGCCCCTTGGAGCCTCTCCATCACCCTCCATTCCGTCACCGCCTCGCGCGGCTTCCGGGTGGCCGGGGACATCTTCTTGCGCTCGCTGCGGTGGCGCCCGATCGCCATCTCCACCCGCCCCTCGGCCGGTTCGACGCGGCCTGCGGCCACGGCCACGTAGCGTTTCTCCACGGTTCGAGCCTTGAACTGCTCGACGAGGCTCGTGTGGGCGGCGTCGTTCTTTGCCGCAACCATGACGCCGCTCGTCCCCTTGTCCAGCCTGTGGACGATGCCGGGCCTCAACTTCCCCCCCACGCCCGACAGACCGCTGCAGCGGGCCAGGAGGGCGTTTACCAACGTGCCCTCCCTCACACCGGCCCCCGGATGCACGGTCATTCCGGCCGGCTTGTCAACGACCACTATGTGCTCGTCCTCGTAGAGCACATCGATGTCCAGGGCCTGAGGCATCACATCGAGCGGCTCTGGAGGAGGCAGCGTGACCACCACCTCTTCGCCGCCCGCCACGCGTCTTGAGGGCTTTGCCGGCCGGGAGTTCACCAGCACCAGCCCCTCCTCCATCAGCCGGTGCACCTGCGAACGCGAAAGCCCCGGTAACAGGCGGGCTATGGCGGCATCCACCCTCAACCCCGCCATACTCTCGTCCACTCTCAGCCGCTCTATCCTGGTCTCTTCGCCCATGGCCGTCCCCCCGCTAGCGGCGCCTTTTCTCGGCTAGCAACCTCCTTGCCGCCGCGGCCACCACGGCCGGCACGTTCTTGCTCGCCCCCAGAGTCTGAAGGTCGCGCGGGTAGAGGTGCTTAAGCAGGTTGATGCTTATGTGGGTCGGGGTCTTGGGATTGCTCGCCAGGGCGAGCTTGACGGCGTAGGACTTCATCCACTTCCTCTCCATCGCGATCTGGCGCAGTATGTCCTGGTCCACCGCCACCGACTGGGCCATCGCCACCACCTCGCTCTCCAGGATCTTGGGGTTCTTGAGCACGGCGCTCACTATCATCTTGACCGGCTCCCGCGCGAGGATGGCACGGACCTCCTTGTTGCCGAACATGGCGAGCTTTATCTTCTCGACGACTGTCATCTTCTTGACCAAGTGGTAGAGGTTCTCTCGCTGCTCCTCGCCCAGCTCCTCGTCCTCCTGCCTCTCCTCGAGCAGTCGGCGCGCCGTCTCCTCCTCCAGCACGGGGCCGGAGTCGGCCTCCCCCTCCTCCGCCGGCGGAGCCTCTTCGGCCTCCTTCTCTTCCACCTCGACGCCGGCGTATTCGGCCAGTCTGGAGTCGCTCTTTACGAAATAGAGCCTCAGGAACCCCAGCACGCGCTCCATCGTGGCGCGCCCGACCGAGGGGTTGCGGCCCAGGGCGTCGACGATGGCCTCGCAACGGACGAGCCGCTCTTGGTTGCTTGCGATTATGTCGAGCAGAAGTGGGTTGTCGAGCTCGGCCGCAAGGTGTGTGAGCGTGAGGTCGCTGGTCGACGGATTGACTATGATGCGCTCTAGATACGACTCGTTGCCTGTGGTGCGGGCCACGTAGTGGAGGAACTCGGGCGGTGTGGCGGGATCGGAGAGCATCGACTCCATGACGCCCTCCGGTATGGCCTCGATGCTGCGGCGGGCCTCGCTTCGGACCTCCTCGTCGCGGTCGAGCGAGAGGGCGAACAGCACGAGAGCCATCTCTCGCGGCGGGATGGGCAGTGCACCCTTTGCGGCAAGGAGCCGCTTGTCCCTCGGGAGAGAGGGGTCAGCGAACTCCCGTAGATGGGAAGGCAATCTGTCGAGGAACTCGTTCATGGATGACCAACCCCTTCGGAGACGCGAGCCCGGCCGTATGCCGACGGGACGCCGAGCGTACATTCGTGGGTGCCGGCGTTGACAATAATTGTAACCTCACGGCCCTGGAGAGGCGGCCGCAATCACACAAAAACCTGTCTTTTGACAGGGTTAGGCGACTCATACATTATGGCATATTTATTGCCGACAAACAAATCCACAACGGCAGCTGCGGGAGACGGGAGGATGCACTCGGCCACCAAGGGACAAAACCCTCGAACCACAGAGACCACAGGCACCGATCCCAAGGGCGCGGAGCAACCCCTCAGCCGGCTCAGTCTGCCACTCAGGTGGAGCGAGGTCCTCGAAGCGGCCTTCGATTACTACTGGAGCGACTACCTGCCCTCGTGGGCGCTGGAAGAGACCCGCTTCAACAGGGTGGGCCAACTCATCCTCATCAGCAAGCGCGACAACTCGTGGAAAGCGTGGGAAGGCGTGAGCTGGTTCTCAAGACCAGATGTGGCCACGCTGTTCGAGCTACTGCCCGACCTGCCCTCGGACGACGAATACGCCCGCCTCATAAGGGATTTCAAGACCCAGGGCATAGCCGATCCCGAAAACCACTTCTGGGAGAAGGTGTTCACCTACAGGCGCGCCGAGGTGATCGAACGCAGGTTCCGCCGCTACGTTATCGTATGGCTATAGGGCCGGGGTAGACCCCCACCGCGTCGGCAGCGCACTGCACCCTGCCTCAAGCGGCCGCCGCGATCAGGCGCTCCAGAGCAGCCCCCGGGTCGGCCTCCTTCATGAGAGACTCTCCGACCAGGAACACCTCGAAACCCGCAGCCATCATGCGGGCCACGTTACCGGGCCCGACGCCGCTTTCGCAGACGGCCACCCTGTCCGGAGGCACGGCGCGCACCAGGCGCTCCGATACCCCCATGTCGACCTCGAACGTCTTGAGGTCCCTGTTGTTTATGCCCACCACCAGGGCCCCCGCTTCGAGTGCGCGCGCGAGCTCGCCTTCGGTGTGCACCTCGACCAGTGCCTCCATTCCCAGCGAGCGCACAAGCCCCAGCAACGAGGCAAGCCTCTCCGTTTCAAGGCACGAGGCTATGAGCAGGACGGCGTCCGCACCCAAGGCGCGTGACTCCCAGACCTGGTAGTCCGCGAACACGAAGTCCTTGCGCAACAGCGGCAACGGCACGGCCTCCCTTATGAGGGGAAGATAGTCGAGGGAGCCTCCGAAGAACTCGCCGTCCGTGAGCACCGAGAGGGCCGAGGCCCCGGCGCGGTGATAGGCGCGGGCTATCCCGACGGGGTCGAAATCCTCTCTCAGCACCCCCTTGGACGGAGAGGCCCTCTTTATCTCGGCTATGACCTTGATCCCGGGTCCACGGGTGAGGGCGCCCGTGAAATCCCTGCACGGCCCGGCCCGCTCGACGGCGGCTCGAAGCTCCTCGAGAGGGCGCACGGCCATCGAGCGCGCTACTTCGCGCTGCTTGTGCTCGAGTATGGTATCCAATATGAATGTGCCTGACATCGGGCTTAGAGATAGACCCGGCACCACGGGCACGCCGACCGGCTGCGCCGAGCCCCGACGGGGCCGCTAGTCCGCCCCCAGCCCCCCGGCCTCGCGGGAGAACTTGACCAGCTCGTTGAGCTTTGCCAGGGCGCGCCCCGAGTCAACCGCCTCTGCGGCCATCTCGAGCCCCTCGCGCAAGTCGGAGGCCTTGCCGCTTACGGCTATGGCAGCGGCCGCGTTGATGAGCGAAATGTCCCTCTTGGCTCCCTCCTCCTCACCCCGCAGGATGGCGAGCGTTATCTGTGCGTTCCGACGGGCGTCGCCTCCCTGCAACTCCTCGAGCCTGCTTCGCCTGAGACCGAACTCCTCGGGCTCTATGGTGTAGCACTTAACTATCCCCTCCTTGAGCTCGGCCACGCTTGTCTTCGTCGTAACGGTGATCTCATCCGTGCCGTCATCGCCGTGGACCACCATGGCGCGCTCCGATCCCAGGCTGCGAAGGGCCTTTGCTATGGGCTCGAGCAGGACGCCCGAATAGACGCCCATCACTTGGTGCTTCACACCGGCCGGGTTGGTCATGGGGCCCAGCACGTTGAATATGGTCCTTATCCCTATCTCGCGCCGGGGCGTGGCGACGTTCTTCATGGCCGGATGGTAGAGGGGAGCGTAGAGAAACACGATGCCCACCTCGTTGAGACACCTCTCGGCTTGCTCGGGGGACAGTTCCAGGTTGACGCCCAGCTCCTCGAGCACGTCGGCGCTGCCCACGCGGCTCGACACGGAGCGGTTGCCGTGCTTGGCCACGCTCACGCCGGCGCCGGCCACGATGAAGGAGGCCACGGTCGATACGTTGAACGTATCCAGCCTGTCTCCGCCCGTGCCGCACAGGTCAACCGCCCTCGGGTCGCCGGGTGTCAACTTGACGCATTTTTCACGCATCACGCGGGCGGCGCCCACTATCTCGGCAATCGTCTCACCTTTCATCCTGAGGGCCACCAGAATGGCGGCCACCTGGCCGGGCGTGGCGCGGGCCTCCATCATCTCGGCCATCACGCCCTCCATCTCCTCTTCCGACAGGTCGATCCGCTCAACCACCTTCGAGATCGCTTCTTCTATCATGCTTCAACTCGCCCTGCTGCAATGCGTCCTTGACCCTGTCCAACACCCCGTTTACGAACCCCCCGGACTCGGTGCTGCCGTATTTCTTGGCCAGATCGACGGCCTCGTTGATGGTCACCACCGGGGGGATGCCGCCCAAGTAGACCATCTCGTAGAGGGCCATCCTTATTATGTTCCTGTCGATCTTGGGCATCCTCTCGACGCGCCAGTGCTCGGAGAACGATTCTATGACGGCGTCGATGGAGTCCATGTTCTCGCACGTGCCCCGCGCAAGCTCGGTGGCGAAATCCTTGACCTCATCGTCAACCTCGACGTCGACGTTCCGCCAGTAACACCGTAGCGCCCGCTCTATGTCGACCCCCTCCGGACTGGTCTCGCTGAGGACGTCGTACTGGTAAAGAAACCTCAGAGCTAGTTCGCGGGATAGCCTTCTCCTCCCCATCTCGGGCACTACTTCTTCCCGGCCGCCCTCCCGCCAGCGAGCCGCCTGCTCAGGGTAGCCATCTCGATGGCCGACACTGCCGCCTCGGCCCCCCGGTTGCCGGCCTTCGTACCCGCCCTCTCGAGGGCCTGCTCCAGCGTGTCGGCCGTTATGATGCCGTAGGCCACGGGCACGTCGAACTCGAGCGAGAGCGTCGACAGGGCACGCGTCACTTGGCTGGAGATGTACTCGAAGTGGGGCGTGGCCCCCCTGATAAGGGCCCCGACGGCGACTATGGCATCGTAGCGGCCCGTAGCGGCGGCCCTTTTGACCCCGAACGGTATCTCGAACGAGCCGGGCACCTTGATGACGTCGATGTCTCCGTCGGAGGCGTTGTGCCTTAGCAGGGCGTCGAGCGCCCCTGAAAGCATCCTCTCGGTGATAAGGTCGTTGAAGCGGCCGACCACGATAGCGAACTTCAACCCCTTCGCATCAAGATGGCCTTCGTAGAGCTGAGGCATCAAATCCCCCCTGGAACGGTTTGAGTGCTTGAGTTTTACGACTCCATTATTTTAGAGGTATAGCACAGGAAAAACAAGAAAGTACGATGCGGCCGGCGAAATCAGTCGACCATCGACAGGTAGTGACCCAGCTTGTCCTTCTTCACCTTCAGGTACTTGGAGTTCTCCTTGCTGGGCGGGACCTCGATGGGCACCCTCTCGACTATCTGCAGGCCGAACCCCTCGAGCCCCCTCACCTTGCGGGGGTTGTTGGTGAGCAGACGCATCTTGCGCGCGCCGAGGTCGAGCAGTATCTGGGCGCCGATGCCGTAGTCCCGGAGATCGGGCTTGAATCCCAGCAACTCGTTGGCCTCGACGGTGTCGTAGCCGTTGTCCTGGAGGGCGTAGGCCTTTATCTTGTTCACGAGCCCGATGCCCCTGCCTTCCTGACGCATGTAGAGCAATATGCCCCTTCCCTCCTTGGCTATTATCCTCATAGCCTGGCGCAGCTGGGGGCCGCAGTCACAGCGGGCCGAGTGGAACACGTCGCTCGTCAGACACTCGGAGTGGACGCGTACCAGTATGCCCTCGTCCGGGTCGACCTCGCCCATCACAAGGGCGACGTGGTGCTGCTTGTCTATGATGTTGTCATATACGATCACGCGGAACTCGCCGAACTCTGTGGGCAGCGACGCCTCGGCCGCCCGCCGCACGAGACGCTCCGACCGCAGGCGGTAGCTTATGAGATCGGCGATGGTGGCGATCTTTATATTGTGCCGTCCGGCGAACTCCTCGAGCTCGGGCAGGCGGGCCATCCCGCCGTCGTCGTTCATTATCTCGCATATGACGGCCGCGGGCTTGAGACCGGCCAGACGGACGAGATCAACAGAGCCCTCCGTATGGCCCGCCCTTACCAGCACGCCGCCGTCGCGGGCTATCAAGGGGAAGACGTGGCCCGGCCTCACGAAATCTTCCGGGCGGGCGTCGTCCGAGATGGCCTTGTTGATGGTGAGAGCCCTGTCGTAGGCCGAGATGCCGGTCGATATTCCGCTCCGGGCGTCTATCGAAATGGTGAAGGCAGTGTACTGTGGAACGGGGGAGTTTTCGGGGCGGATGGGCTTGAGGCCCAGCTGGGTAGCCTTGTCCTTGGTGAGGGCGAGACATATCAACCCCCGCCCGTACTTGGCCATGAAGTTGATGGCCTGAGGGGTCGCAAGCTCGGCGGCGATGACGAGGTCGCCTTCGTTCTCACGATCCTCGTCGTCGACGAGGATGAGAAGGTTGCCTTGTCGTATCTCTTCTATCGCTTCTTCGATGGAACAAGAAGGCATGGGTTTGACTCTACTCCAGCCTAGATGGTGAGAAACCGCATGTAGGAGTAAGCTCCAGTGATTAATAATAAGTGACGTCAGGGGATTGTCAACCTACATGGCCTCTGCGGCCGCTAGGGTGGGGAAGGCCACGCGGAGGCACACTATTGCCACATCCCGCCGGCCACGTCCGTGCCGTCAAGCAGATGGGACAGCGCCATCCACCGGAGGAGGAATGCGGCACGTGCGGCTCGGGTGCCACCTCGCGCCCAGACCAAGAATGACGTCCGCCCTCGTGTGGCCCCCCGTGACTTACGCCGCTACACGCCGCGCATCGGGGCCGAGGGGAGGCAGCCAAGGGCGGTGCCTAGTAAGGCTGTTAGAGTGGGCAAACAAGAACGCGGTACAAGGGCACCCCGTGGCGGAGGAAGGCGATGCCGAGAAGCGGCAGAACCACTTGCAGTATGCTGACACGAAAAAAGGCGGGCGGCTCGCACGCGTGAAGAATCACTCCCATCTCGACTTGAGAAAGAACCCCGTAATAGGTGCCATTAAGATACCATCCGCGGCTCCGGGGAGGTCGTACAAGGGGCGCCGAACGGCACCCCTTGATGCCAAGTCGGAAAGAAGGCGGCATGACGCTGACGGCCCTTGCCCGGATGAAAGTGTAAAGGAAACGGGTGAAGTTCCTTTTTACCGCTTGATTCAATGCCTTTGTTTCCACCTG
>CAZXEJ010000057.1:0-9040 GCA_964639895.1 uncultured Spirochaetia bacterium | reverse complement strand
GTCGGGCTCATAACCCGAAGGTCGCAGGTTCAAATCCTGCCCCCGCTACCAATGATTTCAGGCAGTTGCGTCACCCTCCCCCTATCTTCAGTCAACACCGTGTCAGTGGGTTTGTCGGTAGCCGGGCCCTAAGAAGTGAGCCTTTCGACGGCACCCTTAAGAGAATCATCTGGGTGAGCGTACCTCATGGCAACCGCAAGGCTCGAGTGGCCGAGGATCTTTGATACGGCAACCACCGAGGCCCCGGATTCGATCATCCTCGCAGCCGAACCGAGCCTCGAACGGCGAACCCCCACTACTCCGTTCCCTTTGCCTTCCGCTTCTCATTTCGAAGGCTCTTTTCTAGAAAGTACCCACTCCCAACGGAAGGCCGAGCACACATAGGAAGCCGCCCCGCCGGTTCCTCGCGTGGAACTATCCGCAATCGTCCCGGAAGGTGCTAACCCCGCTCGATAGCGGCTAACTCCAAGGAGCCCGACTATCGGAAGGAAATCCTCGCCTGCACCGAATCCCAATACGCAGGCCCCCTCCGCCACGAGCGACGACCCGCCTTCTCCCGACGGTGAGTTGAAGCCGCCTAGGGGTATCCTGCACTCTCAGACCGATATCGGGGCCGAGCGGGACGGCTAACTCAGCTTCGACAACCAGTCGGCATCAAAGCCCCCGGGGTGTGCCCCTTTCCGTCCCGGCTCCAAACGGTGAAAGCGGTCCAGACGAGCAGTACCGGCAGAGCGCCTGCACCGAAGTGTCGCGTCTAAGCCGTATAGAAAGGAGTGAACTTTTCCAATCGAGAGTAGCCGGGTCCATGGCGGGTCTAGGGAAGCTCCCTCAGGGCTGCATCGGCCGGGCCATCCACATTCCGTTCTGTGCCCACCACCTCCTCCTACTTGATCATCGTGCTTGTCAGTGAAGTGGTAAAAACGACGATCCATGTGGGGTGGAATACAAGAACGCGACAAAGATATTCCGAATCTCCCTCGAACCCCTATCCGCACAGGGCCCAGGTGCCACTCCCTCAAACCGAACCGAAAAGCCACGGTCGTCCCAAACCCTCCCGTGCGCATCGCCTTAACATACAGGCGATACATATGTAAGGTGCAAGAGACACCAAATGCCGGTTGTGGTGCGAATTCGGCAACTACCCGAGACCCTCCGTATGGCTCGAGCGTCTCATGAATGGGAGCTCAATCAACCATGAGTCATCACACCCAGCTTTCGGCTCACTGCAACCCTCGACACTCGGGGGGCCCGGACAACAACGATGCCTCTCTACTACTCTACTACTACTAATGGAATACGGGCGGCGCACACAGGGGGCGGCCGCTCTCAACCATTGGACGAAGGAAATCGTCCGTCCGCCCGACCATCATCGCATCCTCTCGCAGCCGGACGGCGTCGCCGACACAGCACTAGGCCTACCCGCCAAGCGGAATGCAACACGGCATCGGTCCCCGCCCATCACTCAAACCAAAGGCCCGGGGGGTATGTCGTGAACCCCCTCCTCGGCGCCTCCCTTCTCAAGGAGTGACTGCACTCCGTGGGGGGGGGCGGCGCTGCGGAACCTCATCGGGGCGTGCTCGTTTGTCCGGACCTAAGCCGCAGGGAGCGCGGAAGGGCGATACGGCTCTGCTCCTGGTAAGGCTACCTCTAGCCCCGCTGGCCCCCGCTGCCCACGACGCGGGAAGAAGTCGTGCCCCTCCACCGGGCGGCTCAGCCCCGCAGGGGCGGGGAACCGTACGACCTACTTGAGGATGCGTATCTCGACCCGCCTGTTCTTGGCCCTGCCCTCGGGGTTGTCGCTTCCGTCTGGATTGGTGTTGGGAGCTATCGGGCGCGACTCCCCGTATCCCACCGTCTCGTACTCCACGCCGTCAAGGCCGCTCTCGGTCAAGAACCACTCCTTTATGGCAATCGCCCTCTTACGCGAAAGTTCAAGGTTGTACTCATCCGAACCCAACGAATCGGTGTGTCCTTCTATGACGACGCGCCTCCAGCCGAGCTCCCTTATACCGCGGGCCAGCTTCTCGAGAGTCGCGCCCGCCTCGGGCTTGACCTCCCAGCTGTCGAAATCGAACAGAACGTCACCGGAAAGGGTGACCTCAACCTCCATGTCCGAGCTCTTGGCGCCGAGGTCGGCCAGGTCCCGGCTCAATTCGAGCGCGCCCCCGCCGTAGCCCACGGACTGGAGCCCGACGATGCCCACGGCCGAACCCGTAACGAGCAGCCCGCCGCGTCCCGAACCGAGCCTCTCCACGGCCCGCGCGGCCGCCTCCACGGCGGCCGGGTCATCAGGCCCATCAAAGCCCTGCGAAACGGGTACCAATCCCACCGCGGCCGAGACCGCTAGAAGGACCGGAACCACTTTCGCCAGCACTCCCCTAGACAAGCGGTCAACCTCTTTATCGCTTTTTTATCTCCACGGCCTCGAAGGGAAGGAATCCCGGTAGATATACGTCGACCTCGGTCGCATCGTCGGAAGGGGCGGGAAACTTCATCCATAGGAGCCGCTTCGCCTCGGGAACCAGGCTCTCCTTGAACGTACCGCCGTCCCAGTTCCAGGTGGCGGGCCCTGCGATGTAGGAACCCCGTTCGTCCTTGAGAACAAAATACTTCTTCTTGCCCTGGACGTCTATCACGTAGACGTCGGCGAAACGGATCACGGGCTCGACCACCTTATCGGACTCGTTCTTGATCGCCACCTTTAAGGTCA
Organism: uncultured Spirochaetia bacterium; assembly: GCA_964639895.1. Lineage (GTDB taxonomy): Bacteria > Desulfobacterota_D > UBA1144 > Nemesobacterales > JADFKM01 > CAZXEJ01. Next base: position 6,330 of record CAZXEJ010000057.1, on the reverse strand, counting down.
TCACTCCCTTCCTCACGTGGAGCCCGATGATCGATGCCGTCAACGCGCCGTCGGTGGAGGGCTGTGTGTCGAGGACTTCGCTATCCGCCCATCCCAGAAGCGGCACGGCCATCACCACCGAAACGACCACGACTCTCAGAACGGCACTCATAGTTCGTGGACCCTCCTACAGCTTTCTCCACCGCCCAGGAATCCATCTTCCGTCGGGCGCAAAATGACCCGGAACCCACTCGTAGCCGGGCCTCGCCGCCGGCCTCCAGTGGCCGGGCACCCAGACGGAACCGCTCCAATAGCCGGGCACCCAAACGTATCCCGGCCTCGGCCGAATGGGCTTCCAGTGGCCGGGTATCCAGTGTCCGTCCTTGCTCCAATGCCCCTTGACCCACACGAACCCCTTCCGGTGTGCGGGCCGCCAGAATCCACCGACGAAATAGCCGGATGGAAGCCTGACCCTGGGTACCCACACGTAACCGGGCCCGGGTGGAGGCGGCCTCTTTGCCACGGGGGCCGGCACAACGTGCACCCTCGGGGGGTGTCGGTGCGGGTGGTGGTGCGGCGGGTGTGCACACGACGAAACGAGGAACACGAGCAATACGATAAGGACCAAGTATCCACTTACTCCAGACCGACTCAACACCGGACTACTCCTTTTTGCGACTCGAAGCGGACGCAGAAGCCGCCCCGCGGCAAGAAGAAGCGATCTACAACCTAAAAAATAACTTTCCACTCAACAGGATGTCAACAGGCGGGGGCCGGCCCCGCAAGGCCGCTCCCCTAGAGCGGCAACACCCTTCCCAATACCGTGGGCCGCTCCGACGTGGACACGGGCGGGGGGGTGAGGCGGCATACCGCCAGGCGGAGGCATGCTCCATCGCCCCGGCGGTAAGAGGAGCGACGGTCGAAACGAGAGCCGGCGTGATCGGACGCAGACGGTGCGGGCACGCGCAACGAGAGGAGCGAGGGGTGGGGAACGTCGTGAGAAGGGACGATGAAGGAGAGCAAGCCCCTACCACGAGGTCCCGAGTCGCGGGTACAACGCTACGGCCGCTTCCTTACGAGGCGCGGGCCTCTTACTACGGTGAGCAGCGGCCTCTTAACCCCGCCGTCGACCCCCGCCGACGTACCTACAGGTTTCGGCCCTGATACGCAGCGCCCCAAGCACATCCGCACTCCAGGGGGAAAGGCACGCCAGGCGGCCTAAACGGCCGATGCCCCCACTCTGCGACGGCGGGTGGTAACGGGAATCCCCCGCCGCCATCCACGGCGCGTGAGTACAAGCGCCTTCGTCACGTGAGGCGAGACACCACTTGCTCCACCCCCATCCGTGCAGCTGGGGTGCGGGTTCCCACGGCGGCCCATAAACGGAGGGCACCGCGAACAAACGTGCGTCGCCCCCCGGCTCCGCCCGTTCGATAACACCCTTGCCCGGCCCGCAGGCGGCACTCTTCAGTCGGGCCTCAACCCGCGGGCGGCGAATACACCAGCAACAACGATCGTAGCAAACCACATGAGCCACAGAACCAGGTCGGTCGGATAGAACGCCCCCCCTATGCTCAGGGCTTCGCCGGAAGCACCGACGGTGGGGATATTGGTGCTGAAATATATCCCCACCACGATCAGCGCAGCAGCGGCAACCAGATTCGAGGCCTTATGCGCCCACATCATGACATAAACCTCACCCCTGTGGAACCGCCTCCTCCATCAACGAGAGAAAGCGGCCGCACCGGAACCGGGCGTGTCTCACACCCCTGCGAGCCGATCACGCACCGCCGCCGGAGAGAAGGAACTCCCCTATCTCACCGCTGCCGTTGTTCTCCCCCATAAAATCCAGATCCTTGCCGTGATCGCTGAACCTACCCTCGGCCTGACCGAGCGAAAGCTTCGGTACAGGGAAGGGATAGACGGGGTTGTCCAGAGTCTGGGGCGTATTGGGATCGTTCCCGCGGGCGGGACGTACCTCCACGCTACCCAACTTGCCCAACGTCAATCTATGAACACCGACGGGGCTGTCGGGTAGCTCGATGGTTACCCGCTCGACCTTTATCCCCATCTGCATCCCCAGGGTCGAGAAAGGCGGAGAGGACAGTATGGCTCTCAAGGCCTTGCGCTGGGCCTTCGTGCTCTTCTTGCTTATATAGTAAGCCGAGTACAGCCACTTCTGGTTCTCGCCGGACCCCGTGAACTCCCCGAACACCGCCCAATCGACTCCGTCCAGAGACACATCCCCGTAGTTGCCCTCCACGATGTGCATCCCTCCCAGGAATCTACAATGACCACCGTGCGGATCGAGGCCGAAAAGACACGGACAGTTGATCCCGCACGTATCGGACATCACCATCTTAACCCTCATCTTCCAGGGTGACGCCACGGGGTCGCCTTCCGCCAGAATGGATGAAACAGGAAGAAGCAAAAGGACGGCCAGAAAAGTCAACGAAACTCTCTTCAATTGTTCCCCTCCTCACGTGTGATACTACATCCACACCTCTTAAGGCCATTGTACTGGTTCACGCATGGAAAAGTCAATGGCGCCCCTGACGAGCGGAGTTCGGGCGGGGCTATCGAACGGGCCATCCACCCCCTCTTCACACATTCTCCATCTCCACGGGTGGCACCCGGAGAAGGGGGTCTCGACGCCGACCAACGCAGTCCCGGAAACAGACACCCCCATACGAGGGGCGCGGCCTCCCGTGCTCGGAACGCCGAGCACCCTTCCGAATACGGATGACGTTGGATGCGACCTGATGGTCGGAGAAAGGGCGTGAGGAACCCGCGATCGCACCCATCCAGGTGCGGACGACTGAGGCGCGATTCCGCTTACGGCAGGGGGGCAGAAGCACGAATGGAAACCGACCGCGCTGAACCTCTCCTCAGAGCCGCAACGGCGAGCGGCAAGGGGCGCATGTGGAAGGGCGCAACCACCCCGCGACCCGTTTGCTACGCCGGAGCGGGACCGTCGCAACCCACCCCGGCACGTCATCCCGACGCGTGGGGGGTCTCCTCCAGCATTGGCGCTCTCGGAGGGGGCGGGAGACGGTGTCCCTCCCCCTCGCCCCCACCGGCACACGGCGGCGGAGAGACCAACGAGGGGATCCGAACATGCCCGTCGCCCACAGCAACCGGTAGAATATGTAGAGGTGGTATTTCGCCGCGGGCCAGGGGTGGTAAAACCCCCGAAACACACGGGGGCCCCTAGAACGGTGAATCCCCCGCATAGCGTCCATCCCATACGGGGTCCCACCGGCAGGAGTAGGGTCATGTGCGGTAGATACTCGCTTGCGTCCGATCTGGCGGAGCTTCAACTGCGATTCGGGTTCGTGACCGACCTTGAGGCCCTTGAGAAGCGCTACAACATAGCACCCACCCAGCCGGCCCCCGTCGTGGTGCTCCGGGACGGCGTACCCGTCCTGAGCCTCATGCGCTGGGGGCTGGTGCCCTCGTGGAGACGCGAGGAAAAGGGGGCGCGTCCCATAATAAACGCGCGGGCCGAGGGAATCGAGAACAAACCCACCTTCAAGCACCTTCTTTCCTCGAGGCGCTGCCTCGTGCTTGCAGACGGCTTCTACGAGTGGGGCGGGAAAAGGGAAGGCCGCCTGTCCGCCCGTGTGCCCTACAGGTTCACACTTCGCTCGGGCGAGCCGTTCGCTTTCGCGGGGCTCTGGGACGTTTGGCGCGCCCCCACCGGAGGCGGCACCGAAACGTTCACAATCATAACGACCGGGGCGAACGAGCTCGTGGGACGTATCCACGATCGCATGCCCGCAATACTCGATCCCGAGACGGCGCTCGAGTGGATCGACGCACGCAGGGAGTGGAGGGAACTGAGGGCGATGTTGAAGCCTTACCCTTCGTCCGAGATGACGGCCTACCGGGTGTCGGAACTGGTAAACTCACCCCGCAACGACTCACCGCAATGCATAGTCCCCGCGGTAGGCGAACCAACAACACAGGATTGAGGGTACGAGCCGCCCCTGGGCGCAGCAGACGAAGTGGCGGGCCTACGTCTCCTCCGCTCCCCCCACGCGCACAGACACGGTCCGCACCTCCCCACCGACGGCCACCCCCCACCGGCGGCGCACTCCCCTTCAGGCGCCCGGGGCCACAAGATCATCAGCCCATCGTCCCGAGGCAAGGAGAAATGGATTCACCCGGGGCCGAGACCCACGGGATACACCGTCTACTCGCAGGCACTACCCATGGCCCGCAGGGATTAGGGGCGGGAGCGAGAAAGCAACCTCCCCAATGCAACTACACACCCTTCCGGCCCGATGGAAAGAGAGCATCCAGTCGCAACGACAAAGTGGGGCCCGATACCACTTTCACCCCACCGAGAGAGCAACCGATGAAGGAGAAAGGCGCATGCCGCATCCCATGCATCACAACTAAAGGCGGTAAACGGCACCGAAAAGAGGCGGCCTGGGCGCGGCACGTGGGGGGAATACCGGCTGCGTAAGTCTACCCGACGGACCTCACAACCCACGGCGTGACGCTTCCAACCCGTTGCAAGACAGTCGCGTGAGGCGGCTTCCGCCCGAGCGCACACGACTTATGCGCAACTCCACCCCCACCACCGGGCGGCGCCACGGCAACGTCACCACCCGCTCTTAAGCCCCCCTGCCACAGGAGTAAGGCGGCATTGCTACAAGCAGGCACAACCGCGCGCCACCGGCTGGGACCCGATCTCCACCGCCGCGGCGTCCACCCAATCCGGCGTGCCGTTACTCGACGCTCCAGAAATCCGGTTTTCTCTTCTCCTTGAAGGCCGTCGCGCCCTCCACCATCTGGGGCGACTTCAGGAAGAAGCGCGCCAGCTCCAGGCCGTGGGTTATCTGCGGGAACATCTGGTCGGTCGCGTAGTTGAGCTGGAACTTCGCTATTCTCAGCGACTGGGGACTCATCTGGAGCAGCCTCTGGCACCACTCGTCGACCGTCTCGTCCAGCTTGTCCTCGGGGACAACCTTGTTGACCCAGCCCATCTTCTCGGCCTCCTCGGCCGTATAGCGGTTGCACAGGAACACTATCTCGCGCGCCTTCTTGTAGCCCACGGATTCCTGAAGCAGCTGCATCCCGTACCAGATGGGAGCGCTCCCCACCAGGGGCCCGGCCTGGCCGAATATGGACTTGTCCGATGCGATGGTGAGGTCACACAGCATGTTGAGCTCGTTCCCGCCGCCTATGCAGTAGCCGTTCACGCGGGCTATTATCGGCTTGCCGCAGTTACGCATCGCCGTGGCCAACCTGTAGTGGACCAGCATGTAGTAGTTGTCGACCTTCTTCGTGGGATCGATTATCCACGAAAGGTCTCCGCCGGCCGAAAAAGCCCGGTCACCTGCACCGGTGATGACGATCACTCCCACGTCGTCGTCGAGCCATGCGTCCTCGACGGCCCGCGCTATCTCTTCCCTCGTCTTCGAGCGCAGGGCGTTGCGGACCTCGGCACGGTTGATAGTAATGCGTGCTACGCGGTCCTTCTTCTCGTAGATGATGTCTTCGAAGGGGGCGCCGCCCGTGGCGGCCGAATCGGTCTTGTCGTTGTTGGTCATCTTACCCTCCCGGCAGTTGGTTGTAGAGGTCAACCAATTATCACATCCGCCGCAACTGGGTGTCAACCGTTGCGGACCAGCCGCGGGAAGGAAACCGCAACAAGCACAATGGAAAGCGCCGGGTGGAAGCGCCCAGGGGCCCGCGGCAGCCGCGACACGGGCCGGTGGGACGGCGGCTTGGGTCCAGGCACCTGGAAGTAGGAACGCGCCCCTACGGCCCCGACACCGACCCTCTATCCACAGCGTCCCAACCAGACGGAACACGACCGGTCGGCCTCTGCCGCCCAAACAAGCGTAGGATGAGGAAGCGACGAGAATCCCGGTGCGGCGCGGATCGAGGACACAAAGAAACGAATGGGAACCTTCGCCACGACGCTGCCGATGAAAGATACGTCTCGAACGAGGGCCGTCCGAAGGAACCCACTTTCGGCTCGGCCCAAGCCCTGGGAGCGGGACCGACCGACACGGGGCTTCACGTCGTTTCCTCAGAGCCCAGAACCGCCACCGGCCCCGACACAGCCGACGACAACCCCTCCAGATAACGTCCCAGGCACGTAACAGGACGAGAGAATCCCCACACTCGCGGCTCCTTACGCCGTGCTTTCTCCCCCCTGCGCGAAACCCCGTCACCGTAACGAAATGCTCCAGCGTCCAGCGGGCGGATCGAGCAAATACATTTCACCCCCCATCTCTACCATCCCGTTAAAAGCCCTCCAGCCCGGCAAGCACGGCCCCCCGTAGACGTAGGAGACCCCCTATGCTCGGGCTTGATTGGTCACGGAGCTCGTCC
>CAZXEJ010000056.1:0-9848 GCA_964639895.1 uncultured Spirochaetia bacterium | reverse complement strand
CTTATCAACCACTCGCAGAACTTGCAACCGGGATCGTAGTGAAGGACCGTACCACGGATGAGAAGCGTCCTTGGAGCGGAGTCGATCCCCTCTGGAGTGCGCACCCTCTCTACGTAGTCGAAGCGACCGCTGCGGCTGAGCTCGGCCGCCACCATGTCGGCGATGGTGGTACCGGAATCGTAGGGCACCCACCCCTCCCGCGTAAGATCGAAGTCGGATACAACGACTGCCTCGTACGCCGCCCGCTCGCCATCGGGAGGTATGCGGTATACGAGCTTGCTGGCGCTGCACCCGGTAGCAACACCCAGAACCAGAGCGACCAGCGCCACCTTGACACCCATTTCAGCAAACGGCATTAACTACCTCCGAAAAAGTACTCTCACCGCCTCCGCCCCCCTTCTGGCTGGGAGCAGGTTTAGAGGCGTATGCGGTGCCGCCTGTCTCCCACCGACAGGAAGAAAAATCCCTCGGCCTCGTCGTATCCCACGTACGGCGTCAACTGGTAGTAGGCCTTCCGGGTGAAGCGGGCGGCGAACCTCCCGCCCCTGACCCTGCAGTAGAGCACGTTGCCTCCACCCACATACAGCGTCGATGGGTCGAGCCGCTCGGAGTACGACCCGCCGAAGTGGAGGGTCACCCTGCGCACGACGCCGTCCTCGCCTTCCTTTACGGTAACGCTCCTTACGACGTAAGGGGTGTCCTCGGCCTCGAGGTAGCAGAGCTCGTCGTCGCACACGACGACGAAACGCCCCTCGTCGTCGACCTCGAGATTGCGGAGGAAGAATCCCACCGTCCACGGATCATCGACCGGGGTACCGTCGAAGTAAAGGACGCCCTCCTTGTCGATCGTGTAGTGGTACGTCCTCTTTATGGAGCCGCTTCCCTCCACAACCATTTATCTTACCACAAAGGGGGCTCCACCCTCACCCGCCCTGCCCGAGCGATCCCCAGCCCCCGATGGCGGCCGCCATCACATCGACGGGTGGCTCCCTTCCGGTCCAAATCCTTAGGCTCTCGGCGCCCTGGTACACCAGCATGCCGAGGCCTCCTGCGGCCCTGTGGCCCTGACTCCTGGCACGCCTGACGAAGTCGGTCTCCCTGGGATTGTAGACGAGATCGTATACGCAGGCGCTCCGCTTGAGGGCCGAGAGGTCGATATCGAGCGGCTCCATCCCCACCATGCCGAGCGACGTAGAGTTAACCACGATGTCACACTCGGCAAGGACCCCGGCCGGCACACCGCCGTCACCGAGAGGGAGGGCTTCCAGTGAAGCCTCGGGGAACCGGGCCGAGAAGTAGTCGGCCAGCGTCTCGGCCTTCGACGACGTGCGGTTCAAGATCCAGATCCGCCTCGCTCCCTCCATGAGGAGGGCTGTCACCACCGCCCGCGCCGCGCCGCCCGCGCCGAGCACACAGGCGCTCTTGCCGTGGGGCTCGAACCCCAGCTCTTCGCGCAGCGCCCTCAGGAAGCCGGGCACATCGGTGGTGTAGCCCTCGAGGCGTCCCTCGTCGGTGCGGACCACGGTGTTCACGGCGCCTGCAAGACGAGCCTCCGCCGAGACGCCATCGAGGAACTCCATGATTCGCTCCTTGTGAGGTATGGTGACGTTGACCCCTCCCAACCGCAGCGCCCTTACAGCGGCGGTCGCCGCGGCAAGCTCACCGGGCGCCACGTCGAAGGCGACGTAGACGCAATCGAGTCCCATACGGCCGAAGGCAGCATTGTGCATGGCGGGCGAAAAGCTGTGTTCGACGGGGTGGCCGAATATGGCGTACACCTTGGTCTTGCCTGAAACCATGGAATCGGAACTCCCTTTAGCTACCACACTCCGGCTGGGCGACCACATCGTCGGCGTCTAGGCAGGCGTCGCCAACAGCCGCCTAGCCTTCTCGACGTCGCGTCCTATAGCCGCCTTGAGCTCCTCCACGCTCTCGAAACGGCGCTCGTCGCGTATCCGATCGACGAACTCCACCCGTATGTCGGCTCCGTATATGTCGCCCTCGAAATCGAATAAGTGCGTCTCGACCAACAGCTTGCCGTCGCCGAACGTGGGGCGGGTGCCGACGTTGGTTATACTGCCCCAGCAGGCACCGCAGACGTGGGCGCGCGTGGCATAGACTCCTCGCCTTGGCAGGAGCGTCCAATCGGTGGCCACGTTGGCCGTGGGGTAGCCTAGCAGTCTTCCCCTCTTCTCCCCCTCTACGACCTTGCCCGACAGAGAGAAAAACGCCCCCAGGAATCTCGCCGCCCCTTTGACGTCCCCTTCCTCAATCATGCTGCGGATGGAGGTACTGCTTATGACGGTGCCGTCGAGGTAGAAAGGGCCCACGACGTGCGTGGAGAAACCCACCTCGCATCCAAGCTTCTTGAGCAGATCGACGTTCCCTCCTCTACCGCTTCCGAACAAGAAGTCGGGACCGATGTAGATGCTCTTCATCCTCAGCGTCGACGCCAGCACGTCGCGTACGAACCGCTCGGCGCTGAGCCGCGCGAACCGAGGCGTAAACGTGTAGCAGACGACCAAATCTACTCCGGCCTCGCCCAGCAGCCGCACCCTCTCGCGGAAGGGCACGATCAGGGGAAGATTCACCCCCGTGAGGACGGACTGCGGGTGCGGGTCGAACGTGACGACCAGCGAGGCCAACCCCTTCGCGCAAGCCTCGGCCTTGACGAGATCGAGGAGCTTTCTGTGACCCACATGGACGCCGTCGAAGATACCGATGGTGCCTACGGTGTCGGTCTCGAGCGGGCTGGAAGGATCGCGTATGAGCTTCATGACGAGGACTCGCGACGTCTAGGAGTGTAAATAATATATAAACCGTCGCCCTTTTCAACAACCGCCCGCTCCCGGCCGGCACTCCCTATTCCTTCCAGAACGCCGGGAAGAACAGCACCATGAGCGTAAACAGCTCGAGCCTGCCGAATAACATAAGCAACGACAGATCCACCTTGCCCGCAGTAGGCAGCGAGGCATAGGTGGAGGTCGGGCCCACGAGCTCGAACCCCGGACCCACGTTTCCCAGGCACGAGGCGCTGGCCGAGAGAGCCGTCATCACGGGCACGTCGAGGGCCATCAATACCAGCGCCCCCACGAGGAAGACGAGCACGTATATCACCGCGTACATGACGACACTCGACTCGACCGACGGGTCAAGCACGCGCTTGCCGAGCCGTATGGGCATGACGGCCTTGGGACGTATGACGGAGAGAACCTCGCGGTAGACCTTCTTGAGCACCACAAGGACGCGTACACTCTTGAGCGCCCCCGTCGTCGAGCCCGCGCAACCGCCGTGGAAGAGAAGGAGGAACAGCAGCCATTTAGACAGCGGGGGCCACAGGTCGTAATCGGCCGTAGTCAGTCCCGTGCCGGTCCCAAGGGAGACCACCTGGAACGCCGACATCCTGAGCGCGTGGGCCGCATCGCCGTAGGTCCTCAACCACAGCTCCACCGTCACCACGGCTACGACCAGGACGTTTATAAGCACGTAGTACCGGAACTCTGCGTCCCGGTAGAGCCGCCCCAGGCGGCCTCTCGAGACGGCCACCATGAGGGAGAAATTTGTGCCTCCCAGGAGCATGAACAGAGTGAGGGCAGCGTCTATGGAGGCGCTGTCGAAGGCCCCGACACTTGCGTTGCGTGACGAGTAGCCGCCGGTCGAAAGTGCGCTGAACATATGGATCACGGCGTCAAAGAGCGGCATTCCGGCCATGTAGAGGCCGGCCACCATGATGGCTGAGAGAGCGAGATAGACAAGCCAAAGGCTCTTTACGGTCTCGGCTATCCGCGGGGTGAGCTTCTCAGTAGTGGGCGGCCCGGCCCCCTCGACGGCCATGAGCTGCATCCCCCCGACTGCGAGACGGGGCAGGACGGCTATGGCAAGCACCACGATTCCCATCCCCCCCAGCCATTGGATGAAGCTCCTCCAGAACAGGATGCCGTGCGGAAGGGACTCGACGGCCGCAATGACGCTGGCGCCCGTAGTGGTAAAGCCCGAGACCGATTCGAACACCGCATCCACGGGGTTGGTGAAGACACCGTAGAGCATGAACGGCAGGGCGCCGAACAGCGGGCCGGCGAGCCAGCTCAGGCTGGTGATGAGGAACCCCTCCTTGCGTCCGATCTCGTCCAGGTCGCCGGCGCCGGAGAACGCCTTCTCGAGTCCGTAACCGAAACCCGACGTCAGGGCGAAGGAAGCGACGAACACCCAGAGGTCGCCCTCACCGTAGTAGAGGGAACAGAGCACCGGCACCAGCATAGAGAAGCCGAGCAGCTTGAGCAGTATACCGACGGTGTGGAGCGAGAGCTTGGTGTTCACTAGCCGAGCAATTTCTCAACTTTGCGGACCGCCTCGGGAAGGGCGAAGACCACGAGGCGGTCCCCTACCATGGGCCTGTAGTCGCCGTTGGGTATGACTATCTCTTTTCCGCTTATCACGATACCGACGATCGCGCCCTTTGGAAACCGGCACTCCCGCAGCGGTACGCCGAGGATCCTGCTTCTCTTGGTGATGACGAACTCCAGTATCTCGGCCTTCCCCTCTTCGACCAGCGCTACGTGGGCCACTCCGCCGAGGTGCAGGTAGCTCAATATCTCACTTGCCGTAGCGAGCCTGAGGCTCATGGCACGGTCGACACCTATGGACTCGATGACGTCGATGTAGTCGGCCTTCTTGTAAAGGACGATGGTGCGCGCGGCGCCGAGGTTCTTGGCCAAGAGTGCGCTGAGCACGTTGCTCTCGTCCTCGCCGGTGAGGGCGATGAAGTAATCGGCCGATCCCACGCCTATCTCCTTGAGCGTATCGCTGCTGGTGGTGTCGCCGCAGTATACGCTCACCCCCTCGAGCTCCTCGGCGGCTGCCCTGGCCCTGTCGGCGTCCCTCTCGAGGAGCTTCACAGAGATGCCGAACCTCGCCAGGTTCCGGGCCACCATCCGGCCCAGCATCCCGGCTCCGGCCACGACGACCGATTTCACCCCCTCCTCGCCCACCCCGAGCAGGCTCTTCAGCCTGTCGAGCTGGGTCGGTACGCCTAGGGCGAATATGTAGTCGCCCCCCTGCAACACGGTCTCGCCGCTCGGGATGGTTATCTCCCCCCCGCGCGAGAGCGCCGCGAATATCCACGCCGTGGGCGGTCCCAGTTCGGAGAGCTTCTTTCCGGCGATGGGAGAATCGTCCTCGATACGCAACTTGAGCATCTGTATGTTGCCGCCTGCGAAGGTCTCCGTCTTTATTGCGAAGGGGGCGTTGATGAGGTTGGTTATATTCTCGACGAATATCGTAACCGGGTTGACGACCGATATCTCGCGCAACTCAAGCAGGTCGGGAAACTCCATGTAGGAGGGGTCGTTTATGCGGGCGATTATCCTCTCGACGCCGTGCGCGTGGGCGAACAGGGCGCTCAGTATGTTAACCCGGTCGTCGCCCGAGACGGCCAACAGGACGTCGGCCTCGCCGATTCCCGCCTCCTTGAGGACGGAGGGGTTGTCGCCCTCACCCTGGTGCACCAGCACGTCGTAGGTCGACTGCACGCTGTCGCACACGGCCTTGTCCTTCTCGACGCATACGACGTCGTGCTCGTCGCATAGGTTCTTGGCCAGGAACGCCCCCACGGCCCCCGCCCCTATGATGAATATTCGCATCTCATCCACCGATCACGGACGACAAGGAACGCCCGCCGCGGGCGGTCACGGCATTAATGTACCTGAGATCAGGCCCCCTTAGGAACACGTATGGGCTGCGAACCCACGGTCGCCATAAGCACCACCCCTACGACAACCAGCCCAAGCGACATGAGCTGGGCGACAGAAATGCCCGGGATGAAGCTAGGGGTCGTAACCCTTATGAACTCGATGAGGAACCTCTCGACCCCCATGAGTATGAACGTCAAGCCGGTGAGCCAACCGGCGGGCTTGGGCCGCTTACGCAGCCTCCACAGGAAGACGAACATTACGACGGCCATGGCCACCTCGTAGAGCTGGGTGGGATGGACCCTCACCTCGGTGGGGGGCGACCCCTCGGGGAAGGCCATCGCCCAGGGCAGCTGGCTGGGACGGCCGTAGTCGTCGCCCACCAGGAAACAACCTACGCGGGCCAGGGCGTAGGATATGACCGTAAGGGGCGAGATGGCGTCGCATACGACGAGGAAACTCACGCGGGCCAGGCGCGTGACGACCCGTACGAGTGCGAGCGCTCCTATGAAACCTCCCAGGAAGGTCAGACCGGAGGCCAGGTAGCGCAGCGGCGAGGCGAGAAACTCGTCGAGAGTGATGTTCTCCGCCAGAAAGAGAAGCTTGGCTCCGACAAGACCGCCCACCACGCAAGCAAGCAGCACGTAGTCCCTCAGCTCGTCGGCAAGTCCCTTGCGTTTGAACTCCCAGTAACTCAACACATAGGAGGTCAAGAAGGCGACCAGCATCATGAAGGAATAGGAAGAGATGGACAGGGATCCGACCCTGATCAGAACGGGATGCATGACAATAGTTAAGATAGCAAGACGGGCGGCTTAAATCAAACCCCTCGGCACCGATCGGCGTCGGGGGGCACTGTCCAACCGCCGTTTCACACTATATAATAAGTTGGCCATGGACAAGGAAGAGCAATCCCCGACACCCTTTCAGACCCGCCTTGCCGCCTTGCTCAGCATGGAACAACTCAAGCGGTACATCCGCTCGCTGGTCGCCAACGAGTATACGTTCTTCATTTTCGCGGCTGGAGTGATCGGGTTCCTCGCCGGAATAGCCAACTACTGCTTCGTTTTCGTCTACGAGACGCTTTTCGCCTTCGTCGTCGACCCGCTGAAGGGCACCCCCATGGTGGCTCTCCCCCTGCTGGCGGGCGGCGGCGTGCTGGCCGGCCTTTCCTACCTGTTCAAAACCCACCAGATATTGGGCTACGGCTTTCCGACCTTTCTCGAGCGCATCAACGTCAAGAACGGCGTCCTCTCCATAAGGGAAACGCTCGTCAAGACGCTCGGGGCCGTCGTCACACTGGGCTTCGGCGGCTCGGCCGGTCAGGAGGGACCGATTGCCCAGATAGGAGGCGGCATCGGAAGCACCGTGGGAAGGATGCTCAGGGTATCGCGGAACTACTCGCGTATCTTCGTCGCCTGCGGCGTGGCCGGGGCCATAGCAGCCACCTTCAACGCGCCGGTGGCGGGCGTGCTGTTCGCCGAAGAGATAGCCCTCATCAGGGACTTCCGCATCGGCAGCTTCATCCCCATCGTCATCTCGTCAGCCGTGGGCACCGTCGTATCCCACGCCCTGCGGGGAAACGAGCCGCTGTTCACCGTTCCCCCCTACCACTTCGTCGGATACAGTGAGTTCGTGGCCTATGGCATATTCGGTGTAGCCACGGGCGTTTGCGGCTACCTGTTCATAAAGCTGTTCTACTTCACGAAGGACAAGTTCGATTCGCTCACCGTCACGAACCACCTCAAACCCGTCATAGGCGGCTTGATACTGGCCGTCATCGGCATAGCTTGTCCCTACGTACTCGGCAACGGCTACGACGGCGTATCCCAAGTACTGCACGGCGAGCTGTCGCTGTGGCTCGTCCTGGCATTGGTCGTTCTCAAGCCTCTGGCCACCTCCATCACTCTGGGCTCCGGCTGGCCGGGCGGCGTGTTTGCTCCCTCGATATTCGTGGGGACCGTCGTGGGCAGCGCCTACGGCGTCCTGGTGCGCCTGACCCTCGCCTCCACCGTGCCACTCGAGAGCGCCTACGCCACCATCGGCATGGGCGCCTTCCTGGCCGCCGTCACGCAGGCGCCGCTTACGTCAATCTTTCTCATATTCGAGATGACACACAACTACCAGGTCGTCATCCCCATCATGATAGCGTCGGTCATCGCAAGCGCCATAACCCGCTTCCTGGCGGGCGGCTCGCTCGAGAGCATAGAGCTCAAACGGCGCGGGATAGACATCGAAGAGGGGATGGAGAAACACATCCTCCGCTCCATCACCGTAGAAGAGGTGATGACGACGGACATCGAAACCATACGCGAAGACGAAAGGCTGCGCGACGTCATCGAATACCTGCCGCGTAGCCGCCACACGACGTTTCCCGTAGTCGACCAGCAGGGGAGACTGACGGGAATCATCTCGATACAGGACTTCAGGGAATGGATATTCGAGGAATCGCTCAAGGACCTGGTCGTGGTGAAGGAGATCGCGACACCCAAGGTCATAACGGTGACCCCGGAGGACACGCTCGATAAGGTGCTGGACAAGTGGGGGAGGAAGCCGGTCGAGATACTGCCCGTCGTAGACCCCTCCGACCCGGGGAAGCTCGTGGGCATACTGTCGCGACGGGACGTGATAGCGGCCTACAACAAGGCTCTTTCCACCAAGGCGCTGGAAGAAAGGCTCTAGCTCCCCCCGTGGGAGGCCTCAGGGGCAAGGGCGCGTTCGGCGAGGATGCGTTCGATCTCGTAGCCTGCGGCCACACTGGCCACACGCGCCACGGAACGGGCCGCGGGGGGGAAGCACCTCTGGCCCTCTTCGTCGTAGATGCACTCGATGGGCATGAACCTCATGTCGCGGGCGTTGAGGTTCCCGCGCTCGTCCGACGAGGGGTTACAACGCAGGAACGCTCCGGCCACGTCGGCCTCAACCATATAGGCGACGGGCTCGGCCGGGGCGCCGAAGCGATCCCTAAGCACGGTGGGAATCCCTTCCTGTACGACCACGTCCCTTACGGGCACGCCTCCTTTGGTCACCCTCATCCGTTTCCGGCCCTCGGAGTTCAGGTTTACGACCTCGTCCGGCGACCTGGCCACGAGTACGGCCATACCGAACGTGCCGGCATTGCTCTTGACGACGACGTAGGGCTCGCTGCAGATGCGGTGCTCCCTGTAGCGGGCGGCCGTGCGTCGCAGCATATCCTCGACGACTCCGGCCACCTTTTCTCTGTCCGAGCGGTCATCGAAGCTTACACCGCAGACCAGCTCCGTAGGGACGGAGAACGTCCATGGATCAAGCTGCACCAGGGCCGCCAGCTCGCCCATGAGCTTGTTGTAGAACTCGAAATGCACACTCTTGCGCCTGGTATGCCAACCCAGTTCGAGAGGAGGCTCGATGGGCTGGGCGATGGAGATCAGGATGTCGGGGCAGCGGACGGAAAAGTCGTTGTTGAGAAGCACGAGATCCGGCACGAAGCCGGGCACGAAAACCTCGGCCCCCTCGCGCATGAGCTTGAAGCACTCCACCTTGCCGCCACCGGCACGTGCAAACTCCACCCGCTCGCGCCGTAGCTCGGGGGACACGAGGCCGACGGCCACCTCGAATCCCGCCCTCTCGAGTATGGACCTCAAGACGGCCACGTTCTCCCAGTAGTAGGGGTTGCGGCTCATCATCTCGGCCACGAGCACGATCCTCCGCACCCGGCCGTACTTGCGGTCGATGTAGCAGCGGAAGAGCTCCGAGGTCTGGGCGCGGCAGTCGGCCGAGAGGTTGTTGAAGCCGGCCGGGTAGATGTTGGTGTCTACGGCCGCGACCTTGAAGCCCGCGACACGCAGGTCGACCGATGTGTAAATGGGCACGTCCACCCGCACGCACTGGGCGTTTATCCATTCGTCGATCTCGCGCTCGCGGTCGACGAATCTCTTGTTTATTTCTTCGAGGGACACCATCTACTGTTAAGCCTCAGTCCTTGACCACGTAGGTGCGGGCGATCTTGTCATGCAACCCCTGCTTGTTAGGATCGAACACCGCCCACAGGAAACCTATGCACAATATCAAGGACGAGACGAAGTAGCCCACCAGTCTCAGGAACGCCCGCCCCAATCCCACGGGTTCACCCGTGGTGGACACAACCGTTATGTTGAACAGCCTCTTCCCCAGCGTCTGGCC
>CAZXEJ010000055.1:0-9954 GCA_964639895.1 uncultured Spirochaetia bacterium | reverse complement strand
GCTTGCCTATACCAGGTATGGTAAAGGAGTTCTTGGCCTCCCGGTATGCCAGAGCGGCGAGCTCGTCCAGTACCTGGGTGGCTATCTTCTTCGTAATACCCGTCTTCTCGGCCAAGTGCTCGGCTATCTGAGCTTTGGTCATTGGCTTCGCCATGTTCCCATTCTCCTCCATGATAAAAATTGCCTGCCTGGCGCCCCGCTCGGTACCGACGCAAAGATCATCCCCCCGATGGGTGACACGCCCTGCGTGAAGCGACGAACCGTGCAGTGATTCATTATTACACTATTTGAAACCTTTTTTCCATATGGAGGCGCAAAGCAGGCCGCGACACCGACCGAGACTCAGCCTCACCGGACCCCGACGCGTCCCTTACCCGCGACCTGAACTCGGCCACCCACCGACTCCGACCCCCTGCGGGGGATCGGCACTCGTCCGAGCTACCCACCGCCGGCCGGAGCGGGCTCGAAGGGCAGCTTCTCCCAACGCGGCCCCCCGCCTTCGGCCGGGACGCGAAGACCCCACCGCTCCGTGACGCGCAGGCACTCGGCGAGCACCGCCTCCGTGTCGAGAGCACCCTCGGCTTCGCGCACCCTCTCGACGCGGGCCCTGGTCTTCGTGTTCGGTTCGAGTATGGAGCAGCAGTCCTTGTAGGGTGCGATGGAGGGCTCGTAGGTGCCGATGGCGCGGGCCTCGTCCATGATCTCGGTCTTGTTGAACCCTATGAGCGGCTGGAGCAGAGGGCGGCGTGCTACGTCGAAGACGCACGCGAGGTTCTCGAGCGTCTGCGAGGCAACCTGCCCAAGGGAGTCGCCCGTGACGAGGGCGTCGTAGCCGTGGGCGTCGGCCAAGCGCTCAGCCATTCTGACCATGAACCTCCTGAACAACACCATCTCGTAGCCGGCCGGAGGGGTGCGGGCAAGCAGGGCCATCTGGAACGGGTAGTAAGGCACCAGGTAGAGGACGGAATCCATTTGGGAGCGGTCGAGCAGTTCTACTAGGGTTTTTATCTTGGTCTCTAGGACGGCCTCGTTACGTGGGAAGGTGTGGAAGTGGATAAAATCCACCCTGCACCCGCGCTTCATCACCCTGTAGGCGGCCACAGGGGAATCTATTCCCCCCGAGAAGAGACACAGAGCCTTGCCGCTCATCCCCACCGGGAGGCCGCCGGGACCCTTTATCCGCTCGAAGTAGACGTAGCACTCCTCGGCTATCTCCACATAGACCGTAAGCTCGGGCGACGTGAGATCGACCGGCCAGCCGAAGGCCTCCTGGACGCGCCTTCCCACTGTCGAGGCCATCTCCATCGATCCCACGGGGAACGCCTTGTCGGCCCTGCGCACCCTGACGGCGAAGGTGCGACGCCCCTCACCCACCGTACCGCGCAGCACGGCCACCACCGCATCTGGCAGGGAGGCGGCATCCTTCTCCACGATGTGGACGGGGGCGAACCACTCCACCCCGGGCAGGTGCCTCAGGCGCTCCCAGTCGTCGCACTCGACGACGAACCTGCCGCTGAGGACGCGCACTCGGGACCCCACGGCGCGCTCGATGTTGAGGCGGAGCCTCTTCTCGTAGGCGCTCCTGTTCCTGCCCTTGAGGGCCAGTTCTCCGTAGTGGATAAGGACCTGCATTATGTGCGGGCTGTGCGCGGAACCGTCCGTAAAGAAGGGGCTCGGACACCACGGCTGCTCTCTCCTCCGGCCCCCAGCTCACGGCGGTCTGCGCCCGTCGGGGGGGTCAGTCGACGGCGCCGGGGAGGGCCCACCGCGGGGGCCGTCTCCGCGCAGGTGCCTCGGACGGCTAGGTCACGTCCCTAAGCGTCAGGCCCTGCTCGCGCAGGTAGGCCATGAGGCCGCCCTTTTTGGTCAGGGTGCGAAGGGCGCTGGTGGAGAGCTTCACCCTCACCCACCTGTCCAGCTCGGGGACGTAGAGCCTCTTCTTGACGATGTTGGGCAACTGGCGGCGCCTGGTGCGGTTGTTGGCGTGAGAGACGTTGTTGCCCGAAAGGGGCCCCTTACCCGTAAGTGCGCATTTCTTGGACATTTACCCCGTACTCCTTACTGGATGTCAGAAGAACAATTATAAAGGGAAAAAGCCCCCTTGCAAAGCCGCCTAATCCTCCCCGCCCGAGCAGCTAGACCGAGGCATGTGCAATATGAGGGCCGCGACGCAGGGACGTAAACACGAAAGAGGCCGCCCTCCAGAGGCCCACGGGGGGGCCGGAGGCCTTCGTGCCGACACCGTGACGGCCCCCCGTGCAGGCGGGGGGTTAGCGATGACGCTCCTCCCTCAAGAGATCCGGGCACTCCCTGATTACGAATTCCCGGACCATGGGGTGGAGCTTGCAATCGTAGAGCGAGGCCACGGTTCTCAGCTGCTCGATCGTCACGGTCAGCGTATCCACAAGGTTCACGCCCTCGAGCCGTGCCCCGTCCAGGATGGCACCGCTCAGGTCGACCCCCCTCAGGTCGGCGCCGCAGAGGTCGGCCCCGGCCAGGTTGGCCCCCCTCAGGTCGGCGTCCCTCAGATCGGTGTAGCGCAGGTCGGCGCTGGCCGCGTTGGCCTTGCGCAGGTTGGCGTGGCGGAGGTCCGCGCCGACCAGGGAGGCCTCGATGAACACAGCCCCTACCAGGTTGGCGCCGTTCAGCTTGGCTCCCTTGGCTACCACCCCTTCGAGGAGCGCCCCGCCCAGATTTGCGCCGAAGAGGTCGGCGTCGTCGAGGACGGCACCCGTGAGCACGGCCCCCGATAGGTTGGCACAGCGGAGATCGACGTCGCGCAGGTCAGCCTCTGAGAGGTTCACTCCCGCCATGGTGGCCCCCTTGAGATGTGCTCCGGCAAGAGTGGCGCCGCGCAGGTCGCCGCCCGAGAGGTTGGTGTTGAACCCGCTCAGGTTCGCCCCGGCGAGCAAGTGTCTGCACCTTTCGACCAGCTCGAGCAGGCTTGCGGCTTCACCCTCGGCCAGCACGCTTCCCGTATGCCAGTTGGTGATGACATACTTCCTCATCTCAGACACGTCCCCCCTCCCGGACGGGGCGCGGCGGCGGCCCGAAGAAGAAGCGGGGTGGACCTCACCGCCGCCGCCCATTTCGATAAATAATACTCCTAAATATTACACCTTAGCGCGCTCCGCACGAAACACTGTATACCGCAACGCAGACGGCAGCTTCCGCTGGCGTCCTGGGTGGTGTATGCTATAATCGTAGGTTATCGCTTCAACAGTCGGTGGGGAGGAATGACGCCATGAGCAGCACCAACAGGGTGAAGATTTTCGATACCACGCTGCGTGACGGAGAGCAGGCTCCCGGTTGCGGCATGACCGTCGAGGAGAAGCTCCGCGTCGCATCCCAGCTCGAGAAACTGGGCGTCGACATCATAGAGGCCGGTTTCCCCGCATCGTCCGAGGGCGACTTCCAATCGGTACAGCTGATAGCCGAAAAGATACGCGACTGTGAAGTGGCCGGACTAGCCAGAGCCAATTTCAACGACATCGACCGCACGTGGGAAGCCGTCAAGGCAGGCGAGAACCCGCGCATACACACCTTCATCGCTACGTCCGACATACACCTCAAGCACAAGCTGCGCAAGACTCAGGACGAGGTACTCGAGATAATAACGGCCGCAGTACGCCACGCGTGCCGCTACACGTCGAACGTCGAGTTCTCGTGCGAGGACGCGACGCGCACGCCGATAGATTTCCTGTGCCGCGCAGTCGAGCTAGCCGTTCGCGCGGGGGCCACGACGATCAACATCCCTGACACCGTCGGCTACACCGTACCGGACGAGTTCGCCGAGTTGATACGCACGCTCAAGGAGCGCGTGCCGGCACTCGACAACGTAACGCTCAGCGTTCATTGTCACAACGACCTCGGACTAGCCGTGGCCAACTCCATAGCCGCCATCAAGGCCGGCGCACGCCAGGTGGAGTGCACCATAAACGGCCTTGGCGAACGGGCGGGCAACGCTTCACTCGAAGAGATAGTAATGGCACTCAAGGTACGTCACGACAAGAATCCCTACGAGACGGGGATCGTGACCCAGCAGATCTATCCGACCAGCAGGCTGGTCTCCCAGGTGACGGGCGTCGCCGTCCAGCCCAACAAGGCCATCGTTGGAGACAACGCCTTCGCCCACGAGGCCGGCATCCACCAGGACGGCGTCCTGAAGGAGAGGATAACCTACGAGATAATGCACCCCGAAGAGGTTGGCATACCCTCGAACAAGATCATCCTGGGCAAACACTCCGGACGACACGCGTTCCGCAAGAGGCTAGAGGAGTTCGGCTACCTACTGGACGACGAGGAGTTCGAGCGCGCCTTCCGACGGTTCAAGGATCTGGCCGACAAGAAGAAATACGTCTTCGACGAGGACATCGAGGCGCTGATCAGCGAGGAGTTCGTCCGCTCGACGGACTACTACAAGCTCGTTTCGGCCAACTTCTCGAGCGGAACCGACATGAAACCCGTCGCAACCGTACGGGTCAAGATCGGTGAAGAAGAGGTGGTGGCATCGGAGTACGGAGACGGGCCGGTCGACGCCGTCTACAAGGCCCTGGAGAAGGCGACCGGCGAGACACCCAACCTCAAACGCTACGTGGTCTCGGCCATAACGGGAGGCACCGACGCTCAGGGCGAGGTGCACGTGCGCCTCGAAGACGGCGGCGTGTTCGCACAGGGACAGGGTGCCAGCACCGACATAGTGGTGGCGAGTGCGAAGGCGTTCATCAACGCGCTGAACAAGCTCCGCTGGAGAAGGCAGCACCCGAAGAGGGCGACGGCCAAGGGCATATAGCCGCCCCCTCCCACACGCTCCGCCCCGAACGACGCCCCGCCGGTCGGGGGCGGCCGGAAGATCCCGATGGCGTTTCCAACCCGTGACATAATAAGGCTTGTGGCGGCCGGATACCCGCACGTCTATCTCGTCTCATGGGAAGAGGAGCGGGTGGAGAAGCGGCTGCGCGAGATGGCCGCCACGGTGTTCACCAAGCCCCTGGGCTTCCACACGTGGACCTGCACCGAGGGACTGACGGGCCGTGATGAGGGCGGGGGGGAAGACACCAGGGACCCGGCCGCGGCGCTGGACCGGATAGGGCTCGACCCTCCGGGCCGCTTCTATTTGTTCAAGGACCTCCATCACTTCCTCGACGATCGGCGCGTGGCACGCAAGCTTAAGGAATTGGGCGGGCATCTGAGGAAGAACTCGAAGACGGTGTTCATCCTGTCGCCTACGCTCTCCGTGCTGCCGCCCCTGCTGGAGAAGGACGTAGCCGTCGTAGACATAGGACTTCCCGACGAGGAGGAGGCCGCAGCCGTACTGGACGCCGAGATCGCCTCGCGGCGCGAGGCCGCTTCACTGCGCGAGTCGCTCACTCCTCAGATGAGGGCCAAGTGCATAACGGCCCTAAAGGGCCTCAGCGCCCAGGAGATGGAGCTGGCCCTCAGGCGCAGCCTGCTGGGGAAGGACTCCTTCGACGAGGATGTTCTGCAATCGCTGCTCGAAGAGAAGGCCCAGCTGGTAAGGAAGTCGGGCTCCCTCACGATGGTGGACGCCACCGTGGGGCTGGACGACATAGGCGGGCTCGAGAACTTGAAGGAATGGCTCGAGGTGCGGGGCGTAGCGTTCACCGAGCGCGGCATGAAGCTGGGGCTGGACCGACCGAAAGGGGTGCTGATCATGGGGGTGAGCGGCTGTGGCAAGAGCCTGTGCGCCAAGGCGGTGGCCAGGGCCTGGGACCTGCCGCTCGTGAGACTGGACCTCAACCAGATCTACAGCGGCGTGTTCGGAAGCCCGGAGGAATCGTTCCGCAGGGCGATAAAGACCGTCGAGGCCGTCTCGCCGTGCGTACTGTGGATAGACGAGATCGAGGCCGGCATCACTCGAAGCGGAGAGAAGGCCGGCGACAGCCCCGCCTCGCGCATATTCGGATACTTCCTCACCTGGATGCAGGAGAAGACCCACAACGTGTTCATAGCGGCCACGGCCAACCAGATCGACCTGCTGCCGCCGGAACTGCTGAGAAAAGGACGGTTCGACGAGATATTCTTCGTCTCTCTGCCATCGGAGAGGGAGAGAAGAGAAATACTGCGCATCCACCTCAGGAAACGGGGGCTCGATCCGGACAAGTTCAACATCGAGGCCATAGCCAGGAACACCGAGGGGCTGAGCGGCGCCGAGCTTGAGCAGGCGGTGATCTCGGCCATGTACGACGCCGTGGCCAAAGACAAGGAGGTGGGCGAGCGTGAGCTCATCATTGCTGCCTCGTCCATAGTGCCGCTTTCGACCACGATGAGAGAAGAGATATCGAGGCTCGAGCGATGGGCCGCCGGGCGGGCCGTGCGCGCTTCGGTCGCAACGGCCGCCTGAGGGGCGTGGAGTAAGGCGTTATATGGAGCCGCCGGCTTTGGACGCCTGAGACCGGAGGGGGAAGGAAGAGACGCTTAGTAGTGGGGGGGCGAGAGGCGCGGCAACGATGATGGGCGACCGGTGCCGATCCTGCTCACAGGCTGGCGCGCAACGGGCGTAAGCCGGCAGGGACGTCGGGCCGTCGGATCACGGCCTAGCGGGCACGCGTGACGCACGGGAGCCGCCCCGGGGGCCGGCGAGACATTGCACGAGGGAGGAGACAGGAGGGCACATCGGGGGGTAGCGAGAGGGGAAGATGAACCAATGGCCCGCCTTGCGCAAGCAGAGTATTTGTGTTATAAAATTCACGCTTCCGTTGGAGTGGGGATGTAGCTCAGACTGGGAGAGCGCCGCCTTCGCACGGCGGAGGTCGCGGGTTCAAATCCCGTCATCTCCACCACAATTATCCAACAATATCAGGTGGTTGCATAACATCATCGTAACCCTTAAGACTCGCCTGAAAACTCATTGCTATACTTTTTGCTATACTCTTTTGAAAACGCCAGCCTCTCGACGGCATCTCGAAGCGAATCTTCAGGGTGGGCGTAGCGCATGGTTGTGCGTATGTCTTGATGGCCGAGAACACGGCTTACTGCCACCAAGGGCGCGCCCGCCTCTATCATCCTTGTTGCCGCCGTATGGCGCAAGTCGTGGAACCTGAGCCCCTCGATACCCGCCTTTTTACACGCCGTACTAAAAGCCCTCTTTAGAGAATCCTGCCTCTTGTAAGGTTTTCCGTGTGATCCAAGAAAGACATAGTCTTGTGAGCCGGAGACCAATCTCTGTTCCAAAAGAGTTTTCTTTAAGACGGAGTTGATCGGCACGCGCCTCAGCTTTTTACTTTTCGTGTGGGTCTGCCGTAAAGTAATCACATCGTTCTCCAAGTCCACATCACTCCACTTGAGCGTTAGAAGCTCACTTTTCCTCATTCCCGTATTTAGGGCAGCTATGATGATCGGGCGCAAGTACGCAGGACATGCCGCAAGGAGGTCGCTCTCTTCCTTGGGGGTAAGAATCCGTTCAACCTGGTTGTAAGCCGGCAGAGATCTCACTTTACCGACAGGGCTGTCTCCAAAGAACTTCCTCCTTTGCTTTGCAAAGGAAAACAAGCTGCTCAGGACGACCAAATCCCTGTTTATGGTCGCAGGCCTCCTTCCCTCCTTGAGTCTCTTTCGCTGGTAGTCCTGGATGTCTTTAGGCGTGATCTCACTAAGTTTGTACTTACCCAGAACAGGTAGTATTTGATTAAGGGCCACCTCGTCTCTCTTCCAGGATCTCTTAGCAGCGACATCCCGAGAATACTCTATAAACTCCTTCGCGAATTCCTCTAAAGTGGGCACTTCAACGGCTATTTCTTCGAGCTTCCCCTGCCGAATCTGACGCTTCCGTTCCGCCAAAAGGGCCTCGGCCATGGCCTTTGTAACCTTCCCTACCCTCCCCACCGACTCCATGTATAGCTTGCCCTTTACGCGGTACCTGATGTACCAGTACGCCGCTTTTTTCCCGTCCTTGTTGGTCCAGGTGCGTTTGAAGACGCCCATGGTTCACAACTCGTTCCATTCCGCAACGGACAAGTTCAAATCTCTAATCATCTGACGTATGGTTCCCCTGGCCACTTGACCGTGGGGCACCGTAATAAGTTGGCCAGTATCAGGGTGGCGGCAAATAGAATGACTCCCCTTGCCACGTTTGCGGAGAAGCTGAAACCCAAGCCTGCTTAGCCTGCGAATAACCTCGGAAGAATGAAGCGGGAGGAGTCGTGTTCCCATAGCTGGGAAAACTAGGGATCTACATAACCCTCAATAGCTGGTATGGGCAAATCGTGTTCCTTCGCAGTTTCCAGCCACAAACCCACGGCGTCTCTTAACATGTCGTCTAGCTCTTCCCTAGTCCTGGCGCAAGTGTACACACCCCGCAACTCGGGTATGCTAGCTACCCACATGCCGTCCTCGTCCTGCTCTATTTGCGCATGCCTTACGGCAATTTCTATAAACTGCTGGATATTAACACTTTTCACGGGTCTTATGCCCATTGCGCCCTCCCAACTGGCTGACAACATATCATCAGCCCATATTAAGAATACCTCTCCCTCTCAGCTACATCAACAAACTGCAGAACTCCGGGTTGTACTTGGGAACAATTGACAGGAGTACATAGATAGACCCCACCCGTTCACCGGTCTTCGTAATCCGTTCTTCTTCCTCCGGGGTGACGGCACTCAGCTTGTATCTATCTAATTTGAAGACGCCCATTGATCCATCCCCCCGGAACTACTCTCCTAATTTAGGACCGTCCAGGTGTGTACAGCGGTATCACTTCCACAACCCCCTTCCTTCTTCCCTTGCTTCTCTTTCCAGTCTCAAAAACAACTCTTGATACTTCACGTTAGGAGGCACCGTCATGACCTGGGCGTAGCCTTCCTTGACGAGAAGGGCATTGAACATGTCCCCACTCGGCAGGTAGACGTACGCTAGGATCCGGCCGTAGCGATCGCGCAACTGCACGTCGTACTCAAGACCGACTTGCTTCCCGGTCAGTACCCTCCGTGCAAAAGCTTGGGCTTCCTTCCCGTAAAACTCGACCCCTTTTCTCGGATGGTGTACCTCGGGAGTGTTGACGCCGATAAGACGTATCTTTTCTATCCGTCCTCTCAGCCTACACCTAAACGTATCCCCGTCGATTACGCTTGTAACGTAGCATGTATCGTGTACCGCTTCTTTCTTTTCAGCAGGGGCACGAAGAAGGCGTAGCATCTCCGCCTTTGACGAGAATGTGCGGCCGGCAAATCTCCCTCTGTGGCAGTGGTAGTTGCCGAGCTTGCGGTTATGGTGACAGCCGTATTTGTCCAGACGGCCTCCATGGGGGTGTGCTACGGCGGGTATGAAAAGAAGGGCTGATAGTGCGCATAGGAGAGACCATCGAACTCTCATCTCGGACAACCTATCCCACATCCCAATGTATTGTTTGCGTTGTGGCTTGCGAATCGGTTGTCTAAAGTCCAAGGCGCCGTGCAACGTCCTCGTAGTCCGGCGCCTCTGAGTAGAGCTTCTCAAGCTCGCGGCGCGCCCGCCGGTGCTGGCCGAGGTCCTCGTAGGCGAGAGCCCGTTCGTACCTGAGCGCCCGAAGCAGTTCCACGGACCGTCCCTTCTTACGGCGTAGGGCACCCGTCAAGGTTTCCCGCGCCGCGTCCAGAAGGCCGAGCCCGCGCAGGGCCCTGGCCTTGTACAAAAGCAGCGCGGTGTGGACCGGCGTCTCGTTCTCGATGCCCTCGGCCAACCGCACCACCTTTCGGCACACGTTCTTGTCGCCCGGATGAGCGCTCAGCAAAAGCTCCGCGAGGGACAGCTTCACAACCACGTCGTAGGGTTCGAGCCGCCGCAAGCGTTCCAGGCAGGCAATCGCATCCTCCCAGCGCTCCAGACGCTGGTAGACCTCCACCAGGCCCAACAGCACGCCGCGGAGATCCGGGCCCACATGCGCTGTCACCTCGTCTGTGATGGGGAGGCTCATGGTGGCGGAGATGCCGTACTTGGAAAAGTAGTGCCCCAGAC
>CAZXEJ010000054.1:0-10631 GCA_964639895.1 uncultured Spirochaetia bacterium | reverse complement strand
TGGGCTGGGGGGACGGTCTTCCGTCTTGTTTAATTCGCCGTCCAGGGAGTCGAGGCGATGCTAGTCGTCGGTCGTTCCCAGGGTGGCCGCCACCAGGGCCTGGGTCTCGCCTCTGGTGAACAGGGCCGAGCCGTGTGTGCGGGGCAGGAACCCCACCTCGCCCCAGATCTCGCGGATGTCCTTGTAGCCGCGGCCGTCTACGCGAAGGCGCTCCTTTACGATGAGCTCCCTTACAAACTCCTTCTTTAGCTTGTCGAAGGCGCGGGCCATCTGCTCCTCGCACTCCGGGTATCGGGGGAGCAGGGCCGCGACGAGCTCCTCGTAGAGGGCCTTCGTCCTGGCATGCCTCTCCTCCTTGGAAGGCACGACGAGAGCCTCCCTCAGGCGGGGCGCCACGAACGCACGCACCTCCTCGACCAGTGCCGGGTCCTCGGCGGGCTCGGGCACCTGGCGCTTTACGATCTCGGTCCCCTCGATCAGCTCGTGTTGCGCCTCAATGAACGGCTGGAGCGACTCGTGGCCGAACAGGATCGCTTCCACGATCTCCGACTCCGGTACCTCCTTGGCCTCACCCTCCACCATGACGACGGCCTCGGACGTGCCGGCGACGATGATGTCCATCGTGCTTTCCTGGAGCTGGGTCCTCGTGGGGTTGCACACCAGCTTGCCCCCGATCTTGCCCACACGCACGGCGGCAAGGGGACCGCCGAACGGGATGTCGGAGACGGTCAGAGCGGCCGAGGCCGCCGTGACCGACAACACGTCGGGGTCGTTCTCCTGGTCGGACGAGATGACGGTCACGATGACCTGGGTCGAATAGGTGAACTCGCGCGGTATGAGGGGCCGTACAGGCCTGTCGATGAGCCGCGACGTGAGGACCTCCTTCTCGCTGGGACGTCCCTCACGTTTTATGTAGCCGCCAGGGATCTTGCCGGCCGCGTAGGTCTTCTCCTGGTAGTTGACCGTAAGGGGGAGAAAATCGGTACCCTCTATCTTTTCGTCCTCGGCCACGGCGGTGGCTAGCACCATGGTGTCGCCGTAGCGGGCGAGCACCGATCCGTTGGCCAGTTTCGCCAAGCGACCGGTCTCGATTTCAAACAGTGTTCCAAACGGATTTTTACGTATTTTCTTGAAGTTGACTGCCAAACTTAATTTCCTCCTTCAAATACTTACTTCCTCAGTCCGAGCTTCTTTATAAGGTCCGAATAGCGGGCCGGGTCCTTGCGGCGAAGATACTGCAACAGCCTCCTCCGGCGCGACACCATGGCCAACAGGCCCCGCCTCGAGTGGAGGTCCTTGGGCTTGGCCTTGAGATGCTCCGAGAGGGCGGCTATGCGATGGGTGAGCACCGCAACCTGCACCTCCGGCGACCCTACGTCCTTGGGGTGCCTCCTGTACTGGGCTATGATACGCTGCTTCTCTTCTGCTTCTAGCGCCATGCCGTTCCTCCGTATGATGTTGGGTGTATGAAAACCGTAGACATACACTCAAGATTAGATGATATATAAAACTTACACGATTTCCCCGCACTACGCCAACCCCCCATGGCGAGCGCTGCCTCACCCACACGTGGCACGCACGCCTGCCCGCCGTAAGGAGCGTCGCGCACTACCCCACGCCGCTATCCGCCGCCCCCCGCTCAGGCGAGGACGCGCCTCAGCCTCAACACCACTCCCTCCTGCCCCGCAGAGCGAGCGGCCTGAGAAAGCGGCACCGCCGCCTCGGCCACGCATATCAAGCGGCCCCCGCATAAGACGGCGACGAGGCCGCCCTCTTCCACATCGGGAAGGGCGACTCCCTCCACCATGGAGAGTGTTATCTGCCTGCCCTTACGTATTAGCTCGCCCGCCGAGCGAGGGACCTCCACCTTGGGCAGGTGCGAGAGGGCCTCTTCGACGGAGATGAGCCGGGGCCCGTCACGCTCGATCTCCTCGAGCGTCTGCGCCCGCGCGATATCGAACCCACCGCTCCTCAGCCGCCTCAGCGCGCGCAGATGGCCGCACGTGCCCAGGGCTCGGGCTATGTCGGCGGCAAGCGAACGCACGTAGGTGCCGCGGGAGCAGCGCACGAAGAACCTCACGACTGGGGGTTCGCAGCCCAGCAGCTCCAACCGCTCTATCTCGACGCGCCTGGGCTTCCTCTCAACCTCGACTCCCTTTCGAGCGAGCTCGTACATACGCCTGCCCCCCACCTTGAGGGCCGAGTAGAGGGGCGGGAGCTGCTCTTGTACCCCCTCCATCGCGGCCAGCACCTCCCTTACGTCCTGCTCGTCCAGTTCGCCGACGGGCATCTCCCTTACGACCCTGCCCGTGGGGTCCAGCGTGTCGGTCTCGGTACCGAGCACAAGCTCGGCCTCGTACTCCTTGCGGCTCTCTTCGAGAAAGGGGATTATTCTCGTGGCCCCTCCGATACAGACGGGCAGCACACCTGTGGCGAAAGGGTCGAGCGTACCCGTGTGTCCCGCCTTCTTGACTCCGAGTACACGCTTCAGCCTGTTCAGGACGGCGTTCGACGTGAGCCCGCTGGGCTTGTCCACAACCACTACCCCTTCCACTCCAGAGCCTCCTCTATGGCGGCGTAGAGCGTGCGCTTGACGGCCTCGATGGCGCCGCGCAGCATGCAGCCCGCCGCCCTCTCGTGGCCGCCTCCTCCAAACCGCTCGGCCAGACGTGCAACGTCCAGCCGCCGTTTGGAGCGCAGGCTCACCTTCCAGAGGTCAGGCTCGTCCTCGCGGAACATTACGGCCACCTCGACCCCCCTTACGGTTCGGGGGACGTTTACGAATCCCTCGGTGTGAGTCCTGTCGGTCGAGGTGCTCGTGAACATCGCCCGGTCGACGACGATCGAGGCCACCAGCCCCCCGCAGGCGGTCTCTAGTGTGGACAGAGCCAGCGCAAGCAGGCGCAGCTTCTCGAGCGGCTGGCTCTCGTAGACGGCCTCGGCCACCTCGTAGGGTGAGGCGCCCCTGTCGACGAGGTCTGCCGCTATGCGCAGCACGCGCGATGTAGTGTTTGAGTAGCGGAACGTGCCGGTGTCGGTGGTGACGGCGACGTATAGGCAGGTTGCTATGTCGGAACCTATGTCGACTGAGATCCGTCTCAAAAGGTCGTAGACGATCTCACCCGTCGCGGCCGCCTCGGGGTCGAGCACGTGAAGGTCGGCCGACGGCTTGCGCGTCTGGTGGTGGTCTATGATGACGGTCCTGCCCAGCCACCCCTCGGCCATCGTTCCCTCGAGCCCTATCCCCACGCGGCCCAGGTCGGTACAGTCGAGCACGAAGGTGGCATCGAACGGACCGAGGCGCGGAGAAAGGTCGGTGAGCACGCGGCTTGCGTGGGGGAGAAACTCCAGGGCGGCCGGAACGCCGTCCTTGTTGAAGAAGACGACCTCCTTGCCCAGCGATTCAACCGCCAGCCCAAGGGCCAGCATCGAACCCAAGGCGTCGCCGTCGGGGTTTTCGTGGGAGGTCAAGAGCACCCTTCGGGCGCCGTCGATGATGCGCTTCAGCCGTTCCAGCTCAGTCGTCACTTACACTCCTCAACAGCTCGTCTATCTTGTAGCCCTCTTCGAGGACCGTATCGAACAGGAACTCTATCCGCGGCACCTTCTTCATCTTGAACCTCTTCCAGAGCTCGCGCGTGATGAAGCCCCGTGCACTGTTGAGTCCCCGCAGAGCCTCCGATCGTGCTTCGGTGTCGGTCTCGATAGTGGTGAAGTAGACCTTGGCCAAACCGAGGTCCGGCGTGACGCGGGCGTCCGTTATGACAACGCCTCGCACGCGCGGATCTTTTATCTCGCTGCGCACGATCATGTTCGATATCTCCTGCATTATGAGATCGGAGATCCGTTTCGAGCGGTCGTAGGTTGTAGTCAACGCAGGAGGTCCTAGAAGTGGATTATCTCCCGCTCCCTCTCGACGATCTCCACGCTGGGAGCGTTCGATATGAAATAGAGTATCTGATCGGCCACGGAGTTAACAACCCTGGACTCGCTGCTCACCAGGGTTATGCCGAGCGTGGCGCGCTGCCACATGTCTTGCGAACCAACCTCGGCGATCGAGACGTTGCCGAAACGTGACCTTATGCGCCGGATCAGACTGAGCACCACCTGTCTCTTCCCCTTGAGAGACCTGTTGCCGTTTATCACGATCTCGAGCCTCTCCACCGCAACTACCATCGCAGTCTCAAAGCTCCGGCTGTACCTCTTCGACGACGAACGACTCGATGCGGTCGCCCACCTTGACGTCGTTGAAGTTCTCTATACGTATGCCGCACTCGTAGCCGGCCTGGACCTCGCGCACGTCCTCCTTGAACCGCTTGAGCGATGCGATCGTGGACTCGTAGACGGTCACACCGTCCCTGATCACCCTGGCCCTGGCACCCCTGCGTATGACGCCGTCGATCACCATACAGCCGGCTATGGTGCCCACCTTGGAGATGTGGAACGTGGCCTTCACCTCGGCGTGGCCCAGAATGTTCTCCCGCTCGATGGGCTCGAGCAGCCCGACCATCGCGCTCTTGACCCTGTCGATGGCGTTGTAGATGACGTCGAACAGCTCGATCGAGACACCCTCCTGCTCGGCCAGCGAGAGCGCCTTGGGCTCGGGACGCACGTTGAAGCCCAACACGACGGCGTTCGAGGCGCTTGCCAACGAGACGTCGGTCTCGGTGACGGCGCCCACGCCCGAGTGGATCACCTTGACTTGGCACTTCTCGGACTCGATGCCCTCGATGGCTTCCCGCAGAGCATCGAGCGAGCCGTGGGTGTCGGCCTTGAGGATGAGCGGCAGCTCCTTGACGGTGCCCTCCTTGAGCGCCTCGAACAGGGTATCAAAGCTGACTCTGGCCGTGCGGGCGGCCATCTTCTCGCGCTCCCGGGCAGCACGGTGCTGCACTATCTCCTTGGCCGTCTTCTCATCCTTTACGACGTGGAACCGCTCGCCCGCCCGCGGCACCTCCGAGAGGCCCACAATCTCGACGGGCTGCGCCGGGCCGGCCTCCTTCACCCTCTTGCCTTTGTCGTCCACAAGCGCCCTCACGCGTCCGTAGGCAAGGCCCGCCACCACGTAGTCGCCCACCTTGAGCGTGCCGTCCTGGACGATGACGCTCGCCACGGCGCCCCTGCCGCGGTCGAGCTTGGACTCGATCACTATTCCACGGGCGCGTCTCTGGGGCGCGGCCTTAAGCTCGAGCACGTCGGCCTGCAACAGCACGAGCTCGAGCAGCTCCCGTATGCCCTGGCCCTGCTTGGCGGAGACGTCGCACGTCATCACGTCGCCGCCCCACTCTTCGGCCACGAGACCAATCTCGCTAAGTTCCCTCAGCACCTTGTTCTTGTCTGCCTCGGGCTTGTCGATCTTGTTTATGGCGACTATTATCGGCACACCTGCAGCCTTGGCGTGGTTTACGGCCTCTACAGTCTGGGGCATGACGCCGTCGTCGGCGGCGACGACCAGTATCACGATGTCCGTCACCTGTGCGCCGCGTGCCCTCATGGCGGTGAACGCCTCGTGGCCCGGGGTGTCGATGAACACGATACGGCGGCCGTCCACATCGACCGTGTAGGCACCTATGTGCTGCGTTATGCCTCCAGCCTCCCCCTCGGCCACACGAGTCTTGCGTATGGCGTCTAGCAGAGTGGTCTTGCCGTGGTCAACGTGGCCCATCACCGTGACGACGGGCGATCTGGGCTCGAGAGGGAGCGCCTCGTCGACCTCCTCCTCCAGCAGGTCCTTCTCCTCGAAGAAGTCGGGCACCGTCTCGAAGCCGAACTCGGCGGCCACGATGGCGGCCGTATCGTAGTCGATCGACTGGTTCACGGTGGCCCTCACGCCGAGGCTCATGAGACGCTTTATGAGATCGGCGAGCTTGACGCTCATACGCTTGGCGAGCTCACCCACCGTTATACTCTCGCCCACCTTGATGGGCTTCTTCTCGGCCCTCTCCACCTGGCGGGACCTGGCGGCCGCACCCTGCTCGGCCCGCTCGGCGGCTGCGGTGCCAGCCGGCGGCACCTCCTGAAGTCGCCTTCCGTCTGTGCCGAGACGCCCTCTGGAGGGCCTACGCTCACCGACTAGGAACTCGCGCTTGCGCTTGGGAAGCTTGGTCTTAAACGCTTTGCGCAACTCTTCGAGAGTCTCTTCGTCTATTATCTCTTCTTTCTTGGGCTTGGCCTTCTTTACCTTCTTGGCGGGCTTGGGGGGCTGCGGAGCGGCGGGCATCTCGACCACGGCGCCCTCTGCGGCCTCTTCGGCAGGCCCCTCGACCTCCTCGGAGGGGGCCTCCCCGGCGGCAGGCGCGGCTTCCGCCGTCCCGGCCGCTGGGGCCGGCGCTTCGGCAGGGGGGGCCTCATCCGTAGGCGGCTGTGCGGGCGGAGCGGGCACCTCCGCAGGGGCGGGCGGGACGGCCTCCTCAACGGGGGCTCCGGTCTCGGCCGCGGGCTCCGGCCGCTCCTCGGGGGCCTCCTCAGGCTTGGGGGCGACCTCGGCGGCTTCGGGCGGGGGAGCGGTCTTCTTCCTTCTCCTTATGATCACGGAACGACCCCTGCGGCGCTCAATCACCTCTTCGCCGCTTTCTGTCTTGAAGACCCGCACCCTCTCTTCTTCCTTGGACTCCCCCTCCGAGAGGGTACCGTTGTCGCCCGCCGGAGCGGCGAGCGTGCTCTTTATCCTTTCGGCCTCCTCGGGGGAGATGGAGCTCGCATGGCTCTTTACGGGAATACCTATCTTTTTGGCCGCAGCTATGACCTCCTTGTTGGAGACGTTCAACTGTTTGGAAAGGTCATAGACTCTGATGTTCGCCATAAAACTACCACCTGTACCGTGAATGAAAGCTGCAAACCTGCTCCCCAGACGGGTGGGGACCCTACCCCGAGGCCCGCGGGGAGGAGACACTACGCGCCTCCCTCCTTTAATCCACTCTCCTGCGGTGGGGCGCCGCCGTCCTCACCGCCTCCTTCGGCCGGCTCGCCGCTATCGGAGGCCTCGGCCGACTCGACCGTAAGAGAATGATCAGCGGCCCTCCGCTCCTCGGACTCTCCGTCTCCTGTCTCGGCAGTGCCTGAGGCCGCGTGATCTTCGACCCCTTCGGGCTTTACCCCGCGAGTCTCGGCCTCCGGAGCCGCCTCGGCAGGCTCCACCTCGGTCCCGGGCCGCACCTCCTGGGCTTCGGCCTCTTGCCCGGGCGTCGCTTCCCCGGCTTGGACATCCGCAGGCGATTCACCCTCTGGCTGCGGCGCCCTGGGGGCCTGGAATTCCGCCAGCACCTCCCCTTCGGGCCTTGTCTCGGCCTCTTCCGTTTGAGCTTCCTCGCCCTCGGCTTCGGCCTCCAGGGTCATCCTCTCGAGCTGGTCCTTGAGTGCAATGCGGGCGGCCGTCTGTATCTTGCGGGCCTCTTCGGGGTCCGATATGCCTGCGGCCTTCATGAAGAGTTCCGTATCGGTGAAGGCCACGTCCTGCAGCGTGCGGTATCCTTCGCCGTAGAGGATGTTGGCCGTCACCTCGCCTACGTTGGGCAGCGTCATGAGCAACGCCACCGTCTCGCTCTGCTCGCGCTTTATCTGGCTGTCGGTCTTGATGTCGAGCTTCCACCCGGTAAGTCTGGATGCGAGCCTCACGTTCTGACCCTTCCTGCCGATGGCCAGCGACAGCTGCTCGTCGTCGACGATGACCTCCATGGAATTGTCGTTCTCATCGATTATGACCTTGTTCACTTGGGCGGGCGACAACGCATTACACACGAACCGGGCCGGATCGGGCGACCACGGGACGATGTCTATCTTCTCCCCCCTCAGCTCCTGGATGATGTTCTGCACCCTAGAGCCCTTCATCCCCACACAGGCGCCCACCGGGTCGACGTCCGGGTCGTTCGAGGCCACGGCTATCTTCGTCCTAGCCCCGGGCTCGCGCGCTATGCCTTTAATCTCGACGATTCCATCGGCTATCTCGGGCACCTCGGCCTCGAACAGCCGCCTTACGAAGTCGGGATGGGCGCGTGAGAGGATGAGCTGCGGCACCCGCTTCGTCTCCTGGATGTCGATCAGTATTGCCCTCAGGCGCTCCTTGATCTTGTAGTACTCCTTGGGCACCTGGTGCTCGGGAGGAAGGATGGCCTCGGTCCTGCCCAGGTCCACGATAACGTTGCGCCTCTCGATGCGGCGAACTATGCCGCTTACCAGCTCGCCCCGCCTGTTCTTGAACTCCTCGTAAATGACCTTCCCCTCGGCCTCCTTTATCTTCTGCAGTATCCTCTGCTTGGCGTTCTGGATGGCGATGCGCGTGAACTCGGGGCTAATGCGCACACCTATCACGTCGCCCTCTTCAGCATCTGGATCGAGCTCGCGGGCCTCCTCGACACTGACCTCCGTCTCGGGGTCTTCGACCTCGTCGACCACCGTCTTGAATTCGAATATCTCTATGTCACCGTCTTCTTCGTTGAAGTGGACCTCGAGCTCCTTTATCTTACCCTCCATCTTGAACAGCTTCTGGGCGGCAGACAGCACGGCATCCTCGACGGCGTCGACGATGGCGCTCTTTTCTATTCCCTTGTCCTTGCACACGGACTCGATCACTCGGCTCAACTCTGTCTGCATCACGTTCCTCCTAGAGTTCCACCTCGAGGTTGGCTTTCTCGATCTTGTCGTACGGGATCGAGAGCTCCTCGCTCCTGCCCTTCACCCTGCCCTTGGCCTTACGCTCGACCTCCACGCGGGCGCACATGTCGACGAAACCGATCAGCCTGCCCACGATGACGCGGCGACCCCCTATCTCCTCGGAGGTGCGGAGCTTCACCTTCCTGCCGACGAAGCGCAGGAAGTCCGAGGGCTTCCGCAAAGGCCGCGTCAGCCCGGGCGAGGACACCTCGAGCGTATATTGGCCGGGCACGACGTCGTAGACATCCAGCAACGCCCCCAGCTCGCGGCTCAAGGCGGCGCAGTCTTCGACGGTTACTCCGCCCTCTTTGTCGATGAATATCCTCAGCACCTTACCGCCGCCCTCGGTCCTGTAGACGATGTCGAACAACTCTAGATTATACTGTTGAAGCAAGGGCTGGAGTATGGAACAAACCTCGTCTACTACGTCTCGTTCCCTGTCGCGCAATGTCATGCCGGCACTTGAGTGCGATAAATAAAAAAGCGGGATACGACCCGCTCGCACACTAACAATGCTACCAAATTTTTGCCCCTCCTTCAACCGCGCCCGCCATCCCGATGCGTCGCGTGAGGATGCCGGATATGGCATTGCAGGTCCTTCTGGGTTACAATAGGTTTCCACACACGGGGAGATCGCTCCTCACCACGCAGGGGGCGGGCGCGCCCCAAAGGGGGTTTTTTCATGGCACGCGATATCGACATGAAGATAACCCGAAGGAAACCCTTCGATCCCTATTGGTACACCAAAGAGAGGCGCGAGGACTGGGTACTGGCCAAGGTCCTGGCAAAGCAGGCCCGCGAGCTCGGCGACAAGGTGTTCATAACCTTCGAATCGCGGCGATCGCTCACCTACGCCGAGACCGACCGACTGGCCAACAAGGTGGCCAATCGGCTCCTTGAGCTCGGCATACAGAAGGGCGACCGGGTGGCGGTGCTCCAGACCAATTCGCTCGAGTACGTCGTCAACTGGTTCGGCATACTCAAGGCTGGTGCCGTGATGGCCCCGATAAACACCGCCTACAAACTCGACTTCCTCCAGTACACGCTCGACAACTCCGACTCGCGCCTGCTGTTCGTCTCAGAAAGCCTGGCCGACAGGCTGCTGCCGATCGAGGGCGACCTGCCCACGCTGGAGCGCGTCGTCGTCGTGGGAGAAGACGGAGCCGACGCCGATCCGACGGCCGTGGGGCTCAAGCAAAAGCCGGTCATGTCCTACTCGGAGTTCCTCGGCGGCGCCCCGGACACCGAGCCGCAGGTCGAGTACTCGTTCATCGACATCGCCCGCCTCATGTACACCTCCGGCACCACCGGGCGCTCAAAGGGAGTCACCAAATCCAACGCCGCCGACTACTACAGTGCCCGCGGCTACATCGAGGTGTGCGACATAGGGCCAGACGACGTCGTGTTCACCTGCCTTCCCCTGTTCCACTCCAACGCCCAGGTGCTGAGCGTCTATCCGGCCCTCATCGCCGGCGCCAAGGCGGCCGTCTATGGGCGGTTCAGCGCCTCGCAGTTCTGGAAGTGGATCAAGGAATCGGGGGCCACGGTGTTCAACTCGCTGGGAGCGATGAACTACTTTCTGTGGAACCAGGACCCGGTGCCCGAGGAGAAGGAGCACAAGGTGCGCATAGCGCTACTTGCACCCTCGCCGCACGACATGCTGGAGCAGTTTCTCGAGCGGTTCAACCTGAAGATACTCGAGGGCTACGGCCTTACGGAGACGGGAGTCGTAACCTACATGCGTCCCGACGAGCCGTTCCGCGTTGGCTCATGCGGCAAGGAGGCCCCGGCCTACGAGGTCAAGATAGTTGATTCCGAGACCGACGAGGAGCTCGACCGGGGACAGGTGGGCGAGATCGTCGTGAGACCCAGGATACCCAACATCATGCTCTACTACTACCACAAGATGCCCGAAAAAACCGTCGAGGACTTCCGCAACTTCTGGTTCCACACCGGCGACGCCGGTCGCATGGACGAGGACG
>CAZXEJ010000053.1:0-11387 GCA_964639895.1 uncultured Spirochaetia bacterium | reverse complement strand
GAGCCCGTGGCCATCGTCATCTCTCCCGGCCCGTGCACCCCTCGTGAGGCCGGGGTGTCGGTTGAGGTGATAAGGCGCTTCGCCGAGAGGGTTCCCATCCTCGGCGTGTGCCTGGGTCATCAGTCGATAGCCCATGCCTGGGGGGCCAGCGTCGTTCGTGCCCCCAGGCTGCTCCACGGCAAGACCTCGCTCATACACCACGACGGCAGGACCATATTCGCGGGGCTCCCCGACCCGTTCGAGGCCACGCGCTATCACTCGCTCATAGTGGACGCCGATACGCTCCCCCCCGAGCTCGAGGTGTCGGCCTGGACGGACGAGGGCGAGGTGATGGGTATACGCCACAAGACGCTTCCCGTCGAAGGGGTCCAGTTCCATCCGGAGTCCATACTTACCGCGTGCGGCAAGGACCTGCTCCGGGGGTTCCTGACGTTGGCCAGAGGCGGAGGGCGCACGAATGGGTGACGTCACGTTGCGGCTCTCAACCCGGCATGAATGAAGCAGACGAAAGGTACATGAGGATGGCCGTCGCCGAGGCCGAGGCAGCCGCCCGCCGTGGCGAGGTGCCCGTGGGCTGCGTGGTCGTCTCGCCTGAGGGAGAGGTGGTGGGAAGGGGACACAACCTCCGCGAGACGGCCGCCGACCCGACGGCCCACGCCGAGGTGGTGGCCCTACGCCGCGCCGGCGCAAGGCTCGGCGGCTGGCGTCTCGAGGGGTGTACGGCCTACGTGACCGTGGAGCCGTGCCCCATGTGTATGGGGGCGATCGTGCTGGCCCGCCTCAAGCGCCTGGTGTTCGGGTGCCGTGACCCCAAGGCCGGGGCCGTGGTGAGCGTTTACCGGATCGGGGTTGACGGCCGCCTCAACCACCGGGTGGAGGTGAGAGAAGGGGTGCTCGAAGGGGAATGCCGCCGGGTGATGAGGGGGTTCTTCGAGGGCTTGCGGCGGGGAGAGCCGTCTACTTCTCGCCCGGGATGAACGTCTTTAGGACGTCGGCTATGATGCTGTGTCCTTCTTCGCCCGCAAGGGTCTCCAGCTCGCCGGCGTCGAGCCAGACTCCGTGGCACTCTTCGCACTCGTCTATCTGTACGCCCCGAAACAGGTGAGCTCTCAGTTTGGCGCCGCACGAGGGGCAGGTCATGAACCATATGTCGCGTGTAGCCTCCCGCCTCTGACGTTCCAGCTCGGCCCGGAGCTTCTCTTTGAGCCTCTTCTTCTTCTCGGCCTCTTCTAGGGCAAAGTATTCGTCTTCGGGTTTGTGCGTCTTGTCGGAATCCATCCTAGGGCTGCTCCTTGCGTTGTTCTAGAGGGGGATGCACCTCTCATCCCTCCCCTTGCGGCCGGAACCACCGTTGCCGCGCGGCTGCCTCCCCTCCCACGGGGGGGCAAGGGTCGGGAGGGACCGGACGCGACACGCCCTCCTACCCTCTTCCACAGCGGGCCTCGGGCCCGGTGGGGGGCCATACCGTCGGCCTCCCTGCTGCTGGGGGGGAGCGCGGCTTGAGGGAAGGGGCTTCGGTCGGTGCAGCCCCTCATTCCCCTGGGGCGCTTGTACTTATTTATGGTACGGCGGCCTCCACGGGCCTCTCCCCTCCATCCGGGCGCGGCGGGTGCGACCGGCTATATAATGCCAGCGGCGTGCCGTGGCTTCAACCCTCGTCGCGGCGCTCGCGCGATGGATTGCGACGAGTGGGTATCACCATTATGGTCTTGCCTCCGTTTTCCTCCCTGGTCTGCGTGGTTACGCCGCCTATGCGTTTTATGACGTTGTAAGCTATCTTCCGCTCGTAGGCGGGAAGTCCTCCCAGCGGCACGGGCCTCCCCGTTTTCCTCGCCTTCCTGGCGGCGTTCTTCACGAGGTTTGCGATGGTCTGTTCGCGCTTCTTCTTGTAGCCGTCTACGTCGATGTAGACCCTCTTGTCACGGCCGTTGTCCGAATACTTGCTCGCTATCTTGCCGACCAGGTACTCGATGGCGCTCAGGTTCTCGCCCCTGCGTCCTATGACCAGCGCCTTGTGTTCGCCGCAACGCACGTTGAGCCTTATCTCGTCGTCTCTCTCGTCAAGCTCCACCCAGTAGGAGTCGGCGATGAACTCCATCAGGTCTTCGAGCGCCTTCTTGGCCCGCAGGCCCTTCTCGGTCACTCTGGGCGTCTTCACCGTCACACGAACACGGGCGTTCTTTCCTCCGAGGCCCAGCACCCCTCTGGATCCTTCTTCGAGCACCTCGACCTCGATCTCGTCCCGGGCCACTCCCAGTTCTTCGCAGGCGCTTATGGTGGCCTCCGAGACGGTCTTGCCTTCTTTCTCTATCACCACTGGCATCTCACTAGGCCCTCCCTTGCTTTGTCAGGCGGTGGTTTACATACAGCTGCTGGGCTATGGAAAGCAGGTTGCTGACCGTCCAGTAGAGTATCAATCCCGATGGCAGTCCCCAGAACATCACTGTAAATATTATAGGCATATACTCCATGATTTTCATCTGGGCGGCATCCTGGCCGGGGGCCGACGTAGGAGTGAGCTTCTGCGAGACGTACCACGAGACTCCCATCAGCAGCGGCAGTATGCGGAACGGTACGCCGATGTGGGGGATGTTGAACAGTTGCTCGGCCTCGGCCAGGTTGTCGATCCACAGGAACGAGCTGTGGCGGAGCTCGATGGAGTAGAGCAGCACCTCGTAGAGTGCGATGAAGACGGGGATCTGGACCAGAAGCGGGAGGCATCCGCCCAGGCTGCTGAGCGGATTTATGCCGTGGCTCGTATAGAGCTTCATGAGCTCCTGGTTCTCCCTGGTCTTGTCATCCTTGTACTTCTTCTTTATCTCGTCGATCTTGGGCTTCAGCGCCTTCATCTTCTCCTGCATGAGCTTCATCGACTCCATGCTCTTTATGGTGAGTGGGAGGAATATGAGTCGGATGAGGAATGTGATGACGATGATGGCCAGCCCGTAGTTGTGAACCCAAGAGTATATGACCTTGAGCACGGCCAGCATGGGTTTGGCGAGAAACCCCATCCAGCCGTACTTTATCGCACGGTCAAGACCGCTTCCGGCCTGCTTGAGGATGTCGAGATCCTTGGGCCCCAGAAACAGCCTGGATATCCGCATCGACCTGCCGCCGGCCGGCACCACGTCGCCCGGGTAGGCGAAGCGAGCCAGCACCAAGGAGTCCGTGCCGGTGGGGATGAGCGTGACGGTGGCGGGCGATCCGACCTCGGGCACGTAGGCGCCCATGAAGTATTTGTCCGAAAAGCCTAGCCAAGAGGTGACGCCGCGGAGCGTCTTGGTTTCCTTGGGAGTTTTCTGCTCGGTGAAGAGCTCGTCTCCCACGAGGGCTATGAACTGGCGGTTGAACTCGTCCCGCTTCTTGCCGTGTTTCATCTGCGCGTACCACTCGAGCGTGAGGCCGAGCGGAAGCCGGTTTCCGCCGCGGTTGATCACCTCGAGCCGCAGGGTTACCACATAGCTGTGCGGGTCGAGCACGTAGGTCTTCTTCACCTCGATCGTGCCGTCGGGCGGTGACCAGTGGAAGGTGATCTCGGCCGTCCCGTCGGATAGTTCCAGCGTGTCGGGCCCGTCGTAGGCGAAGGGTATGGGCCGGGGGACGTCGATACCCCTCGCGGCCAGTACCAGCTCGGCCGCACGAGGGGTGTCGTGGAGAACGTCGACCGGCGGTGAGTCGGGTGTGGTGGAAAGCCTGTAGCGGACGAGCTTCCAGCTGCGCAGGGTGCCGCCCAGGGTGTCGAACTCGGCTTCGTAGAGGGGGGAGCGCACCTTGATGGTGTGTCCTCCGCCCTCGATCGGCGGTGCGAGCGGCGGGGCCTCGGCTGCGGGAGGAGGCGGCGCCGGGGGGGTTGCTCCCGACGGTGCGGTCGT
The DNA here is from genome assembly GCA_964639895.1 of uncultured Spirochaetia bacterium. Lineage (GTDB taxonomy): Bacteria > Desulfobacterota_D > UBA1144 > Nemesobacterales > JADFKM01 > CAZXEJ01. The sequence goes on along the minus strand of CAZXEJ010000053.1, from coordinate 7,515 downwards.
CGCCGCCCCGGGGGCCGGGGTGGCCGTCGAGGGGGGCTGCTTCTTGCGCTCCTTCGAGGGCGGGAACAGCATGGTCGAGCCGATTATTATAAGGAACGACAGTACGAAGAAGATGATGTAGTTCTTACGCATCAGTTGTGCGTTACCTCTGTGTTGGGGTTACTCCACGGGGTCGTATCCGCCGGGGTTCCAGGGGTGGCACCTGGCCAGCCGCTTGGCCGCCAGCGCCCCTCCCCGCAGCGGGCCGTATCGCGCAAGGGCTTCGGCCGCATATGCGGAACAGCTGGGATGAAACCTGCAAGAGGGGGGTAAGAGTGGTGATACGACCAGCTTGTACAGCCTTACGAGCCCTATGAGGGTGTGGGTGAAGAGCTTCGATATCATCGGACGTCCGCCGTTGGCGTGGGAGGGGGAGGTGGGCTAGTCGGTGGAGAAACTCTCGGCGATCCGCTTCATCTCCTCCAGGGCTTCCCAGTATGAAAGGGTTTCGCTTCCACGCCGGGCCAGCACCACGACGTCAAGCGAGTCGAACCACTCCTTGTTCTTCCGGAAGATCTCGCGAAGCACTCTCTTTACCCTGTGTCTCCTCACCGCGTTGCCGCAGTTCTTCCTGCTGACCACCGAACCGAGCCTCGGGTAACCGTAAGGGTTCTTTCTGTAGAGTACGGTGAAGTGCCTTGATCCTGTCCTCTTCCCCTCTCTGAAAACCCTGTCGAACTCGCTCTTTCTCGTGAGCCTGAGCTTTCGGGGAAAGCCTTGGCCTCGGTTCATTTAGTCCAGCGTGAAATGGTGAGTCTCCACCTTCCCTTGGCCATCCTGTTCTTGAGCACCCTCCTCCCGCCGGGTGTGCTCCTACGGCGCAGGAAGCCGTGTTTCCTCAACCCCTTCTTGACGTGCGGCTGATAGGTGCGTTTCATGGGTCGCTTCCTCCGCTTAGGCGAAAAAACCTAACACGAAACCCCATCAAGGTCAAGCACGCGCGGGCGGCGCAACCGGAGGGACGGTCGGCCTCAGACGCAACGGGATGAGAGGGCGGCCCCTACGTTATCGCCGGGACGAGAGCCGCGTGTCGCTCCCGGGGGGCTTTCGGCGGGCCCGGGGCGCATCGAGGCCTGCCCGGAACCAGGCCGGCCGTGCGTGCAAGGCGTCTTGGGCCATGAGGGGGTGCTTCAGCCTTCGTCCTCTTCCTCGGGCTGGAACTCCGTCTCCTCGCTCTTCTTCTTTCCGAACAGCCACGCCACGACGATGCCCAGTTCGTAGAAGACCACGATCGGCACGAACATCATCATCATGCTTATGGCGTCGGTCGTAGGCGTTATTACCGCAGCGGCGATGGCGCTGAGCAGCAAGGCGTAGCGCCTCTTGCGCTTGAGAGAGCCGGCGTCGACGAGGCCGAGGCGCGCGAGTATGAATATGACCACCGGGAACTCGAACACGATGCCGAACCCTATGAGAAGGGTCATGAAGAACGAGAGGGCCGACCCGATGGAGGGCAGCGCGCGCACCACCTCGGAGGAGTACTCGCCCAGAAGGAACTTGAAGGCGGGGGGGGCGGCCACGAAGTAGCAGAAGGCGGCCCCGGTGGCGAAGAACAGGGTGCCGAAGATGACGAACGGCACTATGATACGCTTCTCCTCCTTGTATAGGGCAGGGGCGACGAACTTCCACCCCTGGTAGAGGATCACGGGAAAGGCTCCGGCCAAGGCTGCGAAGAATGAAACCTTAAGGTAAGTGGTGAACCCTTCGGCCGGGCGCGTGAAGATGAGTGAGCTCCCCTCGGGAAGTCCCTCGAGCAGGGGCTTCATCAGCAGGTCGAATATCTCCTTCGAGTAGTGGTAGGCGGGGAGGAACAGAACGGCGACGGCGAGCAGCGATTTCAGCATGCGCGCCCTGAGCTCGGCCAAATGTTCGAGGAAAGGCATCTCCTTGTCGTCGGTCATGGTAGAAGAGTTTAACATTTAGAAGCCCGAGTGCCAGAATTCGACCGATGTGCACACCGAGCGTAGCGCGTGCGCCGCGACCGATGTCGCTGCACGCAAAAGCGGCGCATCCCAGGGAGTGGGAGCCGTGTCCAGGCCGCCACGCGCTCGTACCGGCCGGTTTCGTTGGGGGAGCGAAGCGGCGGGCGCTGCTCTAGACGAGCTGAGCCGCCTTGAGCGCCACGTGGGGGGACACGGGTTTGAGGCTGAGGTGGACACCCGCCCAAGCGCGCAGGCGGGTGGCATGCGGGTCACCCCTTGAGCGGAGCCGCAAGGCGCCGTCTATCTGACTGCTTGGGGCGGTGCCGTCTCGTACCTCTTGGGGAGTCGTGGATGGGATACGGCGCCGCGACCGCACGCATAGGGGGCCGCCTCGCTCGAACCACGGGCGGCGGGTCCCGGCCGTCTCCCGCGCGCGTACACCGACCGTGGACGGTGTCACCGTCACCAATCGTATGACCCCGCGCCGCCGCAAAGGCCGTTCGGTTCTCCCTCGGAGGGGCGATTGACATGGACCCTCTCCTCGCATATAGTAATACATCCCCCTAAGTTATTGTTAATTCTTTTACATTCCTGGACGGAGGGCATGTTGAAGATACTGATCACGGACGGCCTTGCCGAAGAGGGCTTGAATGTGCTCCGCAGCCACGGCGAGCTTGAGGTGGACCTGCGCAAGGGCATAAGCAAGGACGAGCTCAAGAAGATAATCAAGGACTACGACGCCCTTATAATAAGGAGCGGCACCAAGGTCACCGCCGACGTGCTCGAGGCCGCAGGCGGCAGGCTCAAGGTCATCGGACGGGCCGGCATAGGTGTGGACAACGTCGACGTGCACGAGGCCACCAAGCGCGGCGTAGTGGTGATGAACACGCCCGAGGCCAACGCCATAACGACCGCCGAGCACACTATCGCGCTCATGTTGTCGTTGGCGCGCAACATCCCCCAGGCCCACTACTCTCTGAAGAGCGGACGCTGGGAGCGGAACCGCTTCCGTGGGCGTGAGCTCTACGAGAAGACACTCGGCGTAATCGGCCTGGGCAAGATAGGCAAGCTGGTGGCCGAGAGGGCGCGCGGTCTGGGAATGCGCGTGATGGCCTACGACCCGTTCCTCTCGAAGGAGGCCATGGAGAAGCTCGGAATCGAGGCGGCCACCCTGGAAGAGCTCCTTGAGAAGGCCGACGTCGTAACCGTGCATACTCCACTCAACAACGAGACGCGCAACTTGATCGACCGCGACGCGTTGGCGCGGATGAAGCCCACGGCGATGGTGATAAACTGCGCCCGCGGCGGCATAGTGGACGAGGGTGCCCTGGCCGAGGCCGTGCGCGAGGGTACCATAGCCGGGGCGGCCGTTGACGTCTACAGCGAGGAGCCGCCGCAGGCCGACAACCCGCTCCTTGCGCTAGAGGAGAACATCGTCCACACTCCCCATCTCGGGGCTTCGACGCTGGAGGCGCAGACGAAGGTGGGTACGGCCATAGCCGAGCAGATAGTCGACTTCTTCACGACCGGCGTCGTGCGTAACGCCGTCAACATGCCGTCGCTTCCCAAGGAGCTCGTCGCGGCCGTACGTCCCTACCTTGTGCTCGCCGAGAAGCTGGGCAAGCTCCAGGGGCAGCTCTGCAAGGGAGGGATCAAAGAGATAGCCGTCGAGTATTCGGGCGACGTTGCTACCTTCGACACCAACCCTCTTACGGTGTCGGTGTTGAAGGGGTTCCTCACGCCGATAATGGACATATCGGTCAACCACGTAAACGCCCCTCTCATAGCCGAAGAAAGGGGCATCGAGGTGGTCGAGACCAAGACATCCAAGGCCGCCAACTTCACCAACCTAATACGGGTGAGGGTGAAGACCGAAGAGGGAGAGAAGAGCGTGGCCGGCACCATCTTCGGCGAGAGCGAGCCCCGGATAGTGAGCATAGACGGCTACTCGCTCGACGCCGTACCGGAGGGGTGTTTGCTCGTGAGCGAGAACCTGGACGTGCCCGGCGTGATAGGGTCACTGTGTACGAAGCTGGGCGAGATGGGCATAAACATCGCCCGCATGCACCTGGGCCGCGAGAAGATGGGCGGCAGGGCGATAGCGCTGATAAACGTCGACTCCCCCGTTCCACGTGAAGTGATAGACACTCTGGTCGAGCTGCCCAACATAATCGACGTCACCCAGGTGGAACTTTAGAGGCAATGCAAGAGAGGTTCAGCCTGCCCCAAGGGGTGAAGGACTTCCCACCCGACCGGGCGGAGAGGATAACGCGGCTTCAGGGCACCCTGCTTGAGGAATTCGAGCGCTGGGGCTACAGGGCGGTCATCACGCCGCTTTTCGAATCTCTCGACACCATATTGCTGGGCCTGGGCAGCAACCTGCGGGACAAGGTCCTCAAGTTCGTCGATCCCACGACGGGCGACGTCGTGGCGTTGCGCCCCGATATCACTCCGCAGGTGGGCAGGATGGCCGCGCTCGAGCTGGAGGGCTCGGCCGATCCGCTGAGGATATGCTACAGCGGCAGGGTGGTGAGGTTCGAGGAGAAGGGCAGCGGCAAGGAGAGGGAGGTGTTCCAGGTCGGATGCGAGCTGTTCGGCCTGGCAGGGGTGGAGGCCGATGCCGAGATAATGGCCCTGGCCGTCAAGGCCGTAGAGAAGGTGGGTCTACGGGGGCTCGTACTCGACATCGGCCACGCCGGGATGTTGAGGTCGCTTCTGGCCAAGACGGGTCGGGCGTGCGCAATGATCGAGGAGGCGCTCAAAAAAAAAGACACCGAGGCCCTTGTCCGCGCCCTCGACGGCGTCCCCCTTCCTTCGCGGGTGCGCTCGGCCATCGAGGCTCTGCCTGAGCTCTACGGCGGCCGCGACGTGCTGGACGCGGCCGTATCGCTCCCCGAGATCGGTCGCTACGCCCGCCAGATAAAGCGGGTTCTTGAGCTGGTCGACGAGTTCTCCCTCGCCTGCGACGTCAACATCGACCTTGCCGAGGTCCGCGGGTTCGACTACTACACCGGCGTCACATTCGAACTCATCTCCCCCCATTGCCCGGTCCCCATCCTAAGAGGCGGCCGATACGACGAGCTGCTGCGTAACTACGGCTCCTCGCTGCCCGCCACCGGCTTCGCCGTCGATCTGGAGTCCCTGATCGAGCTCACCAAGGACGCCCCCGAGGGCCACAGCGTACACTTCGTCGTTATCCCCAAGAACCGCTCCGTCCGACGCGAAGCCATACGCTTGGCGCAGTGGTTGCGCTCGAGCGGGTTCAAGGTGGTGCTGGAGCTCAAGCCCGTCCCGGACGTGACCGAGGCGAGGATGAAGGAGAACCACAAAAAGAACTTCTACGGCCTCATCTTCATCGAGAGCCCCAAGAAGCTGCAGCTCGTCGAGTCGCGCAGCGGACAGGCCAAGGAGTTCGCCAACCTCGAGGAACTGCTAAAGAGCGGAGGTGTATGAGGCCGATGCCCAACATCGTGATAGTGGGCGCCCAATGGGGTGACGAGGGCAAGGGGCGTATAGTGGATCTCGTGGCCGAGCAGGTGCAGGTTGTGGCCAGGTACCAGGGCGGCGGCAACGCGGGCCATACCATAGTGCACGACGGCAAGACGGTGGTCTTGCATCACGTCCCCTCGGGCATCCTGCGTGCGGGCACACTGTCGGTCATCGGCAACGGCGTTGTTGTTGACCCGAAGGTGCTGGTGGAGGAGATCGAGTGGCTGAGCGCCGCGGGCTTCGAGGTGACGCCGCAGAACTTCGCTCTCAGCGACAGCGCCCACGTGGTGATGCCCTACCACAGGCTGATCGACCTCGGACGCGAGGCCCAGCGCGGCTCGTCGAAGATAGGCACGACGGGACGCGGCATAGGGCCCGTCTACGAGGACAAGGCTGCCCGCCGCGGCATACGCGTGTCCCACCTCATCGACCCCGACTCGTTCCGCCGCAGGCTCTCGGAGGTGCTGCCGGAACGCAACCTTTACCTCAGCCGCGTGCTCGGGAGAGAGGAGGTGCCGTTCGGTGAGATATACTGCGAGTACGTCGCCCTCGGCGAGAGGCTGAAGCCCTATGTGACCGACACGCGCGCCCTGCTCAACGACGCCGTCTCGCGCGGCCTCAACATCCTGTTCGAGGGCGCACAGGGTACGCTGCTCGACATCGACCACGGCACCTACCCATACGTCACCTCTTCGAGCGCCTGCGCCGGAGGGGCATCGACCGGAACCGGCGTGAGCCCGGACAAGATAGACATCGTCATGGGGGTGGCCAAGGCGTACGTCACACGCGTGGGTGGAGGCCCCTTCCCCACCGAGATATCGGGTGACGAGGGCAGGATGTTGCGAGAGGAGGGCGATGAGTTCGGCGCCACCACCGGCAGGCCCCGGAGGTGCGGCTGGCTCGACGTGGTGGCGTTGCGCTACGCGGGTGCTGTAAACGGCCTAGCTGGTCTCGCTATAACGAAGCTCGACGTACTGAGCGGCTTCGACGTCATAAAGGTCTGTACGGCCTACGACTGCGACGGCGAGGTGGTAAGGGAGTTTCCCGCCGACACGGAGGTGCTGGCGCGTGTAAAGCCGCTCTACGAGGAGCTGCCGGGCTGGGGCGAGGACATAACGTGGGTACGCAGGTGGGAAGACCTGCCGCCCCGGGCCAGGGGCTACGTGGAGGCTATAGAGGAGTGGACCGGCATCCCCGTGTGGATTGTTTCGCTCGGCCCTTCGCGCGAAGAGGTCATCATAAGGCACGATCCCTTCTCCTGAGTCCACCATTGTGTCCGGGGCTGGGAGCTCGTTCCCATGTTACCGGCGTTACTATCGTGGTGGTTATGGCCCTGCTCGGTGCGGCCCGAAGGCTGATGCGTTCTCTGCCGATGGCCGCGAGCCCGGCCGAAGGGGCGGGGATTTGCGGTCCTCATGCATGCCGCTCCCAAGCGGCAGGTGGAGCGTGCCTCGGAAAGTCGTGCGCAAGGCTACATACAGGTGCTTCTAGGCGTCTGGGGCGTCTTCCATGGGTGGGCGGGGGGGTCGACGGCGCTTCTCCGTGCGGTGCGGCAGCCCGCCGCCGGCACCTATGGGCGCTGCGCGGCCGCCTTCCGAGGGGCTCGACAGTGTCGCGGGTCGGCCGCTGTGGCTCGTGGTCGCCGGCGGGGTCGGGGTGCTGTCGGGGGTCTCTGGGTCGTCCTACTCTTACGTCTCCACACCCTACACCTTTGCACATTCCCCCACGCCTTACGCGCTTTGGCACAACCGTGCGCCCCTCCTCGGCGCCCCCCCAGGTGTCGGCCGGGCCGACCTCGCGTTGCGTCCGGCTGTCTCCTGGCAGCGCCTTGTCTTCAATGCGATGGGCGCTTAACCATAGGGGACCGAGCGCTTGCAGGGTTCAGGAGGGGATGATGATAAAGACACCCCCCCCTCCGCGGCAGGAGGTGAGGGGTGCCGCTGTAAAGCGGCGGGATTGCCGCCCCCCTCTCGGTTCACCCCCCTCCTGCACGGGGTCTCACACGGGAGGCTCAGCGCCACTTTATGGTGCAGCCTATTGCGTAGGTTTCGGGCTCCGGCACCTC
>CAZXEJ010000052.1:0-12472 GCA_964639895.1 uncultured Spirochaetia bacterium | reverse complement strand
ACCGTCCCCGGTCGAGGGGGATTCACTCTATGATCTTGGTAACCACGCCGGCTCCGACCGTGCGGCCGCCCTCGCGTATGGCGAACCTCAACCCCTCTTCCATCGCCACAGGCGCTATCAGCTCAACCTCCATCTGTACGTTGTCGCCCGGCATCACCATCTCAACCCCCTCCGGCAACTTTATCTCCCCCGTCACATCAGTCGTCCGGAAGTAAAACTGCGGCCGATACCCGTTGAAAAACGGCGTGTGACGCCCCCCCTCCTCCTTCTTCAGCACATATACCTCAGCAGCAAACTTCTTGTGAGGCGTTATGCTCCCAGGCTCGGCCAAAACCTGCCCACGCTCCACCTCGTCCTTGCCTATGCCACGCAACAACACCCCTGCGTTGTCTCCAGCCTGCAGCTCGTCCAGTATCTTCCGGAACATCTCCAGACTCGTAGCCACCGTCTTGCGCGTCTCCCCAAAACCCACTATCTCCACCTCGTCACCGGCTCGTATCCGCCCCCGCTCCACTCGCCCCGTCACAACCGTCCCACGCCCGGATATCGTGAACACGTCCTCTATCGCCATCAAAAACGGCTTGTCCACCTCTCGCACTGGATCCGGTATGTACTCGTCCACAGCCTCCATCAACTTCAATACCCCGTGATCCTCCTTGCCCCCGCTCTCCAACGCCTTAAGAGCACTCACCCTCACCACCGGTACCTCATCCCCTGGATACCCGTACTGCGTCAGCAGCTCCCGAACCTCCAGCTCCACCAAATCCAACAACTCCTCGTCGTCCATCATGTCTACCTTGTTCAGCGCCACCACCATCGCCGGTACACCAACCTGACGCGCCAGCAATATGTGCTCCCGTGTCTGCGGCATCGGCCCGTCCGGCGCACTCACCACCAAAATCGCCCCATCCATCTGCGCCGCCCCTGTGATCATGTTCTTTATGTAGTCCGCATGCCCAGGACAATCCACATGCGCGTAGTGCCGCTTGTCCGTCTCGTACTCCACGTGCGCTATGTTGATCGTTATCCCACGCTCCTTCTCCTCCGGCGCCTTGTCTATGTCCTCGAACGACACCGCCTCCGCACGCTTACCATGCTCACGCAACACCGCCGTTATCGCCGCCGTCAGCGTCGTCTTCCCATGATCCACGTGCCCTATCGTCCCTATGTTCAAATGCGGCTTCGTCCGCTCAAATCTCTCCTTCGACATCGACTCTCCTTACCCTCCGTCTCCTTTGGTTATATCCTCTCTTATATGCCCTCTCTCCGCCTACCACCACCTCAACCTCTTCCTCTTCCTCGCCCCACTCTATCGCCTCTCTACACTCGACCTCGCCCCATGCAACCCAGCATGCCGCAGCCGGCGCTACGCTCTGCTGGCCTTGGACTCCAGCTCCTCGGACTTGGCTCGAGGCAGCGGCTCGTAGTGGGAGAACTCCATCGTGAACGTCCCACGCCCCTCGGTGAGCGAGCGCAGGACCGTGGCGTAACCGAACATCTCGGCCAGGGGCACGAACGCCCTTACGGCGTGCATGTGGCCGCGCACCTCGGTGCCGCTCACCCTGCCCCTGCGGGAGGTAAGGTCACCTATGACGCCTCCCACGAACTCCTCCGGCACGACGACCTCGACCTTCATTACGGGCTCCAGTATGACGGGCTTGCCCTTCACGAAGGCGTCCTTGAAGGCCATCGATCCGGCTATCTTGAATGCCAACTCCGAGGAGTCCACCTCGTGGTAGGAGCCGTCCAGCAGGTGGGCTTCGACGTCCACGACCGGGTAGCCCGCCACGACGCCGGTCTCCATGGCCTCTTGTATGCCCTTTTCCACGGCCGGGATGAACTCCTTGGGTATCACGCCGCCCTTGGTCTCGTCGATGAACTTGAACCCCTCGCCGCGCGGAAGCGGATCGAGGCGCAGCTTGACGTGCCCGTACTGGCCGCGGCCGCCCGTCTGGCGGACGAACTTCGCCTCGGCCTCGGCCGGCACGGTAAGGGTTTCCTTGTAGGAGACCTGCGGTTTTCCGACCTTGGCGTCAAGGTTGAACTCGCGCCTCAGTCGGTCGACTATTATCTCCAGATGGAGCTCGCCCATGCCCGATATCACCGTCTGGCCGGTCTCTTCGTCGTGTCTGACCTTGAACGACGGGTCTTCCAGGGCCAGCTTGCCCAGCGCCACGCCGAGCTTTTCCTGGTCGCTCTTTGTCTTGGGTTCTATCGCAATGGAGATGACGGGTTCGGGGAACTGGAGGCTTTCGAGGATGATGGGGTGGGCGTCGTCACAAAGGGTGTCGCCGGTGGTAGTGATCTTGAGCCCACCGGCGGCGGCGATGTCGCCGGCCGTCACTTCGGAAATCTCTTCACGCTTGTTGGCGTGCATTCTGAGCAGTCTTCCGATCTTCTCGCGCTTGCCCTTGGTGGAGTTGTAGACGGTGCTGCCGCCGCGGAGCTTGCCGGAGTAGACCCTTACGTACGTAAGCTGCCCCACAAAGGGGTCGGTCATTATCTTGAAGGCAATGGCCGAGAACGGCTCCTCGTCCGAGGGGTGGCGCAACTCTTCCTCACCGCTCTTGGGATTGACGCCCTTTATGGGCGGCAGGTCGAGCGGCGAGGGAAGGAAGTCCACGATGGCGTCGAGCAGCCTCTGGACGCCCTTGTTCTTGAACGCGGCCCCGCAGAGCACGGGTACCACCTTGAGCTCGATCGTGGCCTCACGAAGCGCACCTATGATCTGCTCCTTGGACATCTCCTCACCCTCGAGGTATTTCTCCATCAGGGTGTCGTCGATGTCCGAGACGGCCTCGAGAAGCTGTTCCCTGCCCTTCTCGGCCGTCTCCGCCAGCTGGGGCGGGATCTCCTCGAACTTGTACTGCATCCCGAGGGAGGTCTCGTCCCAGACGACGAGCTTCATCTCGACGAGATCGATTATGGCCTTGAATTCGTCGCCCTCGACCCAGGGGATCTGGATGTAGACGGGGTTGGCCCCCAGGCGCTCACGTATCTGTCCAACCACTCGGAAGAAATCGGCCCCCACGCGGTCCATCTTGTTTATGAAACACAGCCTGGGGACACCATAGCGGTCGGCCTGGTGCCAGACGGTCTCCGACTGCGGCTCGACGCCACCCACGCTGTCGAAGATGACGACGGCGCCGTCGAGCACCTTGAGCGATCGTTCGACCTCGATGGTGAAATCGACGTGGCCGGGCGTATCGATAATGTTTATTCTGTGGTCTCTCCAGAAGCAGGTAGTGGTGGCGGAGGTGATGGTTATACCCCGCTCGCGCTCCTGCTCCATCCAGTCCATGGTGGCGGTGCCCTCGTGCACCTCGCCTATCTTGTAGGTAAGGCCCGTGTAGTAGAGTATGCGCTCGGTCGTAGTGGTCTTGCCCGCATCGATGTGCGCTACGATACCGATATTCCTTATTTTGCTCTTTTCGCTGCCGCCTGCGGCTTTGGACCTCTCCATCTCTACCACCTGTAATGGGCGAACGCCCTGTTCGCCTCGGCCATCCTATGTGTGTCTTCCTTCTTCTTCACTGCAGCCCCACGCCCCTCGGCCGCGTCCAGTATCTCGCTGGCCAGCCGCTCCATCATGGGCCCCTTGCCTGAGCGGGCGGCCTGGATGAGCCACCTTATGGCGAGCGACTGGCGGCGGAAGTGGTTGACCTCCATGGGCACCTGGTAAGTAGCACCACCCACGCGACGAGGCCGGACCTCGACGGAAGGCTTTATGTTGCCGAGCGCCTTGGTGAACACCTCGTGCGGGTCCTTGCCCGTCTTCTTGGCGATTATGTCCATGGCACCGTAGAAGATCTTCTCGGCCTTGCTCTTCTTGCCGTCGCGCATGATGGCGTTTATCGTCTTGGTCACCGAGACGTCCCCGTACTTGTAGTCGGGCAACACCTTCCGCTTTGGCACCGATCCTTTACGAGGCATGTCAGTCTATCCTCTGCTGTAGATACGTATCAGCTATTTGGGTCTCTTGGCTCCATACTTGGAGCGGCTCTTGCGTCTGTCCTCGACGCCGGTGGCATCAAGCGTTCCGCGCACTATGTGGTACCGCACGCCGGGCAGATCCTTCACCCTGCCGCCGCGGACCAGCACGACGGAGTGCTCCTGAAGCGTGTGTCCCTCACCGGGTATGTAGCCGGTGATCTCGATACCGTTCGTAAGCCTCACCCTTGCCACCTTCCTCAGCGCCGAGTTGGGCTTCTTGGGAGTAGTCGTGTATACCCTGACGCACACCCCCCTGCGCTGCGGGGAGCCCTGGAGCGCCGGGGCCTTGCTCTTCTTTCGTACCTTCTCTCTTCCTTCTCGGACAAGCTGATTTATAGTCGGCATTCGCTAGGCTACTCCCGTCAACTGCATGGTAAAAACGTAATCCAATATACTATCCATAAGAGGACTGTAGTGTCAAGGATTACGACCCAAAGGAAACACACTGTCCCGGCCTCGCCGGCCAGCCGGTGAGGCCCGAGGCCGATCGGACACCCGCCCGCGACCAGGGGGCTAGGCGTGAAGGCTCAATATTGTATACGTATCCAGCCAAATTGCAACCGTATTGACGCAAAGAAAAGAAAAGCTCGTGAGAGCCGCAGGACACAGTGGCCGACTGCCACACTTACCATACGAGAGGGACACATACCCGCCGACGACCAGGACGACGCGCGGCTCTTACAATGTGATACCCACAGCTCCGAGGTGTATGCCTGCAACCGACCGACGTCGGCTCCGCGTCCATTCGCCCCACGCATTGCAGTAAGGCAACACGGTCGCCGGGACGGCGTCTCCCCCACATTAATTCCCCCGCGCCACAACAAGGGGTGTACCCATGAGGACTTTCCAACACCGGAACTCGATAATACGGCTTGTCCGCGGCGGCAGAGACCACCACGCTCCCGGCTCCTTCCAGCCGGCCGAATGCGTGATTCCAACGTAAGGGCCCACCCAAACGCGCCGAGTCTCTCCCACTCCTCGCGGTAGCACGGCACCGCATCGCGCGGCGGTCGTCCCCATGCTCGCGGCTCGCGCGTGCTCACACGGAGACCGAGCCCAATCCATCCCCCACGTCCTCGGTGCCTCACCCGCCCCCGCCCCTTCCAGCTTATGCACACCGCCGCACGCAACAGCTCCCTCCTCGCCCCCTAGGGGTAGAGGAAAGCAGCACCTAAACAAAGCGACGGCCCGTAACTACGCCGGCCCTCCCCCTACACGCAGTCTGAGGTCAGGCGCGCCCACGGCTCCAGCCGACACACGGCCCAACCGCCCAACCTCACCGGCCGTCCTACGCGCAACCGGCCAGGAGGCACCGCGCCGTGTCGCCCGTTGCCGCGCAGGCGCTCGACGCGTACCGCGGCTAAATCGGGCCGTGAGACAGTTTGCCTCACGCCGGACACAGCCTCTCATCCACATTCAACCATAACCGCCCCCCTCTAGCCGAAAATCTCCCTACGTCACCCGCACACACCCGAGCCGCCCCGCCACCCCCTACTCGCGAGCACCTCCACGCTGGGCAAGCGGCGGCTCCAACCCCACCCGACACACTCCGGCCGCCGATACCGCGCTTTCTCCTCAACCCCGAAAGCCCCTTTCCCCCTCAGGCCCCCGACAACCCAGCGCACCGCCGCACCCGGGAAAGTCTCTACCATCCCGGCCCACGTCCATTCGCACGAGTGGACGCCGCCACCCCCACTTCGCTCCCACCCCGAGGAGATGCCCCCACCCAAGCCCACCACCCCACCATAACAACCCCCACGCTGAGCCGGAGCGGCCGCGTTGCACGTGCCGCAACACCCGCAACACCTTTCACCCGTTACGCACCGGGGGGCTCCACTCTCCAATACCCGCGCCCTCCGTTTCCGGCCACCAACCGGCCCGGCGTCGCGCGATTGACAATCCCCCCCATATCGTTTAATTTTCCCAACATGGAACGCCGCAAGGGACGGGGCGGCCGCAAGAGGACCGCCGCGACGGGGAATACCGAGTCCGAAATCGAGCGGGCAGAGCACAACCTACGCCGCCTGCTCTACGAAATCTCACAAAGGGACAAGATACAAAGCCAGATAGGCGAGGCCTTCTACGTCTGGCGCGACGACCCCAGCGTCCTCGTTGAAGACCTCGAGGAGCAGTTGGACGAGATCACGTTCACCCGCTTCTTCGACTGGTTCCTGTTCGATTTTCGCCTCCTCGACAGCGGCCGCAGAATAGTGGAGATCATGGCCGAAGACGAGGCCCCTACGCTGAGTCCACTCGAAGCGAAGATGGCAAGCCTCTGGAAGAGAGCCACCCACAGCTTCTTCGAGCTCAAGGAGACCGATCGCAACGCGGGGCGGATCGTATTAGAGGATCTTTTTCGGGGAGAGCTCTACGAAGTCACCGACTCGTCGACGGCTTCGTCGGCCACTCCACCCGACATCGTATCGGCACGTCCCCTTCCCGTGGGTGACCGCCACTACTTCTCCGGCGTCGTAACCATATATCCGCCCAACTTCAAGCCCATCATACTCGAATACTTCAACGAAGAGTATGCCTCCTTCCGCCAGCTTCGGGGCGAGGCGGCCACCGTCGGGGAGTTCCTGCGCGACTGGGGATTCTACATCGAGAACCGCTTGAGAAGAATGGTCGACGACCCCCGTTACGTTACGGCCGAGGGCGAGGAGATAGTGTTCCATTCGGCCCGATACCGGATGCGCGATCCAACGTCCGTGGTATCGACGCTAGAGAAGACGCAAAACGTAAGGCGCATCGTGGGCGGTGGCGAGGAGGCGGTCTTCTACTCGCTGCTCGACGAGGGGGGCAAGCGCGTCATAGGAACGGTGGAAATAGAGGGGGACGTTCTGACGGTGGAGTGCCATTCGAGGAGCCTGGCCGCAAAGGCGTGGTCGTTCTTCGAGGGGCTGATGGGCGAAGAGCTCCAACTTATCGATCGAACGAAGAAGGAGCCCTCGGCCTACAGGGTCGGAGGTGTGAAGAAGACGGCCGCAGGCGGTGGAAGGCGGCTCCCGCCGGGGGCGCGCAGCCAGAAGGAGGTCGAGGCCGCCTTGATTGAATATTATCGCAGATGGGTGGACGAGCCCCATGCCGCCCTGGGAGGCAAGACCCCCCGCCAGTGCGCCGCTTCGGAGCGGGACCGTCCGAAGCTTCTCAAACTGCTCCGCGAGCTCGAATCCCTGTACGAATCGGCCCGCGGGCGGGGCGAGCCCTACTTCGACGTCAAGACCATCTTCGAAGAGCTGAGAATAAAAGGTCATTGAGTGTGATATCGCTCTTCGCGGGCCTCAAGGACATCCAGCGCCTGAGCCACATCGTGGCCGTCCTGGCCAAGTACGGCTTCGGCAACCTTGTGCGCCGCCTGGGACTCGAGGAATCGAAGCTTATATCCCATCTGTTGCCCGCAGAACCCCCGCCCGGGAGCGAACCCGAGAGGCTGCGCCGCGTCCTCGAGGAGTTGGGCCCCACGTTCGTGAAGTTCGGCCAGATCCTGAGCACCCGTGCCGACCTCATCCCCCCCGCCTACGCGCGTGAGTTCTCCAAGCTGCAGGACGAGGTAGAACCCGTATCCTTGGCCGAGGTGGCCCAGCAGATACGGCTCGAACTGGGCGAGGAGATAGGGAACGTGTTCAAGGAGTTCGATCCCCTGCCCGTGGCCTCGGCCTCGCTCGCACAGGTGCACCGCGCCGCTCTTAAGGACGGCACCGTGGTCGCGGTCAAGGTGCAGCGGCCCGGTATAAAGAGCGTCATCGAGACCGACATCGACCTGCTCTACCTGCTGGCGCGACTAGCCACAAAAAGCATCCCCGAGCTCAGGTTCTACTCGCCCACCAAGATCGTGCGCGAGTTCGAGCGCGTCCTCATGAAGGAGCTCGACTTCACCGTCGAGGCCGCAAACAGCGAGAGGTTCCGCAGGAACTTCCACAACAACCCCCATGCCAACTTCCCGCGCGTATTCCACGAGCTGTCGGGCAAAAAGGTGCTCACCATGGAGTACGTCGACGGCGTCAAGATCACGGACGCCCGCGCGGCCGGTTACGACCCTTGCGAGATCGCCCGCCTCGGACTCCACATAGTGATCGACATGATATTCCGCGACGGATTCTTCCACGCCGACCCCCACCCGGGTAATGTGCTCGTCACCGAGGGACCCACGATCAACTTCCTCGACCTGGGCGAAGCGGGCCGGGTCAGCGAGGAGGTGAGGGAGAAGATCCTGCTGCTCATGCTCGCCCTCGGAAGGGAGGACTTCGAGGAGGTGGTCTCCATACTGCTCCGCATCGGCCTCCAAGAAGAGGAGGTCGATGTGGCCGAGTTCCGCAAGGACGTGCTCGACGTGTGCGACCGCCACTTCGGCAAGCAACTGCGCCACCTGGAATTCAAGGGGTTCATCCACGACATCATCGAGGGGGCGTTCCGCCACAAGATACGCATCCCCTACGATTACCTGCTGGTGATAAAGGCCCTCATAACGATGGAAGGGGTCGGCAAGGAACTCGATCCCGACATAAACGTGTTCGAAGAGGGCTACGACCACTTCGTCGAGCTGTTCAAGTCGCGCTACAGCCTGGCACGCCTTTCCAAGGACGTGACCAAGGCAGTGATCGCCCTCTCTTCGACCGTACAGGAGGCACCGCTCAAGCTGCGGTCGCTCCTGGACTCGATCGAACAGGGAAGCCTCAAGCTTCGGATCGAGGACACAAGCGCCAGGGCCAGGGCGCGCGCCTGGGAAAGGGTGCTAAACCGGTTCGTCATCCTGGGGCTCATGGCAATCGTCCTTGCCGCTTCGTTCGTATTGCTGCTGGCTACGGAGTCATGGCTCGGCTGGCTGATGGGTGCGGTGGGACTGCTGTTTGCAACCGTGCTCGGCCTTACGGTGGCCTTCTCCGTTTTGCGCTCAGGGGACGACTACTGAGTCGGGCCGGCACCACCGCCCTCAGGCGGTCTCGGCGTGAAAGGGACAGCTTTGCGTTGACGGGATATACGCTTCTCCCATCACCACCGCCACCCTCACGGGGTCCCGAGGCACGGCCTTTCTCCCAATCCTCAGGGAGCGGTCTCCATCATCCCTCCTCCCCTCGCTTGATGCACAACCAATGCACCCCAGGGCTCGCGAGGCCTTAACCGCGTGGGGGGCCGCCCCCCTCCGTGCTCCACCCTCGCACACCCCCCCGAGGCACCCCTCCACCATTCGGAGGGACATCAACGCCCCCCAGGTCGTAATCGCCACCCCACCGCTTCTGAAACGCCGCTCCGGAGGCAACCCCCCCACCGGGCATTCTCACTCCTTCTTCTTCAGCCACATGTGCAGGTTCGAAGACGGCGTGTTTATGAACACCGTCGCGTTAGGGTTGTCGCGGATGCTGCGGGCGAGCTCCATCTCCACGTCCAGTTCCTTCCACCTGATCATCTTATCGGTAATGGAGCGCTGGATGAGCTCGTTGGCCTTGGCAATACCCTCGGCCTCCTTTATCTTGCTGGCCGAGGCCCCTTCAGCCTTCTTTATCCTCTCGAGCTTCTTCGTCTCGGCCTCTATTATCTTGACCTGCTGTTCGCGCTTGGCCCTCTCCTCGATGTAGACCATCTTGGCGGCCTCTTGCTTGGCCACCTGAACCTCCTTGATCTTCTGGGCTATCTCGTTGGGCAGCTCGACGTTTCGCAACTGCACGCCGACAATCGACACGGCATCCTCGGATATCTCCTTTATCCTTTCCTTTATCTTGTCCGAGATGCCAACGGCTATCTCCTGCCTCTTCGTCGGTATTATCTCGGCCGGATAGCTGCCCACGACGTCACGCACCACTTCGCGCACCGTGGGGTTGATTATCTTCTCGCTCCAATCGAGCCCCCACCGCTCGACGGTCTCCGAGGCCTTGTCCTTGATGAGGCGGAACTGTACGGTGAGCTCTATCACTATGGGCAGGCCGCGCTGATCCAACACCTGGATGGGCTTGCGCCTGACCAGCCCCTTGCCCTCGCGCGTGCCGCTGGTCGTGTAGTTTATGGTCTGCACCCTCACGTCGACCTTCTGCACCGATTGTACGATGGGAACGATAAGATGTATCCCCGGCTCCAGCTCCCTGTAGGAGTACTCACCGAACGTCTTCTTAATGCCCACCTGGCCGCTCTCGATGGTAACGAACGGGTTGAGGAACAGGATCAGTATCACTACGGCTATGACGGCTATGGCTATCTGGTTGGTAAACCTCGGTTTCATGCTGTTCTATGCACCTCGCGGTATTGTTTTCCGGCCGCTCCGCAGACGAACACGCCGCCCCGCAACGGGTCCGGGACTGAAGCGACGCAGGCACCCCTGCGGCAGCAGACCGCATCATCCCTGCCGGGATCGGCCCGTACCATTATAATATGCGTGGCCGGGGCGGCATTACAAGTTTCCACCCCCATCCGAAGCCGAAGCCGTCTCCTCACCGGGAGCGGCGAAACCTAGCGGCGAGCAGAGGTAGCAGTAGCAAAGGCACGATCGGCAAGGCGGCCGAGGCGGCACCCCAGCGGCCTCGTGCCGACGGCACTCCGGTCAGCGAGCAGGAGACCGGTACCGAGTCTCCCGCTCCTTCGCTTCTCTCGCAGTCGGGATCGGCGGCGTCCACGGCACCGTCGGCGTCGTTGTCGGCGCCGTCCGTACACGACGTCTCCACACCGAACTCGCACGGCGCACCCTCCGAGGAAGGCTTGCCGTCGCAGGCGGGGTCTTCGCAGTCGATGAGACCGTTGCCGTCGTTGTCGGCAAGATCGGTGCAGTCTTCGCCGCTCACTGGAACGGCGGCGTTGAGTGCAGCAAGCAGGTTTATCCGCGGCAGCGTCACACCGTTTCTCGCATCGGTCACGGGCACCCCGGTCTCCTTGAGCACGGCAAGCACCCCGTCCGCGCCCAGCTCGGGGGCCGCTCCCATCAGTACGGCCGCCGAGGCCGAGACGTGGGCCGCGGCCTGCGAGGTGCCGGATTGGGCGAGCAACCCGCCCCCCGGACCCGAGGACACTATCTTGGCCCCCGGCGCCAGCAGGTCAACGAAGGGGTTGTTGTTGGCGAAGCAGGGCACGACGTCCGCAGCCGTCAGGTCGAGGCAGTCGAAGACGAAGCTGGGGCCGAACGACGAGTCGTAGACGGCGCTCACGGCCACAGTCGAAGAGAGGCAAGCCGGAGCCGCTATCTGGGTCGGCGAACCGTCGTTCTGCGTCGAGGCCACCACCAGTACGCCGCGCGCCTTTAGCGTTGCCACGGGATCGGCGAACACAAGCCCCAACCCATCGCCGTCACAGGGTCCTGAGAAAAGGCGGTCGGTGCCGAGGCTCATGTTTATCACGTCAACCTCGGGATGGTTGACTATAACCCAGTTGAGACCTGAGACGACCTGAGCGAGCGAGGAGAACCTGTTGTCCTTATCGAGCACTTTCACGGCGACGATCTTCGCCCCGGGCGCCACGCCGGGCGGAGCCACGAGGCCGTCTGATGTGATGATTCCCGCTATGTTGGTCCCGTGGCCGTTGTCATCCATGGCGCTTCCAGGACCTCCCGCCTCCGTCGCGCCGCCGGGACAACAGCCGCCCCCTCCCTCGCTCACGCAGAAACAGTGCTCGTCGATGACGTCGCCCTCGAGATCGGGGTGTGAAGCGTCCACACCCGTATCCAGTACCGCCACCACCACACCTTCTCCCCCGTATCCCATGGCCCCTACGACGTCGGCGTTGATGAGAGGGACGCTCTCGGTAAGCCCCCCGCCACCGGGGACGTCGAGAACAACTTTCTTCACTCCCTCCATATGCGACAGAAGCCTCACACCCTCGAGCGTGACGCGGGCCGCAAAGGCCCCGACGGCCTCCCACCGCGCCCTGACCTCCACCTCGCTCTGCGGAATCCCCGCCAATACGGTGTCTACCAGAGCCGCGACCTCGGCCGACCGCATGGCCAGATCCGCAGGCACGGGACCAGGGGTGCTGAGAACCACGATGACGTCCACCCGTGGCGAAGAGGCCAGCTCCTCGTAGACCTCGCTCTCGACTACCACATCGTCGCCGGAGGCGGCTGAAGGCCGGGCGAAAGCGCCCAATGCCACCGCGACGCAGAGCGCCGCGAGTACAAGCCGGACGGAGTCCACGGGATTTAACGAAACCTCGGCGATGGCAAACACTGAATGAACCCTCCTTGTGGTATCAAGCACGGCCGGATCGTGTACGCACCACGTGCACGCAGCCCCGCACGCAGCGGAAGCGAGCGGCCGCACGAGCCGTGGACGGGTGTCCACGTGCGCGCCGGGGTGTCGGCTGTCACGGACGGACACGGTTGTTGCCGCACGTGGATGCGGATAAGGTAATAGGGTAATAATGTATTATCCGTCTCGGGGACGCAACCCCCCTAGGAGGAGCCACCCACGGTGCGCATCGATATCCCATCGGCCGCGGCGTCGGTGATCGCCGTCGCAGTCCTGGTATCAACACCAGCCTTGACGGTCCGGGCTTTAAACACCTC
>CAZXEJ010000051.1:0-13291 GCA_964639895.1 uncultured Spirochaetia bacterium | reverse complement strand
GTATCCAAGCATCACCGTACGTACAATGCCCTCAACCTTCATCTCTCCACCACTCTCCGACTACCGGGAAATGAAAAACGGGAGAGAGGGGACCGCCCCTCTCTCCCGACCCCTACGGCCCTATCTTCCGAGGAGTGCCAGCACCTGCTGCGGCAACGTGTTGGCCTGAGCCAGCACGGCTATGCCGGCCTGCTGGATTATCTGGGCTTTCGTCAGATTGGCCGTCTCCTGGGCGAAATCGGCGTCCAAGATCCTAGAGCGCGCCGACAGGATGTTCTCGCGCACGTTGTCCAGGTTCCGGATCACGGACTCGAACCTGTTGAGCTTGGCGCCAACGATTGCCCGCTCGCTGTTGATCGTCTCCATAGCGTTCTTGAACGATAGAAGCGCCAGATTGGCCGCCGAGGCCGAAGTGACGACCTGGGCGTTGACGGGAGCATTCGACAGCGTGGCCGAGGTGCCGCTCGAGCCGGTTATCGCCTGCCCGGTCGCCGCTGCACCGAAGGTGACCGTCGTGGAGTTGAGCTTCTGGTTGAGCACTATCAACCCGTTGGCGCCGGCGTCGACGGACGTCGTGCCGGTGGCAAACCCCGTGACGGTGGCCGCAGCGGCGGAGTTGACCGTTACGGTGATGGCGGCCCCGGTCCTGTTGAAAAGGACCAGCCTGTTCTGGTCGGCCGCTGCACCGGCATCTACTACAGCCGTAACCCCGTGCTCGCCGGTCTTGGCGTTGATGTTGGCTGCAAGGGCCGTAAGACCGGTCGCGCCGTCGATGGCGACGCCGTTGATCACAAGGTCGCCCGTGGCTACAGCCGTCGCAGTGAGGTTGGCGTCGGTCACGTCCGAGGTGCCGACGGCGGCGTTGCCGTAGCCGAAGGCCGTCACCCCGTGGGCCGATGTCTTGGAGTTGATGGCGTTGATCTTGTTGATCGAGTTGCTGTTGGCGGCGACGGCCGTACCAACCTGCACACCGTTTATTGTGTCGGTAGCCGACAGGGCGGTCGTAAAGGCGTTCCTCACCCGATCGGCAAAGTTGGCGTCACTGAGCGCCGAGACGGACGAGTAGGTGGAAGCCACCCCGAGGTTGGTGGGCGAGAGGTTGGATATGGAGACGTTGAGCGTCTCGTTGACCTCGACTCCCACCTGGAAATCGGCGTTGAAACCGCCCGCCAGCAGACGCTGGCCGTTGAAACGGGTCTGGTTGACGATCCTGCTCAGCTCGTCTATGAGCTGCGAGACCTCCTGGTTGAGGGAAGTCCTATCGGCGTCCGTGTTGAAGCTGGCAGCCTGCTCGGCGAGCTCGAACATACGCTGCAGGTCGTTCACTATCTCGTCGAGCGACCCTTCGGCCGTCTGAAGCACCGAGATGGCGTCGTTGGCGTTACGGATCGCAACGGTGAGCCCCCTGGTCTGGGTCGTCATCCGCGTCGAGATGGCTAGTCCCGCAGCGTCGTCGGCCGCCGAGTTGATCCTTAGACCCGACGACAGCCTCTCGAGCGCCTTCTGCAGGACGGGCTGAGTCTTGCTCAGATTCCTCTGAGCGTTGATCGAAAACACGTTGGTGTTAACGACTAATGCCATAAGTGTTCACCTCCCTTAGAATTTTGAGCCCGGCTCAGATCTCACAGGCGGATTCCGAATCCACCTCATTCAAAGCCGTAACCTCCTTACGGACATCGGCCTTTACCCGTATTTATCGGTAATTCCTGCCCGAACTTTAGTGAACCCCGGCGGTGGGGGGGATGGGGGGACGTGGGCAAAGGAGAAAGCAACGGGCCACAATGGAAAGAGGAATAGGCCAAGGGAAGGGGCGTGGGAAGAGGGAGTCACGATATCACGCGGCCCGTGGTATCGAGCGGAGAAGAGACGACGTCGTCTCAGTGCGGCGGCACGGTCCCCTCGCGGGCTCCCAGCAGTAGAGACGGATACACCGGGCCACACATGGAATATGAGCAGCGGACGGAGCGACTCAGAAGGGCTCTCAGCCCCCGCGCGCGTGAAGCCGGCGACGAAAAGAGAGCCGGCGACGTAGACGCCCCGGCCCTGGTGCGCAGCGGGCAACCCAATTCCGGCCGGCGGGCGCCGAAGTCGTGGAAAGTCACGCCCGGACCTTAGCCGCAAGCCCTCCGCGCCCGGCGGAAGCGGGCCGCACAGATGCGGCACGATGGCGCAACGCCGGCAAGCCCACGGCGAGCCGGCCCCACGCGGTCCGGGTGGGGGGCATAAACGTCCCGGGCTCACGCCTCGGCTCTCCTTTACCCGGGATGAATGCACGGAGGAAGGGTCTCACGATAACAAACCCCCGCTACGACGGGCACTCAGACTGCAAGCAGACTGCGGGCCTCGGAGTTGGGAGATCGGGGGGAGAAACTCCGCCGCTCCCTCCGCCGTCGCGTACACTCTTCCAGCGTGAACCGGGGCGTGAGCCTCCCTCGTGTAACGAAGACGCCGCGGCCGCAACACGAGGCAGCGCGACGCGACCCTGCCCTTTTACGCCCACGACCGCCGCCCAGGCCCTGGACCCGAACCACTAAAACCACGCACTGCAAGTGGCCCGCCCGCTCGGCAAGCGCTGGCACATACATGCCCCCTCCGATGCGGCCTCTTCGCCCGCCTAGCGGGGCGGCATGCGCAGCGCCCCGTCGATTCGCACCACGGCGCCGTTCATCATTGGATTTGCGATTATGTGCTCCACCAGCGAGGCGTATTCCTCAGGCTCACCGAATCGCGGCGGAAACGGTATCTGCTTCTTGAGCGACGCTGCAAAGGACTCCGGCACGGCTTCCATCATCGGGGTGTCGAATACGCCTGGGGCCACGGCCACCACCCGTATTCCGTGGCGGCCCAGTTCCCTTGCGGCGGGAAGGGTGAGCGAAGCCACCCCGCCCTTGGAGGTTGCATAGGCCGCCTGTCCCACCTGTCCCTCGAACGCCGCAACAGACGACGTGTTGACTATCACACCCCTCTCACCGTTGCGGTCCGGCTCGTTCCGCATCATGGCCGAGGCTGCAAGACGCATGATGTTGAACGTGCCCACCAAGTTGACCGTAAGGACGCGCACGAAGCTCTCAAGCCCATGCGGCCCCTCCCTGCCGAGGATCCTCTCGCCCCACACCACCCCCGCACAACTCACAGCCGCATGTAGCGCTCCGAACCGCTCCAACGCCTTGGCCACTGCCTCTTGTACGGCCGAACCGTCGGCGACGTCGGCCCTAACAAAGAGAGCGTCGCTGGCCAGCTCCTCGACCAGAGACTCTCCACGGCGGGCATCGATGTCAAGCACGACCACGCGAGCACCGGCCCCGTGCAGCCTGCGCGCCGTAGCGCGCCCGAGCCCCGAAGCACCTCCCGTAACCAGCACCGTCTTGCCCTCTATCTCCATCGGTCACCTCCCCTTCGACCTGCAAACTCGACCCCCTGAACCCACTCCCCCACCCACCCATCAGCCACCGACGCCGGCCGCAAGCCGCACCCTCGCCACACTGAACAAGGACGTAACATCGTGGTTCACGCCCCGTGCCTGCTCTGCCCTTTCCCACCGATGGGGGCCTCCCGCACTATGCTTGCCCGCGGCGTAGTGCCAAGCCGGCGCACACAGGGGGCACGCCGCATTACAGCCGCCCTCCCAGCCGTACTTCACGCTGCGGCTACCCCACACACCCGCGCTCATCCCTCTCCATCCGACTCCCACGCGGCCAGCATGCGCGCGATCTCGTCCTCCGCGTAGCCGAGGGCCTTCAACACCTCCTCCGTATGCTCTCCCCACCGGGGCGGGGGTTCGGCCCGCGGCGGGGGGGCGCCGTCAAAGAGTGCGGGCAGCCTCACCTGGGGCAACTTGTCTCCATCGATGGGGATGTCGAAGAACACACCCCTTTCCCGGAACTGCGGGTGTGAGAGGACCTCGCCGAAACTCAATACCGGCTCGAGGCACAGGTCGAGCTCGGCGGCCAGGTCCTCCCACTCGGCACGGGTGCGCGAGGCGAAAATACGCTGCAACTCCCTCTTTACGGCGCCGCTCGTATCGTACTGTCCGCTCTCTAGATCCGGCCTCGCGACGGCCCTGCAGAAGTTCTTCCAGAACTTCTCTTCCAGGGCCGCAAAAGAAACCCACGCCCCATCCTTCGTTGCATAGAGGCCGTAGCAGGGATACCTCCCCGTGAACTCGCTCTCACCGGGAACCGGCTCCGCGCCCTCTGCCATGTAGTTGAGCAGGTGGAAGGAGAACGTACTGATCAGGGATTCGCTCAAGGCGACGTCGATGAAACATCCCTCGCCGGTGATCTCGCGCCGCATGCAGGCCGCAAGGACGGCCACGGCCGCATGGAGGGCAGACACGGTGTCGGCCACTCCGGGCAGCGGTGCCGACCCGGGACCGGTGAGTCCGAGCACGCCGGCCAAGGCCATACAGTTTATGTCGTGCACCGCCCTGTTCCTGTAGGGGCCCGTCTGCCCGAAACCGCTTACGGCACAGTAAACGAGGCGAGGCGCAATCCTCCTCAATTCGCCGTATCCCAGTCCCAGCCTCTCCATCACGCCGGGACGGAAACCCTCTATGACGACGTCGTAGCCCGAAGAGAGTAGCGCCATGAACACCTCCCTCCCCTCGGGTGTCTTTAGATCGACCTTGATGCTCTTCTTGTTCCGGTTGAGGGCCTGGTAGAGGGCGCCGGCACCTGCAAGGTCCGCTCCCATGCGGCGGGCGTAGTCGCCCGCCCGGGGATCTTCGACCTTGATCACCCGGGCACCAAGGTCGGCAAGAATGAGTGTGGCGTAGCCGCCGGGAATGAGTCTCGTGAGATCCAGTACCTTGAGCTCGGTGAGTGGAAGCATGACACTACCCGGCTTCGCCACTAAAGGTCCAGACCCCTACACCCTTCCATCCCCGTCCCGGGGTAGACACACTGATGACCGGGACACCCAGCATCATCGCGGCATCTGAGGTCGGCGCGCTCTTCCCCCTTGCATCCCTAGTGGGCATCGGTGCGTGCCGGGGCGCGCACGCATGGGTGTCACCCCATGCCCCCCCGCGGCACGCGCGCCACCTCCTCCCTCGTCAGCCCCCCTTGGAACGGAAGAAGTACACGCCCTCGGCCCTCTCTTCGACCGCCTCGAGCTCCATCCCCACGGCGAGTTCCTCGGGCTCCGCACCGACCAGTCTGCCCGTAACCCTGACCCCGTCGGTGAGCTCCACGATGGCCAGCGTGTAGGGGGCGTCTTCCTCGAATGAGGCCAACGGAACGTAGACTGTGGAATAGGTGTAGAGCACCCCCTCGCCCGGTACCTCGTGTCTCTCCATATCGCGTGAACCGCAGCCGGCACACACATACGCCGGCGGGGCCTCGAGCCTGCCGCACGAGCCGCATCTCATCACTGCAACGTTCATCCCGTCACCTCTTGGCCATTATGTGCACGACGCACGTGGCGCCCGAACCGCCCAGGTTGTGGGCCAGCCCCACCTCGGCCCCCTCGACCTGGCGCTCGCCCGCTTCGCCCCGCAACTGCTCCACTATCTCCACTATCTGGCCCACACCGGTGGCCCCGACGGGGTGTCCCTTCGCCTTGAGCCCCCCGCTGGGGTTGACCGGGTGGCGGCCGTCCGGCGCCGTCAAGCCGTCCAACGTCGCCGGACCGCCCTCGCCCTTGGGTACGAGGCCGATGTCTTCGATGGCCATTATCTCGGCTATCGTGAAGCAGTCGTGGACCTCGAAGACGTCCACATCCTCCGGCTCGATGCCGGCCATGGAAAAGGCGGCCGAGGCGGCTTCCACGGTGGCATCGAGCCTCGTGACGTCGTCCTTCTTGTAGAGGGGAAACGAGTCGCATGCCTGGCCCACGCCCACGACGTCGACCGCACGCGAAGAAGAGACGGCACCACGGCGGCTCAGCACGACGGCCGAAGCACCGTCGGTGATGAGCGAGCAATCGTAGAGACGCAACGGATCGGCCACTATCCGCTCGTCGGCCAATACCTTCTCCATGGTAATGGGCTTCCGCATATGGGCGCGCGGGTTGCGGGCTGCGTTTGCGTGGTTCTTGACGGCCACCGACGCCAGGTGCTCGCGCGTCGTACCGTACTGGTACATGTGCCTGCGGGCCATCATCGCAAAGGCGCTGGGAAAGGTGAAGCCTACGCCGACTTCACACAACCGATCTCCGGCCTTGGCCAGTATCTCCGTCACCTCGGGCGTGGATACGGTGGTCATCATCTCGACCCCCACGACGAGCACCTTCTGGGCGGCTCCTGCAGCAATGGAGAGGATCCCTTCCCTTACGGCCGTCCCTCCGGAGGCACACGCATTCTCGACGTGTACGCACGCTATACCCCTACGCAGCCCCAGCGAGGCGCCTATGTAAGGGGCCAAATGGTTCTGGGCGACGAAATCGCTCGCGCCGTAATTGGCTACGTAAAGGGCGTCTATCTCCTCCCCTGTGACGCCGGCATCGTCGAGGGCGTCGAGTGCGGCCTCCGTGGCTACGTCAAGGATCGTCCTCTCCGGAAACACACCGTACCTGGTCTGACCAACGCCCACTATGGAGACATCCAACATGGCCACCTCCTGATGAAAAAAGTAGAGAATACATGCCTCCCGCAGAAGCACAGGCTGTAACCATTAGGACCAGCTGATTCGAGGCCGGCGACGCCGTCGCTCACGCACTAAATCTACGATATCAGTTTCTGGCGTTTTTACAAATCACGGAGAGGGCACGTAGTGGAACGTAAGGCCTGAGCCTGAGCGGCGGAAGGCCGTAGAGAGGGGTTCGGAAACGGAAAAGGGGCTAGCCCCCCTGACCCGGGAGTCGGGAGGAAAGACAAACTTCGTATGGGAGACGTAGAGGGCGCGCACCGCTTCGGGGCGAAGAAGAGCCGCTGCTGCGGACGGCGCGGGCTACTGGTTCTCCTGCTTCTCCCGATATACGGCGCTCAAGAACTCGCTGCTTATCTTCGACGGGTCGGCAGGTTGCGAGCCCGTGCCCGCAGGGTGGGCCTCACCCTCACCACCGTGTTCGTGTCCGGTGATGTCCGTGAGGAAAAGCAACAGGCCGAACACTATCAATGCGATCACAACGACCGCAATCACTACCCACGTCAAGCTCATCTATGACACCCCCTCTGACTATGTAGGTGTTACGGCGCAGCACATGTACCGCCGACAATATGGGACGAGCTGGTCCGACACGGACCGTACTCCCAGCGTGTATGAGGCAGCTCCACCACGCGGCTCCATCCGAGCAAGCCGGTCGCCAGCATCCGCCCTGAGGGCGTTCCGCCTCACATAAGCGTAGCCGCCGCCCGGCCGAATCCACACACCCGGCCGGACTTGGCGAACCACATCCACATGTCGCAACCGCCGGACCTACACCGAGGGGCGGAGGCCCGTCCTAGGCCCCCGCCCAACACGGCTCGAACCGTGCGCGGCTCGTCCCCGCACGTGTCGACGGACAAGACGAGAGCGCACCTTGGGTGGGTGCGCTCTCTCCACAACCTACGGCCAAGGTACGGTGTAGTCCTGGGCATCGGGCGGGAAGCTCTTCAGCCACTTGGAACTGTCGTAGCGTACAGGGCCGAATATGATGGCCAGGTTCGCTATTATTATGCCCTCCGGCGTATTGCCCGTATCCTCGGCTCTTTTCTTTATGATGTTGAATATCGGATCCGGAATGTTTACGGTCACTTCAGCCATTGCTTGAAACCTCCAAGTAAGTTGTACTTGATCTTAGTCCTTGCCATAGAACGGCGATGCGGCTCCGCTCAGTCGTCCTCCTTGATCCCCCGCTCTTTCCTGTACTGGTCGAGCACTTCCCTCTTGACGGTGGGATGCACCTGGAATTCAACCGTCGTTCCGGGCCGAACGGTCTTCTTGACCTCTTCCTCCGGCAGGGGCTCAAGCCTGGTGTCGACCACCTTGTCCGTGGCGCTCTCGAGCTGCGACGGTGCGAGCTTCCAGTCGGTGAGCCACTCGTCGCCGAGGCCCATCCTCTTGGTGAGGGTGTTGAGCTCCTCCAGCCTGCCGGGCAGCGGGGCCAGGGGCTGTAAGAGCTTGAGCTCTTCCAGGAGCTTTACGACCTGCTCATCCCTCTGGAACGGGTTGCCAACCTTTCTCTCGAAGAACATCTTCTCGAACGGGGGACGAGGCCTGCGGCCGCCTGCCTCCCTCCCCTCGGCGGGATAGCCCACGGTCATAAGCCAGCAGAACACGTACGTGTCGGGAAGGTTCAGGTACTTTTTGATGTTCCTCCTGGCTCCGCCGCTTGCACCGTTCAGACACGTACCCAGGCCGAGAGCGGTGGCGGTGATGATGGCGTTCTCGATGGCGTTGCCGAGGTCAATCGCAGCCAGGCGGTGCATGATGGCGTCGGGCAGGATGGCGGGCAGCGGGAAGAGGCGCGAGACGCGGTCGTACTCCCAACCGTGAGCCTTGTCCAGAGCGCCGACCCTGAGAAGATCATGGATGGACTGACCCTGCACGTCGTAGCCCGAGAGGTCGTAACACCAGAAAATCAGAACCGGTGCCATCTGGGTGGTTATCTGGCTCCAGTCGGAGATGTACTCCCACACGTCTGGGTCCTCGTCACGGTAGCAGACGATGGCTCTCTGGCCGTTGAAGTTACCGGCCGAGGGAGAGAGCCTTGCGGCCTCGAGCATAGCCTGTAGTTTCCACTTTTCGACGGGCTTGTTGGGTTGATACCATCTGATCGACCTTCTGGTTCCAATGGCTTCCAAAGTAGGCAGCTGCGACACCTCGCTTGCAGCAGGTACTGTGCTCATCGTACATACCTCCTAAATTGAGAGATTTTATGGGGTTATGCGAGTTACACTAACCACCTTATAACATTCTAAAATTTATGTCAAGTAATATTTACCGCACCCACCGCGGACACGCCCGTTGCGGAGGGTCGGGGTGTAGGGGATTCCGACGGCGCCCCCAAGGAGCTTTGCTCCGCACACGGCAACGTGTAGAATGGACTTTAGGGTGCGCCCAAGCCACCGGCCGTGCCCATGCGGGCTACGGCACAACGGAGAAAACCTTAAGGCGGTCAGCAAGCCATGGACACCACACGAACCCAACTACTAGAGACCGTGGAAGAGATCCTGGCCGACGCCAGGGAAATTCCCACGCTGCGCAATCCCTTCGTAATCGTGAGCCTGCTCTACGAGGCCGACATGAGGCGGCCACAGAACGAATACGTAAACGAGGAGTACGACAAGAAGTTGCGCGAATCGCTGCCCCAGGTGCTGCTGGACGCCTTGGGTGAAGACCTGCTGCGCCTCTACGCCCGGCGAACGCTCGATCGCATATACTCAAATGACATAATGGCCGTCGAAGAACTTCTGATGAAGATAATGAGGGCGTTCAACAAGGTCCAGCTTCGCCTCTTCCTCAAGTACTACGAGGGATGACCGCAAGCGCGGGAGCGGCGTGCCCTTCCCAACTCTACGGGGACTCTACCCCCGGGCGGGCACGACACCGGTGGGAGCGGCGGCCCGATCCTAATCAACCACCGTAACCGATCTAGAGACGACGTTGTGCAGCATGCGCTTCCTGTCGTCGAAGAAGTACCAAATCCATCCGAGCCAGCCCACGAAGTTGAACACCAGGCACCACAAGAACGCCTCCTGCACACCCATGGGATGGCGCGTAGCCTCGTCGACGGTCCTTACGCCGACGGCCCTGTCGCCCAGCGTCTGACCCCCTCCCTTCTCCGTCATGAAGTAGATGAAGTAGGCGAACGAGACGATGAAGCCGCCCAGAAGGGGCACTATCATACTTCCTATGGCCGTGGGGATGAGAAGGATGAGGCAGTCGATAAGCCCCGAGAGGAACCTCTTTCCAAAGGGGGCGTAGCCTTTTGTGGGAGCCTCGGCACCGAGGTCGCGAGAGGAGGGGGGATGCGGGGCGCGGAAAGGATCCTCGGCCGGGGCGAAGGAAAGCACGGTCGAAGCAGCCTGAGCCTGGACTAGAGGGGGAGGCGCAACGGCGCGTCGGAACATCCTCAGGACAGCTTCGACGGAAGAAAAGAAATGATTCATGTACCCTCCCCTGAAACGGAATTGGCGCGTCGTAGGGCAGCACATACAACTTCGGTCAAGGAGTAGCAGCGGGCCTGCACACCGGACACCGTGGTCGTGCCGGGCGCCCTCGCCCTTAGGCACGGAACCAGCCCCTTGCGGCCTCCCCCTCAAACGAAAGGAGCGGGGACGGAACCGACCGGTGACGGGAAAGCCACCCGGAAGGCGCGTCCTTCTTCCGCGAGCCGGGGCCGCCCTTTAGTCGGGGGCATCAGCCGCCGCTGCCCATACACTGCACCTTCGCTTCCATGGCCAGAGACTTGGCCTCGACGAGCCTCTGCTTGGCCCAGCGCTCACGGTTGAAACCTTTGAGAAAATACCTCCCCTCTTCGAGAGCCTCTTCGGCCGCCTTGAATTTCTCGGGAGCACAGCTTTCGGCCCCCGCCGCGCGGGCTTCGGCCACGGCGCTCTCTGCGTCGACCAGCTCAGAGACAGGGGGAGATGTAAAGTAGGCGCAAGCCGGAAGCACAATCACCATAAGAACGAGGGCCGCAAAAACGGTGAGCAGCTTTCTGAAATCGGAGCGTCTGTGAGTCAATTAACCCATCCTCCTCAACGGCGTTGATACGTACTGAGTCCCTAATCACCAGAGCAATACTTATATTAACACCTTCCGTACCAATTTTTCAACCACCTTTCTTCCCCGCCGCCGGTCGAGCGGACAAGTGCAGCTCAGTAGTTGGCATAGAACGAGGCGGACCGCTCGGGCCCGAGACGTCTACGATCATAGAGCTTGGTCGTGTCGGGCCTCTCGTGCCCCACGGCGCGCTGTACGTCCTCAAGACTGGCCCCGTTCTCGAGTGCAGTGGTTATGAAGGTGGCCCTCATGGAGTGAGCCGAGAAGCCGCGGCCCAGGCCGATACGAGCGGCGTATTTCTTAAGAATCTTGTCTACGGTATCCGGGTGCATGTGACGCAGCGGGCTAGGGTTGCGCCAGCTCGCGGCCACGGGCAGGAAGAGCGGTGCGTTGGGGTCGGAGGCGTGGCCGGCCGCTTCCAGGTAGCGCAGTATGCGCTGGGCGGTCTCGGGATGGACCGAGACTTCGAGGTCACGGCGCCCCTTGCGAATGAAGTGTAGAGACCAGAAGCCGCGGTTCCGGTGGAAGTCGCGCACGCAGAGCGACACTATCTCGGAGCGGCGCGCACCGACCTGGAAACCCACCGACAGGATTGCACGGTCGCGCAGCCCCAGGAGGGAGACGTCGTCGGGCGCATCGAGTATGCGCCGGGCCTCACGTGGCGAAAAGGAGGCGGTCCTACCCTGGCGGGGCCGGCCGCGGGGACGCTCGATGTCTCTCACCGGGTTGCACTCGACCACCGAAAACCTCACCAGATGGGCGAAGAGGCTCGAGAGCGCCGACAGCTTGCGCCTCACGGTGGAAGGCTTTGCGCCCCGTTCCTCGAGCATGCGCATCCATAGGAGTACAGCCCGGTGCCCTATGCGCCTCAGCTCGGCCGTACTGGAGATTCCAAGGGAGGAGACAAAGTCCTTAATATCGTTACGATAGGCCCTCCTGGTCTCGGGGCTGTGCCTGCTCTCGAGCCAGAGCTCCTCTTCGGGAATGCACGACAGAACATCCAGCGTCGAGGGAACCGAGGAGCCCCCCCTTCTCTCTACGGGCTTGGACCTGTAAGCCATGATATCGACCGCTTCGTGGGCGGGCTGGGAGTAAGGGTAAACCCATCCGCCCCCCCACCCCATCCTACTGGATCATTTGAACTCCTGTCAAGGGCACAGACGAAAGCCCCCGCCACCGCAGCAGACGCGGTCCGCACACACTCCACTCTACCCCCCCGGTGCGGTGTTCGACACCACGGATTGGCTATGAACTCCTCCCCATTCCGCGGTGCCCGAACTCATCGCAAGCCGCCCCCCGCCGGCACGACGTCGCCCAGCGCAAAAACCGTCAGCCCGCCACGTAGGTGCGCCGCACCCAAAAACCGGCCGAGACCGCTTACCCCGCGCCACGCGGTAAGGCGTTGTAGCGGGCGGCCCTCGGGCACGGTAGTCCCTAGGGCCGGGCGATGCAGAGCGGTGCAGCCGCCCTCCAAGTCATGCAGGGTCCACCGGGGGAGCAGTCGAGAGGGGAACGATATTGCGGGCGCCCTCGGCGAGCCGGGCCGGTGGAGCCGTCCCTTTCCCGAGACGTCTCAGTGCCCCCTCTCCCCCTCCGCGCCAAGGCGCCCCCCTAGGGTGACGGCGCAAGACGCCCCTACGCCGCGGCCGCAACTCACCCGCTGCGGCCACACGCCCCCGATCCACCATGCCCCGCGCACACAGGCGCCGCCCTGGAAAAAGCGCGCTGAGGCGAGGGGGGAACGGATCCAAACCAGGCGCCGCCTCACGAGAGGGAGAGCCCCGGTGCCGCGCGTATCGCACCAGGGCCGGGGAGAGCGGGGGGTGGAAGGCGCCTTCACACGAGAGAAACCAAGGAACCCCCGATTATGGAGACAGGAAGATTCTACCGCGCCCCCCCGCGGGGAGCCCCCTCGGCGCCGGACAGGCCCGCCGTGGAGCGC
Source organism: uncultured Spirochaetia bacterium (assembly GCA_964639895.1). Classification (GTDB taxonomy): domain Bacteria; phylum Desulfobacterota_D; class UBA1144; order Nemesobacterales; family JADFKM01; genus CAZXEJ01. Next base: position 703 of record CAZXEJ010000051.1, on the reverse strand, counting down.
CGAGATACTCGGTCACGCACCCTCCGTGAAGGGGCTTGGAGCGGAGGGTGCGGTACGGCTGGCCTACGGTCAAGCTACACGGCGGCGGGAACAGTGCACGCCACGATTGTGTAGTGACGCATGCCCACTCTCCTCAGCAGTGGCAGGGCCGACGAGGAACGAGCCCACCATCGGTGCGGCCATCCTGCCTCCCACAGCACCGGGCAGAGAAGGCGCCCGCGTCGCATGTACCAAGGGCTGCACCCTCCGAGCAACGCCGCCCACAGGGGGCCGGCCCGAGGGACGAGCCGGTCGCCTCTAGGCCCCGGGGGGCGCTCACCGCAGCAGCACGTGGGGTACCGGGGCCCGAGCGTCCCCCCCGCGCCCTCACCGCAGCCTGCTGTGCAGGGACTCCTCGTTCCTCTTCTAGCTCCGTCGCCATCCTCCTTCAGGAGCCACGGATACGTCGGACCTCCTCTATGATGGCACGCCCCATGTCGGTCGTGCCGGCCGTACCACCCATGTCGGGCGTTAGCACTTCGCCCCGCTCCAGCACGCGGGCTATGGCCTCCTCGATGGCCAAGGCGGCCTCCTTTTCTCCCAGGTACTTGAGCATCAACGCTCCCGAGAGGGTCACGGCGATGGGGTTTGCGATGTTCTTGCCCGCTATGTCGGGCGCGCTGCCGTGGACGGCCTCGAAGACGGCACATTCGTTGCCGATGTT
>CAZXEJ010000050.1:0-13350 GCA_964639895.1 uncultured Spirochaetia bacterium | reverse complement strand
TCCGCATCGAGGGCTCGGGCGGGTAGATGTAGGTGTTGCGGACCATGAACTCCTTGAGTATGTCGTTCTGGATGGTTCCGCTCAGCTTCTCGGGCGGCACGCCCTGTTCCTCGGCGGCCACTATGTAGAAGGCCATCACCGGAAGGACGGCGCCGTTCATCGTCATCGATACCGACATCCGGTCGAGCGGTATCTGATCGAACAGTATCTTCATGTCGAGTACCGAATCGATGGCGACGCCCGCCTTGCCCACGTCGCCCACGACGCGCGGATGGTCGGAATCGTAGCCCCGGTGTGTGGGAAGGTCGAACGCAATGGAGAGGCCCATCTGCCCGGCCGCGAGGTTGCGTCGGTAGAAGGCGTTCGATTCCTCGGCCGTCGAGTAGCCGGCGTATTGCCTCACCGTCCAAGGGCGGGTTACGTACATCGTCGGGTAGGGGCCACGAAGGTAGGGAGGAGCCCCGGCTATGTAGTGCAGGTGCTCGAGCACCTCGAGCACCGCTGCCGTATAGACAGGCGAGACGTCTATCTGCTCGGCCGTCCTCCACGGCCCGTCCACGCCGCCGTCTTCGCGGCCGGCCTGGGCGCCGTTTCGCGGATGCTTCTTCAACGTGACCCTACTGAAGTCGGGCCTCATAGCTCGTCCTCCTTAACCCAATCCTTTATGCCCAGCAATTCCTGGTACTGCTTGAGCTCCTTTATCACATCCATTCCCTGATAGATGAATCTTACCCCCGCCGATGGATCCACTCCCGTCGCCTCGGGTCTGCCGGCTACAACCAGCGTAGGCGCGTAGCCACCCGTGCCCACGCAGCCGAGCGCCTCGTGTACGGCTTCGGCATACTCTTCGTCTGCGCTGCACAGCACCACGACGTCGGCCTTCCTGCGGTGCGCTTCCTTCATTCCTTCGGAGACCGATTCGAATCCCAGGTTCTCGACCACCTCGAAGCTGGCCGTGCCGAACAGGTTGAGCGCGAAGCGAGCGCGTGCCTGGCGGAGGTGGAGGTTTCCTGTGGGCAGCAGGAACACCACAGGCGTCCTTCCGTGCTCGAGGGCGTATCTCTCCGTGGCGAGCCTTATTTCTTCGAAGCTCTGAGCCGCCCGCTCGGGCTCGAGCCTGGGCACCGAAGGGGCGGAGTCGTCGGGGCGCGGGGCGAACTCGCCCACGTCTGCCCCGGCACGCAGCCTTTCTACGGCCTCTTCGACACGGCGGGGCCCTTCGGGACGGCCGGGCCGGGCCGCATAGGGGGTAAGGGGGACGGTTTCACCGCCGCCCTTCTGGATGCGCTCGTACATCCTCTCAGTCGGGTTGGGATAGATGTTCGTCCCCACCAGTACGTCCCTGCGGCGTGCAAGGCGTCTTCGGCGCTCGGCGGCCGTTTCGGCCACGGTGTCTCGGACAAACCCACGTCTGAGGGCCTCTGCCATGCCACCCATCGACTCCACCTTCTTGAACAGCTCCCAGGCGGCGTCGGCCACCATGTCGGTCAGGTGCTCGACGTAGTAGGAGCCGCCGGCGGGGTCCCGGACCTTGTCGAGGTAGGATTCGTGTCGGAGCAAGAGTTGCACGTTGCGGCTTATTCGGCGCGAAAATTCGTCCGGCGCGGCGAAGGGCTCGTCGAAGGGGCGCAGCGTCACGGTCTGAGCGCCTGCGATCACGGCCGACATGGCCTGCGTCGTGGCCCTCAGCATGTTCACGTATGGGTCGTAGACGGTCTGGTACCAGCGCGAGGCCTTGGCGTGGACGTACATCTCGAGCGCCTCGTCGGTACGCGGGGAGAACTGCTCCATGATGTTCGACCACAGCGTGCGCGCCGCCCTGAGCTTTGCTATCTCCATGAAATAGTTGGATCCCACGGCGAACGAGAACGCCACGCGGCGCGCGGCGACGTCGACGGCCACGTCACGGGAGGTGAGCTGAACCATGTATTCCACGCCCTTGGCCAGCGTGAAGGCGAGCTCCTCGACGATCGAGGCGCCCGCCTCGTGGTAGACGTGGCTTCCCACCGAGACGACCCGCACCCCACGGGTCTCTGACTCGGCGTACTGTACGGCGCTTGCCAGCTCGGCGAACACCGTGTCCCAGGGACGCGGCGGTCGGCCGTGGGTCTCCATCCATCCGAGGGGATCGGCGTGTATGATGCCCTCGAGCGCGGAAGCGTCCAGGCCGTGGGTACGCATCGAGTTGAGCAGCATCGCGAGTGCCGGCGTGGGGGTGGCCGTGGTGACCACGCCGAGGGCGCGCCCCTCGAGGGGAAGTCCTTCGAGTAGGGTGTCCATGTCGGCCTGGGTCACTACGGGCACCCCGGCGACGCCCTCTTCTGTAAGATCGATGCGAAACGTGACCGAGTCAAGTCCGCCTTCGATCCCCCGCAGTGCGAGCCGTCTTGCTTCTGCGATGGTGCCGGCCCAGACCTCCTCGTCTATCTTCCAGCCGCCCGAACGTGTGCCGCGTCTGAAGGGGGGACGGCCCGGCACGGTGTCGACGTGGTCCAGTCCCTCGAGGTCTTCGAGCACGTAGAACGGCGGGACGCGCAACCCCTCGACGGTATCCCAGTAAAGCTTCTCGATCCCCTCCCCCTTGAGGGTCTTCTCAATGAACTCTATCCACTGCTCCTTCGTCTGGGGCGGGAATTCCCCGAAGAGCGCCTCGCGGGGCGCGTTGTTCCCTTTGTCGTCCATTGCCTAACACTCTCCCGTTGAGGTGCCGTCTCCCCCCGCGGGGAGGCAGGCCCGTACGCATGGTGCGTCCCGAGCGCTCTCCCCCCGAGGGTGGGTCCGCATCCCGAGAGCGGAACGGCTCGTCCTATGAGAATTTACCATGTTTTGACGGCGGGTTTAAATCACCGCCTCGCCTCGCGGCAGGGGGAGCGGTGCTGCTGCGGACAGGGAGGAGCCGCCTGAATCAGCCGTCGTCGCCGGGCGCGTTGCCGTCGCGCAGCGGGGCGAGGGGTACTATGACCTTGTCCCGGGTCTCGGGTAGGGACGACATGTGCACCTTTACACGGAACACCTTGCTTATGAGCGCGGGTGTGAGCACCCGGCGCGGATTGCCCGAAGCACTAACGCGGCCGCCCTCGAGCACCACGACCTTGTCGCAGTACCTGAGCGCCAGATGCAGGTCGTGGACCACTACCAGCACGCCTTTGCCGTCTTCGTGCGAGAGCCTTCGCAGGAGGTCCATTATGGTCAGCTCGTGGTGTATGTCCAGGTTGGACGTAGGCTCGTCGAGAAGCAGGAATTCGGGCTGTTGCGCCAGTGCGCGTGCTATGACGACGAGCTGCTTCTCGCCGTGGGAGAGCTCCGTTACCACCCTCTCGGCGAGCCCTTCCATCTCCACCGTCCTCAGGCAGTCCAGACACAACGCGTAGTCGGCCCTGCCCTCCGGGATGAGCCGTCCCGCATAGGGGGTCCTTCCCATCATCACCACCTCGGTCACCGTGAAGGGGAAGGAGAATACCGTGCTCTGAGGTACGAAGGCAACCCTCTTTGCCATCTCCCTCGCGCTCATCCGCTCGACGGGGGTGCCGAGCAGCGCGACCTCCCCCTCCTGCGGTCTCACGATGCGCAGTATGGCTCTGAGCAGCGTCGACTTTCCGGCCCCGTTCGGACCCACGACACCCACCACCTCGCCCTTCTCAACCGAGAGCGAGACGTCGCGCAGAATCCACCGCCCCTCGACGCCGTACGAAAGTCCCCTGACCTCGATGCCGCGCGCTTCGGTCCCCTTCATACGATACCCCCAGACAGTTTCGATTTGTTCTTGCGCAGCAGGTAGAGGAAGAAGGGCACGCCCAGGGCGGCCGTAGTCACACCCAGCCTTATCTCCGTTGGCTTGGCGGCCGTACGGCTCAGAAGGTCGGCGAGCGGCAAGAAGGCGGCTCCGACGACGAAGGAGGCGGGAAGAAGTACGCGGTTGTTCGCCCCTACGATGAGCCGCATGAGATGAGGCACTATGAGGCCCACGAACCCTATCACGCCGCTTACGGCGACGCATCCGCCTACTATGAGCGAGCACAAAACCAGAAGCCGATTCTGGGTCTTCCTGACGTCGACGCCCAAGGTCGCGGCCGTCTCCTCACCGAGCGCCATGGCGTTTAAGTCCTTGGCGAAGAGCACGATTCCGGCGAACCCCGCCAGCACAGGCACGGCCGCTATCCGGACGTGGCTCCACCCCCTGTCGTCCACGCCGCCCAGCAGCCAGAACAACATCTCGCGCATGGCCCACACGTCTGAGAGGGTAAGCACGAGCGTGGTGAGCGCTGTGGCGAGCGATCCGACGGCTATGCCCGTCAGAAGCAGCATCGAGCCGGGCGCGTAGCCGTCGACCGACGCTACCCTGTGCACCACGAGCGCCGTGACCAAAGTACCCAGGAATGCTCCCACGGGCAGGGCGAGCGGTACCGCGTGGGCAAGGCCGCCGTAGATGACCACCACGGCCGCCAGTGCCCCGCCGCTTGCCCAGCCGAGCACGCCGGGCTCGGCCATGGGGTTCTTGAAGATGGCCTGCATCACGGCACCCGCAGCGGCCAGGCCGCCGCCTACGAGTGCCGCAAGCAGGACGCGCGGCAGCCGTATGTAGAGTATGATTGTCTTGGCCGTAGCGCTCACGGGATCGGCGTGCCCGCCGCCTCCGCTCAGTGCTCCGGCCAGTACGGAGAGCGTCTTGCCGAGGCTTACGTCCACTGCCCCGTAAGACAACGATAACATGACCGAGAGTATCAAGGCCGCAAGGCTCAGTGAGAGCACCACAACCGTTCTGGTCCGGAGGTTCATCGTCTCTCAGCTCCCTGTTGCCATATTATGCGTGCCAGCATGCTCACACCTTCGACCACGTGGTGGGACGCCGACGTTAGGTACTTCTCTTCTAGCCCGTACACCTTCCCGTCGCGCACCGCCCTGAGTGTAGCGAGCACCGGGTCCCGCTGCAGCAGGCGCCTTGTCGCGTCGGGTCCGCCGTCGAGGGTCCCTGTTACGATGACGTCCGGGTCTATGGCCAGTACGTATTCGAGCGATATCCTGCTCTCGCCCACTATACCCAGAGCTGCGGCGGCGTTGACCCCACCGGCTCGGGTGATCATCTCGCCGATGAGCGTCGATGCACCGGCCGTAAAGCCGTCCGGCGTGTAGTAAAGCACTCGAGGCGGGGGCTTGTGCCTGGGGATGGTCGAGGCCACCTGCTCGAGCGCGGTGCGCATCCCCTCGACGAGCATCCTGGCCCGTTCGGGCTCGCAGACGGCGTCCCCAATCCTGAGTATCGTGCGCTCTATGCCGGCTATGGAGTCGAATTCGTCCAGGACGACCGTCCTTATCCCGGCACCTTCGAGCTGCTCCGGGAACCCGGCAGGAGCGTAGCGTGACAGTATCACCAGGTCGGGCCTCATCGCCACCACCCGCTCCAGATTCATGGTGGCGGTTGCGTTGAGCCCGTCCACCCTATCGGCTATATGGGAGAGCCCTTCGATGGGTGCCAGGTAGGTGAGGGCCGTGATTCGTTCGCGTGGGACGAGGTCGACGAGGATCTCGTCGGCTGCAAGGTTGAGTGAGACTATCCTACGTGGGCAGCCCTCTCCGCTGCGGGACCGGTATGCGGCGCGGAGCGGGGTCAAGGCCGTCCAGCCTACCAGGAGCACCGCCACGGCCGCCATGAGTATCGACGGTCGTGTCGTTCCCCGGGGCGGGGGAGGATTGGGGGACCGTGCGGTCTGGGATATCACGAGGGTGCCTAGCTCCCGAGGCTTCGTACGGGCGAAGAGGTATTCCGGCTTCCGGCAACGGCTCCAAGCACGGTCGCCGCCGCTAGCCTTCCCAAGCCCGCCTGGGCTCAGTGACACTGGGGAGCCGAGCGGCGCCCCATGCGCGGCGGCGTCCTCACCGGTTACGGCTGCGGGTACAGCCCAGGATTCCCACCTGGTTCCCTGCGTCGCCCCTGCAAACAATTATCCACTTGGCCGTGTGGATGTCAAACCCCTCGCCCCCCGGACGCCGCGCCGCATTTTTCTCCGCCTCGGGGCGTGGTATGGGGTAATATTAGAGTTAGAGGGTGAGGAGTTCTATTTGGTGATGAGCGGTTCCGACGGCGGGAGCATAGTCATAGTATCGGGCGGCATCGACAGCACCACCCTGCTCTATAAGGCAAAGGCGGATGGATGCGATGTCCGAGCCCTCACGTTCCTTTACGGACAGAAGCACAGCCGCGAGGTGCACTCGGCCGAGGCCGTATGCCGGGCCGTAGGGGTCGATCACCGCCTGCTCGATCTCTCGGCCGTAGCTCCCACAATGTCGGGCTCGGCGCTCACCGACCCAAACGTACCCGTGCCCGAGGTGCCTGCCGAGGCCGAGCACTACTCGACCCTCAGGGCCACCGTTGTGCCCAACCGTAACGCCGTGTTCCTCTCGATCGCCGTGGCCTACGCCGTCAGCGTGGGGGCCCGCGCCGTCCTCTTCGGGGCGCATCATTCGGACCGCGGTGTCTACCCGGACTGCCGGAGGGAGTTCGTCCTTGCCTTCGAGCGGGCCGAGAGGCTCGCCATCGACGACGAGGGGTTCCGCGTGGAGGCTCCCTTCGTCGATATGGACAAGGCCGATATAGTGAAGCTGGGCGTGGAGCTGGGGGTACCGTTCGAGTTGACGTGGTCGTGCTACAGGGGTGGGGAGCTTCACTGCGGCGTCTGCAGCTCGTGCCGCGAGAGGAAGAGGGCCTTCCTCGAGGCGGGTGTCACGGACCCGACGCGATACGAGCGTTGACCCAGAGTGGGCCGGAGAGTCATCGCCGCTTGGGCCGCCCCCGCCGGTGTCTGCCGAGATGAGGATAAGCGAGATATTCTTCTCCCTACAGGGCGAAGGTACGGAGATCGGACTTCCCACCGTGTTCGTGCGCCTCTACGGCTGTGATCTCCGTTGCAGGTGGTGCGATACGATGTATGCCGTCGAGGGCGGCCGCTTCGAGGTGCTGGGAGTGGATGATGTCTACAGGCGTGTCGCATGCTACGGGTGTGCGAGGGTCTGCATAACCGGGGGCGAGCCCTTGCTGCAGGCCGGCGAGGTGGAGGCGCTCACACGGAGGCTGCTCGACGGGGGAATGCTGGTAGTCCTTGAGACCAGCGGACACCGGCGGCCTCCGGCCATCTTCGGGGACGAGCGGTGTGTGATTAGCATGGACTGCAAGTGCCCGAGCTCGGGCATGGAGGGAAGGATGGATCCCTCTCTGCCCGGCTCTCTTGAGGAGAAGGATCAACTGAAGTTCGTCTTGGCCGACCGGCGCGACTACGACTATGCCCTGCGCATACTCGACGAACGGCCCACGCGTGCTCAGGTGGTGTTCCAACCCGTGGGGGGAAGCGAGGCACGGTGGATCGCCGAGGCGGTCCTCAAGGACGGCCTCCATCGGGTTCGCGTCTTGCCGCAGCTTCACAAGCTTTTGTGGGGAGACAGAAAGGGGGTGTGACCTGCCGCGCGGCTGGGCGTTTTGTTCCCGCCTATTGATGTGTTCTTCCAGCGTTAGTATACTATATCTACAGTTGTTTGTAAGGTATTGGGGCTAACTTGCTTTTATCAATATAAATTACGTGCCCCCTAACCTTACAAAACGCTTTAGTTTCGGCGCGCAGCCCTCCACGGATACGGGATCTACGCGTGGGGGGCTGCTCGGGAGGAGAGGTGACACAGGAACCTCGGGGGGGCGTGGCGAAACAGTGGTATCTTCAAGGAGTCGTAGGCAGGGCCACTCCCTGGGTGGTGCCCCTCCGGAGGTTCCCTTTCACGGTGGGAAGGCAGTCCGATTGCGATCTAGCCCTGTTCGCCAAGACAGTGTCACGACACCACGCAGAGATCGTCGAGCGTAAAGGGGTGCTCTACGTGCGGGACCTCCGAAGCGCAAACGGCACCTACGTGAATTGTGCCCGAGTGGGTGAGGAGTGCCGCCTCAAGGAGGGTGACGTGCTCCACTTCGGCTCACTCGAATTCAGGCTGAAGAGGGGGCTTCCTACCCCGGCGGAAGAGGGGGGCGAGCGATTGCGGGCCTCGTCCTCGGGCGCTGCCCACGGGCGAGGGATGGCCCACTTTGACGCCCTCTACGAGATGTTGTCCGAGCAGGCCGTGGTGCCGTGCTTCCAGCCGGTGGTGGAGCTTGCGACGATGGAGTGCGTGGGATACGAGGTCCTGGGACGCGCCCGCCTCAACGGGCTTCCCTCCTCACCGCGTGAGCTCTTCTCGATTGCTTCTTGCCTGGGGGCCGAGGCGGAGCTGAGCCGCCTCTTTCGGGCCAAGGGCGTAGAGGCGGGCCGCTCCATCAAGGGAGCCGAGCGGTTGTTCGTAAACGCCCATCCGGCCGAGGTGTGCAGGCTCAGTCTGGTCGAATCGCTGCGCGAGGTACGGGCTGCGGCCCCGCGGCTGAGGCTGGTGCTCGAGATACCCGAGCGGTGCGCGGATGAGCGGGGGGTGTTGCGGGAACTCCGCACCCATCTGGCCGATCTCGAGATAGGACTCGCATACGACGGCTTCGCGGGCGACCACCGGCGGTTCCTCGATCTCCTTGAGGTTCCTCCAGACTACATAAAGTTCAACCGCAGACTGATCGGCGGTCTACCCGGCGCCCCACGCTCGTTGCGCGACATGGTGTGCTCGCTGGTTGCGATGGCGCGGGACCTGGGTATAGAGACCGTAGCCGTGGGCGTTGAGTGCAGAGAGGAGTTCGAGTTCTGTGCCGGGTGCGGTTTTTCCCATGCGCAGGGCTTCTACTTCGGTGTCCCCGCCGCAGTGAAATGGGGTGAGTGGGAGGAAGTGGGGGACGGGTGAGGGGGGTGCCGGTGGCGCGCGCCGATCGCGCGGGTGTATAGAAGGGCCGAGAGTTGCCGATAAGTATACTGTGTATAGGGTGTGAGGTTCGTGTGCCGCCAGACGCCGGGGATCGGTGCTCCGGAGGGGGAATGTTCTGGTGCGTGGCGAACGTGGCCCTGCTGGTGATGTGAAGGAAGAGTGGAGTGGGCTGCCTGAGGCCGGGGCCGGTTGCCTCGGGACCGGTTGTGTTGCATCATAGACTCAAGCGTTGCGTCCCGTTCCCGGCCGCGCCCTGCACCGCCCACAAGCGGGAACGGAGGAGCAGAGAGTGTACGAATACGTCGACTTCGTTTTCGAGCACTGGGGACTCATATTTCTCGTCTTCATGGCCATAGCCGTCGTGATCGTGTCCGTCTACGACGTCTTCCTCCAGCGCACCCACTCCATACTCCACAACTTCCCATTCGTGGGTCACGGCAGATACCTGCTCGAGATGCTTGGTCCCGAGCTGCGACAGTATCTGGTGGCAAACGACACCGAAGAGCGCCCCTTCAACCGTCGTGAGCGCAGTTGGATCTACGCCTCGGCCAAGGGTGTCGACAACACTACGGCCTTCGGTACCGAAGAGGACTTGATCGAAGAGGGCTACCACATAGTAAAGCACGCCGCCTTCCCGTTGCTGGACAACGGAGGGCCGCTATGGGACGAGGACGATCCGACGGCCGTGCCGTCTCTTAAGACGATCGGTCGGCGTCGCGGCCGCCGCAGGCCCTATCGGCCACCGTCGGTGGTAAACGTCTCCGCGATGTCTTACGGTTCGCTGGGCAGAAACGCCGTTGCGGCCCTCAACAAGGGCGCCCTTTTGGCTCCTTGCTCCCACAACACAGGCGAGGGCGGCATCAGTCCCTACCACACCTCCGGGGCCGACCTCGTCTGGCAGATAGGAACCGGCTACTTCGGGGCCCGCACGCCGGACGGTCGTTTCTCCTACGACATGCTGTTGGCACGGGTGGAGGAACACCCATACATACGTTGCATCGAGATAAAGCTTTCCCAGGGCGCCAAGGCCGGCAAGGGAGGGATGCTCCCGGGCAAGAAGGTGACGCGTGAGATAGCCGAGATACGGGGTGTCCCCGTCGGGGTGGACTGCATATCGCCTTCGGCTCACACGGAGTTCAGAACCGTCGACGAACTGATCGATTTCATAGAGCGAATAGCAGACCTCACCGGTCTCCCCGTGGGGATCAAGAGCGCCGTCGGCGAGCTGGGGTTCTGGCACGAGTTGGCCATCAGGATAAAGGAAAGGGGCGAAGGGCCCGATTTTATCACCATCGACGGTGGCGAGGGCGGCACGGGTGCTACGCCGCTTACTTTCGCCGACCATGTGGCGCTGCCCTTCCGCGTGGGATTCGCGCGCGTCTACCGGGTGTTCAAGCACCACGGCGTGGCCAGCGAGGTCGTCTGGATAGGGAGCGCCAAGCTGGGGTTCCCGCACAGGGCCGTCCTTGCCTTCGCCCTGGGCTGTGACCTGGTAAACGTGGCGCGCGAGGCGATGATGGCCATCGGTTGCGTGCAGGCACAGAAGTGCCACACGAACCGCTGTCCCACGGGCGTGGCCACGCAGAACTGGTGGCTTCAGGCCGGGCTCAACGTAGAAGAAAAGGCGCGCCGGCTGGCGAGCTACATAAGGAGGTTCCGCGGTGAGCTGCTCGACCTGGCGAGGGCGGCGGGCTACAGCCATCCGTGCCAGTTCGAGGGGAAGGACATCGAGGTTTGTGTGGGGCCGAACGAGTTTGCTAACCTGGACGAGGTGGTAGGCTATAAGCGTGATCCCATCGTGCCGGAGGAGGGGTTCAGTATGGAGCTGGGAAGGAGATCCGCCAAAGGAGGTTCGGTGTAGATGGTGAAGCACATCGTGTTCTGGAAGCTCAAGGAGCAGGCCGCCGGGGCCGAGGCGCGCGAGAACGCCGAGCGCTTGCGCCAGAAGCTGCTGTCGCTGCGCTCTTTCATCCCAGAGATACTGGAGATGGAGGTGGGGTTCAACTTCAACCCATCCGAGGCGGCCTACGACGTGGCCCTCTACACGGTGTTCGAATCCCGCGAGGCGCTTGAAGCGTACCAAAAACACCCCGAACACCTCAAGGTTGCCGAGTTCGTACGCGAGATACGCTCGGCCAGGGCAGTCGTCGACTACGAGATATGAATCCCCCCTGCCGGCGTGGTGTGGGTGCGGTCTCGACGTGGACGTAGATTCCGGAGCAACGATGATGGAGATTCGATGATCGTCTGGGACGCCGATCCGGTTATCTTCAGGCTGGGAGTGGTGGTGGTCCGGTGGTACAGCCTCCTCTTTGCGGCCTCTTTCCTGGGGGGCTTCCTGTTGCTGAGGCGCATGTTCAGGTTGGAATGCAGGCCCACCGCCGCCGTCGACGACCTCTTTCTCTACGTGTTCCTCGGCGTCGTGGTGGGAGCCCGTCTGGGGCACGTACTGTTCTACGATCCATCCTATTACTTCAGGAACCCCCTCGAGATACCCATGTTGTGGAAAGGAGGGCTTGCCAGTCACGGCGCTCTCGTGGGTGTTTTGCTAGCCCTCTACTTGTTCCGCAGGCGGCACCCGCAGTTTTCCTACCTGTGGCTCATGGACAGGCTGGCAGTAGTTGTCTCGCTGGGGGCGGCGGCCGTAAGGGTGGGGAACTTCTTCAACTCCGAGATATACGGCCGCCCTGCGAAAGTGCCGTGGGCGGTGGTGTTTGCCAGAGTGGACCCGTTGCCGCGTCACCCGACGCAGCTCTACGAGGCCGCCTGCTACGCGGCCATCCTGGCCGTCATGTTGTTCCTCTACGAGAAGGGGCTCTTCCGCGACCGCGAGGGGTTCTACTCGGGCCTGCTTCTCGTGCTCATGTTCTCGACCCGCTTCCTGGTCGAGTTCACCAAAGAGCGCCAGGCCTCCTTCGCCGCCGGCTGGCCGCTCAGCATGGGGCAGGTGCTGAGCGTCGTCCCCTTGCTGGCGGGTCTTGCGCTGCTGGCCTGGGCGTTGCAGCGCACACCGGAGAAGGGTGGCCCGGCTCACGAGTCTCCGTCCTGAGCGTGGAGGACTCGTATGGGTAGAAATGATGGAACTCAAGATAGGAATTCTCACCGTATCTGACCGCGTGAGCAGCGGGGTCTACGAGGATCTCTCGGCTCCCGAGATCGAGGCGGTCTTGGACGAACTCATTGGAGGCAGGTGGTCCAAGGTCTACAAGGTGGTGCCCGACGAAGCCGGGCAGATCGCGGCGGCGCTGCTGACCATGGTGGATCGCGAGCGGTGTCGGCTGGTGCTTACGACGGGGGGGACGGGCCCTGCGCCGAGGGACGTCACCCCGGAGGCGACTGTGTCGGTATGCGAGAAGATACTGCCCGGGATGGGAGAGGCCATGAGGGCGGCCTCTATGGGCACGGTGCCGACGGCCGCTCTCTCGAGGCAGACGGCGGGCGTGAGGAAGAGGGCGCTGATCGTGAACCTTCCCGGAAACCCTCGTGCCGTGAGGCTGTGTCTTGAGACCGTGATGCCTGCGATAATGCACTGCGTGGAGCTGCTCGGAGGCCCCTTTCCAGGCGGCGGAGGCCATCACCGTCACGGTGGGGGCGGCTGAGCGCACCTCCTGCGGCGGCCGTGCTCTTGAGCCAGGGAGCGATTGAACACAGGCTCGGCCGGAAATATAATCACTGTTGTCGCCGTGGCGGACGGGGAGCGGCCCCGGGCCGCCCGGCATACGAATACACTTCCAAGGAGGAACAGATGAGCGATATCAAGTTCGGAATGGCCGCTCCCCTGCCCGGGGAAGACCTCGACGGCATACTCTCCTTCGCCGTCCGCTGCGAGGAGCTGGGATTCGACTCCATCTGGATACCGGACCACGTTGTGTTCGTCGCGCCGACCACGGCCTACGAGGCGTGGACCGTGGGCACGCTGGCGGCCGACAGGACGCGATCCCTCTCGATAGGCACCGTCTCCGATCCGCACCGCATGCACCCGGCCGTCTTGGCACAACGGCTGGCCACGGTGGATCACGTGGCCCGCGGCAGGGTGAAGCTCGCGCTCGGCGTCGGCGAGTCGATGAACCTCGACCCCTACGGCATACGCTGGGACAGGCCGCTTGCAAGGGTGAGGGAGTCGATCGACGTGATGAAGACTCTGTGGGCTTCGAAGGAGCCCGTCGGGTTCGAGGGAGAGTTCTTCCATATGGAGAAGGCCTTCCTGCAGATACACCCCTACGAGAGGGATTCGATCCCCATATACATGGCCACACACACGCCCAAGGGCCTCAAGCTGGCGGGCGAGAAGGCCGACGGATGGTTGCCCATAGATCTCACGCCCTCCCTCTACCGGGGATATCTGGACGAGATCGAACGTGCCGCCGATGCGGCGGGGCGCGACCTGGAGGGGTTCGACCCCGCGCTCTGGGTATTCACCTCGCTCGGCAAGGACGTCGACGACGCCTACCGCACGCTGGAGCCGTTCCGCTACGTGCTCATCATGCAGGACCAGCTCGCCAAGGCAGGCTACGACGTCGACATACCGGAGCA
>CAZXEJ010000049.1:0-15082 GCA_964639895.1 uncultured Spirochaetia bacterium | reverse complement strand
AAGTAAAATACTTTATTATATAGTTAGAAATTAAATACAGCACTTAAATCCATCCTCCATCCTCCTTAAAAACTGGTGGGAGCGCTTCTGACCCCGAGGCGCTCCCATTTTTTGTTCCCTCAAGACGCAACCGGCGCCTCTCGGCTCAATGCAAGAGGAAGGGTCAGCCCCCGCGCGCGGGGGCTTGAACGTCTACCGGTCCCCACCCTTTCGGACTACGTCGCGGCAGGGGGCACTAGGAGGACTTCAATATGTTCGCAAGGTCGGTGATGGTCTTCTTCGCGTCTCCGAACACCATCATCGTCTTGTCCTCGTAGAACAGCGGGTTGTCCTCACCCGCAAAGCCGGGAGAGAGGCTCCTCTTGCAGATGATCACCGTTCTGGCCTGGTCGACGTTGAGAATGGGCATGCCATACAGGGGGCTGTCCTTCTTGTAGCGCGCTATCGGGTTGATGACGTCGTTCGCGCCTATGACGAGGACGACGTCCGTGTTCTGGAACTCGTCGTTTATCTCCTCCATGTCGAACATCAAGTCGTAGGGCACGTTGGCCTCGGCGAGCAACACGTTCATGTGGCCGGGCATCCTGCCCGCGACGGGGTGGATGGCGTAACGCACCTTGACACCCCTGTCCATGAGCATCTTTGCCACCTCGTGCAGTATGTGCTGGGCCTGCGCGACGGCCAGGCCGTAGCCGGGCACTATTATGACGGAGTTGGCGTTCTCCAGCATGAGGGCCGCGTCCTCGGGCGTATAACGCGTCACCGTCCGCTGCTCGGCCCCGGCCGCTGCGCCGCCGTCGGTGCCCACGGCCCCGAACAGCACGTTCCATATGGAGCGGTTCATGGCGACACACATCAGGTGGGTCAGTATGAGTCCCGAGGCCCCCACCAGGGCACCGCTTATGATGAGGATGTTGTTGTTGATGACGAATCCCGTGGCCGACGCGGCGAGACCGGAATAGGAATTAAGCAAGGCTATAACCACCGGCATGTCGGCTCCACCGATAGGTATCACGGACGATACGCCCAGGAACGCCGCAATGATGAACACAAGTACCAGCAGCAGCCACAGCGACGGGTTGTAGGTCATGAGAGCACCCAGGACGACTACGGCCAGCAGCATGGCCATGTTGGCGAGCTTCTGTCCCGGATAGGTTATCGGGGCCCCCGTCATCAGGCCCTGGAGCTTGGCGTAGGCCACGAAGCTGCCGGTGAAGGTCACCGTACCGATCAGCACACTGAGTACGAGGCTTACGATCACGTACTTATCGGCGGCCCCGTGCAGCACCAACGGGCCCACCTCGGCAAAGGCCACCAGCGCCGAGGCGCCTCCGCCGAACCCGTTGAAGGCGGCCACCATCTGAGGCATGTCGGTGAGCTGGACGGTGCGGGCCAGGTAGACGCCGACGGCGGATCCCACGACGAGGCCGATTATGATGTAGGGCCAACTCACTATCTCCTTGCTCAGCAGCGTCACCACTATGGCAAGGAGCATGCCCAGGGCCGACACCATGTTGCCGCGTCTGGCGCTCCGGGGTGAGCTGAGCATCTTGAGCCCGAATATGAACAGTATGGCGGCAACCAAGTAGACGAGACTGACTTTGACATCCATCGCGCTTCTCCCTTGTTGAAGAGATGAGTGGTGGTTACCTCTGTTTCCTGAACATGGTGAGCATACGGTCGGTCACCACGTAGCCGCCTACGACGTTTATGGTCGCCATGATTACGGCCAGGAAACCCAGGAACGAGCTCAGCACCCCGTGTCCCGCGCCCGCACTTATGAGGGCGCCGACGATGGTGATGCCCGAGATGGCGTTCGAGCCCGACATGAGAGGGGTGTGGAGCAGCGGGGGAACCTTGGTTATGACCTCGAACCCCACGAACATGGCGAGTACGAATATGTAGAGGGAAAACATTAGTACTTCAACCATGGCTACGAACCACCTCCATCGATCATGTTCTTTACGTATTCGTTCACTATCCGCCCGTCGTGGGTCACGCAGGCCGAGGCGGTGATCTCGTCCTCGAAATCGAGCTCGGAGTCGGCCTTGGGATACAGGTGGTTGAACAAGTTGGCCAGGTTGCGCGAGTACATGAGGCTCGCGTGATAGGGCAGCGACGAGGCCAGGTTGGTCTCGCCCACTATGGTGACACCGTGTTTCCTCACCACCTTGCCCGGCACGGTGAGCTCGCAGTTGCCCCCCGTAGGGGCCGCGACGTCCACTATGACCGACCCCTTGGGCATGAGCTTCACCATCTCCTCCGTAATAAGCAGCGGGGCGCGTTTGCCGAAGACGGCGGCCGTAGTGATGACGACGTCGGTCCGGGGCAGCTTGGCTGCTATGGCCTCCTGCTCGCGCCTGAGGAACTCCTCGCCGAGCTCCTTGGCGTAACCCTCCTTCGTCTCGACGTCCTGTTCGGGAAGCTCCATCTCGACGAACTGGGCGCCTAGGCTCTCTACCTGTTCCCTCACGGCCGGGCGCGGGTCGAAGGCCTCCACCCTGGCGCCCAGCCTTCGGGCCGTTGCTATGGCCTGCAGCCCCGCAACTCCGGCCCCAAGGACGAACACATTGGCCGGATGGACGGTACCGGCCGCCGTCATCAGGAGGGGGAAGAACTTGCCCAACGTGTCGGCAGCTATCAGGACTGCCTTGTAGCCCACGACGGTGGCCATCGAGCTCAATGCGTCCATGCTCTGGGCCCTGGTGATCCTGGGTATGAACTCTACGGCGAAACAGGTCACCTTGTTGCGTACGAACAGCTCTATGAGCGGCTTGCTCTCGTGTGGGACAAGGTAGCCTATGTAGACGCTCCCCTCCTTCAGCAACTCGGCCTCTTTCGCCTTTCCGTCCATCCGCGGGGGTTGCACCTTGAAGACGACGTCGGCCGCTTCGTAGACTTCGGCGGCGCTCTTGACCACCTCGGCCCCTGCCTCCTTGTAGTCGTCGTCCGGGAAGTAAGCCTTCTCGCCCGCCCCCGACTCCACGACCACCTCGTGGCCGTTCCTCTTCAACACGGCGACCATCGCGGGGACCAGCGCCACTCGGCTTTCACCGGCCAGGGTTTCCTTCGGTATACCTACTCTCACTTTAGCCCTCCTTGAAATGTGTAGAGCATGCAAGCGGACCCGGTTTAGACCTCGAGAGCACCCCCTTGCGGACACAAAAACCAGCGCTCCCAACAATCTACCCAATTATTGCCTGTTTTTGAAGTAATAGTGGCCCTTTTGACCGCGACGGCGGGCGTCACTCGCGGCTCCTCTTTCCGTAGAGCCGACCTCAAGCCTACCTCACCGCCAAGATGCCCGGCGGTTCGGTCCCCCCCTGAGCGCGCGCCCGACACTCCCCCGAACAGCCATGACACGGCCGGCCGATGGCACACCCCCACAGGTTCCCGATCCTGCGGCAGCCTGCTTTCCACTATTGGATTGCACGGCCGCGGCGGTCCCGGCTCAACTCCCGGCCTCGGTTTCAAGGCGCAGGCGGGACGGCCCACGCGGGGTTTCGATCACAATGCGCCCGGTTAACCTACCACACGCCGCCCGTGGGCGCACGGTGCCGCTTGTCCCCTCGGAGAGGAGAGGAAACGCCGTTTACACGGAGGGCCGTTTGTGAGAGAATCGTTTGTAGGGAGGAGGGGGGTGGGTGGAGCGAGTGCCTGCTCAACCGACACTCGACCTCAAGGGAGGGGTGCGGCAATGATCGATATCGTCCTTTCGGAACGTTATCCACGCACAGTAGAGCTCGAAGACGGAACGAAGCTCAACGTAAGGCCCATGACCAGGCGCGACAAGCGGCCTCTGCTGGAGTTCTTCTCCAGGCTTCCGAGATCGGAGCGTGTGTTCCTACAGCACGACGTCACCGACCCCAAGGTCATCGACCAGTGGTGCAGGAATCTCAACTACATGAAGGTGCTGCCGCTGCTCGCCCTGGACGGCAAGACCGTTGTGGCCAATGCAGCCCTGCGTCAGTACCGGACGGGCTGGCGCAGCCACATAGGTCGCGTGCGCGTCGTGGTCGATCCGGCCTACAGGCGCCGAGGGTTGGCCAACACACTGCTCGGCGAGCTCATCCACGTAGCGCTCAACACCGGCCTGGCCAAGCTAGAAGCCGAGTTCATGAAAGACCAGAAGGCGGCCATCGAGGCCTTCCAGAAGTTCGGGTTCGTCGAGGTGGCCACCATACCCGAACACGTGTGGGACCAGGACGGGGTGCCGCGCGACTACGTGCTCATGGTGTACGACATGAGGGACCGCGAGTACTTCGCAGGCGATTGAAAAGCGCGGCAGCCGCAGAGGAAGCGCCATGTTGGGGAATGTGGCCGGCTCGGTGACCGAGCCGGGAAGAAGGCGGCGTTAGAAGGTGTATGTAGTACAAGCGGCCCCTACGCGCAGCCGCGTCCGGCTTCTGCCTCTCGCCACACCATACCCTCCAAGCCGGGGCGCCCAACGGCGGGGGGGCGACGCCCGCCGAAGACACCCCCACCGATCGGGAACGGTGCCCCCGTGGGGTGCAGCGAAAAGGCCACTTCCTCCCGGTACGGCAAAGAGGGGACGCCGGACACATCGATACGGCACACATGAGCCAAGACAAGCGTCCCGCCCGGGAGGCGGCGCCGTAGCCGGCACCGACGCCCCGCACATGGCGTCAGGCCCCGCGTCCGCCGGCGACGGAACACGTCGACGTAGGAACGCTGCCTGCCTACTAATTGTTCTTCAGCATGAATCCGTTGTAGATGAATCCAGCCACCAGACCGCCCAGGATGGGGCCTACCCAGTATACGAGCTGGCCGCTCCAGAATCCTCCCGCCAAGGCCGGGCCGAACGCGCGGGCCGGGTTCATGGCCGCGCCCGTGAGGCCGCCTCCGGCGAGGATGTCGAGCACGATCGTAAGCCCGATGGCAAGGCCTGCCACCTGGGCCGGGCCGCGCTTGTCGACGGCGGTACCCCAAATGACGTAGACGAGGAAGAAGGTAAGCACGAACTCAATGCCGATGCCCGCCCACAGGGAGACGCCCTCGGCGAGGGCGGGGGTGCCGAGGTTGACGGCCTGCCAGGCCGAGGCGGGAAACAGCCCCTTGAGAGCGAGCGCCGCCGCAACGGCTCCCAGAAGCTGCGACACAATGTAGACGATCCCCAGCACCGGGCCTATCTTGCCCGTAGACAGCATGGATATGGTGACGGAGGGATTGAAATGGCCGCCTGATACGTGAAGCGATGCGGAAACCATCACCGCTATCGCAAGGCCGTGAGCGAAGGCTATACCGAGGAGGCCTACGCCGCCGCCCGTATAGGCGTCGAGGCATATGGAACCTGCACCTATGAATATGAGCGCAAACGTACCAATGAACTCCGCAACCGCCTTGTCGAACCAGCTGTTCCTCATCTCAATCACCTCCTGCGAAGGAAAAGGGCAAACTTTTCCCTTAGTTTAACTGGGCTCGTCGCGCCGTTGTCAAGAAAAAAATCACCTCCAAGCCGAGGGGGGTAGGTGTTGAGTGGGCGGCAAAGAGGAGTGGTGGAACGCCCGCCGGGTGCAGAGGTGGGACCGCCGTACCAGACGGCGCAGGTAAAGGGAACCGGCGCCCCCCATCGGGGACGGCACCTAAGCGGTCTTACCCTTGGTATGGAGTATGTCGACCCACTTCAGCACTTCGAGATGGAGAAACGTAGAACTCTTGCTCAGGAATCCGTTGGCGCCGCCGCGGAAGCATTCTTCGAGGTTCTGGTCTTTGCCGGTGAGCATCACGATCGGTATGTGGCGCAGGTCCTCTTCGGCCTTGAGAAGCTTTATGACGTCGGGCCCCTTCACCTTCGGCATGTCGTAGTCGAGAAAGATGATGTCCGGTCGGGACGAGCGGACCTTGAGCACCACGTGTTCGCCCCCGAGCAAGGTATCAACCTCGACTTGATAGCTCTCGAGGGCCATCTTGTAGAGCTCAAGCACGTCCGGATCGTCGTCTATGAACAGGATCTTGGTCATGGCCGTTCACCCACCTGGAAAAGATATGGACACGGGGACGGAAAGTCAAGCACCCGGGGGGGGTGGAACCCCGGAGAGAGCGGCGGCCGCACCCCACCGACGACGCTGGTAGTGCGAGGCGGCGTCGATGGGAGACGGCTATTGCGCACGGGTACCAAAAACAGTATAAATTACAGGAAAGAACAACACCCGCCACCGAGGAGGAAAACACCGTAAGCACGCCGCAGTCAGCCACCTACACGACGCCCCCTGGCGGCGGGAGAGGCACCGCGTACGGGACCGCCGTGCCATGGTCCCCGAATGCCTCAGCTCCGGCCGGGCCCGAACTTGAGCCAAACGCCCCCCACCCCCGCGGGGGCTTCGAGCCACCTCGCCCCACGGCGCTTCGTTCGGCATGCCACGCCCGTGCGGCGCCCTGCGATCGGGTGTCGCCGTACGACTGTTCCGCCCGCCCCGGCGCGCTTTCACCCAGCACCCGCTGCCACACCGCCGACACAAGACCCGCACGCACCGCACCCCCACGGCCCCGACGACGGTGAGAAGAGCCACTCCAGTACGTCCCCCCTTCTCTCCGCCGCCCGGGGACAGCCGAGGGCGAGGATGGACCGGCCGTGAGGGGGTTTTATCGGAGCAGCGATGGATCGAGACGCCGAAGGAACGTTTTCTACCCAACACCATGGGAAAGGGAGCCCCCCAGAGACAAGGCCGCCCCTTACGCCGTGGAACATCCCGGCGGGCAGGCTTGCAGTCGCGTGCGCCCTCTACGTGTACGTGGCGCTTGCGGGTGCGACCGTCGTAGCGGCGCTGGCCTATCTGGTGGACATGCCTCCTTGGGCCGAGGCCGTGCTCGGCGCCACGGCCATGGCGCTGGCCGTCCTGCCGCTCCTCTACGCATTGATAAGGAAGCCCATCGCCCGCTACGTGGAGGCGCGCCAAGAGGCCGAGCGGGCCGTGCGCGAGAGCGAGCGCCGGTTCCGCGGCACGTTCGAATCGGCGGCCGTAGGGATGGCCCACGTGGCCCTCGACGGCAGCTGGATAGAGGTCAACCGCCGCCTGTGCGAGATGGTCGGATACCCACGTGACGAGATAGTGGGCCGCACGCTGCTCGCACTCACCCATCCCGACGATCTCAAGCAGCACCTGCTTTGCGCGACCGAGTTGTTGAGCGGCACCGTGAGTGCGCGCACGCTGGAGAGCCGCATCAGCCGCAAGGACGGCTCCTACCTGTGGGTGAGCATGACGTCGTCCCTGCAGCGCACGGAGGACGGCGAGCCCGAGTACTTCTTCTACGTCGTCCAGGACATAAGCAAACTCAAGGAAACGGAACGCCAGCTGCACGAGGCCCGCCTGGAACTGGAACGGCGCGTGGAGATGCGGACGCGAGAGCTCCGCGAGACGAACGAAAGGCTGAGAGAGGAGATAAGGCTCCGGGAACGGGTGGAGGAGGAGCTCCGCAAACGCAGCACCTACGAAGCCATTATCGTGGACATAATAGGGGCCATACACCAGTCGCTCGAGCTCGAGAAGGTGTTCAGGAACGCCGTGGACAACCTCTCGAACATGCTAGCCGCCGTCCGGCGGGCGGCCATTTACATGATCGAGGACGACCTGGCCGTGCTCAAGGCATCGACCGGCTACCCGTCGTGGTTCGTGGAGAAGATGTCGAGCATCCCCCGGCCGCAGGGGTTCGTGTGGAAGACCATCGAGGACGAAAAGACCCGGTACGTGCCGGATGCGAGCGGCGACCCGTACCTCGACGAGGCCAGCCGATTGCTGGGCACGAAGAGCTACCTGTGCATACCGCTCAAGATAAACGACCGCACCATGGGTTGCGTGGCGATCAACTCCCTTCTCGAGGATCCCTTCGGCGGGGACGAGCTCTCACTGCTCGAGACCATAGCACGGCAGCTTGAGGTGGCGATCAAGAACTCCATGCAGGCCCAAGCCCTCCGTACTACACGGGACGCACTGACCGAGAACCTGCGGGCGCTGGAGAAAAAGATAAGGTATGAGACCATCATCAACACCATCACCCAATCCATACACAGCTCCGTTTACACGGAGGAGGTGTTCGAGAACACCGTCCAGGCGCTGAGCGAGAACGTGAAGAACGTCAAGCTGGTCTCCCTATACATGGTCGAGAAGAACCACGCAGTGCTCAAGGCCCAGCGGGGCTACCCGGCTTGGTTCGTCGAGAAGGTCCGCCGTATACCCCGACCCAAGGGATTCGTCTGGAAGACGATTCTCTCGGGCAAGCCGCGATACGTCGCCGACACCGCCGACGACGACGCCATAGGCCCGGCCGGAAGGGAGTTGGGAACGAAAAGCTACCTCGCGATGCCCATCGGTCACGGAAACAACACCTACGGTTGCCTGGCCATAAACTCCCTCAAGGTCAACGCATTCGACGAGGACGAGATAAGGCTCCTCGAGGTTGTCTCCCAACAGCTCGAGCTGGCCATCAGCAACGCCCAGTTCGCAACCATCGACCCCTTGACGGGGCTGCTCAACCGCAAGACGGGGCTTGCTCTGCTGGACAGGCAGATGAAGCTGTCCAAGAGGCACGGCACCCCGCTCACCGTGGGGTTCGCCGACGTCGACAACCTCAAGGCCATAAACGACCGCTGGGGGCACGGCGAGGGCGACCGCCTGATTATCGCCGCGGCCGAGGTGTTGAGCACTTCGCTCCGGGAATCGGACGCCATATGCCGGTTCGGAGGGGACGAGTTCGTGCTGTTCCTCGTGAACACCCCTGCGACGGAGGCTGACACCATAAGGGAGCGCATCGAGCGGAACGTACGAGAGTACAACGCCACGGCCGAGCCATGGAAACTGAGTCTCAGCCTTGGATTCACACAGTTCGACCCTGCAGTGCACACCTCGGTAGAAAAGCTCCTCGAGGACGCCGACCGGAAGATGTATGCGGCGAAACGGCACTCCAAACGCACTAGAGAGGCGTAAGCGACTAGACCTACGAACACCGGCGACGACGAAGCACGCATCTGGTACCGCCGCGCCCGGCCCGAGAGAACCAGGGACACGGAAAGCCGCCACCCCTCATCGGCCCTTACAGCGAATAGGGTGACGCCTAGAGATGAGTCCAGGCACCGAGACCACGGTCGGCCCCCAACCGACGGTGACAGCCATAGCCGCCCCGAGGCATGGAGAGAGACAAAAGCCGGCATCTATGGGTCTGCAACAACACCCCCCGGTGGAGGCCTAGGGCGGCACTGGACCCGGCGGGCCCACTGCGAGCCGCTGTCCCCCCTCGACGCAACCACCCTTCCGGCCGGTACGCCACGCCCCGTACGGCGCCCCGTTCCCGCGGCGACGGTGTAAAAGGGGGACGCCATGCGTCCATGGAAGACCCACCGGCCCCGCCTGAAGCACGGGCACGCCTTACGAGACGACCCCACATGCACCGAACCTCCACCCCACACCGCGCGGTTGCCCCCCATGGCCCGGCCGTCACCCGCAGGTTGACAAGCGGGACGGTCGCCGTATAAAATTAGGTTAGACTAAATCTAGAATTTGCATTAGCAAAACCGCGATCCCTACCCTACGAACGGAGAGTCGTTGACACATGAGACCACCCCATCTCTCACGACGAGGCTTCCTGCGCGCCGGGCTGGGCGCCCTAGGGGGCTCGCTCTTACATCTGGAACGTCCAGACCAGGCACGTGGCGAAGGCGGCGTGAGACTCGACCCCCTGCCGGGCCGCTCGGCTGGATCCTTGAACGCAGGGGCCGCACCGTCGGATGAACCCATGCGGCTTCTCACCGCATTCGACTACGGCAGCGTAACGCGCGCGGGTGCGGACGGAGTTGTAAGGGAGTACGAGATCGCAGCCGTCAACAAGGAGATAGAGGTCGCCCCTGGCGTACGCTACCCGGCCTGGACCTACAACGGCACCGTTCCGGGTCCCACCCTGCGATGCACCGAGGGCGACAGGGTGAGGATACATTTTACGAACGCCTCTCCCATGGATCACACCATCCATTTCCACGGCATTCATCCGGCCGACATGGACGGTGTATTCGAGATCGTGCCGCCCGGGGGGAGGTTCACCTACGAATTTACGGCCGAGCCGTTCGGCCTGTTCCTCTACCACTGCCACGTCATGCCGCTCAGGAAACACATCGAGAAGGGCCTCTACGGTACGTTCATCGTCGACCCCCCACAGCCGCGGCCTCCGGCCCGGGAGTTCGTCATGGTGCTCAACGGCTTCGACACCGATTTCGACGGCTCGAACGAGTTCTATACGGTAAACGGCTACGCAAACTACTTCGTCGCCAATCCCATCTCCATTCGTGTGGGCGAACCGGTGCGCATCTATCTGGTCAACATGACGGAGTTCGACCCGATCAACTCCTTCCACCTGCACGGAAACGTGTTCCGCCTCTATCGGACTGGGACGCGCCTGGAGACCTACGAGGTGACCGACACGGTTATGCTGTGTCAGGGGGAGCGGTGCATCCTGGAGTTCACCTATAACTACCCGGGAATGTTCATGTTCCACGCCCATCAGACGGAGTTCTCCGAACCGGGCTGGATGGGGTTCTTCAACGTACTGCCGTAACCCCCCTTGACGCAGGAGGAACACCGTGTCCGAAAACGACGACCGCACCCCGAGACAGAGCCCTGCGGCAAAGGGGGCAAGGACGGCGGCTTCCTACGCGGCGCTCGCCCTCTCGGCCCTACTGCCCCTGGTCGTGCTGGGGGCGATGGTCTACTGGTTCCTCGATCGGGGCACGGGCCTAGTCGAAAGACCCACGCCTCCTGTGGAGAGTATCTCCTTCGAGAGGATGGTGCTGGGCGAGGGGATGATCACCGCCTACGTCAGGAACACCGGGCCCCTGGACGTCACCGTGGCGCAGGTCACCGTGAACGACGCCCTGTGGGGAGCGCGCATTGAGCCCGCCGATGTCATACCCAGGCTGGGGCGCGCCGCGATCGTCATCCCCTACGATTGGGTCGAAGGCGAACCCTACGAAATAGGGGTCATAACGTCGACGGGGCTCAGGTTCTCGGGCACCGTGGAGGTCGCCGCGACCACGCCGGTCCCGAGCCTCCGTCAGGCCGGTGCGTTCGCGCTGCTGGGCCTCTACGTGGGCGTGATACCCGTATACCTGGGGCTCCTGTGGTTCCCGTTCCTCCGCAGGCTCAGCCCGGGATGGATCGAGTTCTTCCTGAGCCTCACGGCCGGTCTGCTCGTCTTCCTGGGGGTCGACGCGCTCGAAGAGGCCCTCGAGATAGGGGGGCGCTTACCGTCTGCTCTTCAGGCAACAGGCGTCATCGTGCTGGGAGCGGTGGCGAGCTTTCTGGTCCTTCTTACGGCGGGGAGGATCACAATGGGCGGCGGTGCCGCCTCGAGGGGCGCATCCCACACGCGCCTTGCACTGGCCTACATGATAGCGCTCGGCATCGGCCTTCACAATCTGGGAGAGGGACTGGCCATAGGGTCTGCCTACGCCGTGGGCGAGGTGGCCGTGGGGGCGTTCCTGGTGATAGGGTTCACCGTCCACAACATCACCGAGGGGCTGGGCATCGTGTCGCCCATAGCGCAGGGCAGGCGCCCTGGAGGGGTCCACTTCCTGTGGCTCGGCCTCTTGGCCGGGGTGCCGACCGTCTTCGGCACGTGGATCGGCGGGTTCACCTACTCCGACCTCTGGGCCACACTGTTCTTCGCCGTGGGGACGGGCGCGATCTTCCAGGTAGTCTACGAGATCGCAAAGCTCATCGGCAAGAGAACCGAGGGGGGAGTGGGCGACGCACGCAATCTGGCGGGCTTCGTGCTGGGAATGGCCGTAATGTATGTGACCGGGCTTTTCGTGATCGTGTAGGGGGGAAGAGAAGGCGGATAAACGACGCACACCGCCTCTCCGGCACTCGCAGGTAGGAACCCGATCCCTGCCTGCGCGTGGGCACGGCCCCTGCGTGCGGATCCATGCCAGCCCCCGCCCTCGAGGTTGGCCGACCGAGCACTGCACAGGCTGTGCCGAGACAGGGGGAGGCCCCCCGGTCTGTGGGGGAGGACCGGACCCGTAAGGAGGCGACACATCCATGGAAGCGGTATCGCCCTCGATAAGTCGCTCCACTCCCTACGCGGGGTCCAGCCTCTCTCCTCACCCATCGTCCGTCCCACCTAAAGCAGGCCGAGCCCCCCTCCGCGTCGCCTCCGGCAGGGGCATAGAGTCCATCCGGAGAACGGCGGCCGCGACACTAGTCCTACTGCTTGCGGCCGCAATGGCCTCTCCCCTCTCACCAGGAGCCGAGCGGTCCGCCGTAGAGAGAGGCGAGCCCTCCATACACTCGCCCGGCCCCGACAGCCCTGACCTGCCCGAGAGCGCCTTCACCGTGCCCCCCCGGGGTCGTCTACGTCGAACTCTCACTGGGTGGCGAGGACGGAGGCAGAGACGGCGTACGCACCCTTTCGACGGAGACGCTCCTCAGGATAGGGGTAGGCCGCCGGCTAGAGCTCCGCCTAGGCACCCGGGGGTTCGTGCACGAGCGAGACGGAGGACGAAGCTCACACGGCCTGGGGGACGCAACGGTGGGGGTGAAGATACACCTCGCCGCGGAACACGGAGTATGGCCTGCCGTGGGCGTCATCGCACAGGTGGGGCTGCCCACGGCCGCAGGCTGGGTGGGGGACGGATCGGTCGAGCCGGCACTCTCGCTCAATTTCGACAAGCGGCTCCCGCGGGGATTCGCCCTCGAGTGGAACGCCGTGGTCACCGCCAGAGCCGACGGTGACGGCGAGGTCGATGGTGCACTGCTATGGACGGTGGCCCGTGAGGTGGCACCAGGTGCCGAGCTGTTCGCACACGGAGTGATCACCGTTCCACTCAGGGGCGACCGCCGAAGGGAGGCCGCGGCGGGACCGGGGCTCTTTTGGGCCATCGGCGACCGCATCGGCCTGGACAGCTCGGTGCTGGTCGGCATGAGGGGCTCTGCGCCCGGATGGTCGTGGCGGCTCATAGGGGTAACGCTCGTCTTCTGACGACGGGTGCACCCCCCAGACGCCCCTCCACCGACGGCCCCCCCACAAAGCACCTACACCCTTATCGCCGCGGACGGGGAGGCACTGTGTCGCAATCACCCTCCCCGAGACTCCCGCTCGCGAATACGCCCGCACCACCGGCGCGACCCATTTTCCACCGGCCCTCCATCCACCCGGAAGGGAGGCGACAAAACTCGACGACCGACCCACAACTCCCTAAGGCGCCCGCCGCCGGAGTGGACACGGCCCCCGCCGTGTGAGGATGCCGCGCGGACACGGCCGCGTTCATCATACTAATCGACACGAGGATACCCCGCTGAGAAATACGCACGAAGAGCGGACGTTCCACCCCTTGCACCCGCCACCTCGCCCCGCCGAGGCACAGGGCCCACGACGCACCGGACACGCCTTGAGCGATGACGCCCGGATCAGCTCACGCACACACGTTGCGTGGGACGCACGGTGCCCGCTTGCTCCCACGCCGCTCGCCGGCCCTCCCTCTCCTCTCCCGCTGCGCGCGCAGCGTCGGGCGTGCCCACGGGGGCCGGCTAAGCAGGCAAGGCCTGCCCCACCCCGAAGCGCGGTACGGCACCGACCGCTCGGTGGGCGAACGTAGGTAAAGGACCGATGTCCCCTCGCAACCCGGTAAGAGGACGGTTGGCGCGCCCCCTACCCACGGCGCCCCCCCGCTCGATCAACCGCCCAGGGAAGGCGCGCCGAGGTGGAACCCGTTCCCCTTGCGGTCTCTGACCATGCACACCCAGGTTGGAAAGGCGCAGAGGGCGGGGTTCCGAGCGACGGGGCCACGCTCAACCACGGGAACCCGCGTACAACACTACCGTGGATTCGAAGGAACGATCAGGCGAGGATCCGGCGGGCAGGCTTACACGCAAGGGTCCTACGCCGAGGCAACAGCGTGCGAAAAGCGGGGGACCTCAAGGTGTATTGCTCCATAAAGAAATTTCGCACTGGATACACGGATTCCCCAAGCAGATCAAAGGATCGCGTCTTCCTCAAGCTTCTTCACTATTGTGTCGGCAAGGGAATCAAGCAACGTAGTTGTTCCAGGGGTCACTCTCGAGGCGGGGAACCCTACACCCGTTTGCGTTGTCGCCACCCAAATCGTTTGGCCGGTTCTGACATTAAGAAGCTGCATAAGAAGCTGCAAATGACAATATATCCTGGGCAGGGATAAAACCCTTGTCGTGGTTTCCCATCTCTTCTCGAAGACATTTAATGTATTGTAAGTGCGAGAAGTAATCACCCTCTCTTTCTCCGTAACTCTGATCAACAAAACACCGTCAATATCATTCTCCATCAAGAGCTCATTTATCTGCTGATTTGTATAGGTCCTTGTAGGAAGAATGAGAGTTATCGAAGGAACTCCAACAACACCCTCTTTCGAGAGATTCGCGCTCACTGCCTGTTCCAACAACCTCCTCTCATCGAGGCTCTGAAAAACAGCGGCGACTAAAATTTTCGTCAATGGCTTCTTGGAATAGGACGGCTCTTTGAACGATGTTATGCTCGTTTGTGCGCATCCGAGAGTGAGCAACAAACCCACAAAAAAAATAAGGTTGCCAGCTCTCACATACCCCATTGTTTCTTCTCAATACCACGTCCTTAAAAAGTTAAGCTCTTTCCGCACAGTTTAGCACAGAGAGAAGAGGTAGTCAGCCTTCTCTTAGGTCGAGAGTTTTTGTCCCAACAACAAACCGAAATGAGGAAGACATGACCGCCAAGAAAAAGATAGCACATCATAGGCTCAGCCTGGTATTGATTTGGCCGAGAAACTTAGGCCATGCTCGGGAAAACGCAGCGTCGTGACGGGCGACGATACAGGAGAAGGCCATCCCGTAAGCCCGAGACAAAGATGCGGCTCGTCACGGAAGGAGCACGGGCATAAAGACGAAAAGCTCGCCCTGCCCATATGGGACCTGATGAAGAAAACGATGGCGGGGCCGACGGGACTTGAACCCGCGACCTCTGGCTTGACAGGCCAGCGTTCTAACCGGGCTGAACTACGGCCCCTCCATGCGTCGGGCTGGGCTGTGGTGGGCGGTACCGGGCTCGAACCAGTGACCTCCTGCTTGTAAGG
>CAZXEJ010000048.1:0-15557 GCA_964639895.1 uncultured Spirochaetia bacterium | reverse complement strand
AAGCGGTACGCGAGCTGGGTTTAGAACGTCGTGAGACAGTTCGGTCCCTATCTGCAGCGGGCGTTGGAGACTTGAGGGGGTCTGCTCATAGTACGAGAGGACCTGAGTGGACGAGCCTCTGGTGTACCAGTTGTCGCGCCAGCGGCAGTGCTGGGTAGCTATGCTCGGAAGGGATAACCGCTGAAAGCATCTAAGCGGGAAGCCTGCCCCAAGATTAGGTCTCCCGAACCGTAAGGTTCCTGAAGATCCCTCGAAGACTACGAGGTTGATAGGCCCAAGGTGTAAGCGCAGCAATGCGTTCAGCTGATGGGTACTAATCGATCGTGCGGCTTAACTGCGGGGCATGAGAACGCTCAACCCGGCCCGACCGACGCTCGCACACGGTATCGCTGTTTAATTGTCATTCCTACTGCGCCCTCCAGCCTCGGACGCACTTTCCATCTTACCTATAGCCGGGGAGACGTGTATCGCCATTTACACCCACCGTGTAGGGCCTCTTCGAGCTCGGCGACGTCGCCCGGACTTTCATCGTGGGGATTTCAATCCTCGCCCCGACGCGTCCCGCCTTTTTTTCGAAAGTAAGACACCTTTGCATCAGGCTACGCAACCCCCTTTTGTAGCTGCAACCCAACTCATTTGTCCGACCCATGGGTCGGGAGGCCCCCAAAGCGACGATCTATTTCGGGCGGCGAGGCCAGCGGGTACAAGCGTCTCATAACCGACACTACGGCGATATAACGTGTGAAGTGGCGACGGCGCGGTGCCGTCCCATAGCGCACCGTCTCACTCTGGCTGGCCTCCTGTTAACCTGCGGGTGGATGGAGTGGGGTAGTGAGGAGGGCTCGTTCGTATCTCCCTCTCAATTTGAGGCGCGTTGCGGGGAACGCATACCCGACGCAGCCGTCGGATGTCTCGCGGGTGCAGAATAACAGATCACCATGGACGTCGCCCCTGCTCTCGTCAGCCGTGACGGACCGAGAGCGAAGCGCCCCCTTTCGCCGTCCTCGTTCCATGTGGTAGGTGCTTCGGGAGGGCGAGTGTAGCGGTGTGGGGTTGCCGCCGAGGCCTGTGCAGGGGTGCGGCAGGGCGCTCCCCCTGCTCCCGGTGCAACCTCTATTCTACTTATACTGCTCCCCCTTTCTCTCTTCGTGCTAGTGGATACCGGACTCATGGCCTAGGTGCCAGGCGGGTCGTGGGTCGAGGTGGGCGCCGTCGGCACAGGGACAAGAGAAGGTACGGCGCTGGGACGGGTTGTAGGGGTCCTCCGGTGTGGCGCGTGGCCCGGATGTGCGTGTGGGGTGTCCTGACTCTCTCTCCCACATATTCCACGCGAGCTCGCCCACGGAACCTTCCCCTGAGCGCTTTCCCGGCACTGGAGAAGCGGTCTGTCGCGCTTGGGGAGGTGATTACACCGAGACTGCTTTTCACGCCGCGGCGGAGGGCGCTCTGCGGCACTCCTTATGCCGTCGTTCCGAGACGACCGCTTCAGCGGGACGCTCCTTATGCTTCCGGCGCTCCCAGGTTGCAGGCCAGGAGGCGCAGGAAATTGCCCCCCATCACTTTCCTTACGGCCTCGTCGTCGAATCCGGCCTCAGCGAGCCTAGCGGCGATGAGCGGCAGGTCGGCCACCGTACGTATCTCGCTCGGAAAATCGCGTGGAGAGGCCCCGTCGAGGTCGCTTCCGATGCCGACGTGGTCTTCGCCGACGAGCGACGCTATGTGGGCCACGTGTCGGACCACGTCGTCGAGCGTACCCTCTGCCTCGGCCGCAAGAAAGGGACGGTACAGCACCACCCCCACGACGCCCCCCCTCTCGGCTATCGCCCTTATCTGCTCGTCCGTCAGGTTGCGCGGGTGGGGACACAGGGCACGGGCGTTCGAGTGGGTGGCCAGGGGTACGAGTTCCGTGAGCTCCAGCGCAGGCCAGAACCCGTGGTCGTTGATGTGCGAGAGGTCGAGCGCTATACCGAGCTCGTTCATCGTCCGTATGAGCTCGGCCCCCTCGGCGGTAAGCCCCTTGTCGGTGTAGTAGCCGGAGGCGTATTTGTTCTCCGTGTTCCACGTGAGCGACACTACACGCACTCCCCTGCGGTGGAACTCCTCGAGCGTGTCTGGGCTCTCCAGGGGTTCGGCCCCCTCCATCATGGTGAGCAGTCCTATGGAGCCCTCCTCGGCGAACAGGCCGAGCGCGTCCGCATCGGTTATCCTGTACACCTCGCCCGCATGGCGCACGGCTATCTCGTCGTAGAGGTCGAGTTGGGCTTCGGCCTCGCGCCCCCAGTCATCCGGCTCAACGCCGGCGGCCACGAACACGGTGTTGAAGACCAACCTCACTCCGCCCTTCTTGAGCAAGGGAAGCGTTATCTGGCATGGCACCGTCGGCCGCTCGAACTCCCGCCGGAAGCGCCTCATGTGGTAGGCGATGTCCTCGTGCGCATCCACTATGGGGGGTGGGGCGGAGGGAATCCTATCCATGGAGGGCCACCGCAGCGAAAGATACCATGGATCCGGTGTCGGGCTCCAACGCCTGGGCGTAGTGGAGGGTGCGGCCCCGCGCCGCAGGCGTCGCGGCAAGCAGCGTGTAGATGGGAGAGAGGCCGCATATGCGCCTGGCGTCGTTCTCGCCGACGATGAGGTCGTAGAACGACCCCGCGTCCACCGCCTCGACGGCTTCGAGCGTGGCGAGGTCACGCTCCCTCACCCATCCGCACCTCTCTTGGTCGGCTTCGTGAGGGTCGCCGAATTTGAGTCCCACGTGTGCCAGGTCACCGCTTGCCACAACCACGGCGCGTTCACCTCTTGTGGCCAGCAACCGACGGAGCACGGCGACGAACTCCTCCACGCGTCCGTCCGTCTCGGGCCTGCGCGATGCACGCACGTGCGAGAGGAACGCGTTGCAAAGGACGGGCACCATGCGCGGCGGCGAGCCCCCAGCGCGTGCGCGTCCGAGCAACACCGCGTGGAGCTCGATGGAGTGCTCGGTCCTGTGTGCCTCCTCCCCCTGGAAGGGATCCCACGAGAGCGCCGAGGCCAGCTCGTCGACGAAGGCGGTGTCGCACTCGATTGTACCCAACGGTGTGCGGAACGACTTACGGGTGATCACGTAGGGAGTGTCGACGGTGGCGTAGTGGGCCGTGCCCAGTATGACGAACGTCTCAGCCGCCGGAGTCGCCTCGAGCACCCGCAAAAGCGCCCCGTACGCTGCCTTGCCGCGCGGATAGTCGATGTGAGGAGCCACGAGTCCGAGGAGCGGTCCTTCGAGACCGCCTACTGCGTCGACGTGTGCGGCGGCGCATTCATCCAGCAGTTGGTCGAGTGCGGCCGGGTCGGCCGGGTAGGAGAGGCCCGCGTGGAAGGGCTGGCGGAAGGAAGAAGCTATGAAGTCACTCACCACCCGGGCGCGGCGCTCCAGGTAGCGCTCGTTCCACAGCAGGTACAGCTCGTCCAGCTCGGCCACTAGATCGGCGAGCTCCGAGACCGATACGGCGTAACCGAACCTGGCGGCGAACCGCGCACTTATCTGGCTCAGCGTGTGCCGTCCGTCGAAGAGGCTAATGGCCCATGCGGCCTCGGGCGAGATGAGCAGCATCTTGCCCACCAGTCCCTCGGGGTCGCGTAGGCACACGACGTATTCGCCGGACGACACCATCGGTAGCGCCTCCACGTGGCGTATCCGCGGTCTCAGCTCTTCACTCCTTTCGCTCATCGTAACCGTACTCCTCGGCGCTGCCATGGAGACGCGAAGTTGTGCCAATGTGCCTCTGTTAAGGACATCATACCATGATGGTTGATGTACCGCAGTTCTCGCCGTGCAGCCCCGGCGGGACCCTTGAGCCGCCTCTCCCCCTGAGCGACGGCTTTACATACGTACGACCGACCTGCCAGCTCCCTCTCCTCTCCGCGTGACTCCTTTCTCGGCTCCCCGACGCGTGCTTCCGGGTCAGTAGGGCTCGGGGTCCAGCTTCAGGGCCTCGTTGAACCGGTTGATCATGTTGTATAGAGCGGCCAGCGCCGTTATCTCTACGATCTGCGATTCGCTGAAATGGCTCCGGAGCTCCTCGAACACTTCGTCGGGTATGGAGCCCGGGTTGAGCGTCATCTCCCGCGCATAGCGGAGGGCCGCAAGCTCGGCCGCAGGCAGCGAGGAGTGCTCCGGGTCGTAGGCCTCCCTTATCTCTTCGTCCGTAAAGCCCATCTTGGCGCTTATCTGCTCGTGGGCGTGGCAGCAATAGGTGGAACAATTTAGACGCGATACGGTGAGGATGATCTTCTCCTTGAGCTTGGCGTCCACCTCGTCCGGCTGCTGGACGGCCGCAACGAAGGGGCCGATGGTGGCCACGATGTGGGGCTTGTGGGCAAGGGCTTTGTAGATGTTCGTGACCTTGCCCCTCTTACGACGCATCCTCTCGAAGGCCTCCCGGACGCGGGGATCGTCGGTGTCGTTCTCTTCGATGTATCTTACTCGTGCCATTGCGTTTCTCCTTTTGTCTCTATTTACTTGTACCCTGACGAGGTGCTCTCACCTGCTCGGCCCCAGCCCCCTCCGCCTGGGGTCTCTATACGCAACAAGTCCCCTTCTGAGACCTCGACGACGCACTTGGACGGCAGCTCCGTCTCGCGTCCCTTCCTCACCAGGATGTTCACGCCCGGGACGCCGGCCTCACCGCCCGCTAAGCCGTAGGGGCGCGTGAGACGCCTCTCGGTGATGAGCGTTGCCGTTGCCGGCGAGAGGAACCTGAAGACGCGTGTGATGCCGTCTCCGCCCTTCCTCATGCCGTTTCCTCCGCTGCCGGTGCGTATGGTGTAAGAATCTATCTCTATCGGGTATTCGCGCTCGAACGCTTCTACAGGGGTGTTGAGGGTGTTGGTCATGTGCGAGTGGGTGGCACTCGGCCCATCGGCCTCGCGCGTAGCGCCCATTCCGCCGGCTATAGTCTCGTAGTAGGCGAACTCCGCACCCGTTGCAGGATGCACACCTCCGAATGTGACGTTGTTCATCGAACCGTTGCTCGCAGCCGGCACGAGGTCGGGCACGGCGGTCGACAACGCCCCCAGCACTACGTCGACCACCCGCTGCGAAGTCTCGCAGTTGCCGGCGGCCACGGCCGCCGGGTGTTGTGCGTTCAGCAGGGAGCCGGGCTCGGTCACTATGGTGATGGCGCGCAAGGGACCTGAGTTGAGCGGTATGTTCGAAGGTGCCAAGGACTGGAACACGTAGAGAACGGCGGCCGTGGTCACGCTGAGGGGGGCGTTGACGTTCCCCTTCACCTGGGGAGAGCTGCCCCGGAAGTCGGCCACCACCTGCTCGCCTTCCACGGTGAGGAGGAGCCGTACCGGTATACGTTCCGAGCCGGCGCCGTCGTCGTCGAGATGGTCTTCGAAGCGGTAACGGCCATCGGGTATGGAGGCTATAAGGGTGCGCATTATACGCTCGCTGTAGTCGAGAAGCTCAGAGGCGGCCGCCTTAACCCGTGCTAGGGAGTACTTCTTCACCACCTCGTCAAGGTGTGCCCTGCCCACCTCGAGCGACCCCACCTGGGCACGGAAATCCCCTTCCCTTTCCTCCGGGTCCCGCGTGGCGTGTATGATGCCGTAGAACAGCTCCTCGTTGAGCCTTCCCCTCTCGTATAGCTTCGATGGAGGTATCACTATGCCCTCCTCTTCGATAGTGGTCGAAAGGGGCATGGAGCCCGGGGTCTTGCCGCCGACGTCTGCGTGGTGGGCGCGCGAGGCGAGGAAGAACTCCAGACGCCCACCATAGAAGAGCGGCATTATGCAGGTGATGTCGGGAAGGTGGGTTCCTCCGCGAAAGGGATCGTTGAGCACGTATACGTCGCCCTCTTCGGGGTCGAGCTCGTCGAGTACGGCCTTTACGGCGAAGCTCATCGAGCCCAGGTGCACGGGGATGTGTGCCGCCTGGGCTATCATCTCGCCCCGTGCGTCGAAAAGGGCACATGAAAGGTCGCGTCTCTCCTTTATGTTGGGAGAAAACGCGGCCCTGGTAAGCACGGTCCCCATCTGCTCGGCCACGGAGCTCAACATGTTCTGGAATATCTCCAGCTCGAAGGGGTTCAAGGGAGACATCGATCTACCATACCTCTCAGTAGTGCTAAGAAGGGGGGCCCTCCTTCATACGGGGGATCCCAGCACGTCTTCGGCGGCGGCCTCTACGTCGGCAGGAGCAATCTCGTCGAGTGCACCTTTCTTCAATACTACCACTTTTCCCCGGCCTCGTGGAGCCCACACACGGGGGTCGGTGGGGCCGAACAAGACGATGCAGTCGGCGCCGGCCGCAGCCGCAAGGTGGGATATGCCGGTATCACACCCCACATAAAGGTTGCAGCGGGCGAGGAGTGCGGCGGCCTCTATGAGTGTGAGGCCCGCAACGAACACCCCCCGGGCGCCGAGGAATCGCAGTGTGGGGACGTACTGTTCCTCCTGAGGCCCAACCAGCCAGAGCGTCACCATGCCGTGGCGCCTTTCGAGCGTGCGGGCGAGCTCGACGAAGCGCGCGGATTCCCACCCCTTGACACCCCACACACGGGGGTGGACGGCCGCAACGGGTCTCCCATAGGCGTATCGCTCGAGCAACTCGGCCGCCTTGGCCGCGGCCGCCCTCGGTATGACGAGCTCGGGCACCATGGGGTATGGGGGCGCTATTCCGAGTGGTTCCAGTATTCGGGCCGAGTAGTCGGCGGCATGGGTCCCTACGCCGCGCGGGAACGGTTGCAGCGACACCACGCGGCCGGCTCCGGCGGCTTCCATCCTCCTTGCGACCGTACCGGCGGGGTCGCTCATGTAGGCAAGCACCAGGTCGAACCCCGCGTAGTAGTCGGTTACCGACGGCGGGAGGGGCCCTTCGTCACGGTACATATCGAGCGGCAACACGCGTCCTGAGGGAACGGTGGCGTCGGCGTGGCGGGGTGAGCGGGCGATCTCGATCACACCCTTCTTACCTGCAACCTCGATGTGGGAGTCGACATGGTGCTCGCGCAGGACGGCCAGCGTGGGAAGCGTCACGACGACGTCACCTATGGCACCCTGCCTTATGACCAGTATGCGCATCGGACCCGCCTGTGGCGACGTAGGGTTTGTGTAGGTATTATAGCTAGTCGCCGCGGGAAGGGAACGGTTCCCGCCTGGAAGGAGGTACTCCTCCTGGGGGCCGCCGCACGGAGACTCGCATCGGATTCGACCAAAAAAGGAGAAACAGGGGATGAAAGCAGTGGTGACCGGCGTTGCCGGCTTCATCGGTTCGCACCTTGCCGAGAGACTCCTTGCCGAGGGGATGGAGGTGGTCGGTATAGACTGCTTCTCGGCCACCTATCCGAGGGCCGTCAAGGAGCGCAATCTCGCCGCCCTGACCGCTTCCAAACGGTTCCGTCTCATTGAGGCCGACATTTCGGACCTCGATCTCGGCTCCGTGCTCGGGGGGGCGGCGGTCGTGTTCCACCAGGCTGCCGTTGCAGGAGTCAGGCGGAGTTGGGGGAGGGAGTTCAAGCTGTACGTCGACAACAACGTGCTTGTCACCCAGCTGTTGCTCAAGGCATCGCTTGAGGCCGGAGTGGGGCGTTTCATCTACGCATCTTCATCTTCCGTCTACGGTAACCAGACGCGGCTTCCAGTCGGTGAGAACAGCCTCCTCCGTCCCTACTCGCCTTACGGCGTAACCAAGCTCGCCGGAGAGAACCTGTGCCTTCTATACCACGACAACTACGGCCTTGAGACGGTGGCGTTGCGCTACTTCACCGTCTACGGGCCGCGCCAGCGGCCCGACATGGGAATACACATCTTCCTGGCTCGTACGATGGCAGGCGACGAGATCAATGTCTTCGGCGACGGCACACAGTCCAGGGACTTCACCTACGTCGACGACGTAGTCGAGGCCAACCTACTCGCCATGCGTAACGGTACGGCCGGTACCGTCTACAACATCGGGCGCGGAGAAGGAATCACCCTCAACGAGGTGCTTGACGCAGTCGAACGCGTCGTCGGCAGGCCGCCGCGGCTGCGGTACGTACCCTCGCAGAAGGGCGATGTCCCACATACGCTCTCTGACATCACGAGGGCGAGATCACATCTGGGCTACGAGCCCTCAACCGGCTTCGCAGACGGCCTGCGCGCCCAGTTCGAGTGGCTGAGATCCAACCGGGACGTCTACGGGCTGTAAAGTGCCATACGGCGGAAGGGGGGCCTGTCCGGGCATAAGATGCCTACGTGAGCGCCACCATCTTAACGGAAACCCTTTGCCCGTCGGAGTACCAGACCGCCTATCAGGGGGCGGATAAGAGGAACCACTCATCCCGGGCTGCGCTTGCTCGATCCGAGAACGAGGGTGCCTGAGGGGGGCCGGCTTTCCGTACATACATTACAGCGCGGTGAAGGCAGCGGCAACGGTCCTCCGCCCACGAGGGGAGCAGTGAGCCCACACCGCAGTCGTACCTTTCTTCAGATTCGTTGCCGAGCTTCACCCCGATCGTCGGTGCGCTCCGCATCCGGTTAAATCGATTGTTCAACCGTCGAGGACGGATTTGAGCGTGTCTCCTATCTCGGCGGGGCTTCTCGAGACCACGACTCCTGCGGCCTCAAGGGCCTCAATCTTTTCGGCGGCCGAGCCCGTGCCTCCGGAAATGATGGCTCCCGCGTGGCCCATCCTCTTTCCCTTCGGGGCCGTCTGACCGGCGATGAAAGCCACGACCGGTTTGTCGAAGTTGTTCTTTATCCATTCGGCCGCTTCCTGCTCGGCTGTCCCGCCTATCTCACCTATCAATATGACGCTTTCGGTCTGCTCGTCGTCCTTGAACATCTCCAATACGTCGATGAACGTCGAGCCCACTATTGGATCCCCACCGATACCTACGCACGTCGATTGGCCCATTCCAAGGTTAGAGGTCTGCCAGACGGCTTCGTAGGTAAGTGTGCCGCTTCGGGATATGATCCCCACGGTGCCGGGATTGTGTATGTAGCCGGGCATTATGCCCACCTTGGCCTTCCCGGGGGTGATCACGCCGGGACAGTTGGGACCTATCAAGCGGCACGGTTTGTCCTTCATGTAGTCCTTGGCCTTGACCATGTCCAGTGTAGGAATGCCCTCCGTTATGCAGACAATCAACTCCACCCCCGCGTCCACGGCCTCGATGATGGCGTCGAGCGCAAACGGAGCCGGAACGAAGATGAGCGACGTATTGGCCCCTTCCTCGTTTACGGCTTCCTCGACCGTGTTGAACACGGGGAACCCCTCGATCCGGGTACCACCCTTGCCCGGCGTGACCCCTCCTACCACGTTGGTTCCGTACTCCCTGCACTGCGTCGCGTGGAACAGTCCGGCGCTGCCCGTGATCCCCTGCACGACTACTCTCGTCTCATCGTTGACTAGAATGCTCATCCCTTACGTGCACCTCCAGAAGATTAGAGAAGATTTTACCCACATAGGCGTTTTTTTCCATGGATTTCTTTCACCCCATCAGCCCCCTGCGACGCGTCGGGGCGGGGAGAAGGGACGAGCGGCCGTGGCGGTTGCAATGATCCCTCCTATCCCCGTAGGCCGTCGGAAGCGGCGAAGGGGGCATTCATGGGACTCTCCCCAACGGTTTCAGGGTTCTTGCCCCGTCCCCAGGGGTTCGAGCAGAGATTCTATCAACCGCAGAGCTTCTGCGCCGTCCCATTTTCGCGCACCCACGGCCCTACCCAAGAACTTGCCGTCACGGCCGACGATATAGGTGTAGGGAAGGGCGACCACCTCGTAAAGATCCCTCACCCTTCCCCGGCGGTCAAGCGCTATGGGGAAGGTAAGACCCATGGAGCGGGCCATCTTGCCCACACCCTTCGTGTTGCCTCGGTCGAGGGCGATTCCTATCACTACCAGACCTCTCCCGCGATACCTCCTCCAGAGGCGCTCAAGCGACGGCATCTCCTCCCTGCACGGGGCACACCAGGTGGCCCAGAAGTTGAGCACAACCAGGCGTCCTTTGAAATCGTCCAGGTTGAGAGGGGAACCGTCCAGTGTTTCGAGCGAGAAATCGGGCGCCTTCATGCGGGTCTTGGGCCGCACTACACCCATTGCCTCGAAGGGGTCGTCCACGGCCCAGGACGTGAGGGGCAGGAAAAAGACAGATGCCGCAAATAGGGTGGTTGCGGCAACGATTGATGCGGTTGCTTTGCTCATTACCTCGTCCGGTATGGCGCACCGACCGTCGTCGGTGGCTGCACCTCAACAGGTGCAAGGCGTATAGTTGTTCGCAGCAAGGTGTGGTGCCTACGGCCGGCGTCTGGAGTAGGGTGCGGGACGACCGAGCCGCATCGTCGAGTCCGGAGGCGAGCAGGTCGGCCGCGCACGTTCCTACCTGCAGCCTGGGCGGCCCGTCATCTTGCATTCCTCTTCAGGTATTCCAGTATAGCACGACGCTCTTCCTCGCTCAGCGGCTTCATCTTGCGGTGCTCCATCCGCTTGTCCATGACGCTGAGCATGTGCTCCCACTGCGCGTATCGCATCCGCTTCGGGTGAGGGAGCGAATGGCAGACGCTGCAGCGTGCGCGGTAGAGCTTGCCGCCTGGGGTGTCGGGTTCGGGGAGCGGGGTTGGCTTGGGCCTGCACCCGAGCAGCGGAGATAGGAGAATCGCCAGGAGGAGAAAGGCGATCGCCATCGTTCTGATCGGCAATTTCGTGGTTCCTCCCTAGGGATTATGGTGTCAAAAACCGAGCGAACTGCCGGCTTTGTCCTTCTTTTTGCTCAGGTAACGTATGCTGGCGGGGGTGGGAATCTCCACGTACCAGGTGACCATAAGGCGGAGATCCTGCTCGAGCTGAGGACCGTTGAGGTGTCTGAAGAGCGGAAATCCGACCTGCACATCCAGTATGTGAAGGGGAAAGGGTTGCCACTGCAGCCCAAGCGTCGCAAAGAGCTGCGTGCCGCCGTAGTTGTCGGTGTCCCAGAGCGGGGTGGCCGGTGGCGAGGTGGGATCCCCGGCCACCGTTCTTCCCGAGCGGCCGCTCTTGAACTCGTCCATCTCGCCCTCAATCTTGCCCCACCACTTGCCGTTCAGTTGGACCTGCGTCACAAGATCGTAGCGCAATTGGTACATGGCGTAAAGATCCAACCTTACCTCGTCACCCAGGTTGTAGTCGCGGGAGTTCTTGTAGAAGCGAGGCGTGTAAAGGAGGTCGCCGCCCCACCACCACGGGCTTGCCGAGCCCTGGTAAACCACCCCCACGATGGGGTCGAACGTGCCCGAACCGAGCTGCATCGCATAAGGCAATTGTTCGTCGCGCCGGTCGGCTACGGGGTGGCGGGAGTTCTTCTCGTTGATCGAACCAGTGGGTAGACTGAGCCCCAGGAAGAGCGATAGTTGGCTCGTAGGGAACAGCGGGTCGTCTGCATAGAGGCGGTACTTGGCGACGAGCATGGTATCGCCCAGCCCGTCCGATTCCATGGGGAAGCCGTCCACCCCGGTCAGGGTCTGCATCTGAGGACTGAGCTTCATGTTCATGTCCTTCTTCATCCACATGAACATGATTCCCCCGAACAGCTCGTCGGTGAAGCTGTAGCCCACGGCAAGGCTGGCCATGTACATATCCATGTCGAGGGGTACCGCCATGAACTTGCCCGTCGGGGTTCCATCCATGACGGGCATGCCCAGCAGCGCGTCGGCGTCCAGCGAATCGGTGCCGTCGCGAAGGCCGCCCATGCGCATGAACGAGAAGCTCCCCTTGATGCGGAACTCGTGAGTCTCGGGAACGCCCGCCCCTGGTATGTTCATCGGCATGTTGCCGCCGCACTTTGCACAGCACAGGCCCACGAATGCGGAGGCAGGTGTGGCGATAGCAACAATGACGGAGACCAGAAGCGAGGCCAGGGTTGCGGTGGTAGGATTCAACACGGTCGACTGATTCCGGATGTAGTTGAGTCTTAACTGAATTATTACCGTTAGTACTAAACGAGACCTTACCCACGCTCTGCCATCGTGTCAACGTGTTGAATTTTGCCCCATAATATGTTAATTAAATCTATTCAAATCGCGACAATCGGTAACCTTGACCCGGGAGGGCTTGATGACGGAACAATTGCAGGGTGGCGACACCGTAACCATGAAGCAACTGCTCGAGGCTGGGGTCCATTTCGGCCACCAGGTGAGCCACTGGAACCCCAAGATGAAACCCTATATCTTCGGGGCGCGCAACGGCATACACATAATCGACCTCCAACAGACGACCGTACTGTTCAAGAAGGCGTATGAGTTCGTAAGGAACACCGTCGCGGACGGCGGAATAGTACTGTTCGTGGGCACGAAAAAGCAGGCCCAGAGCATCATCGAGGAAGAGGCCCGCCGCTGCGAGATGCCCTACGTGAACGCTCGCTGGCTCGGCGGGACGCTGACCAACTTCAAGACCATACACTCGCGCGTTCTCTACCTGCTTGAGCTCAAACGCATGGAGGAAGAGGGCCAGCTCGACCAGCTTCCCAAGAAGGAGGCCGTCGTGTTGCGCCGCCAGATGCGCAAGCTGGAGCACCTTCTGGGTGGGATAGTGAATATGAAACGGTTGCCCGACGCCCTGTTCGTGGTGGACACGAGGAAGGAGTCCATCGCTGTGAGCGAGGCCAAGAAGATGGGCATTCCCGTAGTGGCGATCCTGGATACGAACTGCAGTCCCGCAAGCGCCGACTATCCCATCCCGGGCAACGACGACGCCATTAGGGCGATCAAGCTTTTCACCTCCAGGATGGCCGACGCCTGTATTGAAGGGGCGCACATTTACCAGGAGAAGGTCTCGGCCGGCGAGATACTGGAGCGCGAGGAGGAGGAAACTCCCATCCAGGTCGAGAGAAAGGTGTTCGTGTTCAAAGAGGCCGAAGAGCCGGCTGTAGAGGCCAAGCCACCCGCCTCGGCTGGTGAGGACGTCGAGAGGGCGGCCGAGGAGGAGAAGGCCCAGGCCGCAGCCACGGAGACGACGACGGCCCAGGAAAGCGCCGGGACGACGCCCCCATCCGAAGAGGCGAAGGCGTCTGAGGAGGCCGAGGCCTCCGCCCCTGCAACGACCCCCGAAGCAGGAACCGAGGGGGGCGCCGAGGAGTCTGCTGTTGATGAAGCGGCCGCTCCGGCATCGAGTGGCACCGAGCCGCGGACGGAAAACGCGCCAGTTGCGGACGTATCGGCCGAGCCCGAAGGCGCTGCTGAGGCGTCCGAGCAAGGGGCTGCAGAGTCTGAGACCCCTCCCGAGAAGGCCGATGAATCTGCCGCATCACCAATCACCGCCGAATCTGACGAGGAGGACAAGCAAAATGGCTGAAGTGTCGGCTTCCATGGTCAAAGAACTCAGGGACAGGACAGGTGCATCGTTTCTAGATTGCAAGAAGACTCTGGAAGAGACCGAGGGCGATTTTGAGAAGGCATCCGAGCTGTTGCGCGTCAAGGGTCTCGCCAAGGCCGACAAGAAGCTGGGCCGGGAAACGCCCGAGGGGTTGATCACCTCTTACATCCATGCGGGCGGTAAGATAGGGGTTCTCGTCGAGATAGGTTGCGAGACGGATTTCGTGGCCAGGAACGAGGAGTTCCAGCGCTTCGCCAAAGAGATCGCCATGCAGATCGCGGCCACAAATCCCAAGTGGATATCCCGTGACGACGTACCCGAGGAAGTAGTGGAGAAGGAGAAGGAGATCTACCTGGCTCAGGTCGTCGAGTCCGGTAAGCCGGAACGGGTGGCCGACAGGATCGTGGCGGGCAAGGTGGAGAAGTTCTTCGAGGAGAACTGTCTTCTCGAGCAACCCTACATACGCGATCCCAAGGTGAAGATAGAGGACATGCTCAAGGCCTTGGTCGCCAAGGTGGGGGAGAACATAGTTATCAAGCGGTTCGCACGGTTCCAGCTCGGCGAGTAGCTCCTCGTCCCTCGCCGTCCGCGGGGAAGAGATATCCCGCGCCCCCCTCAGGAGCCGCCGAGCGGGACGAGGCACCCGCCAGAGAGGTTGATTTCACATGTCCAGTGCCGATCCAGTGCCGCGGGAGGTCAAGTACAGGAGAGTCCTTCTCAAGATCAGCGGCGAGGTGTTGCAGGGCGGTGTAGGTAGGGGGCTCGCACCCGAGGTGCTGGCGCGCATATCAAGTGAGATAGCTCAGGTGCACGGCCTCGGTGTTGAGGTGGCAGTGGTACTGGGGGGCGGCAACATTTTCCGAGGCCTTGCGGCCGCCGAGACCGGTATCGATAGGGCGACGGCCGACTACATGGGCATGCTGGCCACCGTGATAAACGCCCTAGCCCTTCAGGACGCGCTCGAGCGTGCTGGCGTCGTGACGCGTCTCCAATCGGCGATAGAGATAAAGCAGGTGGCCGAACCCTACATAAGGAGACGATGCATACGTCACCTCGAGAAGGGTAGGGTTGTGATACTCGCAGCCGGTACCGGAAATCCTTTCTTCTCGACCGAT
Source organism: uncultured Spirochaetia bacterium (assembly GCA_964639895.1). Lineage (GTDB taxonomy): Bacteria > Desulfobacterota_D > UBA1144 > Nemesobacterales > JADFKM01 > CAZXEJ01. The sequence goes on along the minus strand of CAZXEJ010000048.1, from coordinate 1,136 downwards.
ACTGCCGCTACGCTGAGAGCGCTCGAGATCGGTGCCGAGGTCATCCTCAAGGCGACCAAGGTGGACGGCGTCTACGACAAGGACCCTCTCCTGTACGAGGACGCCGTCAAGTACAAGGCGCTCACCTATATGGAGGTGCTCAACAAGCGGCTCAAGGTGATGGACGCCACGGCCATATCGCTCTGCATGGACGGTGGGATTCCGATCGTGGTGTTCAACCTCTACGAGCCGGGAAACATAATGCGCATCATCAAGGGACAAGACATAGGAACCGTTGTGCGGGGTGAAGGCAGTGAGTGAACCTGAAATAGTAAAAGATATCATCGCCGACGCCAAGAGCAGAATGGACAAGGCGGTCGAGGCCATGAAGCACGATTTTGCAAAGGTGCGCACCGGCAGGGCGACAACTTCGCTGGTCGAGGATATACGGGTCGATTACTACGGCGCCCCGACCCCCATTAAGCAGATGGCCTCCATTTCGGTGCCCGAGGCGCGCACCATCGTCATCCAACCGTGGGATACCTCCACCATCCCATTGATCGAGAAGGCCATACAGCAGTCGGAACTGGGTATCACCCCGATGAACGACGGCAAGGTGGTAAGGGTCGTCGTCCCGGAGCTCACCGAGGAACGGAGGCGTGAGCTGGTGCGTTTCGTGGGCAAGATGGCCGAAGAGTTCCGCATATCGGTAAGGAACATACGGAGGGATTCCTTCCACCTGTTGAAAGAGATGGAGAAAGAAGAACACCTGCCCGAAGACGTCGTAAAACGCGCCCAGAGCTCGATTCAGAAGTTAACCGACGACCATATCGAGAAGATAAACGGCTTGCTCAAGGAGAAGGAAAGGGAGATAATGGAGTTCTAGACACCCGGCCGCCGCAGGGGCGCCCCTCAGGGAGGCCAGGGTGGAGCGGCGACTCCTACCTACTGAGCCGCTGTGGGGCGGGAGCGCTGGAGCCTGGAGCGGGATTTCGATGAAATCCGTCGTGGCCTCGATATTTTCCTATCTTTTCATGGCGTCTTCCATCACCGCCATTATATCCCTTTTCGCCATACTGCTTATACTGCTACGCCACTTCTTCGGCGCCGCATCGACGAGCGAGAGGGACGCACTCTACTTCTTCCTCCTGGCCTTC
>CAZXEJ010000047.1:0-16805 GCA_964639895.1 uncultured Spirochaetia bacterium | reverse complement strand
GGCCGCAGAAAGCGCACGTAGTGGCGGACGAAGGGTGGGGGAGTGAGGCGAGGGTGGCGGTGGAGGTGCAGTACGGGGGGGAGGCGTAGAGGAGTCTTAGCGAAATGATAATAAAGCTCATTGTAGGAGGCTCGTTCTTTACAAACTGCTACATCGTGGGTGATGAGGACAGCGGTGAAGCCATCCTCATCGATCCCGGAGCACAGTGGAGCGAGGCCGTGGACATCATAAGGGCCGAGGGGCTCAAGGTCGACCGGATCGTCAACACCCACGCCCACATAGACCACGTCTCCGGCGTCGAAGACGCCAAGCAGGCGCTGGGGGCGCGGTTCCTGCTCCACAGGGCCGAGCTGCCCGTGCTGCAGGACATCCCGAACGCGATCCGCCGTTTTCCTGAGTTCTCGGGTACGAAGATCCCCGAGGTCGACCAGTTCGTCGAGGAAGGGGACGTCATCGAGGTGGGCAAGTACCGTGCCGAAGTGCTGCACACGCCGGGCCATACGCCGGGCCACATAGTGCTGGTTTTCGACGGCCACGTATTCGACGGCGACACGCTGTTTGCGGGAAGCGTGGGCCGGGTGGATCTGACGGGCGGAAGCTCGATGGAGGAGCTGCTGCACTCGATACGGACAAAGATACTCACCCTGCCAGACCACTATCGCATCTACTCCGGCCACGGCCCTGTGACGACCGTCGAGCGGGAGAAGCGCACCAACCCGTTCATCGTAGGAGGGGGACTCATCTACTGACCATGAGCAGGGCGATTGCAAGGAACATCCTCATCCTCACGGTGTGTCTGCTGGTGGTGTTCATTTTCGTGCGCGAGCTGTCGCGCCTCTACGTGCTGAGCGAGGAGAACGAGCGAATAAGGTTCAAGGTGAGCGAGCTCGAGGCGGAGAATGCGGCCCTCAGAGAAAAGATCAGATTGCTAAAGAGCGACAAGCGCTACATCGAGCAGGCCGTAAGGCGGGAACTCGGCATGATAAAGGAAAATGAGAAGGTATACAGGTTTGAGAAGTAGTCTCCGCCGCGCCGGCCTACGGCCCCACGGAGCCACGGTCGCAGCTACGGCGGCCACGGTCGCCACGGCCCTCGTTGTAGCCGGCATAGCCGATCCGGCGGGCCCGGTAGGCGCCGCCGTGGCGGTTCTCGCCGCGGCCGCGCTTGCCATGGAAGGCCTGCACCTCCTTCGTCGCCGCACCGCGTCGGGGCCCCGTCCGGCATGGGCGCGCGTCGTCTATCCGTTCCTTGCAGCAGCACTGCTCGAGACCGCCCTCGCCCCGTGGGGAGCGGCGCTGCCCGTCTCCTACGTCGCGGCACCGCTTCTCTACATGGCCTATGGCGCAGGCGGTGCGGCGGCCTTCGTAGTCTCACTCGTACTATTCGAGACGGCCACGAGTCCCCTGGCCGCCCTCCCGCTCCCGCTGCTGCTGCCCTTGCCCGTGGCGGCGCTGCTTCCGGCCGTAGTGCCGTGGCGCAGGAAGCAACCCCGGATGGGCGACCGAGCCGCGCCGTCTCCGGCCGCCCTCGTGCTCGAGCCTGCGCCGGCGGCCGCCCGGGAACCGTCCGAGACCTTCGACCCCATAGGCCCCCTCGGCTCCGGTCCACAGCAGCAGGCCGCCCGCAACATCCACTCCTCACCCCTTCCCGCCCCCCTCGAGCAGGCCGAGGTGGGGGTGGAAGAGAGCCGCTACCGCCGCTCCATCGAGAACTCGTTCCGCATGCTGTCGGAGCTCGTCCCCTTCCGGACGGCCGTCCTCTACATGAGGCGCGACGACGTACGCGTACGCGGCCTGATGGGCATCGAGCACCACGAGAGCCGCTCACAGGCCCCGATCGACGAGGGGCAACTGGTCAACTTCCGCTCCGGCTACCTGGGCTGGGTGGTCAAGACCAGGACGCCGCTCGCCGTAGGGGACGTAAAGAACCACGACGAAAACCTCATCTACTACGCATCGCCCGACCGCTCCGTGCGCTCGCTGCTCGCCGTCCCGCTGCTCGAAGACGAGGGCGCCGACGGGACCCCGGGCGGAGAGCCCATGGGGGTGCTGGTGATGGACTCCCCCGAGCCCGACGCCTTCGGCGACCGCGAGATCGAGGCCGCACGCGCCGTGGCCCACACGCTGGTCGAAGGGGCGCTCCATCTGAGGTTCGCCCGCAAGGTCGAAGAGAACACGCGCGCCGTCACGGCGTTCTACGACCTGACGCGCCGGCTGAGCTCGACGCTCGAAGTGGCCGAGATCACCGACGGCGTCGTAAGGGCGCTCACGTCGATCGTCGACGCCGACCTCGTCGGGGTCACTCTACACGACGGCGCCTCGTGCGTGCTGGCCGCCTCGGCCCCGCCGCCCCCGGCCGGCTCGGACACGACGATCGAGGCCGCCTCGCTGCTCCACCGCGTCGAGGAGGGCGGCTCGGGACGCTTCTACGTCCACGACCTCTGGAATCGCAAGAAGCACACCGTCGTCCTGGCCCGCGAGCTCGACATGGCCCTCGGCCTCAAGCGGATGCGCTCGCTGCTGCTGCTGCCGCTGCGGCGTCCCTCCGGCGACGGCTCCGGCGGCGGACGCGCCATGGGATCCATATTCATATGCAGCGAGGCGCGCGACGCCTTCGCCCCCGAGCGGATAAAACTCGCCGAGGTGATATGCCGCGACGCCTCGGCGGCCCTTGCAAACTCGCTCAACTACCGCCGCGCCAAGGTCGAGGCCGCGACCGACCCGCTGAGCGGCCTCTACAACAAGCGGCACTTCGACGCCGAACTGAGCCGCGCCCTCAGGCTCGGGGCCGAGAGCAGAGGGACGCGGTGCTCGCTGCTGCTCATCGACATCGACCGCTTCAAGGCGCTCAACGACACCTGCGGTCACTCGGCCGGCGACACGGCGCTGCGGCTCATAGCCGAGGCGATCGAGGAGGCCGTGGGTGAGGTGGGCCTGCCGGCCCGCTACGGGGGAGACGAGTTCGCCGTCCTGCTGCGCGGGGCCCGCGCCGAAGACGGGCGGCGTGCGGCCGAGAGGGTGCTGCGCTCGGTAAGGAGCATCCCCTGGAGGCGCCACGGCTTCGAGCGGCCCACGACGGTGAGCATAGGTGTGGCCACCTGCCCCGACGACGCCGCAACGCCCGAGGAGCTCATCGAGAAGGCCGACGCCGCCCTTTACAAGGCCAAGCACCTGGGCCGCAACCGCTGCGTCCGGTTCGACGAGACTCTGCACGGCGTCTAGTCACCGCGCCTCCCCACGGCGGGGGGACGGCCGATGCCGAGGGCGGCCACCGGTATGGAAGGACGATTGCCCCTCAACCCGCGCCGCTTCTTCGCCGCCCGAGGCCTCAGGCCCCGCAAGCGTCTAGGCCAGAACTTCCTCATCGACATGAAGACGGCACGCCGCATCGCGCGCTCGGTCGGCGCCGGGCCCGGCGATACGGTCGTCGAGGTGGGTGCCGGTCTGGGCGCCCTTACCAAGGGGCTCGCCGAGCGCGGGACGCGCGTGGCGGCCGTGGAGAAAGATCCCCTGCTCGCACACGCCTTGGCCGAGGCCGCAGCCGCCGAGGGCGCAGCCGTCGAGGTCGTCGAAGGCGACTTCCTCCGTCTCGACCTCGAAACGCTCGCCGGCGGCCGGAGGGTACTCGTGGCCGGCAACCTTCCCTACGGCGCAGCGTCACAGATCGTGCTCAAGCTCCTTGACGACCGCGCCCTCCTGAGGAGCGCCACTCTGATGGTTCAGCGCGAGGTGGCCGAGCGCCTTGCGGCCCCGCCCGGCGGGAAGACCTACGGGGCCATATCGGCCGTCGTCCAGGCGTTCATGAGCGTAAGGAAGCTCTTTATCGTGGGGCCGGCCGTCTTCTGGCCGCGGCCCGAGGTGGATTCGGCCGTGATCCGCTTGGAGCCCCGTCCCGAGCCGTGCGTGGCGGACGAGGACGAGCCGCTCTACCGCCGCGTCGTGAGGGCGGCCTTCGGCGGTAGGCGCAAGAAGGTATCGAACGCGCTGGGGCGCGAGTTCGGCCGCCGTGCCGCAGAGGCGGCCCTTGCCGAAGCCGGCCTACCCGCAGGGGCAAGGGCCGAGGAGCTGGGTCCCGAGGCCTACGCGGCGCTCACCCGCGCCATAAAGGAGGCCGCGGCGTCGGACTGAGAGGTCGCTCGCGGCACTCCCCTTCCCTCCACGCGCACCGCCGCCGTCACCGGGGGGCGTAGGTGTCGGAGCAACACTCGACGAGCCTGTCGAGCACGCCCTGTTGCAGCTCCTTTACGTCGCCGGCCACGCCGTTTACCAGAAGCGAGAACGCCACGACGTCGCCGCTCCTCGTGAACAGGTAGCCGGAGAGGGCGTGCACGCCGCGTATGTAGCCCGTCTTGGCCAGCACGCGGCCCTCCACGGCCGAGGCGCGGAACCTGCGGCTCAGCGTGCCGTCGACGCCCCCTATGGAGAGCGACTTCATGAACTCGTAGTTTATGCGCTCGTTCCGGTAGGCGAACTCCAGCACCTTGACCATGCCTCGCGGCGTCACGCGGTTGCGCAGCGAGAGGCCCGAGCCGTCCACCAGCCTGATGCCGGCCGCCGAGAGGCCCGCGCGCTCGAGGAACTCGCCGATAACGCGCGCCCCCTTCTCCCAGCTGCCCGGAGGGCCCGCGAACTCGGCCCCCATAGCCTTGATAAGGTTCTCGCCAACGATGTTGAGGCTGCGCTTGTTGTATTCGCGCACGATCGAGGCGAGCGTGTCGGAGTAGTGGGTGTAGACGTTGCGCGCACCGGCGGGTACCGCACCCTTCGTCACACCGCCCTCGACCTCGATCCCCGCTCCCCGCAGGCGGCTCAGAAGCGCGCCCCCGAAGTAGAGGGCCGGCTCGCGCACGGCGAGCGTCACGCGGTGGTAGCCGCCGCCCACCGAGAGTGCGCCCTTGAGCACGATGGTGCGCCCGTCGGCGAGGGCCACGGCCTTGAGCCTGCCGCCGCGTCTCCGGGTCAGGGCATGGTTCTTCACCACGAGGCCTGTTGCGGGCGGCTCGAGCTCGACGCGCGGCCTCTGGCCCGGGCGCGTGGGGTGTACGGTCATCTCCACCGTGTTGAGGTTGAACGAAAGCGCGCTCACCGGAGGGCCGTAGGATACACCCCGCCACGAGGGCTTCCAGCCGGGCCCGAACCGCTTGCCGTCGAAGTAGGTCTCGTCCACCTTGATAGAGCCCTCGATGCGTACCACTCCCAGCCGCCTGAACTCGAGCGCTATGGCCTCGAGCGTGTCGGCGTCCACCGTCGGGTCGCCGTAGCCCTTCACGTAGAGGTCCCCTTCGAGCACCCCCGCGCGCAGCGGGGCGTCGGCGTAGAACTCGGTACGGAACCGCCACGAGGGCCCCAGCAGCCAGAGCGCCGCCACCGAGACTACGATCTTGGCGTTAGAAGCCGGCTTGAAGGGCCTGTCGGCGTTGTGCGCGTAGAGCCCGCGACCGCTGCGCAGCGAATAGACGTAGAGCCCGATGTGACCGTGCCGGCCGCGCTCGGTGGAGGCAAGCAGCGAAGAGAGCTCCGCCCGCAGCCGCGCCGAAGTGATCAGCCCGGCCGGGGCGGGCCGAGGGGCCGAGAACGCCGTGCACACGGCGAGCGCTGCGGCGACAAGGATTCGCAAAGGGGCTCCCATCTCAGTCTCCGGTATCGAACTCCACCCACGGCGACGGCGGCGGCTAGGCGGGATCAATAGGCCTCGGCCCAGTTGCGGCCCACGCCGATCTCAACCTTGAGCGGTACGCGCAGCTCGACGGCGCCCTCCATCTCGCGGCGCACCATGGCCCGGACGACCTCCAGCTCCTCTTCGGGCACCTCGAACAGCAGCTCGTCGTGCACCTGGAGGATCATCATCGACTCCAAACCCTCCTCGCGCAGCCTTCTCCACACCCTTATCATGGCGATCTTTATCGTGTCGGCCGCGCTCCCCTGGATGGGGGTGTTTATGGCCGCCCTCTCCCCCGCCCCCCGCAGCGCGCGGTTGCGCGAGCGCACCTCCTTGATGGGCCGCCTCCGGCCGAGCAGCGTCTCGGCGTAGCCCTTATCGACGGCCTCGCGCACGGCGCGCTCCATGTAGCGCTTCACCCCCGGGTAGCGCTCGAAGTAGCGGTCCATGTACTGCTTGGCCACGCGCGGCGTCGTCCCCAGCTGCCGGGCCAGCCCGTAGGGGCTTATCCCGTAGACGATGCCGAAGTTGACGCTCTTGGCGAGCCGGCGCATCTCGGCCGTCACTTCCCCGCCCGCGGCGAGTCCGAAGATCTCGCGCGCCGTGGCCGCATGGATGTCCTCGTCGTTCTCGAAGGCCGCGATCAAGGCCTCGTCCTCGGAGAAATGGGCCAGCAGGCGGAGCTCTATCTGCGAATAGTCGGCTGAAAGCAGGCGACGCCCCTCCTCGGCCACGAACGCCTCCCTTATACGTCGTCCCTCGGCCGTCTTGACGGGTATGTTCTGCAGGTTGGGATCGCTCGACGACAACCTGCCCGTGGCGGCCCCGACCTGGTTGAAGGAGCTGTGTATGCGGCCCGTCTCGGGGTGTATGAGGCGGGGCAGGGCGTCGATGTAGGTGGACTTGAGCTTGGCGAGCCCGCGGTAGGTGAGCACCAGCCCTGGGACGGGGTGGTGCTTTGCGAGCTCCGAGAGCACCTCGGAATCGGTCGATGGCTCGCCGCGCTGGGTGTACTTCTTTATCCCTAGCCCCAGGCGGCGGTAGAGCACATCGCGGAGCTGGGGGGTGGAGTTGATGTTGAAATCCACCCCCGCCTCCCGCCTTATCTCGGCGCCCAGCTCCTCGAGCTTGCGCTCGAACTCCTCGGACAGCTCGAGCAGCTTGGCGCGGTCGACCTTGACCCCGGCCATCTCCATCGAGGCCAGCACCTCGACGAACGGCATCTCGTAGCGATGGAAGCTCTCGGCGAGCCCCGCCTCGCACACGCGCCGCAACAACACCTTGCCCACGCGAAGCGCCACGTCGGCGTCCTCGGCCGCATAGAGCATGGCCTCGTCCACCCCCACGCGCTCGAACCCCACGCGCGCACGCCCGCGGCCGGCGACGTCGGCGTAGCTTATGGGCTCGTGTCCCAGGTACTCGGCCGAAAGGGCATCGAGGCTGTAGCTGCCGCGGGCCGCGTCCAGCAGATGGGCCGCAAGCATCGCGTCGCAGTAGAGCCCCCGCAGCTGGACACCGCGGCGGGCCAGGACGACCACCTCGTACTTGAGGTTCTGGCCCCACTTCCGTATGGATTCGTCCTCCAGCACGCCGCGCAGCGCGCCCAGCACTTCCTCGGGCGCGAGCTGCCCCCCCACCTCTTCGCCGTCGTCTCCGACGTGACCGAGCGGCACGTAACACGCCTCGCCCTCGCGTGGGGCGAGCGCCACGCCCACGATCTCCGCCCACATGGGGTGGCGCGAGGTGGTCTCGAGATCGATCGACACCTCGCCGCTCGCCCTTATGGCCTCCACCACGCGGGCCAGGGCGCGCGAATCGGTCACGAGCTCGTAGGCGTCGTAGTCCACGACGCCGCCACCCCGCTTCAACCCGCCCACCCCGCCGCCGTCCCCGGCACCGCCGCCCTCCTCGGGCGGTCCGAGCTCGCGCAGCAGCGAGCGGAACTCGTAGCGCTCGAAGATCCGCCTCAGCCGCTCCTTCTCGAACGGGCGGAACCTCAGCGCCTCCAGGTCGACCTCGATCGGAAGGTCGCACCGTATCGTAACCAGATCGCGGTAGAGAAGCAGCCTCTCGCGCTCGGGCTCGATCAGCTTCCTGAGCCGCGTCGGCAGCCGGTCCAGGTTCTCGAGCAGCCCTTCGAGGCTGCCCCACTCCCCTATGAGGCGGGCCGCCGTCTTCTCCCCGATGCCGCGCACGCCGGGGATGTTGTCCGACGGGTCCCCCGTGAGCGCGAGCACGTCGACCACCCGCTCCGGAGGCACTCCGAACCGCTTTACCACCCCCTCGACGTCGGTCTCGCGGTAGCGCATCGTATCGAGCAGCGTAACCTGCGGCGAGACGAGCTGACAGAAGTCCTTGTCCCCGGTGACCAGCACCACGCGACCCCCCTCGTGCTCGACCCGCCGCGCAATGGTGCCCATCACGTCGTCGGCCTCGTAGCCCTCCATCTCGAGCCTCGCCACCCCAAGCTCGTCCAGTATCTTCACTATCTCCTTGAACTGCACCGACAGGTCCTCGGGCGGAGCGCCGCGGTTGGCCTTGTATTCGGGGTAGATCTCCTCGCGGAACGTTTTGCCCTCGGCGTCGAACACTACGGCCAGATAAGGTGGAGAATAGTCCTTGACCAGCTTGAACAGCATCTGCACGAACCCGTAGACAGCGTTCGTGGGCAGGCCGTACGAGGTGCTGAGCCCGCGTATGGCGTGGTAGGCCCTGAATACGTAGTTGCTGCCGTCCACGAGATAGACGAGGGGGGCGGACATGACCTAACTTATTGTATGAACTAGGCCCTCCGCTGTCAAAGCACACCCGACGCGCGCCCCTTCCAAGTTGACACAACGCCGGCGTTTCTCTAATATTTTAAGGTGGATATCCCTCCGCCGGGGGGCGGCGGACCCGAAGGGAGGCCGGACGCAGTAGGGTGGAGGCCCGGCTTGGACTTACGCAGGGGGCCGCTCCGTTCTGGCACGCCCATCCACGTTGCGGCCGTGCTCCGGGCCGGCGCGGCGGGACCCGGTAGCGGACGAGAGCCGCGGGCTGTCGATGAGAGATGAGTGACGAGCTATCCCTACTTGCCCTTCTCGAGAGGCGGTTCCCTCCGGCCGGCCCAGCGATTCGGATAGGCATAGGGGACGACGCGGCCGCTCTCCACTGCGGCGGGGGACGCCTTTTGCTCCTCACCACGGATTCCCAGGTCGAAGGGGTACACTTTCCGGAGGGTTCGCTCGAGCCCGCCGAGGCCGTACGCCGCGCCGTGGCCGTGGCCGTAAGCGACATAGGCGCCATGGGCGGCGTGCCGCGCTGGGTGCTCACCACGTTCGGCATCCCGCCCGACATGGCCGGGGCCGAAGGGCTCGTAGACGGCCTCGGTGCGGCGGCGGCAGAGTTCGCCGTCGAGCCCGTGGGGGGCAACATCACCTCGTCGCCCCGCCTGTTCATCGACGTGGCCGCCGTGGGCGAAGTGGACGAGGGGTCGGTGGTGACGAGGAAGGGAGCGCGCCCGGGCGACGCCGTCTTCGTCACCGGCACGGTGGGCGATGCGCGGGCGGGCCTGGAGGCCCTGGAGCGCGGCATCCAGGGGGCCCATGCGTGCACCCTCATCGAACGGTTCCTCCGGCCGAGGCCACCCCTTGCGCTGGGGGCCGAGCTGGGCCGCCAGCGGCTTGCCTCGGCCATGATCGACGTGAGCGACGGCCTCGCGCTCGATCTCGAGAGGATAACCGTCCGCTACGGCCTGGGCGCGCGGGTGCATGCCGGTTCGCTCCCCCTCTCGGAGGCGTTCGCCGCCGTAGCCCCCAGCCTGTGGGGAGAGGACGCCGTCGAGGCCGCCATCTCGGGCGGGGAGGACTACGAGCTGCTCTTCACCGTGCCGCCCGGGTGCGAGGCCGAGCTCGAGCGTACGGCTCGGGCACTGGGGGTCGCGGTCACCCGGATAGGCGAGGTGCGCGAAGCAGGAGGCGTCGTCTTCGAGGACGACGGCGGCCGTAGGCTCCAGCCGCGGCGCAAGGGCTACGTACACGGCTGATTCGAGATGAGCGATCTCTCCACCACGGCCAGCATCCTCTCGATGGCGGTCTTCCTCGCCCTCTCGGGGTTCTTCTCGCTGTCCGAGAGCAGCCTGTTCTCGCTCGGCATACACCAGCGCGAGATGCTCAAACGCCAGCACGCCCGAGTGGCCCGCCACATAGAGAGGCTGCTGCGCGAGCCCTACAAGCTCATCATCACCATCCTCTTCGCCGACGAGGTGCTGAACGTAGCCTATTCGAGCACCGTGGCTCTCACCCTCAGGCAGCTGCTCTCCGGGTATCCGGAGCACACGCTCACCGTGCTCTCGCTTCTTGCGGCCTCGCCCACGCTGCTGCTCCTGGGCGAGATAGGCCCCAAGACCCTGGGCGTCCGAAGGCCGCGCCTCGCTTCGCGCCTCGTAGCCGTACCCCTCTCCTACTTCCATACCGCCGTCACGCCGGTCCGCTGGCTGCTCATGATAGTCTCCGTAGCCATCGCGCGCCTGCTCGGCGTGCGCCTCACCGTGGCCCGCCCGCCCGAGCCCGCCGGCGACGAGGAGATCCACTCCATCGTGAGCCTCGGCAGCGAGCAGGGCGTCGTCACCCCCACGGAGCGCCACATCGTAAACGGCCTGTTCCGCCTCGAGGAGCTGACGGCCGCCGAAATCATGACCCCCGCCATCGAGTGCTTCTTCCTGCCCGCCGACACGACCGCCCGCGAGGCGCTCCCCACGGTCAAGGAGCGGGGGTTCTCGCGCATACCCGTCTACAGGGACGACCGCGACAACATAGTTGGCATACTCTACGCCAAGGACCTGCTCACGGCCGAGGTCGACAACCACACCCGCATCGAGCAGCTGGCCCGCCCCCCCTACTTCATCCCGCGCACGAAGAAGGGGCTCGACCTGCTCACGGAGTTCCAGACCAAGAAGGTACACATGGCCATCGTCGTCGACGAATACGGCCGCGTAGACGGACTGGTCACCATGGAGGACATCCTCGAGGAGCTGTTCGGCGAGTTCGGCGACGAGATGAGGGACGACAAATCGCCCCCCGTCGAGCGGGACGGACACGCCTTCTACATAAAGGGGAGCATGAAGATCGAGGAGTTCAACGACGGCCTCCTGTTCAGCGTGCTGCGCTCGGCGGGCCTCTCGTCGCTTGGCGAGGAGATAGAGCGCTCTCTCATACCCGTGGGTCAGGGGAACGAGACGATGGGTGGCTTTCTGTTCAACCTCTTCGGCAGGCTGCCGCGCGAGGGAGAGACCATGCGCTACGGCAACATGTTGTTCACCGTGACCAAGGTGACCGGCAACCGCATCGACCGCATACGCGTCGAGAGGGTGGCCGGGAGCGGGGAGGAAGCCGATGTCGCTTGAGCTCACGGTGGCCGTAATCGGGTTGTGCCTGGCGCTGCAGGCGTTCTTCGCCGGCACGGAGATCGCGCTCGTTTCGTGCGATAAGGTCAAGATGCGCGCCCTCGCCGACGGCGGCTCGCGCAGCGCCGCGCTCGTGCTCAAGGCCTACGACGAGATCGAGCGCTTCATCAGCACGTCGCTCATCGGCATAAACCTCTCGCTCATCGTCTCCACCATAGTGCTTACCTTCCACATCGAGGAGCGCCTCGGCCGGGGCGGTGAACTCTACACGGTGGCCATCCTCTCGCCGCTCATCGTCGTCCTCGGCCAGGTGGTGCCGAAGGCCGTCTTCCAGCAGCGAAGCAACACGATGGTGCTCTGGGCCATCTACCCGCTGTGGGCGTTCCGCAAGCTGATGAGCCCCGTGCTGTTCTTCATAGACGGCTACACGCAGTGGATCACGAAGGTCGTGGGCGGCCGCACGACGCCGCTCATCACACGCGACGAGCTCACGGCGGCCCTCTCGTCGGGCACGGTGGAGAAGTCGCGCAAGATAGAGATCGTCCGCCGCGTATTCGACTTCTCCGAGACCAAGGCCGAGGAGGTGATGATCCCCCTCATCAACCTCACCTCGGTGAGCCACCACACCCCGGTGCGCGGAGTCATCGAAGTCATAAAGCGCACGGGCTATTCGCGCATACCCATCTACCGCGACCGCGTCGACAACATAACGGGCATCGTGCATGCATTCAACCTACTGGGGGCCGAACTCGACACGCCCGTGGGCGAGCTGGCGAAGCCCCCCTACTACGTGCCCGAGACGAAGCCCGTCGACGAGCTGCTCGACGAGATGAAGCGCCACAGCGTGGGCATGGCCATACTGGTCGACGAGTACGGGGGCGCCGTCGGTGCCGTGACGATCGAGGACATACTGGAAGAGATCGTGGGCGAGATAGAGGACGAATACGACAAGGGCGTCAAGCTGTGGCGTCAGATCGGACCCGACGAATACCTGGTCAACGCCCGCATAGAGATCGACGCGCTTAACAAAGAGCTGGGCCTCGACCTCCCCTGGGGCGACTACGAGACGCTCAGCGGGTTCATCCTCTCACGCACGGGCTCCATACCCAAGGTGGGCGACAAGATACGCTACGGCGACGCCGTCTTCACCGTGACCAAGGCCACGCCGAAGGCGATCGAAGAGGTGAGGGTGAAGAAGGGATGAGGACGCCTAGAGAAGGGGCGGCGGTGAGCGTGGCCGCGACGCCGCACTCGGGGCGCAGGCGGCCCGGGCTGTGGGGGTTCCTGCTGCTCTCGGCCGCGCTGCATGCAGCGGCCGCGGGGGGGTTGTTGTGGCTCGCCTCATGGGAGGCCGTCCACACGCCCGCACTCACGGCCGGGGCCGCCGCACTCATGGACGTAGACCTCGTGGCCGGCCCGCCCGAGGGGGAGGTGGAGGGAGAAGCCGAAGAGGCCCCCGGGCTGGAGCACGCAGGTGAGAAAGCCGCTGGGGAACGGATACGGCCGCACCGCCCCGCGAGAGCCGCCGACAGGTCTCGTCTCGGAGGCGGAGGGACGCCTCGGGCAGCGGGCACGCACCAGGGCCGGCGGGAGGCGGCGCTACCCTTGGAGGAGGCCCGCACCGCAGCCTTGCGCGAGGAAGTGACGCCGCGGCCCCCCGCAGAGACGCCTCGGGCGGCGACCGGCGTGGGGATGGTCGCTACGGGCGCCTCCTCCTCCCAACGCACCGGCACGTCCCCCGCACGGGGAGGAGGCGGCGCCGAGGGGGCCGAGACGGCTTCTCCCCTATACGCCTACAACCCCAAGCCCCCCTATCCCGTCTCGGCGCGCAAGCGCGGCCACGAGGGGACGGTGGTGCTGCGCGTAGAGGTTCTGGAGACGGGCTCCGTGGGCCGGGTTTTCGTCGCGCGGTCCTCGGGCCACGCCGAACTCGACGCCTCGGCGCTGCGCACGGTGAAGAGGTGGCGGTTCTCCCCCGCCCGGCGCGGCAGCGAGGTCGTAAGGAGCTGGGTTACGGTGCCTGTCGAATTCCGGCTCCGGGAAAGGTAGAATTCCCCCAGCACCGGCGCGCGGCGGCAGGGGGACGCGTCAGAGGAGAGGAGCTACGGTGAAGGGGTTCTTCGTAAGGCTTCAGAAACCCGGTCTCGGATGGGACCCGCTCCACAGGAGCAGCCATCCCAGGCCGAGCGACGGGCTCAACCCCTACCCGGCGCACCCGCCGTCGCAGGAGTACTACGAGCTTCCGGGGATGGCGGCCTACCCGATAGTCAGTCCCTCGGAGTTCATCCGCGCCGTGGCCGGAAGGAACTTCGTCATCTCGACCGAGTCCGGCCTTCCGCCGCTCGAAGAGGGCACGCCGGAGGCCAACGACCCCTCCACACTGGTGACTTTGGCCGACGTCGAAACCTACCGCGACGTCCTGCTTTTCTACGGCCCATCGTGGCCGTCGTGAACAACGGCGTCGTGGCTTCGCCGCTTCCGATCGACGACCTGCTCAAGGCCTACATCGAGGTCTACGGCAACGCCGACATCGACCGCGACGCCTACGAGATCATCGTGGAAGAGGGCGGGATCGACAACTTCATGGAGGGGATAGTGTGTGCAGAGCCCGAGACAGGGCTCATATGCCTGTTCGAGTTCATACCGCTCTGAGCGGGTAGCGTCGCGTTCCCTCCCCCCCGGTGCTAGCCGCCCAGCCGCTCGATCTGGGCCCGGACGAACTCGCGGTCGCGCCGAGGGGCGCCGGCCGCCTCGTAGAGCCGCTCGGCCTCGCGCAGCATGTCCAGCGCCTCGTCCAGACGGCCCTGCCGCTCCCTTACGAGTGCAAGCCCCACCAGCGCGCTGCCGTGGCCCACGTCGTCACCCGCTTCGGCAAAGAGCTCCACGGCGCGGCCGTAAGCGGGCTCGGCCTCCTCGTGGCGCCCCAGGGCCAGAAGGGCGTTGCCCACGAGTCCCTGGCACACGGCCATGCCGGCGCCGTCGCCCAGCCTCTCGTAGACGGCGTAGGCCTCGTCCAGCAGGCGGGCTGCCTCGTCCGCCCTTCCGGCCTCGAGCATGGCCGAGCCCGCGTTCTGGAGCGAGAGGGCCTGGCCCAGCGGCTCGCCCGCGCGCTCGTATATGTCGTACGCCTCGCCCAGCGCCTCGACGGCCCGGTCGACCTCGCCGCGGCGCAGCAACATGTTGGCTACGTTCCCCAGGGCGCGCGCCTTGCCGATGGGCTCGTCCACGCGCTCGTAGAGCTCCAGCGCCCGGCCGTAGTGCTCGAGCGCCTGCTCGTCCTGGCCAAGTTCGTAGAGCGCGATGGCGAGGTTGCCGAGCGAGTTGGCCATGCCCAGCTCGTGGCCCAGCCGCTCGGAGGCGGCCAGGGCGCGCTCGTAGCAGCGCCGCGCCTCCTCCAGGCGGCGCCGGCGAAGGTTGAGGTTGCCCATGTTGTTCAGCACGTCGGCCGCCGAGCGAACGTTGCCCCCGCGCTCATATATGTCCAACGCCGCCCGGTAGCATCGATCGGCCTCATCGAGCCGCCCGAGCCGCGTGCACACTATGCCCATGTTGGTGAGAGAATCGGCAAGTCCCGGCTCGTGGTCAATCCCTCGGTAAATCTCCATCGCCACGCCGTGACACTCGAGCGCCTCGTCCATCCTGCCCTCGCGGGCCGCGACGACCCCGAGGTTCGTAAGTGCATCGGCCTTGCCGCGAAGGCCTCTGCCGCCTGCGGCCTCGAACCCCCGGCGCGCTTCCTCGTAGTGGCGCCGGGCCTCCCCCAGAGAGCCCATCCTGTCATAAACCATCCCGAGGGCGTTCGACGCCGACGCCGCTCCAAGCTCGTCGCCCTCGCGGCGGTATATGTCGAGGGCCTCGCCGAGGGCTTCTGCCGCCTCGTCGTGCCGCGCCTGCCTTACGCAGTCGAGCGCAAACCGCATCAGGTACTCCGCCTGTTCGATTCCGCCTCCGCCCCTCTTCATCTTGCTCTCACCTCCCGTGTGTTTGTGCCCGCGCCCCCCGACGCGCCCCTCTTCCCCCCGCCGCGTCCTACTCCCACTCGATAGTACTCGGGGGCTTGGTCGATATGTCGTAGACCACCCTGTTGACGCCGGCCACCTCGTTCATTATCCTGGTCGCCGCACGTTCCAGCAGGTCGTGGGGCAGCCGCGCCCACTCGGCCGTCATGCCGTCCGTGCTGGTCACGGCCCGCAGCGCCACCACGCTCTCATAGGTGCGCTCGTCCCCCATAACGCCCACCGTCTTCACGGGCAGCAGGACCGCGAACGCCTGCCACACGTCGTCGTAGAGGCCCGCCCGGCGTAGCTCATCGATGAAGATGGCGTCGGCCTCGCGCAGCACGGCCACCCGCTCCTCGGTCACCTCGCCCAGGATGCGTATGGCGAGCCCCGGCCCGGGGAAGGGGTGGCGGCCCACGATCTCGGGCGGCAACCCCAGCTCGCGCCCCAGCTCGCGTACCTCGTCCTTGAAAAGCTCCCTCAGCGGCTCGATCAACCGCAGCTTCATGCGCTCGGGCAGTCCCCCGACGTTGTGGTGGCTCTTTATCGTGGCCGAAGGCCCCCGTACGCTCACGCTCTCGATCACGTCCGGATAGAGCGTGCCCTGGACCAGGAACTCGGCCCCCTCCACCCTGGAGGCGCACTCTTCGAACACCCTTATGAACTCTTCGCCTATGATCTTGCGCTTGCGCTCGGGGTCGGTGACGCCGCGCAACCTGGCCATGAAGCGCGCCGATGCGTCCACGGCCTCGAGGTTGAGCCCGAGGGCCGAGAAAGCCTCGACCACCTGGGAGGGCTCGCCCTTGCGCATAAGGCCCGTATCGACGAAGAAGCAGTGCAGCCTCTCGCCCACGGCGCGCTCCACGATCAGCGCGGCCACGGCCGAGTCCACCCCGCCCGAGAGAGCGCAGATGACGGCTCCCTCCTCGCCCACGAGCCGCCTTATCTCCTCGACCTGGTGCGAGAGCACCGAGCGGGGGGTCCAGCCGCCGCGGCACCCCGCGACGCGGAAGAGGAAGTTGGCCAGCACCCGCACGCCGCACTGAGTGTGTACGACCTCGGGGTGGAACTGGACGCCGAAGAGCGGCGCCTCGGTGTGCATCATGGCGGCTACCGGGGAGTTGGAGCTTCGGGCCGCTGGGACGAAACCCGGAGGCGGCGCGAGCACCCGGTCGCCGTGGGACATCCAGACGCGCAGCCGGCGGGGGAGGGAGGCGAAAAGCGGCTCGGGACGCACGATCTCTATTTCGGCCGGGCCGTACTCGCGCCGCTCGCTGCGCTCGACCTCGCCCCCCAGGAGACGGGCCATGAGCTGCATGCCGTAACATATCCCCAGCACGGGCACGCCGGTCTCCAAAAGCTCCCCACCGATGCGCGGGGCGTCGTCGTCGTGCACGCTCGAGGGACCGCCCGAGAGCACCACCGCCGCCGGACGGCGCTCGCCACCGAGGAGGCGGGGGGCGTCGTAGTAGGGACGCACCTCGGAATATACCCCCAGCTCTCGTATGCGGCGCGCTATGAGCTGGGTGTATTGGGAGCCGAAATCTAGCACCAGTACGTATTCACTCATCACAATGGACCGGCCGCCGGATAAGAGAAGAGTTTATACGAAAATGGGGCGCGGGTGAAAAGGCGGCCCTCTGCAGGGGGCTCACGGGGAAGGGAAAGGGGGGGCGGCGTTGCGTGTAGCGGGCCGGCTCGTCGCAGCGGTGGAGAGTGATGCGGGGGGGCGTGTGGGACGGTACGGCCCCGGCAGGGGGAGGGGC
>CAZXEJ010000046.1:0-17217 GCA_964639895.1 uncultured Spirochaetia bacterium | reverse complement strand
GAGGGGGGGTGGGGGTGCCCCCACCTCGGAGCACACTCTTTCCATCCGCGACGCTCTTCCGAACCACCCTCGAAGCGCCCGCAAAATGCTGGGTGGCACCTGCAATGCCAGCGGGTCCGCCGCCACGCCGATGCTCCCCCACCCCCCCCTTCCGGCACGGCCGCCCCTCCTCCGCGGCGGCGCTTGAATTCGGAGCGGCCTCATTTATACTGGAATCGACACGTCGTCGACCGCAACGACACGCGGGAGGTAGAGTGCTTGAACCCCAGACCGCCTTCCATCAGGTGGCCGCTGATCGCAACCATGCTGCTCGCCTATCTGGCGGCCGCTCAGCTCTATCCCTACGGAATAGTACTCTGCCGCGGCGTAGAAGGCCACGTGGCCATAGAACCCGCCTACGAGGCCCGCTGCGCCGACTCGTTCCCGTCGGGTACCGTGGCTCAGGCCTCTCTTCACGACCCTGCCCGCGGCACCGACGATCAAGCGGCGTCCTCAGGCTGCATGCCGTGCTCCGACACCCCGCTGCCCGCTGCGACCTCCGCGGAGGACGGAGCAACGGCCGCCGTGCCGGCCCCACCAGCCGCCACTGCGCACGACGTGCCCGTGGCCTGGGTGGCGACGCTGGTAGAGGAGTGCTCCCAGACGCCGCGCCCCCCGGACCACACGCCTCACCTTGAGGCCGCGACCGCTCTCCTTACGACCGTAGTCCTCATCTGCTGATCACACCTCAGAGGACGCGCCCCGACGGCGTCCCTCCTCTCTCCCGCACGGAGAGAGGCGAGCCGTCCCCGTGCGCGCCCCTCACGCCTCCGCGCACGTCCACCCCGGACGTCGTCGCGCGCCTGTGATGTTTTTCACGCGGATTCGTACCACGAAAGCTTCCATAGCCGGAGGTGACGCATGCGTTCAATCGCGCCGACACTGCTCGTGCTGGCACTACTGCTGCTGGGGGCCGGCTGCGCCGGTACGGCCGGCGGCGGGCAAGCTCCGCCCGAGCCGCCCCTGCTCACGCGGAGCCTTCCGCCCGAACCCGACGACGGCGTGCCGGCCGTCCTCACGCTGCCGCGGGCGCTCGCGCTCGCGCTGATGCGCAACCCGCGGCTGCGCTCCTTCTCATGGGAGGTGCGGGCCCGCGAGGCGCGCATCCTCCAGGCAAGCCT
Source organism: uncultured Spirochaetia bacterium (assembly GCA_964639895.1). Taxonomy (GTDB): domain Bacteria; phylum Desulfobacterota_D; class UBA1144; order Nemesobacterales; family JADFKM01; genus CAZXEJ01. The sequence goes on along the minus strand of CAZXEJ010000046.1, from coordinate 16,057 downwards.
CCCACCCAACCCCGAGCTCTCGGTGGTGCTCGAGGACTTCGGCGGCACGGGCCAGACACGGGAGTTCAAGACGACCGAGACCACGGTCGAGATAAGCCAGCTCGTGCTGCTCGCCGGAAAGAGGGCCAAGCGCGTGCGCCTCGAGGAGCTCAACACCCGCCTTGCAGGCTGGGACTACGAGGCTCTCCGGCTGGAGGTCTACAACCAGACTACCAAGGCCTTCATCGACGTTCTCGCCCTGCAGGAGCGGCTGCGGCTGCTCGATGAGATCGTCGAGCTGGCCACCAAGGTGCACGACGCCGTGGCCAAGCGCGTCGAGGCGGGCCAGATCTCACCCATCGAGGAGAAGCGGGCCCGTCTGGGGATGGTGCAGGCATCGATCGAGCGCGACCGCACGCGCCGGCAGCTCAGCGCCGCACGAGCCCGACTCGCCGCTTCCTGGGGTGACAGCGAGCCTACTTTCGAGACCGTCCGGGGCCGTCTCGACGCCGTCCTTCCCGTCCCGCCTCTGGAGCGGCTGCTCAAGGCGGCGCTCTCGGCCAACCCCGACCTCGCGCGCTGGGCCGACGAGAGCGAGCGGCGTCGTACGGCGCTGCGCCTGGCGGAGGCGGCCCGCGTGCCCGACCCGGTAGTGAGCGTGGGCTACCGCCGCCTCAACGAGACCGACGACAGCGCCCTTACGGTTGGGCTCTCCATACCGCTTCCCATCGCTGACCGCAACCAGGGAGGGGTGCTCGAGGCGCGCTACCGCATAGCGCAGCTCGACGACGAGCGCGCATCCACAGAGGCGGCCGTGACGTCGGCTCTGGTTGGGGCCTACGAGGCCATGCGGGCGGCGTGGGAGGAGATAGGGTCGCTCACCTCGGACGTGTTGCCCGGGGCGGAGGCGGCCTACGAGGCCATCCTCGAGGGGTACCGCCAAGGCAAGTTCCGGTTCCTCGACGTGCTCGACGCGCAGCGAACGCTGTTCGAGGCGCGCTTGCAGTACAACGACGCCCTCGCCCGCTACCAACGCGCCGCGGCCGACGTCGAGAGACTCACGGCCACGCCGCTCGGCGAGCTTGCGGCCTCGCCGGCGTCGGGCGCACCGTCGGGGAACGGGGACTCTTCAAACGAAAAGGGGGATACGTAGCATGAAGTGGACGAAGAAAACCACGGCCATCACGGTGGGAGCGGCCGCACTGGTGTTGATTGCCGTGCTGCTTGTGGGACGCAGGGGCTGGCAGGCGCCTCCTGCGGCCGACGGCGTGCACGCCGAGGCCGAGCACCAGGCGGGCGACGAGTCTCCGGACAGGGTGGAGCTTCCGCCCGCCCTTGTGGAGTCGCTTGGCATAAAGACCGAGCCCGTCGCCGTCCGGCCGCTCGGGCGCGAGATAAGGAGCACGGCCGTCATCGAGCCCAACGGCCGCCGTATAGCCCACGTGGGCCCGCGCATAGCGGGCCGCGTCGTGGAGGTGACGGCCGTACTGGGCCAGGAGGTCGAAGAGGGCAGCGTGCTGGCCGAGCTGGACAGCCTGGAGCTCGGGCGGGCCAAGGCCGATTACCTCAAGGCCAAGGCCGACGTCGAGGTGGCCCGCGCCGAGTACGAGCGCGAGAAGCGGCTCTGGGAGCAGAACATCTCGTCAGAGAAGGACTACCTCGAGGCACGGGGGCGCTACGTGCGCGCCGTGACACAGCTGCAGGCGAGCCGCGAGGCGCTGCGCCTGCTGGGGCTCGGGGACGAGGAGATCGATGCCCTGCGCTGGGGAGGCGGGGACGACCATCCCCCCTCGCACTTCCCTCTGCTCTCGCCCTTTGCCGGGACCGTGATCGAGAAGCACATCGTGCTCGGCGAGCTGATACGGCCCGACGACAAGCCCTTCACCATAGCCGACCTCTCGACCGTATGGATACAGATAGCCGTCCACGAGAAGGACCTGCCCTACGTGCGGCCGGGCGCAAAGGTCAAGGTGAGGGTCGAGGCCTACCCGGACGAGGTGTTCGAGGGCGAGGTCACCTACGTGAGCGATACGGTGGACGAGGAGACGCGCACCGCCCGGGCGCGGGTGGAGATAGCCAATCGGCGGCGGCTGCTCAAGCCGGGGATGTTCGCCACGGCCACACTCGCGGTGCCCGAGAAGGCCGGCGGCCGCGGGGTGGTGGTGCCGCTTACGGCCGTCCACACGGTGCGCGGTCGCAAGGTGGCCTTCGTCAAGGAGGGGAGCAGCGTGTTCGTGGCGCGCCCCCTTCGGATAGGGCGAGCCACGGAGCGCTACGTCGAGGTGCTAGAGGGGCTCGAGCCCGGACGCGAGGTGGTGGTCGAAGGGGGGTTCCACATAAAATCGATCCTTCTCAAGGAGGAGCTGGCCGAAGGGGACGCACACTGACGGCTGAGGGAGTGTAGAGCCATGTTGAATGCACTGTTCGAATTTTCGCTGCGCAACCGATTCCTGGTCCTCGTCATGGTGCTGCTCGTCGTGGTGGTGGGGTTCCGCTCGCTGCTGCGGCTGCCTATCGACGCCGTCCCCGACGTCACGCCGAACCAGGTACAGATCCTCACCAACGCCCCCGGCCTGGGCCCGATCGAGGTCGAGAAGTTCATAACCTTCCCCGTCGAGACGGCGATGTCGGGGCTTCCCGGCATTGAGCGCATACGCTCCGTCTCGCGGTTCGGCCTTTCGGCCGTAACGGTCTTTTTCCGCGAGGACATGGACATATATTTCTGCCGCCGCCTCGTGATGGAGCGGCTCGCACAGGCAAGGGAGATGATCCCCGAGGGGTTCGGCACCCCCGAGATGGGTCCCATCTCGACGGGTCTCGGCGAGATCTACCAGTTCGAGGTGCGGGGCGAGGGCTATTCGCTCATGGAGCTGCGCTCCATCCTCGAGTGGGACATAGCGTTCAAGCTCAAATCGGTCCCGGGCGTAGTCGAGGTCAACACTTACGGCGGCGAGCTCAAAACCTACGAGGTGCAGCTCGACGCCGAGAAACTCGTCTCCTACAACCCCTCTCTCCAGGACGTCTTCGACGCGCTGGCCGAGAACAACGCCAACGCGGGCGGCGCCTACATCGAGCACAACCAGGAGCAGTATCTCATCCGGGGCGAGGGGTTGATCCACGACCTCGACGACATCCGAAACATCGTCGTCTCGACGCGCAACGAGGGGACCCCCATATACGTGCGCGACGTGGCGCGCGTGGCGTTCGCGCCCATGGTGAGGCAGGGCGCCGCAACGCGCGACGGCAGGGGCGAGGTGGTCACGGGCGTGGTGATGATGCTCATGGGCGAGAACTCGCGCGTAGTCGTCAACCGCGTGAAGGAGAAGATCGAGGAGATAAAGGGGTCGCTGCCGCCGGGGGTGACGATAGACACCTACTACGACCGCACGGAGCTCGTGCGCAAGACCATACGGACCGTGACCAAGAACCTGAGCGAAGGGGCGCTGCTCGTGGTGGTGGTTCTGTTCCTGCTGCTCGGCAACCTGAGGGGCGGGCTCATTGCGGCTCTCGTCATCCCGCTCTCGATGCTCGCGGCCTTCATCGCCATGAAGCACTACCGCATATCGGGCAACCTGATGAGCCTCGGGGCCATCGACTTCGGTCTGCTCGTCGACGGCTCGGTCGTGATGATCGAGAACATCGTACGCCACATGGCCGAGCGGATAAGGCGGGCCACGGGCGGGGCCGACACGCTGACCCTCGTCTCCGAGGGGGGACGCGAGGTGTTGCGGCCCATATTCTTCGCCGTGACCATAATCATCATGGTCTACCTGCCCATCCTCGCGCTCCAAGGAGTGGAGGGGAAGATGTTCCGCCCCATAGCGCTCACCGTGATCTTCGCCCTCGTGGCCTCGCTCGTCCTCTCGCTCACCTTCACTCCGGTGATGGCGTCGTTCATGCTGCGCGGGGCGGCCGAGGACCGCGAAACCTACCTCGTGCGCACGATCCGGCGCCTCTACGCCCCGCTGCTCCGCAAGGCAGTCCGCAGGCCGCTCGTGACCGTCGTTGCGGCCGCGGCCGCGTTCGCAGGCAGCCTCATGCTCACGCCGTTCATGGGGGCCGAGTTCATCCCGCGCCTCGACGAGGGCGTGGTGGCGATCCAGGCCTGGAGGCTGCCCAGCGTATCGCTCGAAGAGTCCATACGCAACACGACCCGCATCGAGAAGGTGCTGCGCGAGCGGTTCCCCGAGGTGGTGACGGTGGTATCGCGCACGGGACGGGCCGAGATTGCGACCGACCCGATGGGCGTCGAGGTGAGCGACATATACGTCGTCCTACGGCCGCACGACGAGTGGGTCTCGGCCGACTCGAAGGAGGAGCTCATCGATAAGATGAACGCCGCCCTCACGGCCGAGCTTCCGGGCACGATGTTCAGCTTCTCCCAGCCCATCGAGCTCCGCGTGCAGGAGCTCATAGCCGGCGTACGTTCGGACGTGGCCATAAACATCTACGGCGACGACCTCGAGCGGCTGCGCGAGCTCGGCGACGAAGTGGTGCGCGTCGTGGGGCGCCTGCCCGGTGCGGCCGACACGAAGGCCGAGCAGGTGGCCGGACTGCCCTACCTGCGGGTCATCGTCGACCGCGAGGCACTGGCCCGTTACGGCGTGAACGCGCGCCGCGTTCTCGACACGGTGGAGGCGCTGGGCGGCAAGGTGGTGGGCCAGGTGCTCGAGGGCCAGAAGAGGTTCTTCATACAGGTCAGGTTCTCCGAGAAGGACCGCAGCGATTTCGAGCGCATAGCCAACATACGTGTGGCCGACGGCCGCGGCCGCCTGATACCGCTCGCACAGCTTGCCGAGCTGCGCATCGAAGAGGGCCCCGCGCAGATAAGCCGCGAGAACCTCCACCGCCGCCTCTCGGTCGAGACCAATGTCCGCGGCTGCGACCTGGCCGGGTTCGTGGCCGAGGCGCGGGCGGCCGTCGAAAGGGAGGTCAAGCTGCCGCCCGGCTACTGGATCGAGTGGGGCGGCCAGTTCGAGAACCTGCAACGCGCGACGGCACGCCTTGCGGTGATAGTGCCCATGGTGCTGTTCCTCATCTTCGTGCTCCTCTACACTACGTTCGGCTCCGTGTGGCCGGCGTTGATGATATATCTCAACGTACCTCTGGCGGCCACGGGGGGGATAGTGGCCCTGTGGCTGAGGGGGATGCCGTTCAGCATATCGGCCGGCGTCGGGTTCATCGCGCTGTTCGGCGTTGCGGTGCTCAACGGCGTCGTGCTGGTGAGCTACATCCGCCAGCTCTACCGCGAGGGGATGAGCGTCGAGGAGGCCGCCGTCAAGGGGGCCGAGACGCGGCTCCGCATGGTGCTCATGACGGCGCTCGTGGCCATCGTGGGGTTCATCCCCATGGCCACCTCCACCAGCGCCGGGGCCGAGGTGCAGCGGCCGCTTGCCACGGTGGTGATAGGCGGCCTGGTCACGGCCACACTGCTCACACTGCTCGTACTGCCCGCCATCTACAGGTGGTTCGAGCGCAAGCGCGTGGACATCGAACTCTAGCCGCAGGGAGGCACGAAGCGATGAAGGAGATAAAGGCCGTCATACAGCCGTTCATGCTCACGAAGGTGATCGGAGTGCTCAAGGAGCGCGGGGAGTTCCCCGGGATAACAGTCTCCGAGGTCAAGGGGTTCGGCAAGACGAGGGCCGAGGGGGCCGAGGATGCCGTCGTCGAAGAGGGCATCCTCTACGCGCGGAAGGTGAAGCTCGAGATGGTTGTGCCCGATCACCTGGTCGACGAGGTGGTGCGCCTCATAGAGGGCAACGCCCGCACGGGCCGGCCCGGCGACGGAAAGATATTCGTCCTGCCCGTCGACGACGTAGTGAGGATACGTACCGGCGAGAGGGGTGAAGACGCCGTCTGAGAGAAGCGGGGCGCCGGAGGAAGGCCCCGTTGCGCGGAACCGCCCGGACGCGCGGCGTCGCATCAGCCGTCGCGGCCCACGATTGGGGGCACGACCACGCGACAAGGGCGCACCTCGCCCCCGCCGCAGTCGACCTTGAGCCGCGTCCCGTCGTCTGCGCGCTCGCGCCTTACGTAGCCCAGAGCCACGGCCTTGCCCAGCGCCGGCGAAAGCGTCGAGCTCGTGACCCGACCCACACGCTTGTCCCCCTCGTCCACCACGTCGGCTCCGGGCGGCGGGGGGACGGCGCTCTCCACAACGAGCCCGCGCAGGTGCCAGTTCACGTGGCCGCGCCAGTGTATGCGGGCCACCACTTCCTGGCCCACGTAGCACCCCTTCTCGTAGCTTATGGCGTGCTCGATCCCCGCCTCAATGGGTATCGTGGCCTCCGTCATGTCGACCCCGTAGCGGGGCACGCCCGCCTCGATGCGAAGCGTCTCCATGGCCTCCATCCCGACGGGCGCGGCCCCGGCGGCGGCAAGCGCTCCCCAGACACGCACCGCAGCCCGCGAGGGGACGAAAAGATCGAACCCCTCCTCGCCCGTCCTTCCCACCGGGGCGGCCACCACCTCGACGCCGCCCAGAACCAGTTTCCCCCATCCCTCCCGGGGGACCTCGGCACCAGAGGCCTCCTCAAGCAGTGAGCGCGCCCCGGGTCCGGCCACATGGAGCGTCGCCAGCTCCTGGCTCTCGTCGACGATATCGACCTTGAAGGTGAGCTTGAACCGCTCGAGCCTCTCGGCCACGGAGGGGGCCATGCCGGGCTCCATGTCGAGCAGCACGGAGTCCTCCCACCGATAGAGATACATGTCGGCTAGCATCTTGCCCTTTGGAGTGAGCATCGCCGCATACAGGGCCCCGCCGGCGGGAAGGCGCGCGACGTCGTTGGTGAGCATCCCCTGGAGGAACCTCACATGGTCGCGGCCGCGCAGCCTGAGCTGGGAGCGGTGCGAGAGGTCGGCCACGCCGCACCGCTCCCTCACGGCGCGCCACTCGCCGGCGGGGTCACCGTAGTCGGACGGAAGCGTCCAGCCGTCGTAGCTATCAAAGCGCGCCCTCAGGCGGGCGTGCTCGTCGTAGAGGACCGTCTTCTCCATCGCCGCAGACTCCTTCGCCGAAAAGGTCTCGACCGGGGTGGCCCGAACGCGGCGCACCGGCACCCCCCAACGGATAATTATAAACGGCCGCAGGAGGCGCCGCCGCCCCGGCGGGGAACTCAGCGCCTCACCGTGGTCGCCACCCTGTCTTCCCCCCTCACCACCACGATACCCTTCTCGATGAACTCGTCCACTATGCGCTCGAGCAACCTGCGTGGAGAGCCGCCCAGGTAGCGGTCGCACGTCTCCCTCACCCACGTGGTACCGCTGAGCCTCGCCACAAGCTCCTCGCGCCTCGTCTCGCCGTCCCTCAGCAGCGCGAACACGACCCCCTTCTTCACCAGGTCTAGTCCCATCAGCGAGCGATCGGCCCTGAACTCCTCGAGGCGCCTGCGCGTCCTTGCCACGGCGCCGCGCAGGTCCGAGAACGGCGGGCCGTGTCCCGGCAGGACGAGCGCCGCATCGAGCCTCTCCAAACGGGCCAGCGTATCGAGAGCGCGCTCGGCGGCATCCTCGCCCTCTATCTTCTCGACGATGGGGGGCGTATCGCTCTCCCAGAGGGCGTCGCCAGTGATCACGGTGCGCAGCTCCCTGCAGTAGAGCGAGACGCCGTCGCTCGAGTGGCCGGGCGTGTGGAGCACCTCCCACTCCCAGCGGCCCAGCACCACGGTGTCGCCGTCTTCCAGCCCGTGGGTGGCTTCGAAGAAAGGCTCCTTCTGCTCGAAGTAGCTCCACCAGCACCCCCACGCATCGCGCTCGGCCATGAAACGCACCCCACGCGGGTGGAGGGCGACGTCGCATCCGGCCAGGTCATGGATGCGGCTGTTGGCCCCCACGTGGTCGATGTGGCAGTGGGTGGATACGATGAGACCAACCCGCTGGGGCGGAAGCCCAAGGGCGGACATCAGGGCCAGCGTCTCGTCCACACAGTCGACGAAGCCCGTATCGACGACGGCCGGGACGTCGCCCCCCGTGAAGACGACCTGGTTGGCATTGAGAAAGCCCCTCTCTACGAAGTAGAGGCCGCGCTCGATCTCGATTGCACCCATACGGTCTCGTACCCTCCGAGGGGCGGCCGCAAGAGGAATTCGGCCGCCGGTGTAGGAAGATGGATTCGCCTCCCCCTAGAGGCGGGGCTGCGATTGCCTGCCTCAGGGCCGCCCCGAGCACGCCCCCCACGCGGCGGCGGTCCAGGCCGCGCCCACTCCACGGGCCTACGGACCCGGGGTTCGTCCCCCTACGTCCCCACCCGCCTTCAAACCGCTCTCTATGGTCCGCACGGTGGAAAGGGGGTGTCGGTGCCTTTACAGCGGTCCCGTCCACGGCGGCGGCCTCTCACCGAGCTGCGGCGCACGGCGCGGGAGACGGCGATGGAGCGCCCCTAGCCGTTCCCGCTCCCTTCATCCCTGCGGCCCTCGGCCTCCCAGCGGCGGAAGCGCTCGATATCGCTCTTTATCGCGGCCAGTACGGCACCAAGCACGGTGGCGTCGTCCACCAAGCCCACGGCCGGCAGGGCGTCCGGCACCAGGTCGGCGGGATTGACGAAGTAGAGGAGTGCACCCACGCCGAGGAGGACGGTGCGCCACGGCACCACCGTGTAGCTGCGCCTCCTCCAGGCGCGCAGCATGCGTACCATGGCGAGCGCGTCGTCACGCACAGCTTCGATCGGCCCCGAGGCGGCGCGCGCCTTGCCCGCCGCAGTACGAAGCAGCCGTGCCAGGCGTACGCCGTCCCCCGCGACGGAGGCGGCACCGCCGACCACGTTCTTGATGACGTCGCTCGCAGCGATACCCATGGAACCTACCCCCGGGGGAGCACACCGCTATTCGCCTCCCCCAACTAAAAATATAACCGGCGGCGGAGCCGTGCCAAGGCTTCACGGCACGATCCCGCTCGGACGTCACTACGCCTCCCGGGCACGGCACACCTCCCCGCACCGCCGAGCCACCCGTACACCCACCGAAGAGACGAGTGCCGAGTCCACCGTCCCCCCCAGCGTGGAAGAGGAGCCGGCACAGCGCCGGTACCCGATACGTCTCCCGCCCCGAGTGCGCTCCCCGGGCGAAGGGGCGCGACGCTCATCCCCACACGCCCGGCCCGGGCTCCACCCTCCCCCCCACCCCGACGGAAACGGCCCCGCGGGCGGCGACTCAGCTTGCGGCATCCTCCTCCCGCTCGCCTCCGGCGGCCCTGCGCTCGGCCTCCTCCACGAGGGCCCGGAACCGCGCCGGGACGGGGGCGGTCTTACGCCTCTCGTAATCGAAGAACACGATTCCCGTCTTGGCCCTTGCCACCTCGGCACCGGTCCGGAGGTTGGTTATTCGGTAGTACATCTCGCAGCTCCGAGCCCCCCACTCGGCCACGGCCACCTCTATGCGGAGTACGTCGCCGTAGAAAGCCTCCGAGCGGTAGACGAGGGCGGCGTCGGCCACAATAAGGCCCGCCCCTCCGAGGTCGGCCTCGCTGAGCCCCCAGTCGTGCAGCATCGCCGCGCGCGCCTCCTGGGTGAGGGTGAGGACGGAATCGTGGCCCAGGTGACCGCCGTAGTTTATGTCCGAGGTCCGCAACGGCACTTCGAACGTGTAGATGAACCTTTGGGGAAGCTTTATCCTGACCTTGGCCATAGGCGGACGTCCTCCTCGTTTGGGACCGCCGTAGGAGCGGCCTCAGTGATGTGGGTCGACAATCATATACGATACACCCTCCGATGTGAAGGCGAGCGACACGAAGACGGGTTCCCCCCCGGCCACAACCGCCCCCATCGGCAGGAGCGAGCGCGGTCTCTCGAGCCAGGAGACGCAGCTTGCGAGGACGAGCCGCGTGGACAGATAGCCCTCCACGCCGCTCCGCCCGGCCTCGAGCCACCCAGAAAACCGCGTCGACGACACACATCGCGGGCGCGAGGGAGGGGGCTTGTAGGACCTTTCGGCCTCGAAGTAGTAGTAGGTCACGCCGCCCACCGGCTCGGCCGTGCGCAGGAGACGCGCGAGCACCACCCTGCCCCCGCCGCGTTCGGCGGCCGAAAACGGCGGGTATACGCCTTGAAAGCGGCCCTCCTCGATGAAGCCGCTGTCGCGGTATCGTCTCTCAAGGCGGCGCAGCTCCTCGTCCTCGCGGGTGTTGAAATCCTTGAGTACGAACCTCAGCACCTGCTTCCACTCGCGGCTCCACGGCGGAACGTCCACGACCGGCACGTAGGAGGGCTCGGCCTCACCTAGCGCGCGCACTACGACGCCCAGAGGCTTGAGCAACCCTTCCTGCGCCTCGATGCCGAGGAAGGAGGGAAGCGGCAAGCTGACCCAGTCGGTGGCGAATCCCCGGAGACACCCCCAGTCCGAGTATCGGTAGCCCAAGGCCTCGACCGCAGCAGGATGCGGTACGGCGGCGCTCACCGCAGAAACCCCCTCGCGCCAGGGGTGGAACGTCCAACGCCCCTTCCACGGCAGGCCCGTATCCGGCCGGGGTGGGTGGCCGAGGACACCGCCGCCGACCCCCTCTCCGCCGTCTGCATCGCCCCGGCAGTAGCGGCCCAGCTGGACCGCACTCCACCGCCCGTCGGGCCCCAGGGCGCCCAGCGGGACCAGGGTACCGTCGGCCTCCATCACGCCGACGAGGGCGCGCACTTCGGCGCCGGGGCGGGCGGTGGCGGCATCAGGGCTCAAGGCTAGGGGAGGCCGGGCCGCCGCCCCCACGGCCCAGCCGAGAACATGAAGTGCGCCGCCGAGCAACAGCGTCGCGGCAAGGGCTAGCAACCCCGAGGGCGGGACGGCGATCGAGCGTGACACGAAAAGAGCATAAACGATGGCAAGCCACCCTTCCAGAGCCTGCCGCAGCGTGGCTTTGACACGGCGGCGGAGAGGAATTATCTCTATGTTGAGGGTGGCGCCGTCCCCGCCGGGGAGAAGCGGCCTTTCGGCGGGGGTCGCGCGCCCCACGGCCATCCCAACGCCCCGCGAGGTGGACGACCATGAGTCCAAAGTTGATCGTGCTGTCGTGCGTCGTCATCGTGCTGTTCGCACTGGGCAGCTTCTTCGGCAAGATCGCCCTGCTTAAGGATACGAGCTACCGGGTCTATTTCTTCGAGGCGGTGGGCACGCTCACCGTTTTCACCCTCTTCACCCTGCTCAACAGACGCGAGATCTTCGAGGGGTTCAGCCTCAACCCGTTCGGGCTGCTCATGGGGCTATCCTGGGGCGTGGGCACGGTACTGTTCATCTACGTACTACACGGCGGCAGGGCGTCGGTCATCGTCCCCTTCACGGCCCTGTATCCTGCCCTTACCGTGCTGCTGGCTATGGTGTTCCTGAAGGAGACGCTAGAGCCGCGCGAGCTGGTGGGTGTGGTGATGGCCGTCGTGGCGGGCCTGCTGCTCGCCCGCTAGCGGCGGCGGCGCCGCCGGAGACGGTAGAGGGAGGCGTTACGAGCCCCGCAGAGCACCGCGCCCAGGGGGGTCGAGGGAGGTTGCGCCCACCCACTCCCCGGGCGGGGAAGGTACCGACCGACCGACGGCCGTCCACGGCTCAAGGGCGGTTATCGCCCCGGGCCGATGCCTCGGCGGCCGGCCCTCTCAAGCACCGAAGGAGCGGTTGCTCAGCGATCCAGCCATCAAGGAGCGGCATACCGACGATACCCCCGGCCGCCTGCGCCATGGCCTAAATGGTTCACATCGAACCGGCTCATCCACCCTTCATCCCTCCCTCCAGAGGGGACGGTGCCGTAGGGTTCCCATAACGCCATTGTGTGCATCATCCTTCGTGCAGCTCCTTCCCGATAGCTGCAGCGGGACCCGCGGCGAGAATGCGCGCTCACGCGGCGTCCATACCGGAAGAGAAATATCTTGCAATGACGGACGGTTAGACCTGCACCCCTTCTTCTTCCGGGCCGGAGGCAGGCGCCTTCGGCAACGTGGCACGTGGGAGGCATACTCGTCGACCGCCCCGCCTCTCCCACGACGCACCACAGGCCGGAGCACAGCGGGCAGGCCCGTGCTTCGGGCCGAATCACCCCGGCGAGGCCGCCTGCTCCCCCTCACTCCAGCGCCCCAATGGGACGAGGTGCTATATAAACCCACCGCCCCTCGGGGAGGCAGCCATGCAATGCGGCTCGAGGACGTACAAGCAGGAAAGAGGATCTCAACGACATACCCAAGCGGGACACCGTACCCCCCTCGCGCACAGTCTCACACTGGGCGAACCACCTGCCGCGGCTCCCCTACACCGCCGGCCGTCCCTCTACATTGGTATCCCCCCATTACATGGATGAGCCTCGAACGGCCCCACCACGTACAACGCACGTCGTATTTATACACGTAATCCCCCTACGAACTCCCCACGGGCCACGGCCTGCACACGTCCTCCGACCTCCAGCACCTCGCCACCACCGAAACGTCGGACGTATATGACCGATGGCCTCCCCACAAGCCGGCCCTGTTCTATGCGAAGCGGCCCCCCTGAGCCGCCCGTGCACCATAGGCCCTCTCGTAGCAGGTAGAAGCCCAGGCAGCCGGCTGCACTTCCCGTGGCCGGGTCCTCGGCGATACCGTGGTGTGGGGCAAACACGCGCATCTCGACCGCTCCGGTCTCAAGAGGCGCGTATACGAGCACGGCCTGGGTCTTGCCGCCTTCCACCAAGCGTTTGAAGGCGCTGGGCTCGATGCGGGCCCTGAGGAGCTCCTCTACGCCAGCGGCTGGAACCACGTAAAACGGAAAGCCGGTCGAAACCGACAAGACCGGCCGGCCGGGGGCGAGATCCCCGGCCTCGAGGCTCACAGCCTGTGCGGCCCGCACGGGCTCCACTTCGGCCCCTACACAGGCCAGCCTCTGTTCCATCCACCAAAGCGCATTCCCTCCCGCGGCCCCTTCCACCGTAACACGAACTTGGCCGATGGAGAGTTCCAGCACTATTTCCCCCCCGCCGACACCGACTCCAAAAAACTCCCTCAACACGTACGCCGTACCAAGGACGGGGTGGCCGGCGAAGGGTATCTCGCGTACCGGGGTGAATATGCGCACCTTGGCTCGTCGATCCCCTATCTCCGAGCTACGCACGAAGGTGGTCTCCGAGTAGGCCATCTCGCGAGCCACGTCCACCATGACGTCGTCGGTGAGGGCGGAATCGTGGACCACCACGGCAAGCGGGTTGCCGCCGAACCTTCTCTCCGCAAACACGTCGACGATGTAGAGCTGCTCCATGGTGGACCTCCACAATGGCCGTGAACGAACCGCCCCGCTGGCGGATAAACGGAGCGACGGGCCAGTGCCTACTGCTCGGGCATAAGATTACGCTCGAGGAAGCTCAGGTAGTTCTTCTTTCCCACCACGATGTGGTCCAGTACTCGTATGTCCAGGAGTCCTGTGGCATCCATTATGGCTTTGGTCAGCCTTATGTCCTCCTTCGAGGGTGTCACGTGTCCGGTCGGGTGGTTGTGGACGAGGATGATGGACGAGGCCTTCTTCTGCAGGGCGGCCTCGACGATCCTCCTGGGGTATACGGCCACGCGATCGATCGTACCTACGCTCATCAGCTCGTGGTCGATCACCTCGTTCTTGACGTTCAGGTACACGACCAGAAAGGCCTCGTTGGAGTAGTCGGAGAGCACGAGCCGAGCGAAGTCCACTACCTCTTTGGGGGTCGTGAGCTGTTTCTTCTTGGCCATGTGCTCGGCCGAATAGGCGATGAACAGCTCTTTGACCAGCCTGATGAGCATGGCCGAGGCTTGGCCGATTCCCTCGCACTGGAGCAAGTCATCCACTGTGGCGTCGAGAACGCCGCTCAGCGACCCGAACCTCTTGAGCAGGGCCTTGGAGGTGGGTTTGACGTCGCGGCGGGGTATGGCGTAGGTGAGCAGCAGCTCCAGCATCTCGTAGTCTTGAAGCCCCTTGCCGTGGGTCTTGGCGAACCGCTCCCTGAGCCTGAGGCGGTGGCGCAGGTAGTGGGGCTTGCCGCTCTTCTCCATGGCGCTGCGTCCTGTGCGGGCTGAATGTTTCACGTGAAACACCGCCGCCCTCACGGGCGGAAGCATTTCTACTATATTACACCGGGCTGCCACGCGCAACCGGCCCCGACTGGTGAGCCCTTTTATCCTCCACGCCTCGACCCTCACTGCAAACACACCAACGCCCCGCCGCTGGGATGTGGCTTATACCCAGGGGGGGTCCCCTCCGACTCCAACACCGAGCTCCAAACACCCCCACCTTGGGTGCCGCGGCGCCATGTGGTACATTTCTCTCTTGTCGCCATGGTCAAAATTCCCGCCACCGACGACACCATCGCGGCCGTAGCCACCCCACCCGGACGCGGCGGCATGGCCATCGTACGCGTCTCCGGACCCCAGGCCGCGCGCGTCCTCAAGAAGGTGTTCTCCCCGCCCAGACGCATGGTGTCGCACCGCCTCTATTACGGCAAGTTCATCCACCCCTCGACCGGCCGCCCGATCGATACCGGCCTGGCCGTCATCATGAGGGCCCCACATTCGTACACCGGCGAAGACGTTGTGGAACTTCACTCCCACGGCGGCTACATGGTCCCAAAAAGGGTGCTCGAGGCATGCATCAAGGCCGGTGCAAGGCTGGCCGAGCCTGGTGAGTTCACCCTCCGCGCCTTCCTCAACGGCAGGCTCGACCTCGCCCAGGCCGAAGCCGTGGCCGATATCGTCGACGCCCACTCGGAGACGAGCCTTGAGGTTGCGCGCCGTCAACTCGAGGGAGACCTGTCGGCCAGAATAATGGAATACCGCAATACGGTGATAGACATGGCGGCCGAGGTCGAAGCACGGATCGATTTCCCGGAAGAAGAGATCGATCCCGCCGACGAAAGGAGGCTCATCGAGCGGGCCCAGGCGCTCGAAGGGGAACTCAGGGCGCTGGCCGAGACGTTCAGCCGAGGCAGGGTCCTCAAGGAGGGCATCGACGCCGTCATCATTGGAAAGCCCAACGTAGGCAAGTCGAGCCTGCTGAACCGGATGCTTATGAAGAGACGGGCCATCGTGAGCCCTTCGCCCGGTACCACCAGGGACTTCATCGAGGACGTCATCGTCGTGGACGGTGTTCTGGTAAGGCTCACCGATACGGCGGGCCTGCGCGCGGCGAGCGACGAGGTGGAAGTGGAAGGGGTGGACATGGCCCGCCGCAAGGCCGATGAGGCCGCCGTCGTGGTGGTGGTCATCGACGCAAGCAGCAAGCTCGACGACGACGACCGCCGCGCGCTCGAGGCCTCGGCCGCAAGAACGAGGGTGGTGGTACTAAACAAGACCGATCTTCCGGCCGCGACCGATCTCGGAGAAGTAAGGCACCTGGCAGGCGGGGACCCGATCGTCTCGACCTCGGCGAAGACGGGCAGGGGAATCGCGGCGCTCAAGCGGGCGATCGTGGAGGCCGCCCGTGCGGGGGCGTCGGGCGGGGGGGAATTCGACGTGATTGTAACCGAGCAACGGCACAAGGACGCCCTGATGGAGGCGGCCGCGGCGCTTGAGCGTTTCGCTGATGCGATGCGCCGGTCGCTGTCGCCGGAATTCCCCGCCTTCGAGCTGCACACGGCCCTGGACCGCTTGGGCGAGATAACGGGGGAAGTGACTACGGAAGAGGTGCTGGGAAGGATTTTCAGCAAATTTTGCATTGGGAAATAGGGTGTTACGAGCCGCGGCACGTGAAACGTCCACATCTGTGGATAACTGTCGGCGACAATTAACCAATGATAAAGGGAGGTTAGACAATATTTAGGGGCGCCCACGATATTTGTACACAGGTTATCAACAGGGGCTTAATCCTGTCTTTTTGGGAGCCTTAGACCCCACTGTTGAACCCGTTATCCCCAGCTCTCCCCAAGCTGAGAGAGCGCTTTAACATCAGGGCCTAGTTACCTGAGTACGTGGAACCTGACCCCCGATCGACCGCCGCCTCCCCCCGGCCGACAGAGGCGTCGGACGCCGCTCCGGCGCCCCCGGCCCGCTAGGCCGCGCCGTGCCGAAGCCGCAGCGTCCTCTTCGCAAGTGCTAACATCCACCCCCCCCCCCCCCCCCCCCCCCCCCCCCCCCCCCCCCCCCCCCACCTACCACCCCCCCCCCGCCCACCCCCCCCCCCCC
>CAZXEJ010000045.1:0-17780 GCA_964639895.1 uncultured Spirochaetia bacterium | reverse complement strand
CCTGGGTGATAATATTTTTTACGGTCAGGGTATGGTCAAACAGTTGCAGCGTGCTCCCTCCGCCATCCGATACCTGCTTCATTGGACCACATAGCCGGGGAGACGCCAAGCGGCACGAGGCCCCATGACGCAAGCGACGGCTTGTGCGTAAAGCAGCATTCCTCTCGGGAAAAGATACGGTCGGGCACCGTGGGTTCCGCACCAAGCGCCGCGACGCACCCAGTGGGGGGGAAGCCGTCCAGGGAGGAGACGCGCGTCCAAGCGGCGGCGGTGATACGGACGCCGCTCCGGCGCTGCCCACTCGTCTCCCATCAAGTGACCAGTTCGAACGTCAGCCTGCGCTTCGAGAGGTCGGCGTCGAGCAGCCGCACGCGCACGCTCTCGCCCACGTCGAACCTCTTACCGCGGGCCGCGTGAATCAATCTGCGTGGCACCAGCCCCTCGACGAAGTAGCGCTCCAGCTCGACGAAGAGGCCGAACGGCATCACGCTGGTTACGAAGGCGTCGAAAACCTCGCCCACGTGGGACTTCATCACTTCCGCCCGCTCGAGCTCGATCGCTTCTCTCTCGATGCGCTCGGCCAGCCGCTCCTTGTCGGAGCAGTAGGAGCTTATCCACCGGAGCGTCTCGACGTCGTAGGGCAGGCGCCTGCCCTGGAGGATGGCGTCGACGATACGGTGCACGACGAGGTCGGGGTAGCGCCGTATGGGCGAAGTGAAGTGGGTGTAGTGGTCGAGCCCCAGCCCGAAGTGGCCGAGCGTATCGGTGGTGTAGACGGCTCGGTTGAGCGACTGCAGTATGAGCGTGTTGACGAGCAGCTGGTGGCGTGTGCCGTGGGCCTCGCGGATGAGGCGCTGTAGCTCGTGGGGATCGATGGGCCCGTCCACCGTGAGCTTCATGCCCACCTTCTTGAGCGACTCCGACAGCTCCTTCAACGCCCCCGTATCGGGAGGCTCGTGCACGCGGTAGATAGAGGGTCTCTTCTTCGAATAGGTGAGGCGAGCCACGGCGCTGTTGGCGGCGATCATCGCCTCTTCGATGATGCCGTGGGCTATGTTGCGGGTCGACTTGACAACGTCGACCGTCCTGCCCAGCTCGTCGTATATGAGCTCGGGCTCCGGGAACTCGAAGTCGAGCTCACCGTTTTCGATCCTGCGCTTCTTGAGCTCCGTGTAGAGCTCCTTCATCATCCCGAGCGCCCTGCCCACGCGCTGGCTTATGTTGTCCGAGCGCTTCCCCTCCTCAAGGAACTCCGTGACCTCGGTGTAGGTGAGCCGGGCCTTGCTCCGGATGACGCTCCTGTAAACCTTGAAATCTTTCATCTCCCCCGTCGGGGAGAAAACCATCTCTACGGTCTTCGTAAGCCTGTCGCGCCTGGGCACGAGACTGCACACCCAGTTGGAAAGCGTCTCCGGCAGCATGGGCACCACCCGCCCAGGCAGGTATATGCTGGTGGCGCGCTGCAACGCCTCGTTGTCGATCGCCCCTCCCACCCTCACGTAGTGGGAGACGTCGGCGATGGATACGTACAGCTTCCAACCCCGTCCGTGACGCTCGATCCCTACGGCGTCGTCGAAGTCCTTGGCATCTTCACCGTCTATGGTGAAGATGGTCTTGCGGCGCAGGTCCACACGGCCGCGAAGCTCCTCCTCGCCGATGGTGTCGTCGATACGCTCGGCCTCGGCAACAACTTGGCGCGGAAACCCCTCGGGAAGGTCATACTGCACGTAGAGGGCCTTCTTCTCCACCTCGAGCGTGCCGGCCTTGCCCAGCACCTCGACCACGACGCCCGCCACCCTGCCGTCGCGCCGCTTGGGACCGGCCACCTCGCAGACCACGAGGCTGCCGCTGCGAAGCCCCTTTATCTCCTTGGGCGATATGATAAGCGGAGGGAGCTTTATGTCGCGGGGGATGACCATGCCCGTCTTGCCCGTCCTCACGTAGTTGCCCAGGACCCGCTTGCCCTTGGCCGGGGCCGGCGCCTCCGGGGCGGCGCCGCCACCCCCCTTGGACCCCGCCTGGGCCTGGACGGGTGCCCCTCCGGCGCCGGGGCCGTTCAAGGCGTACTGTCCACCCCTCAGCCTTCTCACCTTGTTGTCTTTGACCAGCTTCCTCAGCACCTTCTTGAAAAGCGCCCTCTCTTCCTTAGACACACCCAGCCGCTTGGCCAGCTCCCGGCTCCGCATGGGCCTGTAGGAGGGTTCCTTCATCAGCTTGATTATGTTGTTGGGTTCGGGAACCGCCATATCAGAACGGATTGTACGACCTGAGCAGGAGAAGAAAGGATCTCAAAACAAATTCTATCATAAAACGTAACCGGTTTCTAATACCCGCGCCTCGTCCGCAGCCGGACCGGCCAGCCAGAGGCCGCATCAATCGACCTCGCGTTTGAGCTCGCGGGTCATCAGCTCGTAGATAGCTTCCTGGGGAGGTTTCGAGTCGTAGAGCACCTCAACCACCTTCTCCGTAATGGGAAGCTCAACACCGAGCCGTCGTGCAAGATCCACGGCGGCGCGCGAGGTCTTAACCCCCTCGGCCACCATGTTCATCCCCTTCACCACCTGCTCCAGAGTCTCGCCCTCACCGATGCGGCGGCCCACACCCTTGTTCCGGCTCAACGATCCCGTACAGGTGAGCACCAGATCACCCATCCCCGAAAGGCCGGCGAACGTGGCCGGCCGTGCCCCCATGGCCACGCCCAGACGGGTGATCTCGGCCAGCCCACGCGTTATCAGGGCCGCCTTGGCGTTATCGCCCAGATCCAACCCTTCCACTATGCCGGCCGCTATGGCGATGACGTTCTTCATCGCCCCCCCTATCTCCACGCCGGTCACGTCGTCGCTCACGTAGGCGCGGAAGTAGCGGTTCGAGAACACCCTCTGTGCAAGACGGGCCGACTCCTCGTCGGAGGACGCCACCGAAACGGCGGCAGGCTTGCGCTGGGCCACCTCGAGAGCGAAGCTGGGTCCCGAGAGCACAACGTACCGGCCCATGGCCTCGGCACCGAGGAGGTCCGAGAAGAGCTGGCTCATCGTCTCACCCGTGCTGAGCTCGATGCCCTTGGCAGTGTTCACCACAACGGCCCGCGAGGGCAGCACACGGCGGCACGCGCACAGGACGGAGCGGACGTACTGCGCCGGTACGGAGAAGACCACCAGGTCACGCCCCGAGACGGCCAGCTCGAGGTCGCGCGTAGGGGCGACGGTGGGGGGAAGTGCTATGCCCGGCAGGTAGAGGGCATTCTCGCCCGAGGACGCTATGGACTCCTCAACCTCGGCCTCCCTGACCCAGATGACAACCTCGTAGCCCTTCTCGGCCAGGTGCTTGGCGATAGCCGTGCCCCAGCTTCCCCCTCCCACGACGGCGATCGAAAGCGTTTCAGGTTCCGACATTTGAACAATAAGGTTACACAGCGGGCCCCAACCCCGCAAGGAATCCGCCGAGACGGCACCGTAAGCGAGCCTTCGGGGGAGGCGGCCCGCCGTGGCGGGATTTGAAATGAATTGCGGACTCAGATAATATTTAGCTCGCTTCTTTCATCAAACCCCGGAGGAGTTCCCGTACATGAATGGCACGAACATAGTCGGCAGCATAGTGGTCACATTGGTCCTCCTGTGCCTCGTGGGGTATGCCATCTACAGGGGGGCCGACGCCGAGTGGAACCTCTTCTTCAAGGTCATAGGCACGCTGGGAGCGGTGGGGCTGCTGGCAAGCCTCATAACGTCGCTGGGCGGCAAGAAGGCCTGATCCCCCGTCGGACGCACCGCCGGGGACCACGCCCACAGGGCACCCATATGCCCCGAGCGTATGGAGCACCCCGGAGGCGTTTACCTGGGTGTCCTCTCCGCCGGTAGCAGGAGCCCATAACCCCACGGCCTCTCCAGTCCCTCACCGACTAAAGATGGACGGCGATCACCAAGGCCGTCTGTCCCCATCATCCCGATACTGAGAACACGCAGTCTGCACCGCAAGCGGCGCACACCAAGGGAAGACACTACACCTACACCGCTCCCGTCCGAAAGCCACGGACTTCAACCGCCCCGAGCACGGGACTCACCACCCTCCCTTTCTTCCAAATACCCACAACCACCTACACCCGCCCCGCCGGATGAAAAGGGATCCATGGGAAACTCCGGCCGCAGCCCTTGGTAGGGCAAAAGGGTATGCGACAAGCACGCGCAAGGCGGCAGGGCGGCTAAGCCGGGCTGCTCATGGCTACACTCCACCGTCTGCGAGGCCCTTGCCGAAGACGCACCCGAATGGGTGGGAGCCGAAGGCTGGATGAAGCACGAGGGGGATGGTAATCCAGGCGCCAGAGGTGCAGCCGGAACGGAGCATCGGAGAAGGATGATCCGGGGCCAAGATGTGTGTGCGAGCCGCCTCCAACGCAGGCGCAACAAGGCCGGTCCCATGCCCGTCCACTGCTCACAACCCGCACGGTCGGGCCAGTCCACAGGTGCGCTCGGCTGATGGCGGAGACGACGTTGCGGAGAGGATGTGGACCGAAGCCGCGGCACACGGTAGAAGACCGGTGGCTTTGACCACAGGAGCCGCCTCCCTTCCTCGGCCTTACGGCGCCAGCATCCCTACGAGGATGGAGACCGGTTCGCCCCTCTCTCTAGGAACCCGCTATTATTATGCTCCCCGTGGACCTTGCACCTTTGGGGCGGCGATCGGGGTGCATCCTCTTCAGATAGACGACGTAGGAAGCGGGATCGGACTCTTGCTCGTCAAAAAACTCTATCTCAGCCCTGTACTCATCAAGCACCGAACGCACGAAACGGGCGGTCGAAACCGACTGGGGGAGCGACGGCGGCCTCAGCCTTCCTGCGGCCTTGAGCCTTCCTATGGCCTCGAGCAGACGGGCCGAAAGCTCGTCCGCCAGGGGGTTTTCGGACGAGTGCCTGTACAGAAGTCCGCTCTCCTCCGTGGCAAGCGTCTTGGCCGCGGCCTCGAGCCCCACCTTGAGATCCCGGTTCGAGAGTCCCCTACCCTTGGCCCAAGCGTATTCGGCCATGACGCCCTCGATGAGGTGGAAAAGTTCGGGGTGGAGGTTGAAGAGCTCGGCGCGGCGCACGTAACTGCGCACGCCCTCCCTCCTTATGCGGCTGCGCACGACCTTCTTCTGGCGGTAGCGCTCACCCTCCACCAGATACTGGCAGTCGGAGGGGCAATCGATCTCGACCAGCCGCTTACCGCCGCAACAGACGGGACAGATCGTCTTGGCCTTGGCCGGACAGAAACGCTTCGCCTTCCTCCTGCCGCACAGCGGACACCTCATCTGAGACCTCACACTAGGACACGCCACGCCGCCCCCATATCGTCACGGCCGGAGCAGGCGCTCCTCTTCCCTCGTCTAAAACCTCCATCCCGTCAGACCGGCTTTCGCGGACGGATGTTCTCCTTGACCCAACGCACTATCTCGACCGTTGAGGAGCCGGGACCGAATATCTTCTTCACCCCCCGGGCCAGCAGTCCCGGGACGTCCTCCTCCGGGATGATACCGCCGCCGAACACCACTATGTCGCCCGCTCCCTGTTCCTCGAGGTGACGTATCACCTCTGGAATCACCACGTTGTGGGCACCCGACAGGATACTTATCCCCACGGCGTCGACGTCCTCTTCGACGGCTGCCTTGGCGATGATCTCGGGCGTGTTGTGTATCCCGGTGTAGATGACCTCACAGCCCGCGTCCCTCAGCGCCCGCGCCACCACCTTGGCCCCGCGGTCGTGCCCGTCGAGACCGGCCTTGCCGATAAGTATCCTCACTCTCCTTCCGCCGCTCATATCGGGTTCTGCACCCCTCCCGCCGGGCCGCGGCTACAGATACGCCGGGTCCGAGTAAGTGCCGTAGACCTCCCTGAACAGATCGCTTATCTCGCCGATCGTCACGTAGGCCTTGACTGCGTCGACCAGGCGGGGCATCAGGTTCTCACCCCGTCGGGCCGCCTCCTCGAGAGCCGCAAGCGCCGCCCTCGCGCGTGCGTCGTCACGCTCGGCCCTCACCCTGCGGACGCGCTCGGCTTGTTCCCTCTCAACCCGCTCGTCCACCTTGAGTATGGGGATGGGCGCATCTTCGTCCATACGGTACTTGTTGACACCCACCACAACCTTGCGGCCGGCGTCGAGCTCCCTCTGGTAGGCGTAGGCGGCCTCGGCTATCTCGGCCTGCGGATAGCCGGCGTCGATGGCCTCTATCATACCGCCCATCTCTTCTATCTTCTCTATGTAGGCAGCGGCCTCCCTCTCCATCCTGTCGGTGAGCCACTCGACATAGTAGCTCCCACCCAAGGGGTCGATGACATTTGCCACGCCGCTCTCTTCGGCTATTATCTGCTGGGTCCTGAGTGCTACGGTGACGGCCTCCTCCGAAGGGAGGGCCAGCGTCTCGTCCATGGAGTTCGTGTGCAGCGACTGCGTACCGCCCAGCACCGCGGCCAGAGCCTGGAGAGTGACCCGGGCCACGTTGTTCAGGGGCTGTTGCGCGGTGAGCGTGGCGCCCGACGTCTGCACGTGCATCTTGAGCATCATCGAGCGCGGATCACGTGCGCCGTAGCGCTCCTTCATGTAGCGGGCCCACATGCGGCGTGCAGCCCGGAGCTTGGCTATCTCCTCGAAGAAGTCGTTGTGCGAGTTGAAGAAGAACGAAAGGCGGGGGGCGAACTCGTCGACGTCCAGTCCGCGGGCGATGGCCTCCTCCACGTAACAGAGCCCGTCGGCCAGCGTGAATGCGAGCTCCTGGACGGCCGTGGAGCCGGCCTCGCGAATGTGGTAGCCGGAGATGGAGACCGGATGCCAGAGCGGAACGTGACGGGCGCAGAACTCTATTATGTCTACAACCAGCTTGACCGAGGGCCGCGGCGGCGATATCCACTCGCGCTGGGCTATGAACTCTTTCAACATGTCGTTCTGGAGCGTACCTCGTAACCGCTCCCACTCGACACCCTGCTTCTCGGCCACGGCCAGATACATGGCGAACACCACCGGTGCCGTGCAGTTTATGGTCATCGAGGTGCTGACCCCGCCGAGGTCGATCCCCTCGAACAGCTCCTCCATGTCGGCCAGAGTGCTCACCGACACGCCCTCTTTCCCCACCTCGCCACGAGAGCGCGGATGGTCGGAGTCGTAGCCCATCAGCGTGGGCATGTCGAAGGCTACGCTGAGACCAGTCTGGCCCTGCTGGAGCAGGAATTTGAACCTGCGGTTCGTATCGCGCGGGGTGCCGAAGCCCGCGAACTGGCGCATGGTCCACAGCCTTCCGCGGTACATCGTAGGATAGATGCCGCGGGTGTAGGGATACTCACCCGGGAACCCGAGCTTCGAGGCGTAGTCGAAACACGGCACATCGAGCGGGGTCGAAAGCGGCGGGACCTCCATGCCCGAGACGGTGGTGGGGTCGGCATCCCGTTTCGGAGCGGCGTCGAACCGGCGCTTCCACTCCTGGAACCTCTTTTTCAGTCTGTCGTCACCGCCCATCGGTGGATCCTCCCCAACGCGGCAGCATCAGTACTCCCTAAGCAGCTGGTTGGCTATGACCAGCCGCTGAATCTCGGACGTACCCTCGTAGATCTCCGTTATCTTGGCGTCGCGGAAATAACGCTCTACCGGGTACTCGGTCGTATAGCCGTAGCCGCCGTGTATCTGTATGGCCTTGGTCGTAACCCACATGGCCGTCTCCGAGGCGAACAGCTTGGCCATGGCCGACTGCTTTGTGTGTCGCAACTTTTTGTCCTTCATCTTGGCCGCCTGCAGGACGAGCAGGCGGGAGGCCTCGATGCGGGTGGCCATGTCGGCCAGCATGAACTGGATGGCCTGGAAACGGGCTATGGGCTGAGAGAACGCCTCGCGCTGCTGCGCGTAGGCGGCCGAGGCGTCAAGCGCGGCCTGGGCTATGCCCACGGCCTGTGCAGCTATGCCTATGCGGCCGCCGTCGAGCGTACGCATGGCTATTTTGAACCCCTCGCCCTCGTCGCCCAGCCTGTTGGCCACCGGCACGGCGCACTCGTCGAAGATGAGCTGAGAGGTCGACGACGCGCGGATGCCGAGTTTCTCCTCGACCTTGCCCACCGTCACACCAGGCGTCTCCTTCTCGACGATGAAGGCCGTGATACCCTTGTGCTTGAGCTTGGGATCGGTGGTGGCGAACAGTATCACTATGTCGGCCTCGGGGCCGTTTGTAATCCAGTTCTTGGTGCCCGTTATTATGTAGTGATCGCCGTCTCTTACGGCACGCGTGCTGATCCCGGCAGCGTCCGAACCCGCCCCCGGCTCACTGAGAGCGAAGCACCCCAGACTCTCGCCACGTGCCAGCGGGGGGAGGTACTTCTCCTTCTGCTCCGCCGTCCCGTAGGAGAGGATGGGATCGCAGACCAGCGAGTTGTTCACCGACATTATGGTGCCGGTAGAGGCGCATGCCTTGCATATCTCCTCGAGCGCCAGCGCGTAGCTCACCACATCCATCCCGCTTCCGCCGTATTGCTCGGGGACGAAAATGCCCATGAACCCGAGCTCGGCCATGCTCTGGACCAGCTCGGCCGGGAACTCCTCCTTACGGTCGAGCTCGGCCGCCACGGGTCTTATCTCGTTCTCGGCGAACTCGGCGGCCACCGACTGGATCATCTTCTGCTCTTCGGTAAGGTCGAATATGTTCATCTGTCCCCCTCTGAAAACATTGTACCGCTTCCGATGTCACAGTTGAATAGAGGGCCGAAACCCGCCCGTGGAAAGCCCAGCCGCAGTGCCTCGAAGCAGGTTCCCTCCCCTTCGCGCATAGGCCCGGCGAGCGCGCATCTCTGGAGCCGCAACGCCGGTTGCGGCCTCAGGGCAAGGCACAGAATTACATTTAACAGGAACGGCCGCGCTTAGTCAAGGCGGCCCGAGCCGGCGAAGACGCACCTTCTCTCCAGCGAGGGGGGGTCGCTCGTCGCGCCCCCCCGACCGTTGTCAACGTTGTGGGTTCACCTCAATCGTGCCGCCGCCGGTCCGCCTAGAGGCAGGACGTCGTTGCGAAGTCGCACGTTTTGCCCGGCGCGCAGACCTTGCCGTCGCAGTTGGCATCGGCGCAATCGGTGAAGTTGTCGCCGTCGTTGTCGAAGCCGTCATTGCAGGTGAACTCCTGGGTCTCGCACAGGATGAAGCCCGTAGAGCAATCCGTGTCGGCGCAATCCTTGAACCCGTCACCGTCATCGTCGATACCGTTGTTGCATATCTCCGTATTGGGCAGAGGCGGCGTACACGCTGCGTCGCCGGCACAGTCCGAATCGAAGCAATCTACGAACAGATCGCCGTCGTTGTTGAAGCCGTCCGTGCAAAGCCCCGTCTCCGAATCGGCGCACAGTACGAACCCATCACAATCGGTGTCGGCGCAGTCGATATCGCCGTCGCCGTCGTCGTCAATGCCGTTGGCACAGAAGAACTCGATGGGCTGACATATGGGAACCACACCGCAATCAGTATCGTTACAGTCGATGAATCCGTCGCCGTCGTTGTCGAAGCCGTCGTTACACACGGTCTCCGTGGGCTCGCACTTGAAGAAGGACGCACAGTCGTCATCGGCGCAGTCCACGCTGCCGTCGCCGTCGTTGTCGAACAGGTCATCGCACGTGGTCTCGGTGACGGCCTCACAAAGGTCCGTAAGATCCGACGGGTTCCCGGTATGGCCGTTACAGTCAGGATCGGCACAGTCGACCAACCCGTCGCCGTCGTTGTCGAAGCCGTCACGGCAGATTACATCGTCATTCTCTGGGATGTTGCACTGCCCGGCCGCAGGTGGACCCACGTCGCAGTCAGGGTCGGCACAGTCGATGAGTGTGTCGTTGTCGTTGTCTACTCCGTCGTTACAGACCTCGGCACCAGGAGGACAAGCGGGGTCGCTTATACAATCGGAGTCGAGACAGTCCGTGAAGTTGTCGCCGTCGTTGTCGAAGCCGTCCGTACACGATATCTCCGTAGCACCGCAGGCGAAGAAGCCCCCACAGTCGGTGTCGGCGCAGTCGGTGTCACCGTCGGCGTCGTTGTCGAAGCCGTCGTCACACGACGTCTCGGTATCGAACTCGCAGCTTCCGACGCCGTTACAGTCGGGATCGGCGCAGTCGATCTTGCCGTCGACGTCGTTGTCGAAGCCGTCGTTACAAGTGGTCTCGGTGGGCTGCTGGCACGTACCACCTGGACCCGCTACGCCGTTACAGTCCGGATCGGCGCAGTCGATCAGCCCATCGGCATCGTTGTCGAAGCCGTCGTTACAAGTAGACTCCGAGCCGAACTCACACCCGTCGACGGTATTACAACTGGGATCAAGACAGTCGATAAGCCCGTCTCCGTCGTTGTCAAAGCCGTCGTTACACGTCGACTCAGGTGACTCGCACGGCACACCGTCGGGGCCGGGGAAGCCCGTGCAATCGCTGTCGGCGCAGTCGATCAGCCCGTCGGCGTCGTTGTCCACCCCGTCCGTACAAGAGGTCTCCGTCGTGGCCGAGGGACAGAACGGGCTGACCAGGCAGTCGACGTCGTCGCAGTCGACGAAGAAGTCGCCGTCGTTGTCGAAGGCGTCGTTACAGGTGGTCTCCGTAGTCTCGCAGCGGAAGAACGACGAACAGTCTGGATCGGCGCAGTCGATGAGGCCGTCCATGTCGTCGTCCACGCCGTTGGTACACGCCGTGGCCACACTGCCTCCGGCGATCTCGCCGCTGGCTGAGGCGCACACGGCGGTCCCAATGCAGTCGGCGTCGATACAATCGGTGAAGCCGTCGCCGTCGTTGTCGAAGCCGTCGAGACAGGTGGTCTCGTTGGGGATCTCGCAACGGAAGAACCCGGCACAATCGGTGTCGGCACAGTCCGTGTCACCATCGCCGTCGTTGTCGACGAGGTCGTCACAGTTGGTCCCGGACTCCACTCCGGGTACACAGGCCGGGTCGCCCGTGCAGTCGCTATCGTCACAGTCGACGAAACCGTCGCCGTCGTTATCGAACCCGTCGTCGCACGTGGCCTCGGGGAACTCGCACACGGAGAGGCTCTGGCAATCGGTGTCGGCGCAATCGACGAAGCCGTCGCCGTCGTTGTCAAAACCGTCCTGGCAATCGCCGGCTCCCCCCTCGCCTCCGAACACGCATCCGGCTATGCCGTCACAGTCTGCGTCCAGACAGTCGG
Organism: uncultured Spirochaetia bacterium; assembly: GCA_964639895.1. Lineage (GTDB taxonomy): Bacteria > Desulfobacterota_D > UBA1144 > Nemesobacterales > JADFKM01 > CAZXEJ01. The sequence goes on along the minus strand of CAZXEJ010000045.1, from coordinate 6,635 downwards.
TGAAACCGTCGACGTCGTTGTCAAAACCGTCGTCACATATGGTCTCAACGGTCTGGCACGTGAACCCACCCGGTCCGACGGATCCGTTGCAACTTGGGTCCGAGCAGTCCACCAGCCCGTCTCCGTCGTTGTCAAAACCGTCGTTACATGTGGTCTCTCCAGCCGTCTCGCAGAGGTTGGTCGCAAGCGGCCCTCCTATCTTGCCGTCGCAATCGGGATCGGCGCAGTCGATCAAGCCGTCGCCTTCGTTGTCGAGCCCGTCGTTACACAGCTGCTCGGGCTCCGTGGTGGGAGAGCTCTGCGTTATGGTGACCGTGGCCACGAGCGTTCTCAACGAGGCCGGCACACTTGGGCAGCCGGGGGCCACCGCGGCCGGGTCGGGAAGGACGATCGTCGCCGTGAGTACCTGGATGCCCGAAGTGGCGGGTGTGGCCTGGTACTGTATGGTCACGGTACCGCCTCCAATCACGCCGGTGGGCGGCACCGTACCGAGGGTGGCGTCCGAGAGGGAAAACGTCACCACGGTTCCGTCGGGCACGCCGGTTGAGACGAACTTCACCTCGAGCAGCAGGGTATCGTCCACGTTCAGGGAAAGAGCGCTCGACTCAGGAACGAAGGTGGTGGAATTTATCGTGATCTGTCCGAAGCGGCTCTGGCTCTGGCCGGTGGGGTTGGTGATGGTGGCTGCAACGTTTGCGGTGATAGGAGAGCCGGTGGTGTTCACCGCTATGACCCGAGCCAGCGCCCTTCCGTTCAGGAGGACCGACTGGGCGTTGAAGACGCAGGGGGCGTTTGCAAGGGAATCGGACGAGGCGCTCACGAAGAACTGCACACTGGAGTTGTCGGGGAAACTGCTCCCCTCGACCCTTATCTCGGCCGTATCGGCGGCGTTGCCGAAGATGGCCGAGGGGTTTATGAACAGGCCCAAGATGCCCAATATGGGGTTGGACGACGTGGGCTGGCCCGTGCGCTGCTCTATGCAGGAGTAGCCGAAAGACACAAGCAACCCGGCCAGTACCACGAACACCCCGATCCTCAGTACTATTCCACTGCTCTTTTTTCCCATATCATGACCTCTCACTTTCTACTGTTCCTCCGTAAACTTTGTTCACTGCTCGCAACCGGTCACACGGAAATCCGCCACGTCGACGGCCGTGCCGATGGACACCGTAACGTTGGCCGGATCGACGGGGAAATCACCGAACACCATGATGAGCACGCGCGTGCGCCCGGTGTTGCTGGTCTTGGTAAGGAAGGGCGAATCGACGAAAGCCCCGAAGGGCGCGTAGAGGGAGGAATCGACCAGCGCACAATCTAGCCCAACTTCCTCGCAGCCGTCGGGGTCCACGAGCTGTATGGCACGGGCGTCGGCTATGCCGTCACCGTCCGTGTCTTCGACGAGCGAGTTGGTTCCGGCGAAACTCACCATCCAATCAACCTTGACGTCGTTGAGTGGGAAGCCGTCCTGATCCTCGACCACGGCCGTAAGATCGAGCACCTCTTGCGTGCCGCAGGGCAGGGTTATGTCGGCCGGAGGATTGAGGATGCTCACCGTGGCTCCGAATGGAGCAAAAGGCGGATTGTCGCCGCACCCGTAGGTGAAAAGAAGCATCATCGCCGCAAGGGGGAGGAACAAAATGGCTACCAATTCTCTTCTCATCGTCATACATCCTCCATCACTGTTGAGCACAGCGGACGTTGGTTATCTTATAATCCTCGGCGTTATGAACACCAGGAGCTCGCGCCTCTGATCGACCCTCTTCGTGTTCCTGAAAAAGACTCCCAGCAGGGGGATGTGGGAGAACCACGGCACCCCGGAGAGGTTGTCCGTCAGCGTACGGGTGAAGATGCCCCCTATCACTATAGTCTCGCCGTCCTGGGCGAGCACCTGGGTCTCGGCCTCGTTCCTACGGATTGCGGGCGTACCGTTGGCGCCGGTGATCGAGGGATCCGGCGCGTTGTCGGTCACCTTGATGACCATGTTGATCCTGTCGTCGTTGGTCACATGGGGCGTCACCTCGAGCCTGAGCGTGGCGTCGACGAACTGCGTCTGCGTGCCGGCCGCCGAGACGCTGAGGAACGGTATGGAGGTTCCCTGCTCGACGCGGGCCGGCTGGTTGTCGAGGGTGAGCACCTTGGGCGAGGACAGTATGCGGCCTTCGCCCCTCTCTTCGAGCGCCGAGAGACGGATGTCCAGGTCGAAGGCGCCCGTGATGCTGCCCAGCACTATGCCCAACGCGCCGCCGGACCCCTGGCCTACGGCCGCAGGCAGATCGACGATGAAGTTGTCGCCTATGGTGCCGAAGGGTCCCGGGTTGCCCACCCCCACGCCGCCTACCTCGACGCTCGAGGGGAAGAACGCACCCGTGGGGTTGCCGGTTGCGGCCGTAGCCCTGTAGTTGGTCCCCCACTGTACGCCCAGCTCACGGGTGAAATCGAGGGTCGCCTGCACGATGCGCGCCTCGATGAGCACCTGGGGCGTGCGGCTGTCGAGGCTCTTTATGATCTCCTCGATCTGCTTTATCCTGGTCGCAGTGTCGGTCACCAGCAGGCTGTTGGTACGCTTGTCGATCTTTATCTCTCCCCTGTCGCTCAAGAGCGGCTCCACCAGCGGCTCGACCTCCTCGGCGTCGGCGTAGTTGGCGAAAATCTGTTTCGTCTCAAGAGGCTCGACGGCCTCCTTGGATTTGCGAGTCCGCTCCAGAAGACGCTGGCGCTGCTGGAGCGCCTCGAGGGTGGCTATCTTTATGACGTTGCCCTCGACCTCGGCACCCAGGCCCTGGTCCTCGAGTATTATGTCGAGCGCCTGATCCCAGGGGACGTTGACAAGCTTGAGCGTCACCGTGCCGGCCACGCCGCGGGACACCACGAAGTTGAATCCGCTTATGTCGGCCAGTATGCGCAGGACGTCTCTGACGTCGGCGTCCTTGAAGTCGAACGATACCAGCTGTCCCTTGTAGACCTTCTTTTTTGTGCCAGGGCCCGTGGAGTAACGGAAATCGAAGGGCCAGAGCTCCTCGCGGCCGGCCTCCTCGGCTATCTGGCGCTTCGACTTGGGCTCGGCACTCACGGTGAGGATGAGGTGGTTTTCGTCCTGGGAGACGGTGTAGTCGGTGGGCTCCTTGAGCTCTACGACCACGAGCACGTCCCGCTCGTTGGCCGGGTCGGGGAAGGAGGAGATGAAGTTTATCTGGCTTGCGAAATCGGAGACGTCGCGCGATACGCGGTACTCTTCGGGAAGGAACACGTTCTCGAGCTTTATCCCCACGCGCGAAGGGTCCTGCTCGAACACGTCGTAGCTCACCGGAGCGGTGGTGCTTATAGTAACGATACCCTCGCCCTCGAGCACCTCGAACCCTATGTCTTCGACGGTGTTGAGAAAGCGCCCGCCGGCCTCCCCGCTCTCCTCGACAAGGCCCTGCGAGGCGGTGGCGTCGGAGCCCTGTCCGCCGGAAGCAGCCTGGGCCGGGAGACCCTCTCCGGCCTCCATCCCGTATCCGGCCGCCGGAGCACCCAGCAGCGCTGACGTAAGCGCTATCTCGAGCAACCCCGGGGTCGAACTGAGGACGACAGCCGCCGCCAACATGAGGGATATCCAGGAGTTTCGCATCCCACCTCTCCTCCTTAGTGACTTTGTATGAGAAAACGGTTTCTTCTCTGGCATCATTCCTCTTCAGCGAAAGCAAGGACGCTCTTTATCTTCTTCTCGTGTATCTTGCCGAAGACGTCCTCGGTGTACTGCTTCTCCTCGACCATTATGCCGTTGTCTCTTATGTCCACTATACGCCCCTCCTGGTTGCCGATCTCGTCGCCGACCCCCAGCATGTAGGTGTTCTGCTCAGGATCGACCACCATGGCCTTGGGCGTATCACCCACCCACACGATGCCCACTACTCTAAACTCGTTGAGAGGGTACTTCTTTATGGGCGGCAGATACTTGGCGCTGACCTTCGACTTCGAGGGGGCCTTCTTCTGGACCAGTTTTATGAACGGCTTGAACGGGTCGCGCATGCCCTTGGGATCGAAAGGCGGGGGGGTCGGTGCGGGTGATTGCTGCACCGCCATGCCTTCCTCGACGGCCGGGGGCCGGACCGCCTGTTGGGCAAGGACGGCACCGTCGAAGACGAAGAGTGCCAAGACCAACGACACCAAGGACAGGAACTGCTTTGCTCTCATGGCTCAATCCGCGAACTCACCGCTTCCGCTTCCCTCGTGACGGCCTCTTCTGCGTTTGCGGTTGTGGTTGTTGCTGCTGCTCGATCATTCGGAACGTGACGGCGGTGAACGACGCCTCGAGCACGGTGGAGTCGGCGGCCCCGCGCGGCCGCTTGAAATCGAGGTCCCGAATGTTCACTATCCGCGACAATCTGGAGACACGGTCGAAAAACTTGGCTATTGTCACATAGGATCCGTAGACACTCATCTCGATGGGGATCTCGGCATAGATCTCCTTCACCACTTCGCCCTTCGGCGTGAACGCATTCGAGCGGAGGCCGGCCTCGTTGACGGCCCCGTAGATGCTGTCGATGAGGGCGGGGATCTCGCTCTGGGTGGGAAGCTTCTGGCTCGCTATCTCGAACTGGCGCGTGAGCAACGCGTACTGCTTCTCGAACTCGGGCAGCTCGTCGGCTATCAGCTTGTACTCGTTGAGCAGCTTCTCCTCGCGCTGGATCTGCACCTTGAGCCTGTTCAAGCGTTCGACCTTGGGCTTCCAGAACCAAAGCCAGTAGCCGCCGCAGAGGACGAGGAACACGGCCACGAGAAGACCGAGCTTGGCCTGGGTGGAGAGGTCGTTTATGGCATCCAGGAGCTGTTGAAACTTGTCCACTTCAGTTCGCCCCTTGAGCTGTGGTCACGCCGGCGTCGGCCTCCGTCGTGCCGGCTTTCTTCTGTGCTTTGGCAGCGTAGTTGAACCTGGTCTGAATCTTGAAAGTCTTAAGAGGCAGCGCGCGAATGGTCTTGGTCTTGATCTCCCTCAATTGAACGTCCTCGAAGTAAGGGGACGCCTCGAGGTTACGCATGAAATCGGCAATCGTCTTCTCGTTCCACGCAACCCCTTCGAGCGTGGCGTAGAACCTCTTCTCCTTGAGCTTGTCGAGCCACGCCCTGCCTGGGATGGCCTCTGAGAGAGCCTCCAACACGTAGAGCGGCCCCCTGCGGTTGGCCTCGAGCACCTTTATGATGTTTATCCTGGCCTCGAGCTCTTGGTTCTTCACCTTGAACTCTTCGACCTTGTCCCTTATGTCTTCGAGCTTCTTGACCTCTTGCTTTATGTTGCGGAGCCTGCGTTCGGCGGCCTCGATCTCGTGGGTCTTGAGCACGTCGACGACGGCCAAGGCGGCTATCATGGCCACGATGGCCACGATACCCAGCAACACGCCCCCGAGCCCGGTGACCTCTCTCTTTTCCTCACGGGGAAGGAGGTTGATCCTGATCACTTGTCGCCCACCCTCCTCAAGGCAAGGCCCAAAGCCACGCTCATCTTCGGACCCACGTCGTTTATGTACTCGGGGTCGAACTCCGACTCGCTGTAGGAGATGGCCCGGAACGGCTCCATCATCTCCACCTCGGCACCCGTCATCTCGCGCAGCGTGTCGACGAAGTAGGGTATCTTGGCCGAGCCGCCCGAAAGAACTATTCTGTCCACGTTACCCTTCCACAGGGTCTTGGAAAAGAACTCTATCGTTCGCTTTATCTCGTTGCTGACAGAGTCGACGAAGTCCCGGGCCAGACGTATCAGCTCGGGGGGGAGGTCGTCGCCCGACGTGATGAGAAACTTCATCCTCTCGGCCTCTTCGTAGTCGACGTTGAACTCGTTGACCAGCAGGTCGGTGAACTGCACTCCGCCCGTGGTCACGTCCCTGGTGAATATGGAGACGCCGTCCTTTACGATGTTTATGTTGGTGACGGCCGCACCGATGTTGGCCAGCGCCACCACCTCGCCCGACTGCGTGTAGTTGAGATCGTAGAGGTTCTCGAGGGCGAACACGTCGACGTCCAGGATGACCGGCTCCAGTCCGGCCTCCGTGACGATGTCCACGTAGGTCTCGGCAACGTCCTTCTTCGCCGCTACGATGAGGACGTCCATCTTCCCCTCGGCGTTCTCGCCCGGCAGAATCTGGAAGTCGTAGTTGACGTCGTTGATGCTATGGGGGATGTACTGCTCGAGCTCCCACGGGATGGCTTCCTTGAGCTCGTCCTCTTCCATGAAGGGAAGGCTCACCTTTTTGATGTTTATGGAGTGGCCGGCAAGGGATATCACCACGCGCTTTGTCTTCACGCGTAGGTCGCGGACGAGATCGGAGATGGTCTGTACAACTTTCTCGGGATCTACGATCGTCTTGTTGACGATGGCGTCGGGGGGCAGATAAGCCTCGCCTAGGTTGACCAGCCTGTAGCCGCCTCTGGTCTCCTTGAGCTCTGCGACCTTGATGGAGCTCGAGCCTATATCAAGGCCTATGACCCCTTTCCTTTCACCCAGCCCAAACACTTCCACTGACTCCTTGAGAGAATGCCGTTCTATGAAATTGTACAGCTAATTTAGCATTTTTTTTAGCGCAAAACAATTTTTTTCTAACACGAGGGTTTAATAATTGAACACAACCCAACGATTCGACTCAAACCCGAGCATACAC
>CAZXEJ010000044.1:0-18429 GCA_964639895.1 uncultured Spirochaetia bacterium | reverse complement strand
AGGACAATACGCGTTCCCGCCTACGTTTTTGAGAAATACGCCAAGGTGAAGAACGCCTACAAGGAGGCCGAGAAGGAGTTGGGCCGTAAGCCTACGCCGCGCGAGGTGGCCGAGCGCGTGGGCATGTCCGAAGAGGGCGTAAAGCGTGTCCTCGGCGCCAACGAGAAGCTTCTCCGCCTGGACTCCCCGCTCCGCGACGGGGCCTCGGCCACGTTGCTTGATCTTGTCACCGATACTCGCCACAGAGACGCCGACACGGTGATAGCCGAAGCGATCCTTCCGAAGAGCGTTCACGAAGCCCTCTCCATGCTGAGCCCACGCGAGAGGGAGGTGCTGAAGATGAGGTTCGGCATCGGCTACGAAAGCCCGCAGACACTCGATACCGTAGGAAAGCAGTTGGGGCTGACGCGCGAGAGGATAAGGCAGATAGAGAAGATCGCGCTGTCGAGGTTGCAGCGCTCGAACAGGGCACACGTGCTGAGGAGCCTGCTAGACGTGACCGGCTGATCCCCCCCTCACGACATCCCTGTGCTCCGGTCCCACTCATCCGTGTGGGGAGCCGGTACAGTACTATCTCACTCGGATGCGGCTCTCCCCGGCTTGGAGCGCACCTTCATGCTGAGAGGGCCACCGCTCGACGCACTGACACACCCCTCCCCTGCTCCCACGCAGCAGGGGAGGGGTCTCGCCCTCTCCGGCGGCCTCCTCGTAGGTGTGCTACCGTATGCCTTCTGCTTGAGGCGGCTTCCGCCCCCCCACAGCTCCCAGCCCTAGGGACGGACCCCCGGGGTTGCCGCTTCCCCGCCGTCCTGGGACGGTGCTCCATGCGCCGGTATCCCTTAATCAAGTCGGCTCCCACGCGCGGCTCGCCCTTCTGCCGGTGAGGGTGTGCGGCATGCCGCAAGCCCCCCGCGCGGCGCTCGAGCGGACCCTGAGGCGAGGTGCCCCGAAAGGGGGTGAGCATGCCGCTTCTCACCGCCTGCGGGACCTCTGCGCATCCAGGCTCTTCCTTCATTCGCATCGCACGGCAAGGAGCCCCGTTGAGCCTGCCATCTCGGGGCGTAAACGGTTGGGGAAGCCGAGAGTGAGTGACTCACCGACGGCGTCTTGCGCGTTATCCGAGCGGAAGCCCTGCCTCGATCCCCTTACCCCTGTGGTTGATCCCGCGCAGTCCCCCCCCTCGGATGGCGAGTGTCGCTGCTGTCGCATCAATATCGCCCACTCAATACCCGTTGCCTCCTCATCGCTCATCCCCCCTGAGCGGTCCCTTCGATTGTGGCGCTGCCCGCTGCTCGACTCCTCTCCATCCGGCTGTGCGGTGCGCCCTTTCGTAGGGGGACCGCTTTACCCTGCCCCGTCCGCCGTCACCCATTGCACCGTTCCACGTCACTCTGAGCGGCCGCAAGAACGCCCCTCCCTCTCGGCTGTGCTCGTTCAGCCCGACTACGCGGCACGATGGGATCCTCTCTCCCCCCCGAGGCCCGCGCCGGTTCGATGGAGAGCCACCTCATCGCTCCGCCCACGTGGACGCATCGACGTCCGGTCGACTGTGGTATCATCTTGTTCGATGCGGCGCAGCCCTTCCCGCCCGTGTCGCGGGCCTTCGGTGAGGGTGACGCCGGGGCGACGCCGCCCTTGTGCCGTCCTTCCGTCGTGTACGCGCCGGTATGCCATACCGCGGGTGTCGAGATGGACCCAAAAAGCATGGACCGGATAATCCCCATCTTGAGGAGAGAGAGCAGGCGGTGGAACACACCCGTCGTCACGCTTCTGGCCGAGACCAGCCGCGACCCCTTCAAGGTGTTGATCTCAACCGTACTCAGCGCACGAACACTGGACGGCACCACACGTGAGGCCGTCGAAAGGCTGTTTGCCCTGGCCGACAACCCGCGCGACATGGCTGCTCTCGGCCCGGAGCGCGTCGAGCGGGCCATATACCCGGTGGGGTTCTACAAGACCAAGGCGCGCAACATCGTGGAGCTTTGCAACCAACTGCTCGAGCGCTACGACGGGCGCGTTCCCGACCGTATCGAGGAGCTCGTAAAGCTCAAGGGCGTAGGCCGCAAGACGGCTAACCTTGTCGTGACGCTGGGCTTCGGCAAGCCGGGGATATGCGTCGACACACACGTTCACCGCATCTCCAACAGGCTGGGCTACGTGGAGACGAAGACCCCCGAGCAGACGGAGCGGGCGTTGAGGGCCAAGCTTCCCAAACGGTACTGGATTGAGTATAATGACTTACTGGTTTCCTTGGGGCAGCACGTCTGCAGGCCCCTTTCGCCGCGTTGCAGCGATTGCCCGATAGAGTCTTTCTGCGACAGGCGCGGGGTGGAACGAAGCCGTTGAGTCCGCCAGCGGCTCCAGGGAGGAAGAGGACTGGATGAGAGTGGTCAAGGGAGAGATCCTGAGGCTCAAGGCAGGCCACGGAAGGCCCGCCGGGTGGGGTGGGTCTGAGTACTGCGTGAGCCTCCATACGGGGGATGTCGATGAGATCGGCGTGCTGCCGAGCGACGGCTACGGCCAGACGAGTGCGGATGAAGCCCTCACCGTGGCGGCCGACGACGTCGAGCGTACGGGCAAGCTGGTCTGGGAGTACGACAGGACGCTCTTTCCCCACGTCGTCCAGCTTTTGAAGGAGTACTACCTGCTGGCCGTATACGGCGCCGGTTCTTGAGGAGCGGTGGCATGATATACAAGTTCAGCCCGAGCGACGTCGAGCTCATGTACGAGGCCATAAGGTCCGTTCCGCCTGACAGGTTCGTGGCCGCCTACGTGAGCCAGGTGACGGGTGAGTTCTTCATGGATTCCGCCACCAAGCAGGTGCTCGACGAGCGCGGAGTCGAGTACGACCTGCTCGAGGAGATCGAGGCTGAGAGGGTATCCATATTCTACGCCGACCCCGCCCACCTTGAGTGCGCCCCCTACGAAGAGAACATACGCTCTTTCGTACTGGCCCACAGCCCCGACGCCATAGCGGCCGTCTGCCTGGGCCTGGGGTGCGAACGCCAATTCTCCCAGGACCTGATGGTGAACGGCTGGCAATACTTCCAGTGGCAGGTCCCGGGCAGCGACGGCAAGCATCTATGGCGCATGTTCTTCACCAAGGACGAGGCGGCCGAGTTCATGGGACATTTCTTCCACGGCTACGAGGCCGCAAAGCTATGGGTGCAGGCGTTGCCGGGTGAGTTCACCCCGCAGCCCGGTACGGTGGTTCTACGGCGCCGATTGAAGGATTGACGGAACGGCCACCCCCTCCGGAGGGGCGCGATCCGAAGCCGCCCCCGGGGTGCTGAGGCTCGTGTTGCAACACTGATACTGTAGGAGTTGTTCCCGTGCTGCTCACCATCCTGTTCTATCTGTTCGCAGCCCTTGCAGTTGTCGGAAGCGTGATCGTGGTTACCAACCGCAACCCGGTCATATCAGCCGTCTCGCTGGTGGCGACGCTGTTTTCTTCGGCGGCGCTGTTTCTCCTGCTCTGGGCCCAGTTCGTGGCCGTGGTCCAGGTGCTGGTCTATGCCGGCGCCATCATCGTGCTTTTCCTCTTTACGTTGATGTTGCTCAACCTTCACGAGGACCGTCTCCGGTTCGACGCCACCCGCCCCGTGCTCAGGACCGTCGGTGCGGTGGCAGTCGTCCTCGTCATGGGAGTGGCCACGTTCTTCTTCTTCAGGATGGCCGTGGCTGACACACACCTTGCCGGTGCCGCCGCCGCCAAAGCGTCCGGGTTCGGTACGGTCGAGGGCGTGGCTGGGCTGCTGTTTACCGACTTTCTTCTGCCGTTCGAACTGACGTCGGTGTTGCTGCTTTCGGCCGTCCTGGGGGTTGTAGTCATCGCCAAGAGGAGGGTGGAGTGACGTGGAAATCCACATTTACCACTACCTGACCGTTAGCGCAATCCTCTTCGCCGTGGGGGCGTTCGGAGTGCTGTCGCGCAGGAACATATTGATAGTGTTGATGAGCCTCGAGCTGATGCTCAACGCCGTCAACCTGTCGTTCGTTGCGTTCTCACGCGCCTGGCTCGATATGTCGGGCCACGTGTTCATGGTGATGGCCCTCACGGTGGCCGCGGCCGAGGTAGCCGTGGGACTTGCGTTCGTCGTGGCCATATACGCGCGCAGGCAGACCATAGACGTCGACGTGCTGAGGATGTTGAGGGGCTGAGCCGCTCCCGGTCGGAGGGGGTGTGCTGTCGGTGTATGATACGTAGCCAGGAGGCGACCTATGCTGGGATGGGTCTTGTTGTTTCCGCTTCTGGGAGCCGCGATCAACGGGCTGGTCTTTGCAAGCGGTCTCTGGAGCAAAGCGCTCGGCGAGAGCGAATCGGTGGAACGCAGGGTGGTTACTTTCCTGGCCCCTGCGGCCGTGTTGCTGTCGGCCGTTGCGGCCACGATATTGTTTGTCCGTCTCTTGGGAATGGAGGAGGGGGCGCGGCGCATCTCGATGGAGCTCTTCCCGTGGATCGTCTCAGGTGAGTTTTCCTCCTCATTCTCCTTGCTCTTCGATCCCCTCTCGGCCCTCATGTGCATGGTGGTCACTTGGGTGAGCTTCCTCATACACCTCTACTCCATAGGCTACATGCATGAGGACAGGGCATATGCCCGCTACTTCGCCTATCTCAACCTGTTCGTCTTCTTCATGCTCGTCCTCGTCATGTCCGACAACTTCGTCCTCATGTTCGTGGGCTGGGAAGGCGTGGGCTTGGCCTCCTACCTGCTCATAGGGTTCTGGTACGAGGACGAAGAGAAGGCCTATGCCGGCAGGAAGGCGTTCGTGGTGAACAGGATAGGTGACTTCGGTTTCCTGCTTGCGATACTGCTCATATTCACCACCTACGGCACGGTGGCCTTCGAAGGGGTGTTTTCCAAGGCCTCCGACCCCGCGTTCATGGCCACCCTGGCACCGGCCGTCGTGCTGATGGTGCCGCTCCTTCTCTTCGTAGGGGCTGTGGGCAAGTCGGCACAGTTCCCGCTCTACGTGTGGCTGCCCGACGCGATGGCCGGCCCCACCCCCGTAAGCGCCCTCATACACGCGGCCACCATGGTTACGGCGGGCGTATACATGATCGCCCGGTGCAACGTCCTCTACGCGGCTTCTCCCGCCGCTCAGCACGTGGTCGTCTACGTGGCGGCGTTCACGGCCTTTTTCGCCGCCACCATCGCCCTGTCGCAAACCGACATCAAGAAGGTGCTCGCCTACTCCACGGTGAGTCAGCTCGGCTACATGTTCATGGGCGTGGGCAGCGGTGCGGTGGCGGCCGGGATGTTCCATCTGATGACGCACGCCTTCTTCAAGGCGCTTCTCTTCCTCGGCGCGGGCAGCGTGATTCATGGCCTCCACGGCCTGCAGGATATAAGGCAGATGGGCGGGCTGCGCCGCTACATGCCGGTGACGGCGGTCACGTTCCTCGTGGCCACGCTCGCCATATCCGGCGTACCGCTGCTTTCGGGGTTCTTCAGCAAGGACGAAATATTGGGGGCGCTGTTTGCTCGCGGCTATACGTTGGCCTGGGCCGTGGGCGTAGTGACGGCCGCCCTTACGGCGCTCTACATGTTCAGGCTCTATTTCCTTTCGTTCGAAGGACCCACACGCATGATCCCCGCCGTGAGGGAAAAGGTTCACGAGTCTCCGCCCGTCATGACGGTGCCGCTCGTAGTGCTGGCGCTGCTTTCCGTAGTGGGCGGATACGTGGGCGTGCCCGAGTTCATGGGTGAGGCCCTCGGCTGGCACGGCTCCAACCTGTTGGAAGCATTCCTCGCGGCTTCACTCCACATGGGAGAGGCCGCCGGGCACGCCGCCGCTCTGGCCCTCTCTCACTGGGCACTTGTCGCCTTCTCCGTGGGTGCCGCCGCCGTGGGTATCGCCGCCGCCTATGCGCTCTACGGGACCACGCCTCCCGCCGCGCGCGCTCTGGAGCGTGTGCCGCTGCTCGGCTCCCTTGCACGCGGCTCCGCCGCCAAGTGGTTCGTGGACGAGATCTACGAGATGTTCATAGTGGTGCCCTTCCGCGAGATGTCGGCCCTGGCAGCACAGTTCGACCGCGTGGTCGTGGACGGCTCGGTAGAGGCCGTGGGTGGATTGTTGCGCGCGGCCGGAGTAGCGGCGGCCCGCATCCAGAGCGGAGCCGTAAGGGCCTATGCGTCGCTTATAGTAGCAGGTGCCGTGGCGGTGGTGCTCTATATAGTGGTACGGGTGCTGGGCTGGTAGTAGGCTCGCGGCTTCTCTTATGGGGTGTGCTCGGTAGCGATAGGGGGCCGTCACTATCACGCGCTTTCCATCCCTCTTCCGCGTGCTAGTCCGCGGCGCGCCCACTCACCCCGTCGTGCGTACGCATCGCGCAGCCTCTCTGCCCCTGTGTGCCTCGGCCAGCCTGTCGGGCGCGTAGCGTGACCCGTTCCGGAAGTCGCTCTCCGCCCGCCAGCCGGCGTCTGCCTCAGCCGCCTGCTCACAGCATGGGAATATCCTGTGTTACCAAGGCAATATTTATTACTACTTAAAGCGATATCTCATATTATCTCAACTGCAGTCTCAAGCATATAATGCAACCCAATGTAACTACATCGAAAGATAGCTCCCAACGAACAAAGTTGATCCGGGCTTCGGTCCGGGTAGTACCGGCTCCCCGCTACTCCAGGCCACCCGGCATAAGAAGCGCCGTATCGGCCGCCAGCCCCAGCGCCTGTGAGCCCCCACTCAGCAACGGTGCGTCGGAGCCCGCCACGCGGCGGACATCGTCTACTTCGACGATGTCCGCCGAAAAGCGCCGGTCCTCCTGGGCTCACCATTGTCTGTTGTGATCCCGTCCCCATGGCCGAGGCCTATCGGGGCGGCTGTGCCCGTCTCTTGAGATGCAGGGCCGCCCATAGAAGCGTGCGACATCCAACAGAGCGCAAGCCGCATTGTTGTACCGCGGCCCTTGCCCACCGCGATACGGCTCGTGTATCTCCTGCGAGTCACGACCCGTGGGGGGGCACGTTGCTGCTAGAGTGTGGTGGGGAGCAGGCGGAGGCGCTATCGTCCGTGCCACTTCGCCTGTCGTGGCCGAAGGTGTGGACAGAACGACCGCCTGTGAGAGGGCAGCACGTTGTACGCTTAGGCTCGAGCCGCAGGTGCTCGGGCTTCTCCCCAAGGGCGAGTACATCGCCCGTGCGCTCTGATCAGGGTTTGTACCGACTGTAGGGCCGGGGATTCACCTTCCCGTCCCGGCCTCGATCTCCGGTCCGATTCCGGCCGGGCGGCTCGGCGGTAGGTTGCAGGAGTCGAGGGGGGCCGTGGTCGCATCCCTTAACGGTCTACCCGGGGCCATGGCCGCACCACGGGATAGTCACGCGCGTAGGGGGAGGGTACAGGATGGGGAGCCCCCTATTGGAGTGAGTGTCCTCCGTGCCAGGGGTTGCTCCACTCTTGACCGCGGTGACGGCGAGCGTCACGCCTACCGTCGGGCTGGAGCCGCCTTGGCTCGGCGTCCCTGCGACCCTGTGGCCGTGCTGCGATTCTCGGCCTGTCCATCTTTGGTGAGCCGCTTTTACCGAGGAGGCCGCCCGTGGTTTTCTCGAGGCGGCACCCGGGGTGGCGTGCCTCGATCCACCAATCCTCCCTCGTTGCTGCGCTTAGCCCGGATTTGTGCCGCCTCCAGCGGCACCCGGACAAAGGTGGGCGGAACCGTATAGTCCGTCGAGTGCGCGGTGTTGGTGGGCAACCGTGCTTCCATTCTCCGGCACAACCGGTATTCACTGTCGGGCTTGCAGGCGGGTGCTCGAGCAGGCGCTTGCCTTCGGATGCTTCGGTTGAGAAAAAAAGGGGGAGTGGAACCCCTCACGGCTTCCACTCCCCCGTAAGGCGCGGGCGTCGTCCGGGACCTACTTCGTCAAACGTCGAAGTAGAGGACGAACTCGTACGGGGTGGGCCTCGACCTCATCGGGTCCACCTCGTTCTCCATCTTGTAGTTTATCCACGTCTCGATTACGTCCTCGGTGAATACGTCGCCCTTGAGCAGGAACTCGTGGTCTTCTTCCAGTGCCTTCAGGGCGTCCTCGAGCGAAGCGGGCACGGAAGGTATGCCTGCCAGCTCCTCTGGCCCGAGTGCGTAGATGTCCTTGTCGAGCGGCTCACCGGGATCGATCTTGTTCTCGATGCCATCGAGCCCGGCCATCAACATGGCCGAGAACGCCAGGTAGCCGTTGCACGACGGGTCGGGGAAACGCACTTCGAGCCTCTTCGACTTGGGACTCGGCGAGTACATGGGTATGCGGACTGCCGCGCTCCTGTTGCGGGCCGAGTAGGCCAGGTTCACGGGGGCCTCGAAACCGGGCACCAGCCTCTTGTAGGAGTTGGTGCTCGGGTTGGTGAAGGCGCAGATGGCGGGTGCGTGCTTGAGGATGCCGCCCACGTAGTGCATGGCGAGTTCGCTCAGCCCGGCGTATCCGTCCCCTGCAAACAGCGGCTCGCCGTTCTTCCAAATGGACTGGTGGGTGTGCATGCCGGAACCGTTGTCCCCGAAGACAGGCTTCGGCATGAAGGTGACAGTCTTGCCGTGGCGCTGTGCAACGCCCCTGCACACGTACTTGTACCACATCATCTTGTCGCCCATCTCGACGAGCGGGGCGTAGAGTATGTCGATCTCGGCCTGGCCGGCGGTGGAGACCTCGTGATGGTGTTTGTCCACTCGTATACCGAGGCTCTCGAGGACCTGCACCATCTCGGTCCTTATGTTCTGCAGGCTATCGGTGGGTGGTACGGGGAAGTAGCCCTCCTTGTGGCGCGGTTTGTAGCCCAGGTTGGGCTGCTCGTCGCGTCCCGAGTTCCAGATGCCCTCCTTGGAGTCGATGATGTAGTAACCGCTGTTTGCGGTCTGGTCGTAGCGGACGTCGTCCAGGATGAAGAACTCCAGTTCGGGTCCGAAGTAGGCGTTGTCCCCGATGCCGCTGCTCACCAGGTACGCCTGGGCCTTCTTGGCTATGTTGCGCGGGTCGCGAGTGTAGGGCTCGCGCGTTATGGGATCGATTATGTCGCAGATCAGCACCAGAGTGGTCTCTTCGAAGAACGGGTCGATCTTGGCCGTCGACGGGTCTGGGATGACCAGCATGTCGCTCACGTTGATGGACTGCCAACCGCGGATGCTCGAACCGTCGAAGCCCAGTCCTTCTTCGAAGGTCTCCTCGGTGAGCATGTGCGGCGGGGTGGTAAAGTGCTGCCAGGTTCCCAGGAAGTCAAGGAACCTGAAATCCACGGCCTGTACGTTCTTCTCCTCAACCAATTTCATGACATCCTTTGGCGTCATAGCAGCGTCTCCTCCTTAGGGGTTGTGGTTTCGGTTGCCAAGAGAGCCGCACCTCAGCGGGCGGTTACGAGTTCTCTCGGGGAAAAGTTCCACATTATGTTACCATAGTTCCACTACAGTGCCTCTTCGCCCCTCTCACCGGTGCGGATCCTTATCACCTCTTCAAGGGGGCTGATGAATATCTTGCCGTCCCCTATTTTGCCCGTGCGGGCGCTGTCGATTATGGCCTCGACGACCTTGGTGACCATGTCGTCGCTTACGGCGATCTCGAGCTTTATCTTGGGCAGGAAGTCGATCACGTATTCCGCCCCGCGGTAGAGCTCCGTGTGGCCCTTCTGTCTTCCGAATCCCTTGACCTCCACGACCGTAAGGCCCTGCACCCCTACTTCCTTGAGTGCTTCCTTTACGTCGTCCAGCTTGAAGGGCTTAATGACGGCTTCGATCTTTTTCATCAATGAACCTCCTGGTCGATGGGAATCACGACTTTACACGTCCAACGTGACGTTCAGAATGCAAAATGTATACCACATGCGGAGGGCCTAGAGGGGGCGTAAGCGAGGGGAAAGAGGCCGTCTGGGATGTAAGGGTGCTTAACGAGAGGGCATCGGTGGTCATCGGTTGGGCACGGCATGGCAGTGCAGCGATCTGCGGCGAACATGGGTTGAAGGTCCTCTCCCTACGGGCCGCTCCCACGCACAGGCTCCACCCCGCTTCCCCGCGGTGCGTGTCGTTCAGGGGGAAGCGGTGGTTGCCCGTTGCATTGCCGTCACGACGTGCCCGGCCTACTTCCGTGCACTGAACTTGAGTCCGACCTTGTTCCTGTCCCAAGTGTTGTCCGTTATCTTTTTCAGTTCAGCTATCTTCACCTTCTGTGTGGCCGTCACGGGGAAACCGTCCGGGTACACCTCGATGAACCGAGGCACCATTGCCACCATCACCCTCTCGGCCATCCACTTGCAGAACTCCACCGGATCGAACTCCGCGCCGGGCTTGAGCGTGATGTTGAGCTTTATCTCGTCGTCCGACACGTTGGGCAGTCGGACGCCCACGGCTATGGCCTCCTGGATGGCGGGGTAGCGCATGGCCATGTCGCTGACTGCGATCGGATCGACGTTCTCGCCGGAAACGCGTATCCTGCTGTAACGGCCAACGAAGTAGTAGCGGCCGTCGATGCCCCGGGCGAACAGATCGTCGGAGTTGAAGAACCCTTCCTCGTCGAACGCCTCCTCGGTCCTCTTCTTGTCCTTGAAGTATTCGTTGAGCGTGGTGTGGGGTATGAGAGGCTTTATGAACAGCAGCCCCTTGGCCACCTCGGGCGGGTTGGGGTCCTCGGTGGGATCCCAGAACGTGCGCACCAGTTGCTTGGGTTGGTTGGGATCGCGGAGCTCTACGTAGTAGCCTTCCATCGGGTAGCCGGACGAGCCGGGCCTGTGGTCCTCGGGGTCCTTCCACAGAACCATTCCCATCTCGGTCGAGCCGTAGCCGTCTATGACGCGCACGCCGAACCGCTCCTGGAACTCGGCCAGGTTGCGCGGGGCGGGCGAGCCGAGCATGATGCGGATCTTGTGCTTCCTGTCCCACTCGCTGGGCTTTGCGGCCCACAGATACTCGGCGACGGCGCCCAGCATGTTCACGCACGTGGCCCCGCACTCGGCGGCCCATTTCCAGAAGTTGGTGGCCGAGAACCGCGGGTAGAAGACGGCCGTCGCCCCGGCGGCGATGGCGCTGAACAGGCACATCACCTGGGCGTTGGCGTGCCCGAGCGAGAGGACGCTCATTAGAGTGTCGCCGCTGCGGACGCCCTGCTGCTGCAGGTAGCTGCGCACCGTCATGATGACGCCGCCGTGGTCGCGCACGACGCCCTTGGGCATGCCGGTCGTACCCGAGGTGAACATGCAACGTTCGACGTCTGCCACGGTGACGTCGACGCCGGGATTGTCGGAGGAGTAGTTGTCGAAGTGTGAGAACGGCAGAACCCGTATGCCGCCCAGGCTTTCGGGCACCTCGGAGTCGGGGGCGGTGATGAATATCGTCTTCAAGTACTTGAGGTCGCCGGCGATCTCTTCGATGAACGGCAGGCTGTCGAGGTCGATTATCAGGGCGACGGCTTCGGAGTAGTTGATGATGTAGGCGAGCCTCTCGCCTTTCTCATCCTTGTTGATGGGCACCTGCACGCCGCCCGACTTGTGGACGGCGAGTATGGATTCGACGAATTCGGAGCAGTTGAGCATGTAGATGCCCACCTTGTCTCCCTTCTTGACGCCGAACTCTTGGATGAGACCGTTCGCTATACGGTTGGCCCAATCGTTGGCTTCCTTGTAGGTGTATTGGTGGGTGATGTTGCCGTCCCTGTCGGCCATCTTGTAGAGGACCTTGTCGGGGAACTTCTCGGCGCCCATCTCCAGATAGCGCGTTATGGGGAGCCATTGTTTGGTGTCGTCGAAGGTGCCGTGCGGGAGAGTTCCCTCGCCTACATACTTGGGGTCTCGTGGTCTAAAGAGGAGTAACATTCAAACCGCCTCCTATGGTTGCTAAGGTTTTGATAATACTTGCTTCTCCCCTCCTCAGGGGCGCGCACTCTTGTATTTTATATGAAGCCGTTTCCTGAGGCAATACGGAATGTTCCGCCCCTTCCCGGGCTCGGCCGTCCGCGGCTCGGGCGAATTTGATTTTCCATCGCCATGTGATAGCTTTAACACTCATGCTCGCACGAAAGACCGGCTACCGGTTCAAGGACCGCGCCCTACTCGAGATGGCGCTCACACACAGCTCCTACGCCAACGAAGCCGGCCTACCGAGCAACGAGCGGCTGGAGTTCCTCGGCGACGCCGTCCTGGGATGTGTGATCACCTGGATGCTGTACGAGCGCTTTCCCGAGGACAACGAAGGGGCGCTGTCGAAGCGCCGGGGCGCCATCGTGTGCGGGGCGAACTTCGCCCGCCTTGCGAAGAAGCTCGGACTGGACAAGGAATTGCGCCTGGGCAAGGGTGAGGAGGCGAGCGGCGGGCGCGAGAAGGAATCCAACCTGGCGGGGGCTTTCGAGGCCTTGATCGGGGCCATTTACCTGGACGGTGGGTTCGAGAAGGCCAGGAAGGTGATCGAGAAAGTGGTGGGCCCAACGCTGGACGACGACTCCCTGTTCAGTGACTACAAGACCGAGCTCCAGGAGATGGCCCAGAAGTGCTACAAGCGTGTCCCCCGCTACAAGGTGGTGAAAGAGGAGGGTCCCCCCCATGCCAGGAGCTTCCACGTAGAGGTCACGGTGGCCAAGAAGAAGCTCGGCCGGGGGAAGGGCAAGAGCAAGAAAGACGCCGAGCAGGCCGCGGCCAAGATAGCATTGCAGCGCCTGAAGAAGGAGGAGCGTCGAGGACAGAAAGGGCGGAGGTCGAAGAGCACCAAGGCTAAGTCAAAGGCCGGGGCCAAGGCCCAGAGCGCAGCCGGGCACTCCGTGCGCGAGCAGGATGCCGAGGTCGCCACGACGGGCGGCGGTTAAGTTGTCGGGTGTGCGGAGCCGCCGGAGATACCGTTCAGTGCCCACTTTCGGTTGGGTTGCAGAGGTAGCCTCTGGGCACATCTTGCCGTCTTGTTATCACCCGTCGTCGCAGGAGCCTCCGTGTACGAGAGAGCCGCCCTCGTCTGAGTTTCTTTCTTCCGTAACCGCATCGTCCCCCTACCGCGAGGCAAGCGGTGCCCTTCCGCACTCACCCACGTTGCCGATCCTAGCCTCCCTGTGCGGTGGGACGGCGTAGCTTCACATTCCGCCTCACGACTGCCTCACCCCGCACCTCACACGCCACCCCCTTCTGTTGCCCCCGCTGCCGTGTCCGGTGGGACCGTGGAGTGCCCGGTGTGGGGTCGCCCATTCATCGGAGGGCGGCGCTCTGGATCCATGCGGCCGTGGGTGTTACCGCAGGTCGGCTCTCTGGTCCGCTGCACCGCCGCGTGAGACGCGGATGCCGAAGGGTATGCGGCGAGGTCGGACCCACCTGGGAGGATAGGATGCGCGACTTGGACCCATCTCGGCGGGCGGGGTGGGCGTTCGATTCGAGACGTGCCGAGCCGGGTGCTCCGCGCGTGACGGGGTGCCGGGGCGGGGCACTGAGCCGGAAGTTGGTTCGGTGTGAGGGTGCGTTTAAGTACGAAGCCGCCCCTGCCGTTCGAGGTGGGGGTAGGGAGGGTCCGCCGCCGGGTTGTTCGTGGTACGGGAGTATGGGGAGACCGGCGTCTGGCCCAACCATTGCCCTGCCGCTTCGCCGGCTCCGAGCCGTATGTGCCCGGCGTTGCGCGTTGTCATGGGAGGAGCGCTGCGGTGGTCGAACCTTCCACGTTGCCTTCGAGGTGTGTCGGGTTGCCGTCGAGCACGGTTCGGCAGGTGGTGGGTACGGGGGCGATACGGTCAACCCGTCGGGGAAGTGGGCTTCGCGTAAGCTGCTACGTCATGTCGATGGGCAGCGGGAAGATCAAGTTGGAGTCCTTCTCCGGTAGGGGTGGGTTCAGTCGGTGCAAACGGTTGGGTCCGGTTAAGGGAGCGTGCGGCAGGGGCACATGGCCGTAGCGTGTATGGGGAACTTGTACGGGCGTGGGAGCCACAACACAAAGAGGTGTGCTTCGCGGTCCATTAGGTAGCCTATCGTTCTTTCCCCTCGTGTCCCTCCTCGCTGTCGGTACTGATTCCGAGCTCGGATATCTTCTTCGACAGCGTATTGCGGTTTATGCCCAACAGTCGGGCGGCGCGCTTCTTGTTGCCGCGTGTGTGGGCGAGGGCCTCTTCGATCAGGGGCTTTTCGAACCTACGCGTCAGTGCCTGGTAGATGTTTCCTTCCCCGTTGCTCTCAATGGCCAGCATCTCTCTGAATGCCGAGCGCACGGCGCTCTCGATCGAGCTGTCGGCACGGGGCGTGTGAGGGGTGAGGTAGGGGGCCGTACTACGTAGGATGTCGGCCGTCACTACGACGTCGGAGTTCAGCACCAGTACACGCTTGATGGTGTTCTCCAGTTCTCTGACGTTGCCGGGCCAGTGGTAGGTTACCAGCAGGCGTTTGGCGTCGTCCGACAGTACCCGCTCCTCTTCACGGAGCTCGGTTGCGTATTTGGCCACGAAGTACTCGGCCAAGGGGAGGATGTCCTCCTTGCGCTCTCTGAGGGGGGGGATCTCGATGGTGATGGCGTTGAGCCTGTAGTAGAGGTCACGCCTGAAGCGGCCGCGTGAGACCTCCTTTTCGAGGTCGGAGTTGGTGGTGGCTATGATCCTCACGTCGACCTCGGTGGGATCTTCGGATCCCAGGCGGTAGAACCGCTTCTCCTCCAGCACACGCAGAAGTTTGGCCTGCAGCTCCATCGGCATCTCCCCTATCTCGTCCAGGTGGAGCGTTCCCATGTGGGCCTCTTCGAAGCGGCCGATCTTCCTCTCGTCAGCTCCCGTGAATGCACCCTTCTCGTAGCCGAACAGCTCGCTCTCAAGCAGGTCTTTGGGTATGGCGGCTACGTTGATGGCAACCAGCTTTGCGTTCCTACGCAGGCTGTTGGCGTGTATAATGCGGGCCACGAGCTCCTTTCCGGTGCCGCTCTCGCCGGTGATGAGTACGGGGTAGTCCTTGTCGGCTATTCTTCCGATGGTCTTGAATATCTGCATCATGGGCGGCGAGGTGCCCACGATCTGGTGGTCCGAATCGCTCTCGCCTGAGGCCGGGCGGCCGGTGTCGCGCAGGATCTCCAGCCTGAGCTTGTTCTCGTAGCTTTCGATGGCTCGCTCTACAATGATGGATATCTCGTCCAGGTCGAACGGCTTCGACACGTAATCGAAAGCGCCGAGTTTCATGGCGTGGATGGCGTTCCTCATCGTGTTCTGGGCCGTGATCACTACGACCGGCACATCGGTGCCGTCGGTCCTCATGGCTTCGAGCACTTCGAGCCCACCCATGCCAGGCAGGTTGAGATCGAGGATGACCAGAGAGAGGGGAGCGGTGGCGAGCTTGTCCAGGGCTTCGCGGCCGTCGGATGCCAGTACCACTTCGTAGCCGCTCTTCTCGAAGAGCGAGCCCAGAACGAAGCGGATGCTCTCTTCGTCGTCCACGATGAGCAGTCTGTGTTTCATGGACTCAAACCCCCCCGGGATTCGTGGCGCCTGTGGGGTGCCGGCAGATAGATACGGAAGGACGTTCCCTTTCCCTCGAAGCTCTCTACCATGATGGCCCCTCCGTGCCTTGCCACGATGAGGTAGGAGATGAACAACCCCAGCCCCGTGCCGCCTTCCTTGGTCGTATAGAACGGCTTGAATATGTTGGAAATCTGCTCCTTGCTCATCCCCCTTCCGTCGTCGCGTATCTCGATCTCTATTGCATTCTGGCCGTCGACCTTGTAGTCGTTTATCCATCGTGTCCTCATCTCGACCTTTCCTCCCTGCGAGGTGGCCTGGACGGCGTTCTTCACCACGTTGAGGAATGCCTGTTTCAGAGCGTCGCCGTCGGCCTCTATCTCGGGCAGGGTGATGTCTATGTCGAGCTCGAAGCATACGTCCCTAGCCTCGCCCGACCGGGATTCCAGGTATTCGATCTCGCGCAGTATCTCGTTCACGTCCACCCTTCCCAGCCTCTCGCGCCGGAACGGCTCGAGCCCCTTGAGGGAGTCGACCAGTCGGGCCAGACGGTCGGCCTCGCGGACGATGATCTCAGCATATCGGGCCTTCTCGTCCTCGTCTTGTTCACGTGCCAGCAACTGTGCGGCGCCGCGTATGCCGCTGAGCGGGTTCTTGAGCTCGTGCGTGAGGCCGAGGAACAACCCCTCGAGTGTCGAGGCGTCGGCGTACTGGGTATCCTTGGCCGCAAGGAGCTTGGATGCCTGGAGGTCGCGCAGTTGCAATACCACGCCCGTCACCTCTCCCCCCCGCCCGTAGAGCGGCGAGGCCGAGGGTTGTACGTAGACAACGTGGCCCGAAGGCGTTCGGACGGTCATCTCGTCGCCCACCACGACGCGCTCCTCGTCGAGCGCCTTGCGTGCCAGGTGTTCGGCCTCGGCATTCAGCAGCTCGGCGCAACTCCTACCGCGCGCCTTCCTGCGCGAGAGCTCCAGCATGTTCTCGGCGGCGTCGTTCATGGTGACCGCCGTAAACCCGGGATCGAAAAGAACGATCCCGTCGGGCAGGGAGTCGAAGACGTCCTCGTATATGGTGCCTCGAGGGGCGTTCACAACACACTAAGTATACTTGAATTATCGCACTATCGCCGCCGTCCTAGGCCGGGACGAAACCCGTTACGGGGGGCAAGCGGGGAAGGCGGGACGGTTCGGCTCGCCCAGATAGTGCATCGTATGAGCCTTTTCGTGTGCGGGCTTGTCGAGTGGGTCGACTTCGATCTGTCTGCAGGCGTCAGATCTCGGCTATCCTCAGGAAGACGGCGTCCTCGTTGCTTACCGGCTGGGCGTTTATCTCCTCGATAGCGCGGAGTAGGTCCTTTTCGGCTGCCTCGTGGGTCATTATGACGACTGGCACGTTTCCCCCGCCTATGTGGCGGCCCTTCTGTAGGACCGACTCGATGCTTATGTTGTACTTGCCCAATATGCCGGCTATGCACGCCAGCACGCCGGGCCTGTCCTCGACCTGGAACCGTATGTAGAAGCGCGAGTACAGTTCGTCCGACGCAATCAGCCTGTGACCGCAGCCCTCGTCCAGGGACGGCGGGGGAGGCAGGGAGGCGTTGCCGTTTACGGCCCGTGCTATCTCGGCCACGTCTCCTACGACGGCCGTAGCCGTGGGCATCATGCCGGCCCCTTGTCCATAGAGGAGGGCGGGCCCCAGGGCTTCGCCTTCTATCTGTATGGCGTTGAAGACGCCTGAGACTTCGGCCAGCGGAGTGTCCACCTCGACCAGCGCCGGATGCACGCCGATCTCGATGCCGTCCCTGTGTGAGCGGGCGACGGCAAGCAACTTGACCACGTAGCCTAGCTCTTCGGCGAAAGATATGTCAATGGTGGTTATGTGCCGTATGCCCTGAACGGGGATGGTCTCGAACTCGAAGAAGGCGCCGAACGAAAGCATCGCGAGAATGGATATCTTGTGCGCCGCGTCGATACCGTCGATGTCGAACGACGGGTCGGCCTCGGCGTAGCCCTCGCGCTGTGCCTGTGCCAGCACGTCCTCGAAGCTCCTTCCCTCCTGGGTCATCTTGGTCAATATGTAGTTGGTCGTCCCGTTCATTATGCCGTGTATGGAGACGATCTCATCGGCCACCAGGCTCTGGCGTATGGTGCGCACTATGGGTATGCCCCCGCCGACGCTGGCCTCGAACCCGACGTCGACCCCCTTTTCGGAGGCGGCCGAGAAGATCTCTCTTCCATGGTGGGCAAGGAGCGCCTTGTTGGCCGTCACCACGTGCTTCCCCCTCTCGATGGCATCCATAACCACGTTGCGGGCGGCCGTGGTGCCCCCGATGAGCTCGACCACGATGTCGACGGCGGGATCGTCGATCACCTCGGAGGCGCGCGTGGTGAACATGTCGCGGGGTATGTCTACGGGTCTCGGACGGTCGGGATCGATGTCGGCTATCCTTACGAGCTCAAGCGGAAAGCCGAGCCTGCGAGCCAAGAGGTCGCGGTTTCCGGCAAGCAGCCTGTATACGCCACACCCAACCGTCCCCGCCCCTATGAGTCCCACGCCAACCGGTTTCATATGCTTCTTCCTGCGATCGTAAGGGACGGCCCACCGCGGCGGCCGTCAGAGACTGTATTCTAACAAATCGAGGGGATTTGACAACAACGAGCGTTGCGCTAATATATCATTGTTTCCGCCGTCGGTGGGGCCGTAGCTCAGTTGGGAGAGCGCCTGAATGGCATTCAGGAGGTCGGGGGTTCAAGTCCCCTCGGCTCCACCAGCGTTTTCAATGGGTTAGGTTCTCTTCCCCTTTTCCCTCCTGTTCATTGCTACAGAAATTGCTACGATCCGGGTCGAATTTCCTCAGATTCTCTACGGCTTCGACGAGGGAATCGTCGGGATGAGCGTATCGCATCGTGGTCTTCAGGTCGGCGTGTCCGAGGATCTTGTTGACTGCTATGATGCTGGCGCCGGTTTCTATCATCCTTGTTGCGGCTGTATGTCTGAGGTCATGTGTACTCTTAACCTTCAATCCGGACATCTTTATGGGTGAATTGTGACACCGTTT
>CAZXEJ010000043.1:0-19555 GCA_964639895.1 uncultured Spirochaetia bacterium | reverse complement strand
GCTCTGGCATACCGGGAGGCCAAGAACTCCTTTACCATACCTGGTATAGGCAAGCTGGTTGTCGTCGACCGCAAGGCCCGCAAGGGGAGGAATCCCGCCACGGGAGAGGTGATCGACATCCCGGCGAAGAAGGTGCTCAAGTTCCGTCTGGGCAAGGCCTGCAAGGACGCCGTCCTGGGCGGCTGAGGGCGGTCGGCGTGCCGGATCCGACCGGGGCGGGGAATGCGATGGATGCCGGGGGGAAGAGGACGTGTGACTGCACGCGGGCGGCTGTGTATATTTTAGAGAGCCGTATACGGGGGGTGGATGGTGACTGAGGGAGCCAAAGCTGTCTCCGTCGTGTTGCCCGCATACAACGAGGAAGAGAATATCGAGCGCACCGTGGCCCAGTGTGCAGCATACCTGCCCACCAGATTCGGCGACTACGAGATCATAGTTGTAGACGACGGCTCCACAGACGCCACGGCCCGCTTGGTCGAGGCCATGGTACCCTCCACGCCGGGCTTGCGTCTGGTCTCCCACCCTGTGAACCGCGGCTACGGGTCGGCTCTCCGTACGGGGTTCGACGCCGCCGCGAAGGACTGGATTTTCCTCATGGACAGCGACGGCCAGTTCGACATCACCGACATGGACAGATTGGTCGGGCACACGGCTGACTACGACGTGGTCATAGGCTACCGGGAGCGGAGGGCGGACACCTTCGTCCGCACGTTGAACGCCTGGATGTACCGTCAGTTCATACGCCTCGCATTCGGCCTCAAGGTGCGCGACATCGATTGCGCCTTCAAGCTGTTCACGCGAGAAGCTTACGAGAGGGTAAGGCCTATACGGTCCGAGGGAGCGCTTTTCAGCGCCGAGCTGCTCATAAAGCTCACGCGCGCCGGCTACGAGCTCAAGGAGGTCGGCGTCAGGCACTTCCCGCGTCGTTGGGGCCAGCAGACGGGTGCCGACCTGCGGGTGATAGTGAGGACCTTCGCCGAGTGCTGGAAGTTCCGTAACGAGCTCAGGCGGTGAACGGTCCGCCGTCTGTGAGCGCACGACGGCACCGCGGTCCCCCGCCGGGCATGGGCGTTTCGTATCTATCATGGTTAGCCTGCGTCCCTCCACCGCCGCCGACAGATACACCGGCTTGTTGCTGCTGCTGCTTTTCCTCGTGACGGCGGCCCTCAGGTTCCACGCCCTCGGCAAGCCCGACACCTACTACTTCGACGAGATATACTTCGCCTTCACCGCCCAGCAGCTCGCCGCCGGCAACACCGAGGTGTGGGACCCGTGGGCCAAGGCCCCCGAGGGGTTCTCCTACGAGTGGACCCATCCCCCCCTGGGCAAGCTGATACTCTCCCTCGGCATCAAGGCCATGGGCGATCCGGACGACCCCTTCACATGGCGCGTGATGCCCGCGGCCTTCGGCTCACTCGGTGTGTTGCTCCTATACCTTCTGGCGTGGGAGCTCTTTCGCAGCCGTGCTAGTGCGCTCCTTGCGGCGTTCTTCTACACGTTCGATACGTTTCCTCTCGTCATGAGCCGGATCGCCACCACCGACATCTTCATAATGGACTTCATACTCCTGGCCTCCTTCTCCGTAGCAAGGTTCGCCCGCTCGGAAAACCGGCGCTGGCTGCTGCTGGGGGGGCTGTCCGCTGGGGCGGCAGCTTCGGTCAAGTGGAGCGGCGTCTATGCCGTCGAATTCCTCGCCCTCTGCTCGCTCATATTGCTGGTACGGCGCCGCCTTGCCGGCGGGCCCTCTCCCGAGGAGCCCGGCGTGTACGTGCGCGAGGGATTGCGCGTCCTGCCGCTTGCGGCGTTGTTCTTCATCGTCGTGCCGCTCGCCGTATACCTGCTGTCCTACGTTCCCTACTTCGCGTCGGGCTACGGGTGGAAGGATTTCGTCGCCCTGCACGAACAGATGTACGGCTACCACAAGGGGGTGCACGAACTGCACGCATACCGTTCGTCGTGGTGGTCGTGGCCGCTCATGTTGAGGCCCGTCTACTTCTATCTGGGCGAGAAGGCAAAGGACGTCCACGCCCACATCTACACTTTCGGGAACCCCTTCCTCTGGTGGTCTTCGTGCGTGCTGTTCGTTGCGGCCGCCTACGAGGCGTACCGTAGGGAGGACCCGGCCCTGGGCTTCGTTGTCCTGAGCGTTCTCGCCTACTGGATCCCCTGGGCACTCTCGCCCAGGAAGATTACGTTCATCTACCATTTCCTCCCCTCGCTGCCGTTCATGTACCTTGCCACGGCCCGAATGCTCCATAGGCTGTGGCGGCGCGGACGCTCCGGCAGGGCGGTTGTGGTCTCGTTCCTGGTCTTGACGCTGGCCTTCTTCGTATACTTCTACCCCGTGGCGGCAGCCGTCCCGCTCAAGGACTCGTCGCTGCCCCGGTGGTTCTGGCTGAGGAGATGGCGATGAGCGGCCTTGCGGAGAAGGGCGGTCCGGCCCCGGATACCCGTGTCACGCCCCGTGCGGGCGGATTCACCGTTAGGGACGCCGCAGCGAGCCTTGTGCTTGGGTTCGTGACGTCGTGCATGGTGTTGCTCATAGGGGTGAATCTCGCCGGGGACCTGCCGCTTCTCGACGCCCTTGTGGCCGCCCCGGCCGCCGTGCTGGCTCTCGTCCCGCTTTCGGCCCTCGCTTGGGTCTACTTCTCGTCCCTGCTGGGCAGGCGTTTTGCCGTGGCGTACCAGTTCGGCAAGTTTACCGTCATCGGGGCCTCGAACACCGCGATAGACCTCGGGGTGCTGAACCTCCTCATAATGGTCACCGGCATCCACGTCGGGCCGGCCTACTCCGTGTTCAAGGGCCTTTCGTTCGCTGCGGCCATGCTGAACAGCTTCTGCTGGAACAAGCTCTGGACCTTTTCCTCGCCCGGACGCCGTCGGGTGGGGCGTGAGTTCGCCACGTTTCTTCTCGTAAGCGGTACCGGTCTTCTCCTCAACGTTGCCGTGGCGACGGCGATGGTCGGATGGGTGGGCCCGCGCGGGGGGATATCGGCTGAGCTCTGGGCCAACGTGAGCGCCGTCGCCGCCCTGGTGGTCACGATATTCTGGAACTTCGTGGGCTACAAGTTCTTCGTCTTCAAGCGCTAGTACGGGAGGGCGTCCCCAGGGGCCATTGACGTGGGACGTGGGGTGATGTATTAATAGTGCCCCGTGAGTCGGCCGCGTCCCCGTCATGGAGGGTTCGTGGGGCCGTTGCGTGCTAGGGTGCCGGTATGAGGTGGTTGATTGAGCGGTATCTGCATCTCTTGTCCTACGTCGTCCTGCTGGCCGCCGTGGTGCTGCTCGTCAAGTACTCCCCGCGCTACGTCCATCCTGCGGCCGAGATGGTCATGTTGCTCATACCCTATCTGGTCGGTCCGCCCCATGGGGCTTTGAGGTGGGACTGGCGCGCCTTCGCCTCCGGCGCCGCCGTAACGGTGCTCGTGCTGGCTCTCTACGTGGGCGTGGTCGCGGTCGCCGTCAGGCCCGAGGTGGTCCGCGCGCTGCTGGGCGGCGGCTTCGACGCCGGGCCTCTCTTGAGGCTCGCCCCTCTGATGGCCGTCGTGGCCTTCGGCGAGGAGTTCTTCTTCCGAGGCTTCCTCCAGGGACGGCTCGGCATGAATGCGGCCGGCGTCGTTGGTGTCAGTGCACTCTTTGCCGCGGGCCACTTCGTAGTCGCCGTCCTGGGGGGAGGCCGTTCCCCGGAAGGGGCGTCCGCCGAGCTGCTTACCTTCTTTCCCTCCCTCGTCATGGGATGGATGTACGTGAGATACCGTACGCTCTGGCCGGGTGTCCTGTTCCATTTCCTCTCCAACATGGTCTATCTGGCCGTGGGGGGGCCGTTTGGGTAGGGAGCCCGGGGGGGGTGGGGGCATGCCCCGCCGTTGCAAGTGGGCCGCGCGCTTCCCGGCGGATGGGGGAATTTCGCCTCCGGGTG
Source organism: uncultured Spirochaetia bacterium (assembly GCA_964639895.1). Classification (GTDB taxonomy): domain Bacteria; phylum Desulfobacterota_D; class UBA1144; order Nemesobacterales; family JADFKM01; genus CAZXEJ01. The sequence continues at coordinate 15,636 of CAZXEJ010000043.1, read as the reverse complement.
GTTATGGAGGCCGTTTTAGGTTAGCTTTTATGTAAACGCATGGGGAGGTTTTGATCGAAATGAATATTGTTCCGCCCGCGAGGCAGTTCTGGTCGTTGGTTCTCTTCATGGTGGTAGGTGTTGCGGCGGCCGCTTCGGCCCAGGCCGGCCTGGTGGTCGAGCAGGTCAGATACAAGATGGGCAGCAACGACATCGAGAGCTCGAGGATATATATCTCGCGCAACAAACTCCGGTTCGACGAGAACGACGGCAAGCTGGTCACGGTGTTCGACCTCGACAAGGGCAACATGTTGCAGATCGATTCGACCAGGAAGGTCTACGTGCGTGCCACGCCGAAGGAGTACGCGGACTTTTTCAAGAGCCTCAGGGAGCGCATCGCGCGCCAGATGAAGGAGCAGCTCGAGAATCTGCCCCCGGAACAGAGGGAGCAGATGAAGGCGATGATGAGGTCCCAGGGAATTACTCCGCCCGACGAGGAGGCCAAACCGGTGAAGCTCACCGTCAAGGACACCGGCGTCAAGGAGAAGGTGTCGGGCTTTGCCACTCGCAAGTACGCCGTCTACCGCGACGGCAGGCTGGACGAGGAGCTGTGGATCACGACGGACAAGATGTTCACCTCCGAGTTCGATACATCGAAGCTGGCCCGCTACATGAAGGAACTGCAGAAGATAAGCGCCGGAGCCGGCCCCGCCCAGGAGGTCGTGGGCGAGGAGGAGTACGTAAGGCTCATCTACGGCAACGGCTTCCCGCTCAAGGTAGTGGATCACGGGATGTTCAACACCGTACACGTGGAAGAGGTAAAGAGCGTGGTGAAGAAGAAGCTTTCCTCTTCGCTCTTCGCTCCGCCGCCTGGCTACAAGCAGGTAAAGCTTGATGTGTTCCTGATGGGCCTGGGAAAAGGCAGGTAGCCGCACCGTATCTGCGGGGTCGCTGTGTGAAAGGGCGCTCGTGTCAGGGAAGCTCGCCCTGTGGTTTGCTGTGCCGCGCCCTGTGGGGGTAACGCTCCGCCCCGTGCACGCACTTCCCACCCCCTTTGCGCCGTTTGTGTGGGGCGTGGCCGGGTCGGGGGGTGGTTGGCGTGTATGGATGTCTCTAGGGCGGTATGAGGCCGTCCCGCCCCGCTCTTTGAGGCATCTTACGTACACACCGCGGGTTTGGACCTCCACTCTCTGCTTGGTGGGCCGCCCCTCTTGCACCGCGTCGATTTCACCCGCCGCGCGCGCTTCTCAAGCCCACCTTGTCCGAGGTTCACGCCCGTGCCCTTTCCCGATGCATCTCTCACGCCGAGGTTGTGGTACGGCTGCGGAAGGCGAGAGCGCCTCGCACCGTCATCACTCAGTGGCCGCGGCAACTCCCCCGACGCAGGAGAGCGTTACGTTGTTCTCTGAAGACAGTGTGCTTGGGCTGCGGTGGATGTGAAGGGGGACGGGGGTGAGTGTCGTGTGGCGGCGAAGTCCCCACCTCCTGCGGGTGACGGCGCCGGGGGTGTGTAGTGCTCGGGGCAGCGCACGGCCGTCTCGCCGCGGTCCGTGGGTCATGCATTGTAGGTGTAGCGTCCCGTCCCCCCACGGTGCGGCGACTCTCGGCCGGGAGCGTGGGGACGCATGCGAGTGCAGGCCTAGGTGCGGTGAAGCTCAGGGTTTGGGTGGGGCGTGGTGTAATGTTGGGAGGGGGGAAACTTCTTACACGATACTAGGCGGATATCTCCCCGGTCGCTTGAGTTCCGTCTGCCTGGGAGAGGCTCCGGCAGCCTCGGGCCGTATTCACGCCGAAGACCGATGGAGGGGGTGGTTCTGCGGTCCGCTTGCCGGGGCTACTCCGAGCCTGATTCCTCGCCTTCTTTTTTTTGACCGCTCTCTTCCGCCACCACGTCCACTCTTACGTTCACGGCTACCTCGGGGTGGAGCTTTATCCTTACGTCGTGTGCCCCCAGTACCTTGATGGGGCTCTCAAGCTCTATGTGCTTGCGCGATATCTCGAACCCCTTGGCCTCTAGGGCGTCGGCGATCTGTTGCGAGGTCACCGACCCGAACAGCTTGCCTTCCTCGCCGGCCTTTGCCTCGATGGTGAGCGTAATGCCCGCAAGCCTGGATGCCACCTGCTCGGCGCTCTCCTTGGCCTTGAGCTCCTGTTGCCGTATGATCCTAGCGCGCTGTTCCCACACTCTCAAGTTGGCCGGCGTGGCCTCCATGGCGAGTTTCTTGGGCAGCAGGAAGTTGCGGGCGTAGCCGTCGGCCACCTCCTTTATCTCCCCCCTTCTGCCCAGGGACTCGACGTTCTCCGTAAGAATGATCTTCATCGCAGCGACCTTCCTTGAGTGATTTCGCGCTACGTCTGAGCCGCCTCGCCCCACACACCGGCGGCGCTAGTCGTGCAGCACGGTGAATGGAAGCAGCGCCATAACGCGCGCCCTCTTTATGGCGTTCGAAAGAAGCCTCTGCCCGTAAGAAGAGAGGCCGGAAGTCCTTCGGGGGACGATCTTCTTCCTTTCCGTTATGAAGTTCTGCAGCAGGTCGACGTTCTTATAGTCCAGGTCCTCGGGGGTGAGCTTGTCGAAGTGGTAGCGGCCGTACTTCTTCTTCACTATGAGGTTGGCCTCGCGCCTCTTGCGGCGCCGCGGTGTGAGCAGATGGGACGCATCTACACCCGCCGTCTTGAGGGCGGTTATCTCGTCCCTCTGTACCACGATGAACCTTAGCACCGTCTCTATAGCTGACCGGAACGCCTTCTCCAGCTCGGGCGCCACCGGCGGCAGGGCCTTGAATACCACTATGTAGTAGGTGGCCTTGCGGTGGTTGTCGATCGTGTAGGCCAGCTCGCGTTCCGCCCACTTGTCGTGTTTTAAGATCTCGCCTTCGTGCTTACGGATGGTTGCCTCTACCCTCTCGCGCAGGGCCGTAAGCTGTTCCTCCTCCACGTCGGGGCGCACCGCGTAGAGCGACTCGTAGTACCTGGCGCTTGCCATATGGGTCGTATCCTCCCGTTTCGGTCTTATCGACCCTGCATCTCTTCCCGCGCGGCGGGGGTGCAGGGTAACGGGGCGTGGTGGGGAGGCGTGATCGCCTGCCCACCGGACGCCTCCGGTCGGAGCCTATTGATTCTACATCAATATGCGCCCATGACAAGGGGGCGGGGGACCGTCGCGCCGCGCGGCCCTCCTCTCCCCCGGGGCGTCTGCTTGCCCGTCAGAGTAGCAGGGGCACTATGACGAGCGATACTATCGACATCAGCTTGATCAATATGTTCATCGACGGGCCGGAAGTGTCCTTGAACGGATCGCCCACCGTATCGCCCACCACGGCGGCCTTGTGGGCCTCTGATCCCTTGCCGCCCAGATTGCCTTCTTCGATGTATTTCTTGGCGTTGTCCCACGCGCCGCCCGCGTTGGCCATCATCAGGGCCAGCATAACGCCGGTCACAACGGCGCCGGCGAGGAACCCTCCCAGCGCCTCGGGCCCGAGCAGGAGCCCCATCGCTATGGGGGCGGCCACGGCGGCCACGCCGGGCACTATCATCTCCTTGATGGCGGCGTCGGTCGATATCTTGACGCAGGTGGCGTAGTCGGGCTTGCCCGTGCCCTCCATGATGCCCGCAATCTCGCGGAACTGCCTCCTTACCTCCTCGACCATCTTGGCCGCCGTCTTACCGACCGAGCCCATCGTCAGCGCGCCCAGCAGGAACGGCATCGAGCCCCCGATGAGCATTCCGGCCACGACTTTGCTGTTGGTGAGGTTTATGGTCTCGAGTCCCACGGCGTTCGCATAGGCCGCAAACAGTGCCAGCGCCGCCAAGGCGGCCGAGCCGATGGCGAACCCCTTGCCTATGGCGGCCGTCGTGTTGCCCAGCGAATCGAGCTTGTCGGTTATCTTGCGTACCTCCGGGCCGAGTTCGGACATCTCGGCTATGCCGCCCGCGTTGTCGGCCACGGGGCCGTAGGCGTCGACGGACATGGTGATGCCGATCGTGGCCAGCATGCTGACGGCGGCGATGCCTATGCCGTATAGGCCCGCCACCCAGAACGAGACGCCTATGGCGAGGGCTATGACCAGCACCGGAAGTATGGTGCTCATCATCCCGGTCGCGAGACCGGTGATTATGTTTGTGGCAACGCCGGTCTGAGACGCCTCGGCTATGGCGCGTACCGGACTGCCGGATGTGTAGTACTCGGTGAGCCTGCCGATGGCTATGCCGGCCGCCAGACCGAGCAACGAGGCAAGCCAGATGCCGATCGCCATCTTGCCGGGGATGTTGTCAGCCAGGGCCAGCAGGAGGATGAACAGCAGCGAGGCGGCTATGTAGATGGCGCCCGTATAGAGCGTGGCACGGCGCAGCACCAGCTGGGGCTCGAGGTTCTTGAACCATTCTACGCACTTGGTGCCCACGATCGAGGCCACCGTACCGAGCATTATCAGCACCAGCGGCAGCGCCATCAGAGGAACCTTGTGCTCGGGCATGGTGGCCGCAATTACGATGGTGGCCACCACCGAGCCCACATAAGATTCGAACAGGTCGGCGCCCATGCCGGCCACGTCGCCCACGTTGTCGCCCACGTTGTCGGCTATGGTGGCGGGATTGCGCGGGTCGTCCTCGGGTATGCCGGCCTCCACCTTGCCCACCAGGTCGGCCCCCACGTCGGCTGCCTTGGTGAAGATGCCGCCTCCCACCCTGGCGAACAGGGCCACGGAACTCGCCCCCATGGCGAAGCCGCTTATGACTCCCGCAAAGAGGGTGGCGTGGGCCGCAAGCTCAGGGCCTTCGGCCATGCGGCCGTAGATGCCGATCCCTATGAGGAACACCACCGAGAGGCCCAGCAGGCCCAGGCTCGCGATGGAGAGGCCCATCACGCTTCCCCCCTTGAACGCCACGGCCAGCGCCTCGCCCTGGCCCTGGGTGTTTGCGGCGTTGGCGGTCCTTACGTTGGCCTTGGTGGCCGCGTTCATGCCGAAGAAACCGGCCGCCATCGAGCACAGCGCTCCGGCAACGTATGCAAACCCGGTTTCAACGCTTATGAAGACGGAGAGCAGTATGAAGACGACGGCCACGAAGACGAGGATGACACGGTACTCTCTCTTCAGGAACACCATCGCTCCTTCGTGGATGTAGTCCGAGATCTCCTTCATCCGGTCGGTCCCGACTGGCAGGGACTTGATGTCGCGATATATGAAGTACGCGTAGCCGAGACCCACCAGCCCGAGAATGGGACCCAGGTAAGCCGCCAGAATCTCGCTCATTTGAGGTTCCTCCTTGGTGTTGTGTGTCAGCGATTCAGTGCGTGGCTCCGACGCTCCTTCCGCTGTAGGCGTTGGCCGCCTCGGCAAGCCCGCGTCGCAGGACGGCCTCGACGGCATCGGCGGCCAGATCCACCAGCCGCTCGGCCACCGGTTCTTCCTCCTTGTCGAAGCGTGACAATACGTGGTCGACGACGTCCCTCCCCTCAACGGGCCTTCCGATGCCCGCCCGTATCCTTATGAATCCGTCGGTGCCGAGGCACGACGCTATGGACTCGACGCCCTTGTGGCCGGCGCTGCCTCCCCCGGCCTTGACCTTGATCTTTCCAAGGGGGAGATCGATGTCGTCGTGAACTACTATAACGGATTCGGGACCGAGTTTGAAGTACGACGCCGCACGCACCACGGCCTCGCCGCTACGGTTCATGTAGGTCTGGGGCTTGAGCAAGAGCAGCTTCCGGCCGTCCACCCGGGCCTCGGCCGCAAGCGATAGGAACCCTTCCTTCCACGGCGTGGCGCCGAGCCGACGCGCCAGCTCGTCCACCACCATGAACCCGATGTTGTGCCTCGACGTCGCATAGCGGCGACCGGGGTTTCCGAGTCCTACTACAAGGTACATGGGCCGATCCGTTGCGCGCCGCTCGGACGGCTGTTGCCGCCCGTCTCGATAATCGGGCTCCGACCCTCACTCCTCCGTCGTGGCGGCCTTTTCCTCCGCGGTCTCCTCGACCGCCTCGACTTCCTCGACCACCTCGGCCCCCTCGGCCGCTACCGCCGGGGCTCCGATGAGCAGGACCGTTCGGTCCGGCTCTTCGAGCGATACCACGCCCTCGGGCAATTCAAGGTCACCGACGTGTATGGAATCACCTATGTCGAGGTCGGTGATGTCGACCTCTATGGCGTTCGGTATTGCTCCGGGCAGGCACTCGACCTCTATCTCGCGGGTCACCTCTTCGAGGATGCCGCCGTTTATGATCCCCTTGGCCTTGCCCACGGGGACGATGGGTACGGTGACGACGAGCTTCTCCTTCATGTCGACCTGTATGAAGTCGATATGGAGCGGCTTACCCGTCAGATGGTCGTATTGGACGTCCTTGATGAGTGCCAACTGGGTTGCGTCGCCGTCTCCGCCCTTGATGTGGAGCTCGAGCAGCGTGTTCTCCTTGGACTCCGTGTCGATGGCCTCTTTGAGCCGGTGAGGGTCTACGGCGAGCGGGACGGCTTCAATGCTCTTGCCGTAGAGGACCGCCGGTATGAGGCCCTCTCTTCTCACCTTTCTTGCCGCCGTCTTGCCCACCCTTTCCCTTCTCTGTACTTCCAGCGTGCTTACTGCCATGGCTTGTATCCTGCCTGTCGGGTTGATTTGTCTTGGCGGGTGGCGCCTACGTAAACAGTGGACTTATCGATTCGCCCGAGGCTATGCGCCGGATCGATTCCCCCATCAGCTCCGCGATCGAGAGGATCTTTATCTTGCTGCTGCGTCGCGCCTTGTCCTCGCAGGGGATGGTATCGGTCACGATCACCTCTTCGAGCACCGAGTCCTCTATCCTTTCCACGGCGTTGCCGGATAGGACGGCGTGCGTGCAGCAGAGCGACACGCTCTTTGCCCCTTCGCGGCTCAGCGCCTCGGCGGCCTTTACGGCCGTACCCGCCGTATCGACTATGTCGTCTACTATGATGGCGTTGCGGCCCTTTACGTCGCCTATGACGTGGGTTATCTCTGCCCGGTTGGGCTCGGGTCGTCTCTTGTCCGTGATGGCCAGGGCCGCGTTCAGCGCCTTGGCGAAGGCGCGCGCCCTCTCCAGGCCGCCCGCGTCCGGCGATACGATGGTTATGTTTCCGTCGGCGTGTGTCCTCTTGAGGTAGTTGATGAATATGGGGGCCGCGAAGATGTGGTCGACGGGGACGTCGAAGAACCCCTGTATCTGGCCTGCATGCAGGTCCACGGTTACAACCCTGCCGACACCGGCCTTGTATATCATGTCGGCCACCAGCTTGGCCGTAATGGGCGAGCGAGGCAACACCTTGCGGTCCTGCCGGGCGTAGCCGTAGTAAGGGATTACGGCCGTTATCTTGCGCGCCGAGGCGCGCTTGAGCGCATCGACCATGATGAGGAGTTCCATTATGTTCTCGTTTGCGGGCGGGCAGGTCGATTGAACCACGAACGTGTGGAAGCCGCGCACGCTCTCGCCTATCTCGACGAACACCTCGCCGTCGCTGAACCTCTTGACCGATGCCTGCCCCAGCGGAAGGTCGATGTAGCGGCAGATGGCCTCAGCGAGGGCCGGATTGGCGGTGCCGGTGAAAATCTTGGTCCTCTCCATCGCGGTGTGCCGGTTGCATTGGTCCCCGTACGGAAACGTGTATTATAAAACAATGCCCCCACAATTCAAGTGGCGCGCGGCCCCGCAAAGGGGCCTGCAGGCGGGGGTGTGGGAGGGGACGGATGGATGGTGTCCCCACAGAGGTGGTCGAGTTCCTGAGGGCCGCTCGCGTGGGCAGGCTCGCCACGTGCGGCCCCGACGGCGCACCGCACGTCGTACCCGTCTGTTACGCCCTGGTCGGGGGAGAGCTCTTCGTGCCCATCGACCGCAAGCCCAAGCGGGTGGGGTGGAGGGAGCTGAGACGTGTGAGGAACCTCGCCGCCGACCCCAGGAGCTCGCTTCTCGTCGACCGATGGAGCGAGCGCTGGGAGGAGCTGTGCTGGGTGATGGTCGAGGGGAGGGCCGTGCTCCTCGAGGGGGGCGGGCGGTACGAGGCGGCCTTGGCGGCTCTTGAAGTGAAGTACCCGCAGTACCGGCGGATGGGCCTTTCCTCGCTCGGCTTGCCGACCATAGCCCTCGAGCCGGACCGAGTCGTATGGTGGGGTGCCCTGGGAAGCGGCGCCGCCGCCGTGGGCCGAGCGGGCGTGAGACCCGGCTCCCGCGCCCCGTAGGATCCGCCGTACCGGTTGGCCGGGCGTCACCCTGCAGCGGTTGCCCGGCGGTATGGGGTTTCGTCCAGGCTCCTAAGTCGGAAGCTCGTGCCCCGGCCCTCCACGCCGCCCCCTACACTTCGCCGCCCCCTGCGGGGGTGAGGGCCGCAAATTGCCTTGCCGCAGCCACTACCTCGTCACGGCTCCTGCCCGCCCGGCCGCCGAACAGCGCCGAGCACACCCCGAGCACCGCAGCGCCGCACTCCAGGTAGCGGGCGGCGTTGGCTCGGGTGACGCCTCCCGTTGCGAACACCTTGACCCAAGGTAGAGGTTCCTTGATGGCGCGTATGTAGTCGGGGCCTCCTGCGATCTCGGCCGGGAACACCTTGACCATGTCGGCTCCCATGCGGGCGGCCGTCACGATCTCGTGCGGGGTGAGGGCCCCGGAGACGGTTGCGGCTCTCCCGTCTCTTGCTGCGGCTATGATGTCGGGGTCGGTGTGGGGTGATACGACAAACCGCGCCCCTGCGGCCACTGCGCGGCGCGCGGCGGGGGCGTCGAGTACGGTTCCGGCTCCCACGGTGACGCCCTCGCGCGCGGCGAGTTCCTCGATCACGCTGAGAGCTCCGTCGAATGTGAGCGTCACCTCTACGAGCCTCAGGCCGCCTTCGATCGCGGCCGTTGCCTGGGCGAGCGCCTCCCCGGCCGACGATGATCTCAGGACGGCCACGATACGGTGTTGCTCAAGGGCCCTGAGCGCTTCCACGGTTCTCAACCTGCGGCCCGGCTGCGAGGGGGGAGCGGTGCCTTGTTCGGCACACTCCGGCCGCCGCAGGGGTTTCCTCGCGCGGCGGGGGTCCTGGGACGAGTGGGTTTACGTTCAGTCTTGGGCCGTGCGTCCGCGCTACTTCTTTACCCGCTCCAGGTACTTGCCCGTCCTCGTGTCCACCCTTATCACCGTGCCCACGTCCACAAACAGCGGCACCGCCACCACGGCCCCCGTCTCCAGCGTGGCCGGTTTGGTAGTGCTCGATACGGTGTCGCCCTTCACCCCGGGCTCGGTCTCTGTCACCTCGAGTTCGACCACGATGGGCAGCTCCACCCCAATGGGCTTGCCCTCGTAGAACTGTACCTTCACTTCCTGCTGTTCCTTGAGGAACTTCCTCGCTTCCCCTACGACGTCGGGCCCGAGCGGGTACTGCTCGTAGGTCTCCGTGTCCATGAAGTAGTAGGCTACGTCGTCCGCGTAGAGGAACTGTGTCGTCCTGACCTCTATCTCGGGCGTGCGGAAGCTCTCTCCGGCCGGGAACGTCATCTCCTGGACCGCGCCGGTGAGCACGTTGCGAAGTCGCGTCCTTACGACGGCACTCCTGCGGGCCATCTTCGAGTGCTCGTAGTCGAGCACCTCCCATATTTCGTCGTTCACTATGATCTTGAGTCCCCGATGGAACCTGTTGGTCTCAACTACTCCCATTGGATGCACCTTCCTGAGGCCTTGTGGAGAGGGCCGCCCGGCGAGTATCGAGATTTCTCCGACTACCGGGGGGCGCGCCCCCATCCTTGCGTGAGCGTATCGGCGATGTCCGCCTCAGGCCTCACCGAGCCGTCCCGGGTAGGGAGGGCTCAATCGGAGCGGTCGGTCGAGGGGGTCTCGTCGCGCTCGCTCGAGACGCTCTCGCCCTCTATCCTGTACTCCCCGGAGGCCCAGGCTCCAAGGTCGAGCAGCTTGCACCTCTCGGAGCAGAACGGGCGCCAGCGGTTGCCCTCCCACTCGCTCTCCCTGCCGCACCGTGGACACCTGACCCTCATGACCCATAAGATTATGGCTCCACCCGCTCGTCCGGTCAAGCCTTAGCGGGGGCAGCGGCACGCCTGAGGAGTTGGGCCGCCTCGGCCTCATCGAGCGAGCACACGCGCGCCAGGGCCGTTGCGATCTCGTCCAGGCGACCCTCCCTGAGCAACGCCCTCGTGGCAAGCGAAGACGCTTCCAGCGCAGCGCGCCTCCTCTCCTCCTCGGTGGCCCCGCGTCTCTTGAGCTCGGAGCGAACGGCCTCGGTGAGGCGTGCCGCAAGGGCGTCCTCCTCGCTGACTTCTCTTAGGAGGCGGCCTGCGATCTCGGCCGCAAGGGCCGGGCTTGCCGCCCCCGTCGTTACGGCCACGGTGACGGGGCCGCTCCGGCCGACGGCGGGATTTATGAAGTCGCCCTCCGAGGGGGCCGTGGCCGAGTGGGCAAGTGAGCCTCCGCGCCTTGCAAGGCGCACGATGCGGGAATTGAGCGCCGCGTCGTCCGTTGCGGCGAAGACGAGGAACGCCCCCATGACGTCGCCGTCTTCGAACGGGCGGCGCGCGCACTCGATCCGGCCCTCCTCGGTCAGGACCTCGAGCCGCCGGCTGAGGCGGGGACTTACGACCCGCACCCTGGCTCCGGCCTCGAGCAGCCCTTCCACCTTCCTCTCCGCCACGCGCCCTCCTCCCACCACCAGGCAGCACCTTCCGGCCAGCCTCAAAGCGACAGGGTAGAGGGGTGCGCTCATCGTTTCTTCTTCTTTTTTTTGTCGTCCTCGGCGAAGGCCTGCTCGACGATGTCGCAAATTATGTGCGCCGCCGTGATGTGGCCTTCCTGTACGCGCGGCGTGGAGGTCGAGGGCACGGTGACGAGGCAGTCGACGAGGCCGCGCATCTTACCCCCCGAGGCCGACGTGAACCCCAGGGTAGACATCGAGCGGGCGCGTGCGGCCTCGAGCGCCTTCAGCACGTTGCGCGACCGGCCGCTGGTCGAGAGGGCCCAGGCCAGGTCCTTCGGCTGTCCCAGGGCCTCTATCTGCCGGGCGAAGACCTCGGAGAAGCTTATGTCGTTGCCCACGGAGGTGAGGATGGAGGTGTCGGTGGTAAGGGCCACGGCCGGGAGCGCCCGTCTCGTCTTCTTGAGGCGGTTTACCAGCTCGGCCGCTATGTGCTGCGAATCGGCTGCGCTTCCGCCGTTGCCGAAGATGAGCACCTTCCCACCCGCCTTGAGCGTCTTGAGCACCAGCTCGGCGGCCTCGATTATGTCGTCGCCGTGCTCCTTGGCCATCTGGAGCTTTATGTCGGCGCTCTCGCGCAACTGAGCTATCACTGTCTCACGGAGTTTCATCTTCTCTTGAACAGCTTCTCCAGTTCGTTGTATGTGATCTCCCGGGCCACGGGGCGGCCGTGGGGGCAGCTGTGGGGGAAGCGGCACCGGTCAAGCTCCCGCAACAGGGCCTCCATCTCCTCACGGCCCAGCGGGTCGCGGGCCATGACGGAGCTGCGGCACGCGCGCGAGGCTACGGCCTCTTCTAGCACCTCGTGGGCGGGGGCGGCGGCCCCCTCGCGGCCGAGGTCGCGGGCCACGTCCCGGAGCATGCGCTCGACGTCGGCCCCCGCAAGGAAGGGCGGGAGGCTCCTGACGCGGATGGCTCCGACGCCGAACTGCTCGATCGTGATGCCTAGTTCGGCCAGCTCCGCGGCGCAATCGAGCAGCGAGCGCGCCTCGTGCTCCGGCAGTTCGAGTATTAGCGGGACCAGGAGCTCCTGCGATTGAGGGGCGCCCGCCGAGAAGGCGCGCTTTATGCGCTCGTAGTTGATGCGCTCGTGGGCCGCATGTTGGTCTATAACTATCATGCCGCTGGGCGATTCGCACACTATGTAGAGCCCGCCCACCTGGCCCACCACGCGGAGCGCCCCGAATCCGCCGCCTGCGGTCGCCTCCTCCTCCCCGCCGGAAGGGGCTCGTGCGGCACCCGGCGCCAACCCGGGGGAGGGCGCCTCCCGGAGCTCCGCCTCATCCTCGGCCCGGAGCGGCTTCTCCGGGAGGGGCCACGTGACCCCCGCCGCGGGCGGCTCGGGTGCCGCGGCCGCACGCTCGGCGGGGCCGACCGGCGTCGCGCGGGGTCGGGGTGCCTCGAGCGGGGCCGCGCCTTTCGGCGCGCCGGCCGGGCGCGGGCCGCCGCCCAACCCCTTCATCCAGGGGGCGCTCCTCAGCATCTCCTCCACGGCCCTCCTTACGGCCTCGCCCACCCGGTGGGGGTTGCGGAACCTCACCTCGTTCTTCGTGGGGTGTACGTTCACGTCCACCTCGTGCGCGGGAAGGGTCACGTGGAGCACCCCCTGCGGGAAGCGGCCCGGTTCCAGCATGCGTCCGTAGGCGGACAGGACGGTGCGGGCGAGCAGGCGGTCCCGTACGGCCCTGCCGTTTACGTAGAGGTAGAGGCCGGCCGAGCTCCGCCTGCTCGAGAGCGGCCCCGAGAGACGGCCCGCCACACGTATCTCGCCGTCGCCGCCCTCGACCTCGAACAGCTCCTCGCCCTCCCAGACGGCCTCGACCCTGTCGGCGAGCCCCATGTGCGGGGTCAGCCTGAGGAGCGTCCTTCCCTCCGAGCGGAGCTCGAACCCCACGCCCTCGCGAAGGAGCGCCTCGCGGCGCACGGTGTCTACGACGTGGTGGAGCTCCGTTGCCGTGCTCCTGAGCGAGCCCCTGCGCGCGGGTACGTTGTAGAAGAGGTCCCTCACCTCGACGACCGTCCCCTCGGCGCAGCCCGTCTCGGCAACGCCCTTCAGCCTGCCGCCCAGCACCGTTATCTTGGTTCCCACCAGCTCCCCCCTTCTCTTGGTCGTAAGGTGGAACCTCGATACGGATGCGATGCTGGGCAGCGCCTCCCCCCTGAAGCCGAACGTGGCGATCGATTCTAGATCGGCGGCCGTACGCAGCTTGCTCGTCGCGTGGCGCTCGAGGCTGAGCAGGGCCTCGTCGCGGCTCATCCCCTCGCCGTCGTCGGCCACTCGTATGAGCCTCTTCCCCCCCGAGACCACCTCGACCACGACCGAGGTGCTTGCGGCGTCAAGCGAGTTCTCGACTAACTCCTTTACGACCGAGGCCGGCCTCTCCACTATCTCGCCCGCCGCTATCTTGGAGACCACCTCGTCGGGAAGGACCCTGATTCTGCCCATACCTTAACCTACCATGCACGGGGCGACCCTATCAAACGCACCCTCGCGGCGCGGTGTACGGGGGAGGGACCGCCTGCGTGGGGAGAGAAGAAGGTTTAGGTACACCGTATTGGATGAAGGTGGTGGTATGTGTTCCCGTTGTTGGTGACGGCTTGGGATTCCGGTGTGTGGGAGGTGTACGAGGCGAAACAGTTCATCACTGTAAGCTACATGCGTGTTTGCCGCTTGCACGCAGGAGTGGGCGCATGGACGGTCGTGTGATGGCTCGAGACGTATGGGGCCGTAAGGCGCGGCCAAGTGGGCTCAGAACAGCCGTACAATGAGGAGGATCAGGAGCGCGGCTAGGGGCAGCACTATGGAGAGTGCCGTAAACAGGGAGTAGGCCGAGAGCACCCCCTTGGCTCCTACGCCGAAGACGTTACGCGATTGGGTATCGAGCCGCTTCCTGTAGCGTCCGAACACGGTTTTCTCCCTCCGGGGTGAGCACTCTGCGAGGCTGCGGCGCCTCCCTCCGGCCGTCGAGCGGCACCCGCCCCCTCGGGCAGAGTACGCCTCACCCCCTTCATTCTACCACCCCTGCTCCCTTCGCCGCAACATTCCCCCCTGGAGTGCGGCCGCCTCATTGGGTGCGGGCGGGCTGCCCTCCATGGGAGGGGGGTGATTCGACCTTTTCTCAAGAGGTGTTAAAATAGTAGGTTGTCGCGGCCAGAGGTGCTTTCGGCCCAACTACACAGTGAGCCGAGGGGGGTCGGAACCGCCGTGAGAGCACCTTGGTTCGGCCGTCGAGCCGTCACCCGGCGCTTTCCCCTCGTTGCGGAGGATTTTACCGACGTTATGATTCGCGCCGCTCTCCATACCGTAGCCCTCTTCTTCGCGGCACTCGCCTTGCTCCTCTCACCGCTCCTTGTGGAGGCGGCCGGGGCCAAGGCTATCAAGCGCAAGGAGGAGCGTCCCCGACGCGCCATCCACATAGTGTCCTACGAGTGGGGGGCGGGCGGCCGGGGCCTTCCGGCCATCCTGAGGCAGATCACCCTGGAGAATAAGGGGGGGCTCGCCTACAAGAACATCCGTATCGAGGCCGAGCTCTTCAGCGCGGACGGAGTGCCGCTGGGGTCGTTGAGGGCCACCATAGGCGACGTCCTCATGCCGGGCGAGACCAAGACGTTCCGCAACGTCTCGTTCGGTATAATGCACGCCGCGCTCGAGCGTTCCTCTCTACGTGTCGTGGGCGCCGACAACGTGGAGGCCGGCCCCGGTTCCGTAACGACGCCGGCCAGCATGGTGCTGGTAAAGGGATGGAAGTGGGCCGGTGGACGCTACGGCACCGAGGGAATACTGAGCGAGGTGACGCTCGAGAACCGAAGCGGTGTGGACCTGAAGGACGTCGAGATCCAGGTGGAATACCTGGGCAGCAACATCAGGAGGAGCTACACAAGGGCCGTGCTGCACGGCGTGCTGCCCAAGCACTCGACCAAGACGTTCCGCAACGTTAACGTAGGCTTCCGCCACCCGGACGCCCAACGCGAGATCGTGACCGTGCTCGACGCCAAGAGGGCCCCCGTGAAGAAGCGGGTGGTAAGGGAGGTGGTCGAGCGTGTTCCGGTCTCCGGGGTGGAAGGCGGGGAGATCGGAGGTGAGGCCGCATCGAAGACTGAGCGCAGGCGGATGAGGCTCCTTGCAAAGCGCTACCGCACCGAGCCTCCGGCAAGCGCCGCGACGCCGTCTCCCGCCTCGTCCCCCCGGCCGCGGCTTCATCACCCGCCGGAGTCCGCTCACGCGCCCGCGGCACCATCGGAGACCACCCTGTCCGGTGACCAAGCGGCCGAGTTGCCCGCCTCCGAGCCGCCGCCGGTCGAGGCCGGCCCGCCACGGGCCGTCGATACCCCCGCCCCTGCTCCTCGCTCCTCCTTGCGGGTTGCTGGCCGCGGCGGGGAGGCCGGGGTCGAGTATGTGGAGATAAAGCGTTACGAGACCGAAGAAGAGCCGATACCGGATCAGGACATAGTGGTCAAGAGCTTCTCCATAGCCAACACCCCGCCCTACGCCATCGGGTACATAAAGGAGATAACGCTCGAGAACCTGAGTACGATTGCCTACAGGAAGGTCGAGCTCAATGTGGACATCTATTCGCGCGACACCAACAGGCCGCTTGCTTCGACGAAGGTCGTGATACCGGACGTGCTTCCCCCCAAGGTCGAGCGTACGTTCCGAAACGTGAGAATAGGGTTCCTCAACACCTCGCCGGAGGTGGTGGTTATAACGGTGGCCGACGCAGAGGTGTTGCAGTGACTTCTTACAGAGGATGCCGACCCCCTGCCGGCAACCCCGAGTGCCTGCGGCGGTTGGGGCCGCCCCTCCTTGAGTCGCACCGACACCTTCTGCCGCCGTAGGCTGCTGGGCGTCGACGCGCCTTCGCGCTTCGTTGCCCCATCGGCGTCCTGAGGTCGTCCGGCTTCGTCCGGCGACAGCGTCCCGCCGTGACCTTTTTCGTTCCCCTATGTTCATTTGGTGCCGCTCCGCCCAGAC
>CAZXEJ010000042.1:0-20495 GCA_964639895.1 uncultured Spirochaetia bacterium | reverse complement strand
CCGTCTCCCAAGGTGGGGCGGTGGTGGGGGCCGAGGTGCGTTCCACCCGGCTTGCGTGGTGGGAATCCCTACTGGGCCGTCAGTGTGGCCGCGATCTCCTCTATCATGGCTAGTGCGCGCTTTGCTATGTAGGCCCTTTTCTCGTCCTTCTTCATCCTGCGGGGCGGCGGCGGGTAGAGGCCGAAGTTTATGTTCATGGGTTGGAACTCCCTTGAAGCAGCGGCTGTAATATAGGCGATGAGGGCCCCGATGGATGTTTCGGGCGGGAACCGGAGGGGATCCATCCCCAGGGCCGTGCGCGCCGCGTTGAGGCCGGCCACGATCCCCATCGCGGCCGATTCCACGTAGCCCTCGACGCCCACGATCTGGCCCGCGAAGTAGAGGCGGGGACGGCTTTTCAGCTCCAGCGTGGGTGCAAGCAGCGAGGGCGAGTGTATGTAGGTGTTCCGGTGTATGCTTCCGTAGCGCAGGAACTCGGCCCGCTCGAGCCCCGGGATCATGCGGAATATCCTTCGCTGCTCGCCGTATTTGAGCTTCGTCTGGAACCCTACGAGGTTGTACATCGTGCCCTCCCTGTTCTCGGCCCTGAGCTGCACGGCGGCATAGGGGGTCTTGCCCGTGCGCGGGTCGATGAGCCCCACCGGTTTCATGGGTCCGTAGCGCAGCGTGTCAGGGCCGCGGGCGGCCATGACCTCGATGGGGAGGCACCCCTCGAAGTAGTAGGCGTCCTTCTCGAACTCCTTGAGGCTTACTTGCTCGCCCTCGAGCAGCGCGGCCACGAACCGGCGGTATTCCTCTTCGGTGAGGGGGCAATTGAGGTAATCGCCCTCCTCGGTCTCGCCCCGGCCGTAGCGCGACGCGCGGAAGACCTTGGAGAAGTCGATCGAGTCGGCGCTCACGATGGGCGAGATGGAGTCGTAGAAGTAGAGGTAGCGGGAGCCCGTGATGTGCATTATGTCCTCGGCCAGTGGTTCCGAGGTGAGGGGGCCCGTGGCCACTACGGCGGGACGGCACGAGGAGTCGGGGACGGCCGTCACCTCGCGGCGCACGATCTCGATGAGCGGGTGCTCCTCGACGGTGCGAGTGAGGTAGGCTGCGAACTTGCGCCTGTCGACGGCGAGCGCCTTTCCGGCCGGCACGCTGGTGCGCCGCGCGGCCTCGATCACCACCGAACCGAGCCGGCGCATCTCCTCCTTGAGGATGCCGCTTGCATTGTCGAGCGAAGCGGACTTGAGCGAGTTGCTGCAGACGAGCTCGGCCAGCTCGGCCGTCTCGTGGGCCGGCGTCATCTTGTGCGGCCTCATCTCGTAGAGCACCACGCGCACCCCCAGACGCGCCGCAGCCCAGGCCGCCTCGCAGCCCGCCAGTCCGCCGCCCACGACTGTTATCGCCGGTTTAGATGGCATCTCCATAAGAGACATCTTACCTGAGCTTCCGACCACGGGGCAGGGGCGTGGAATTCCCTCCGGCCGGCTGTAAGTTCCCTTTATTGACTCAAAAAATAAAAGGATGTAAATTTTAGTGACTTCACCACAGGGGGAAGGGAGGCACTCTGCTGGAGTGCTTTGCGCGTTCGTGGGCAGGGCTTCGTTACGTTCCCCCGAGAGACGAGATTTTGTTGTCATACAGGGGAGTTGCGACGAAGTTTGAAATCCGTCTCACATCGATGTCACGGTCGGCGGCGACGGATGCATCGTGTGGACGGAGAAGGGGAGTGGGGTCGCCCTACAAACCTAAGAAACAACTTTAAAAAAAATGTATTTACATCTGTAATTCTTTGTGATTTAATCTTAGGGTATGAGGAGCAGTAGGAGGGGGACGGTAAGTTGAGCAGCAGGCTTGGGGACATACTGATAAAAGAGGACGTCATAACGCTCGATCAACTCAAGACGGCGATCGAGGAGCAGCGCCGTACTGGGCAGCGCTTGGGGGAGACGCTACTCAACCTTGGCTACATAGACGAGTACCAGCTGGTAGAGTTCCTGAGCAAGCAGTACGGCGTGCCGGCCATAAACCTCGACCAGTTCGAGATTCCTCCCGACGTGATAAAGACCGTACCACGCGAGACGGCCGTCAAGTACAACCTCATCCCCATCAGCAAGACGGACAACACCTTGGTGCTGGCGATGTCCGACCCGTCGAACATCTTCGCCGTCGACGACCTCAAGTTCGCCACGGGGAGCAACATCGAGGTGGTCGTCGCCTCGGAGAAGGCGATCAAGAAGGCCATAGAGCGCTACTACGGTACGGACGAGGAGTGGGAGATACAGCGCCACGAGGACGGCGATGAGCCTTCGAGCGTCGATCAGATGCTCCACGACCTCGAGGACTATGTGGTCGAGCTTGGCCAGGACTCGTCGGAGGACATAGAGGAGACCGATCTGGCCAAGGCCTCCGAGGAGGCCCCCGTCGTAAAGCTCGTCAACCACATTCTCTACGATTCGATGAAGAAGGGGGCGAGCGACATACACATCGAGCCCTACGAGAAGGAATACCGGGTGCGCTACCGCATCGACGGCGTCCTGTACGACATGTTCAGCCCTCCGCTCCAGCTCAAGAACGCCGTGGCCTCGAGGGTGAAGATAATGGCCAACCTGGATATAGCCGAGCGCAGGCTGCCCCAGGACGGCCGCATCAAGGTCAGGTTCGGCAAGAACCGCACCATGGAGTACAGGGTCTCGGTCTGCCCCACCATCTGGGGCGAGAAGATCGTGATGAGGCTGCTCGACAAGGAGGCCCTGCAGCTCGACCTTACCAAGCTGGGCTTCGAAGAGGCGCAGCTCGAGGAGTTCAAGCGGGCCATCTACATGCCCTACGGCATGGTACTCATCACCGGCCCCACCGGAAGCGGTAAGACGACGACCCTCTATTCGAGCCTCATGGATCTCAACAAACCCGAGGTCAACATCCTTACGGCCGAGGACCCGGTCGAATACAGCCTGCCCGGTATAAACCAGCTGCAGATAAACGAGACCATCGGGCTTACGTTCTCTTCTGCCCTGCGCTCCTTTCTGAGGCAGGACCCCGACATCATACTGGTGGGCGAGATACGCGACTACGAGACGGCCGAGATAGCCATCAAGGCCGCCCTCACGGGCCACCTCGTCCTCTCCACCCTGCACACGAACGACGCCCCCTCGACGGTGACGAGGCTGCTCAACATGGGTATCGAGCCGTTCCTCGTGACGGCCTCCTTGAACTGCATCGTGGCCCAGCGCCTCATAAGGCGCGTGTGCACGCAGTGCAAGGAGGAGATAGAGGTCAACCCGCAGGTCCTCATAGACCTCGGCGTCCCCCCGAAGGAGGTGTCCGAGTACAAGGTCTACCGGGGCAAGGGGTGCTCCTATTGCAACAACACGGGCTACAAGGGCAGGATGGCCGTCCACGAGGTCATGACCATCACGGACGAGCTCAAGGAGTTCATCCTCAGCGGCGCGACCTCGCTCGAGCTCAAGCGCGAGGCCGAACGCAAGGGAATGCTCACGCTGAGACAAAGCGCACTGCGTAAGCTCAAGCGCGGGATAACGACGATCGAGGAAGTGGTGAGAAACACGGCTCCCGACGAGTGAGGGAGCGGGAGAAGACCCGATGCCGGCTACGCTTCAACAGCTGCTCAAGGCGATGGTGCAGAACGGGGGCTCGGACCTCCACATCACGCAGGGCTCGCCCCCGATGATAAGGCTCGATGGCAAGCTTCTGCCCATAAAGCACCCTCCGCTCACGGCGGCCGACACCAAGGACCTGTGCTACAGCGTCCTCACCGACCAGCAGCGCCACCGTTTCGAGGAGAACTGGGAGCTCGACTTCTCGTTCGGCCTCCAGGGCATAGGGCGGTTCCGCGCAAACATCTACATGCAGCGCTCGGCCGTGGCCGGGGCGTTCCGGCTCATCCCCTACAAGATACGCTCGCTTGAGGAGCTGGGCCTGCCGCCCGTCGTGCGCGAGCTCGCCCGCCGTCCGCGCGGCTTGGTGCTCGTGACCGGTCCCACGGGCAGCGGTAAGACGACCACGCTGGCCTCTATCATCGACCTCATCAACCAGGAGCGCCAGGAGCACATCATCACCATCGAGGATCCCATCGAGTACGTGTTCGAGCACAAGAACTGCATCGTAAACCAGCGTGAGGTGGGCACCGACACGAAGAGCTTCCACAACGCGCTGCGCAGCGTGCTGCGCGAGGACCCGGACGTGGTGCTCATAGGGGAGATGAGGGATCTCGAGACCATAAAGATAGCGCTCATCCTGGCCGAGACCGGACACCTTACGTTCGCCACCCTGCACACGAACACGGCCGTACAGACCATAAACCGACTCATAGACGTCTTCCCGCCCCACGAGCAGTCACAGGTCCGCGCCCAGCTCTCGATGGTGCTCGAGGGCATACTCTGCCAGGCGCTGATACCGAAGATAGGCGGCGGCAGGGTGCTTGCGCTCGAGGTGCTGGTGCTCAACCCGGCCATAAGGAACCTCATACGCGAGGACAAGGTGCACCAGATCTACTCGCAGCAGCAGATAGGGCAGGAGAAGTACGGTATGCAGACCCTCAACCAGTCGCTGGCCGACCTCTACCTGCGGCACCAGATAACGCTCGAGGACGCGCTCAGCAAGAGCCAGGAGCCCGAGGAGCTAAAGCGCATACTGGCCGACTCCGAGGGCATAAAGGAGCCCGTAAGGCGCAAGAGCCTGCGGAGGTACTGATGATGGACGCCGCCCCGACGTGCGGCGAAAACCACTTTCAAGGAGAGTCGATATGCCGGTTTTCGTGTGGCAAGGAAGGGTGAACGGGCGGTTGCAGAAGGGGGAGATCGTGGCCCCCAACAAGACGGCCGTCATCACGCGTCTCCGCCAGATGCGGATAACGCCCATCCCGGAGAAGATACGCGAGAAGGGCAAGCTCTTCGACCTGGGAGGCGTACTCGACAACCTGAGACAGGTGACCATCAAGGAGCTAGTCGTCTTCACACGGCAGCTCTCCACGAT
Source organism: uncultured Spirochaetia bacterium (assembly GCA_964639895.1). Lineage (GTDB taxonomy): Bacteria > Desulfobacterota_D > UBA1144 > Nemesobacterales > JADFKM01 > CAZXEJ01. The sequence continues at coordinate 15,515 of CAZXEJ010000042.1, read as the reverse complement.
GATCGACGCCGGCCTGCCGCTGGTGCGTTCCCTCGACATCCTGGCCGCCCAGGAGCCGAATCCCAAGTTCAAGCGCATCCTGACCAGCGTCAAAGAGACCGTCGAGGGAGGCGCCACTTTCGCCGACGCATTGGCCAAGCACCCCTCGGTGTTCGACACCCTCTACGTCAACCTCGTTAGGGCCGGCGAGGCCGGAGGCGTACTCGACACCATACTGCGGCGGCTGGCCGTCTTCTTGGAGAAGATGGAGAGCATTAAGCGCCGCATCAAGGGCTCGATGGTCTATCCGGCCGTCGTAATAACGGTGGCCATCGTGGTGATCTCGATAATCATGATATACGTCGTGCCTACGTTCCAGAACCTGTTCAAGGACCTGGGGACCGACCTGCCGGGCATCACGCTGGCCGTGCTCGGCGTGAGCCGCTTCATGAAGAACAATATCGTGTACATACTGGCCGCAAGCGCAATCACGGCCATTTTGCTCGGCCTCGCCTACCGCAGGACCTATCGCGGAAGGAAGATAATAGATGCCATGATACTGCGCATCCCATTGGTCGGGGACCTCACGCTCAAGACGGTTATAGCCCGTTTCTGCAGGACGCTGTCGACGCTGGTGGCCGGAGGCGTCTCCATTCTCGAGGCCCTTGAAATCACGGCCAAGGCCTCGGGCAACATGGTTACGGAAGAGACCATCCTTGAGGCCAGGAAGGCGGTCTCCGAGGGTACGACGCTCGCCGAGCCGCTTGCCAACCACCCGCGCATCTTCCCGCCCCTTGTCGTACAGATGATAGCCGTCGGCGAGCAGACCGGGGCGCTCGATGAGATGCTCAACAAGATCGCCGACTTCTACGAGGACGAGGTCGACACCGCCGTGGCGACGCTGCTTGCGGCGCTCGAGCCAACGATGATAGCCGTCCTTGGCGGCACGGTGGGCGTGATAGTGGTGGCCATGTACATGCCCATGTTCAAGCTCATCTCCACGATGGCTGGTTGAGCAGAGGGGGGCGTGCAGCCGTGTGTGGGGGGGGAGGTGCATGGATGGAGCCGGCCCGTATCGGCACGACACCTGGTGCTGCTGCTGCGCCTCGCCGGGCTACCGGCCCCGAGCCGACACCGCTCCGTTGACGCCTCTATAGCCCGAGTGTTGCCTCCCGCGGCGGCCGGCCCGTTTGAGGGCACTCGCCATGGCTCACATGCAAGGCACCGAGACCGTAGCCGATCCCGTCGCGCAGCTCAGGAAGTTTCTCACCTTGAGGGTGGTGGTGGCCACGCTGCTGCTGGGTGCCGGGGCGGTGCTCTATTTCAGGCACGGCGCCCGCGAGCAGGCGTTTTTTCTGCTGGCCGTAACGACGATAGTCTACTTCCACACGTTCTTCTACCATCTGTTGCTGCGCCGCCTCGCCGGATGGCTGCGGCCTCTCAAGGCGGCGCTGCTGGTGTTCGATATGGTGGCGGCCTCGGCCGTGGTGGCCGAGACCGGTGGACAGTCGAGCCCATACATATTTCTCTTTGCCATCCTCATACTGGTCGGAAGCGTCATGTTCTCGAAGACGGTCAGCTATGCGACGGCCGCCGTCACGTGGCTCCTTTACCTGGGTATAATCGCCTATCAGCTCCACACCGCGCAAGCCCCCGTGGAGGTGGCCGGCGGCGCCGCCGGTCCGTGGTTCGACGTGCGGCTACTCTATACGATGCTCACCCTGGTGGGGTTCATCATCATCGCCATGCTGGGAGGCTACCTCTCGGAGCTGAGCCGCGCCACCCACCGCGAACTACGCGTACAGAGCGAGAGCCTTAGGACCCTTCGCAACCTTCACGAGAACATCCTGCAGAGCATCACGAGCGGCGTGCTCACGCTGGACCTGGAGGGCAGGATCATCTCGGTCAACCGCATGGCGCTGCGGCTGCTAGGAATGGCCGAGGAGAGGGAGCTGCTCGGCACTCACATAGGGCGTCTCCTGCCCGACGTCGATCTGAGGAACATGTCCGTGTGGAGGCGGGGTGAGGTAACCTACCGGAGTCCCGACGGAAGGCGGCTCATACTCGGCATGTCGTCCTCCGTCCTGAGGGATACGGACGGCACCGTCATGGGCCACATAATAGTGTTCCAGGACCTCACCGACATAAAGGAACTGGAGCAGCGCCTCAACCAGTCCGAGCGTCTCGCCTTGCTCGGTCAGCTCGCTGCGGGCCTTGCGCACGAGATACGCAACCCGCTCTCGGCCATAAGCGGCGCGCTCGAGATGATAGGCGACCGCAAGTGGGTGAGCGAGGAGGACAAGCGCCTGGTGATGCTGGCCAACAAGGAGGTCGAGAAGCTCAACTACCTGCTCGAAGACTTCCTCATACTGACCTTTCCGAGCAACAACCCCGACTACCCCGTGGACGTGAACGAGCTCATACGCGAGACGGTCGACTCGTTCCTTACGGCCGTCAGAATGAAGGCCCTTGAAATCGAGCTCGCCTTGGAGGAGGGCGAGATCTGCGTCGTCGCCAATCCGCACAGGTTCAAGCAGGTCATATGGAACCTGCTCCAGAACGCCAAGCAGGCCATGCCCGACGGCGGCAGTATAGTGATCGAGACGGCCGCGCGCGACGGGAAGGCCGTCATCAAGGTGAGCGACGAGGGGTGCGGCATCGACAGCGAGGTGTTGCCGAGGATATTCGAGCCCTTCTTCACCACCAAGGACGTGGGCACCGGTCTCGGGCTGGCGATTGCGCAAAAGGTGATAGGTGGTTATAATGGCACAATTGATGTTCTCGCCACCGGAAAGGAAGGGACCACTTTCGTCATCGAGTTGCCGCTCTGCGAGGGCCGCGTCGTCGCCGGCGGAAAGGAGGGTGTCGCCGTGAGCTGAGCGGCGGCGGCGCGCCGTCGCCTGGGGCGGAGTCCATTTCAGAGAGGGGAGGTGTGCAGCGAATGGAGTCGAGGGGAAACATCTTGGTGGTCGATGACGAGCCTGGAATAAGGGAGTTCCTCGAGATAATGCTCCGTAAACAGGGCTACGGGGTTGAGACGGCGGCCGACGGGGTCGAGGCCCTTGAGTTGCTAGAGGACAGGAGGTTCGATCTCGTAATCGTCGACATACAGATGCCGAAGATGAACGGGATAGAGTTCCTCCGCGAGTTCAAGAAGAAGGAGACTGAGATACCGGTCATCATGATAACGGCCTTCGCCTCCCACGAGACGGCGATCGAGGCGATGAAGCTCGGAGCCTACGACTACATCACCAAGCCGTTCAAGGTGGATGAGATAAAGCTCGTCATAGCCAAGGCTCTCGACAAGAAGAACCTCGAGATAGAGAACCGCAGGCTGAAGAAGGAACTCGAAGAACGCTACGGCTTCGGAAACATAATCGGCCGGAGCGCCGCCATAAAGCAGGTGTTCGACCTCATAAGGCGTGTGGCGGAGCTCAACGTGAGCGTTCTTATCACCGGCGAGAGCGGGACGGGCAAGGAGCTGGTGGCACGCGCCATCCATTTTACGGGCAACCGTAAGGATCGTCCCTTCGTCCCGGTCAACTGCGGCGCCATACCGGAGAACCTTATGGAGAGCGAGCTCTTCGGCTACAAGAAGGGGGCGTTCACCGGCGCCGTAAGGGACAAGCGCGGCCTGTTCGAAGAGGCAAACGGCGGCAGCATATTCCTGGACGAGATAGGCGACCTGCCGCTCCACATGCAGGTAAAGCTGCTGCGTGTCATCGAGGAGAAGCGCATACGCCCGCTCGGGGCTACGGAGTCCATCCCTGTGGACGTGCGCATCATAGCCGCAACCAACCGTAACCTGGCAGAGGACATAACGAACAACCGCTTCCGCGAGGACCTGTTCTACCGCTTGAACGTCATCGTGATAAACCTCCCGCCGCTGCGCGAGAGAAGGGAGGACATATCGCCGCTTGCCATCCACTTCATAAACAAGCACGCGCGCGAGATGGGCAAGGACGTCCGCGGCATAACGCCGCGTGCGCTGGAGATTCTGGAGAGCTACGACTACCCCGGCAACGTGAGGGAGCTTGAGAACATAATCGCCCGGTGCGTTGCGCTCGAGACCTCGAACGTGATCAGGCGCGAGACCCTTCCCCCACACGTGCTCGGCGTCGAGCCTGTCGAATACGACCCATCGCTCACCACCACCGTCAACCTTGACAGCATACTCGGGAACGTCGAGAAGAGGCTCATACAGAAGGCCATGGCCAAGGCCGAGGGAAACAAGACCGAGGCCGCGCGCCTGCTGGGAATCACGCTGCGCTCGTTCCGCTACCGGCTGATGAAGCACGGCCTGGCAGGCGACGAGGAGAGCGACGACGCGCTCGATTCGGCTGAAGCCACCGAGTAAGGCGCCGCCGACGGCGGACCCGCTCCCGTGGAGGCCGGGCCGAGGAGCGGGGCCGTTGGGCCCGCCGCCTGAAGGCCGTTGCCCCGCCTTTCCCTTCTCGCCCCTTGTGTGTGCTTTACGGGTGGCGTTCCTCTACACGCCGACCCTCCCCGATTGAGCCCCACGGTTCTCCCGTGTCTCCCACGGCCGGAGGTGGCGGGAAGCGCTCTGCTCGGTGGACGGGGGAGTTGCGCTGTGAGGGTGGTGGCGTTCTCGGGCCTACGGGGGGGTGGGCGCCTGTAGAGGCTGTGGTTGCAGACGCCGACCCGAGTCGGGGACGGGGGTGGCGGGTTGCGGCTAGGGCGACTGCGCGTGCAGTCGTGGGGCTGTGGCTCTGGGCGGCGGCCGGTTCCTCCGGCGAGGGAGGCCCGTTCGTGTGGTTCCCCACGTGTGCGCCTGCAGCTCTAAGGGGGGGTAGGCCGCATCGGCAGACCGTCTCTCCGGAGCCGCGCGTAGGAAGTGGGAAGGTGGTTGGGTTTCAACTCGGTATTGCTTTCCCTCCTCCCCTCGCTCGCCGCGGATGGGCGTCCGCGGCTTGTTCCTTGACGGGGGGCGGGCTACGGAGACAAGGCGGTGGAGGCGGTACCCCTTCACGCATGGGTTTTGGATGGTCGGATCGTGTGTGGGTGGGAGTCGCAGGTGTGGGGGAGGCTACGCGGTCTCCGATGGACATCCTGGTGTGGGTTGCCGTGGTGTCGCACCTTCGTCCCCGGCGGGAGGACAGCGGTCTCTGTGCTCTGCTGGTTGGTAGGGTCGGCCCGGGACATGGGCGGCCGGGTGTGGCTGGGGGGTGGTAGTAGTGGCCACGGCTTTGGTGTCCAATCGGGTGAGGGGGCCGGGGTTCCTGCGGCGACCGCCTGGGGGGAGGAGGGGTAAGGGTGAGACGGACGCACCGATCGCCGGCGGCAGTGGAGCTTCTCCCCTCGGCCCGTGCGGCGCACCATCAGGGGGGTGTTGCGGCGATACGAAAGTGTAGGGCGGGGGGATGCGGGATCAAGCGGTTTGTACGGTGTGGGGGGCGTTATCGTATGGTCGGGCCGTTTGAAGGTATCGGCCCTCCGGGGGGTGGGGGGTGAGAGGTTCGTTCCGGGATACCCTCCCGGGGCCGGCGACGATGGGGGCTCGGTGGGCCGTCTCCCATCTAGCGGTAGGGGATTACGAAGACGTGCTCCTCGTCCCCGCGGACAAGGCCGTCCCGTAGTGGGAGACGGGAGGAGGAGACTACATCTTGTACTTGCCGAAGTCGCTCTCCGGCATCTCTTCGAGGAGCTGCTTGAGCTCCTCGCTCTCCAGATCCACGTCCACCTTGCGCGAGCGCTCGATGACCTCGTCCTTCACGTATATGGGCGAGCCCGTACGCAGAGCCAGGGCGATTGCGTCGCTGGGGCGGGAGTCTATGGTCTTTACGGTGTCACCGATCTTGAGGTGAATCTCGGCGTAAAAGGTGTTGTCCCTCAGATCGGTAACGTCGATCCGCGTGATCTCACATCCGGCGGCTTCGAGCAGGTTCTTGACCAGGTCGTGCGTGAGCGGCCTCGCTCTGGGGGTCTTCTCCAGCTCGATCGCGATCGAGCTCGCCTCCATGAACCCTATCCAGATAGGGAGCATCTTCTTCCCCGTCTCGTCTTTAAGGATCACGATCGGGGTGTTCGTGAACGGATCGAGAGCTATGCCAGATACCTTCATCTCCAGGAACATCTTCCGGCACCTCCGTTAGTTTGATTCCACCACTTCGCCCCGCAGGGAGTTGGGATAACCGTCGGTTATCCTCACCCTGACCACCTCTCCCCTCAGTGCCAGCGTGCCGGGCAGGTTGACTATCCTGTTGTGGGTAGTCCTGCCGCACACCATGTACAAACCGTTCTTGCTCGGGCCCTCCACCAGCACCTCCTCCACGAGACCGACGCGGCTGCGGTTCTTCTCGTACGTTATGTCCCGTTGCCTGGACTGGAGCCGCGTGAGCCGCCTCGAGGCCGTCTCGTCGTCGACAGTATCGTCGTAGGAGGCTGCTTCCGTACCCGGTCGCGGCGAGTATTTGAACGAGAACGTGCCGTCGAAACGCACGGTCTCGATAAGATCCATCGTTTCTTCGAAGTCGCGTTCCGTCTCGCCCGGGAACCCGACGATGATGTCCGTGGTGATGGCGATGTCTGGTACCGCGTCACGGAGGCGGGCTACGCGGTCGAGGAACCACTCGCGCGTGTAGGTCCGCTTCATCCGCCGCAGCACTGAGTTCGAGCCCGACTGGACCGGGAGGTGTATGTGGTGGCACACCTTCTCGATCTCCCTTACGGCGTCTATAAGCCTCCGGGTTAGGTCGCGCGGATAGGATGTGGTGAACCTTATCCGCACGACGCCGTCCACGTCGGCCACCATGCCTAGAAGGTCGGGGAACCGATAGCGGCCGTCACGCCACGAGTTGACGGTCTGGCCGATGAGCGTGATCTCGCGCGCCCCCCGAGCCGCAAGGCTCCGCACCTCGGCCACCACGCTTTCGGCGGGGCGGTTGACCTCGGGGCCGCGGACGGTGGGTACTATGCAGTAGGTGCACCGCTTGTTGCAGCCGGTCTGTATGGAAACGTAGGCCGTAACCTTGCCTGCCTCGTGGTAGGGCTCGACGTCGAACAGCTCCTCGATGTCGAACGAGGTCTCTGCCACGCGCTCGCTGTCGATGCGGGAGATGAGCTGGGGGAGGGTGGAAATGTTGCGGGTGCCGAATACGAGGTCGAGGTGGGGGTACTGCTCGAGCAGCTTGGAGCCGTAAAGCTGTGCCACGCATCCGCCGACGCCTATTATGACCTCTGGCCGCGCGCGCTTTATGTGCTTGAAGCGGCCCACGCTACTCAGCGCCTTGTGGTCCGCCTTCTCCCTTATGGCGCAGGTGTTGATCAATATAACGTCGGCCTTCTTCGGGTCGTCTACGAGCTCCATACCGAGGACCTTGCGGATGCGCAGCGTGTCGTATTCATTCATCTGGCACCCGTAGGTCTCGACGTAGAGATTCTTCCTGTCTGTAAACCCCATATACTAACACTCTAACGTTACACATGAACCAAGTCAAGCGGGTGGCGGTGTGCGCCCTAACCCTTTGTGGAAGCGTGAAATTCTTTCTCTCTCCGGTCTCCCTGAAGCCCTCCTGCCGCGCCCCCCGCGGTGGGGGAGCTCGTTGACAGCCGGTCGGGAATTTTGTTAGGATAGGGCTTAACGGGGCGAGCGGGGTCGTCTAACCAATGTCGGAGGTGCCAAACCGTGAACAGCAGCTCTGCCGGCGGAGGGGGAGGGTTCCTCTCGTGGACCAAGGAGATCTCTCGGAAACAGTGGCTTACGTTCGGGGCGGCGTTCGGAGGGTGGACGCTCGATGCGTTTGATCTACTCCTTTATATATATGCGCTCCCCAGCATTCGGGACACGTTCAACCTGACGGACGCCCAAGCGGCGTGGTTATTCGGTGTGACGCTTGCCTCGTCGGCGATCGGCGGGGCGATGTTCGGAATCATCTCGGACTACATAGGCCGCATACGCGCCCTGACGCTGTCGATACTCATGTATTCGGTGTTCACCGGTCTCAGCGCCTTCGCCCCCAACGTGGAGTTCTTCCTCGTCTGCCGTTTCTTCCTCGGTCTCGGCATGGGCGGCGAGTGGGCGTCCGGCGAGGTGCTGGTGGCCGAGAGCTGGCCGAAGGAACACAGGGGCAAGGTGATCGGGATGGTACAGAGCGGATGGGGCGTGGGTTACATCTTGGCGGCCATCATCTCGATCGTCGTACTGCCCCATGCGGAGTTCAAATTCACTCTTCCCGCTCTGGGAGAGATTCACTTCCATAGCTGGCGGACGCTGTTCCTGATAGGTATCCTGCCGGCCTTCCTCATATTCTACGTGAGAAGGCACTGCGAGGAGCCGGAGGTGTGGCGCACCACCGCCCGGCTCAGAAAGGAAAAGAAGCTCAGCGACAGGGCCCACTCGTTCACTCTGAAGCAGATATTCCACCCCGATCTGCTCCGCTATACGATTACGGCCACCCTCCTGACCAGCTTCTGCATGATAGCCTACTGGGGCCTCAACACCTGGATACCCACCTACCTTGCGAGTCCCATAGAGCGAGGCGGAGCCGGCCTCGGCCTCGTGCGCGGGTACTCGTGGACCATCATAATCAACATAGGCGCCTTCCTGGGGACGGTGACGTTCGGGATGATCAGTGACCGCTTCGGGCGCAGGCCCGTCTTCGTGGGGTATCTGCTGATCACAGCCGTCCTGGTGCCGTTGTTCGGCTCGGTGGACAAGATCCATCAGATGTTGGCTGGCGTGCCCGTCGAGATGGTCCTCTTCGTCCTGTGTCCGCTGCTCGGGTTCTTCGGTACCGGTTTCTACGCCGGGTTCGGGGCCATAATGTCCGAGATATTCCCCACCAGCGCCAGAGGCACCGCCCAGGGCTTCGCCTACAACGTCGGACGCGGGGCCTCGGCCATCGCCCCGGCCCTGTTCGCCACCGTGGCCGGCATGACACTCGACGGACACCGCGTGGGATACGGTCTGTCGCTGATGACGGCTTCGTTCTTCGCCGTACTGGGAGCGCTGACCATTCTCACGCTTCCGGAGACGAGGGGCAAGGCGCTCGAGGTGGAGTAGGCGGGGCGCGCGGGCTGCGATGCGATTACGGCCCTCTTTGCCCGCTCGTTGGAGCACCTTCCATCTTGCCGCGTCTTGCCGGTGCCTGCCGCACCTTCCGCCCCCGTACGCTATCGGTCAACAGCCCTTCCTGGAGCGTCCTCCGGCCCGAGCGTCTCAGGTGCCCGGGGGGGGGTGGGGCGGGCGGTCATCAGCCCTTCCGGGCCACGGCGCGACGGCCGTGACCCTGGGGCGGCGCAACCGCCGAGCCGCCGTCTGCGGGGGGATGGGCGGGGTCGGTGTGTGCTGCACGTTGCGGCCACGGCGGGTTCCATTCCCGGGCCGGCCCGGCTGCCGTGTAGGTACCCCAAATAAGAGGGATAAATAAACCTGGGACCGCAGGGCGTTCGACCCCGGCAGGTTTGCGGGCGGTGTCGCCTCTGCCCTGTGCGAAGGGTGTTGTCGCAACGCCTCTTGTCCTTCTCGGCGGCGCGTGGTGGCGTGACGGCGCTCCTCGCTTGGAGAGGCCGGCCCTTGCGTGCCTGCGCGTCCCAAGCCCGCACCGAGGCCGGACGGGTCGTCGAGCCGTGCTTAATTACTGACCTGTGTGCCCAAAGGTTGGGCCTGAGCGGTGCGTCCACACTTTGTGGGATCGATCGCTCCTTCCGTAGAGAATCGTGTCATTTGAGGGGGTTGCGTATTGTGAACCCGCCCAGGCCGTGGATGGCACGGCTGTTGCCGGGTATGGCGGCCGTAGGGGAACGCCGGCCGGCGCGAGCGCCCGCCGTGGCCTGCTGGGTGTCCGCCCGGGACGCCTGGAGCTCGGCCCGCCGTATCCCCGGATGCGAGTGTAATCGAAATGAAGGAGGAGGTGTTGTCATGCGCATGTTAATGGCCGCGTTGGCCTCGACCGCTCTGTTGGTGGCATTGCCCGCTGTAGCGAGTAGGGCCGAAGAAGACGGCTTCGTCAAGTTTCTGAGAAGCGTGAGCGTGGGGGCCTATGTTGATACGGCCTACGAGTACAACTTCAACAACCCCAAGAGCGGGCAGAACCAGTTCCGGTCGCTCGACCCCGACCACAACGAGTTCGAGATACATCTGTTCCAACTCTCCCTGCACAAGGACCCGACGCTTGATGAGGGGCCGGGTGGTTACGTCGGCTTCGGCGTGAAGCTCGATTTCGGCGAGGACGCCGACCGCATACACGCGGCCGGCCTCGGGGTGAGCGACGATTCGTTCGACCTCGAGGAGGCATACATAAGCCTGTTGCTGCCCTGGGGCAACGGACTGAGCATCACGGCGGGCAAGTTCGTCACCCTGGCCGGCTACGAGGTGATAGAAGCCAAGGACAATCCCAACGCCTCGCGCTCGTTGCTCTTCGGGCTCGCCATACCCTTCACGCACACCGGCGTAAGGGTCTCGTACCCGGTCGGTGCGGTGACTCTCACTCTGGGGCTCAACAACGGCTGGGACGTCGTCGACGACAACAACGACGGCAAGACCATCGAGACCCAGGTGGCCGTTGAGCTTGACAGGGCCTCGTTTTACCTGACCGGCTATTTCGGCCCCGAGGCCGACGGTGTGGACGGCGATTGGAGGGAGCTCATAACGTTCGTGGGCACGGTCGAGGTGGCGCCCCCCTTCTCGGTCGGCTTCGACCTCGACTTCGGCTGGGAGCAGGACGTGAACGTCGCCCCCGGTGTGGAGGAGAACGCCTTCTGGTGGGGGTTGGCGGGATACCTGATCTACGACGTCTCTCCCCGCCTCTCGTTGGCTCTGAGGGCCGAGGTGTTCGACGACTCCGACGGTTTCAGGACCGGCACCGACCAGACGATGTGGGAGGTGACGCCGACCGTCTCGGTCAAACCCTTCGCGGACCGTCCAGGCCTGGACAACCTGGAGCTCCGCTTGGAGTACCGCCACGACCAGTCCGACGAGGACGTCTTCGAAAAGGACGACGGCTCGCTCACCGATACGCAGGATACCCTAACCGTGCAGCTTCTCTATTGGTTTGCGACCTGACCGAGCCGGCCCCCCTCGGAGAGGGGGGGCCGCTTCTGCTGCTAAACACGCCTCTCGTCTTACCTCCTTAGGGGCGGGCAAGGCGGCCGCGGCCGCCTTGCTTCCATCTGCCCCTCGATCCCCTCTGTGCGTCCCCGGCTTCTTGGTCCCGATGGCTGCAAGGGGGCTCTTGCTAACACCCTTTCCGTCTGGTTAAACTATATCCCTACTGTCTCTCTTCTACGCTGGGGATGCCCGGATAGCTCAGTTGGTAGAGCAGAGGACTGAAAATCCTCGTGTCGGCGGTTCGATTCCGTCTCCGGGCACATCCAGCACACACTCCGCCGCCGCCGAACGCAACCTTTTCCCGCTTGATTGTTCACGAGGCTATGGTGTAAAATTTAAGCTGACCGTGCGGGCTCGAGAGGGTTGTGGGTCGGGCTTCTATATCAGCTCTACCGGAGGTCTAAGATGAGGTTTGGCGACTACCTCAAGAGCAAACGGAAGGAGAAGTCCATAACGCAGGAGGAGCTTGCGCGCGTGCTCGGGGTCTCCAGTGTTTTCATCCACCAGCTGGAGACGTCCAAGGTCGACGCACCCTCGTGGGAGAGGTGTCGCAAGCTTGCCGCCGTCCTCGACGTGCCGGTGGAGGAGATATGGAACATCTCGAAGATGGAGCGGCTGCGTAAATTCATGGAACGCGAGGGGATCGACGGCGACAACCTCGAGGTCCTGTCCGATTCCGAGAGGGCTCTTGTCAAGCTGTATCGTTCGCTCGATAAGGATACGAAGCGGGACTTCGGGGGCATGATCTATATGTTGCTCCGAAGGGCCGAGGACAAGGGAGTACAGAAGATACTCGAAGAGTTCATGAAATGCGCCTGAGCGGGAAGGCGGGATTGATAGCAAGGGCTCTGGCCGTCGAGCTCCTCATACTGGGCTTCATCGCGCTGCTCTTCGTCTTCCAATACAACAAGGCCCAGAACGGGGTGGTATCGAAGACGAAGTCCATAGCCGCCACCATAGGGGAGCAGGCGGGGATCTTCTTCTCCACCCACAAGGAGGACGCCACGAGCGAGCAGTTCTTCGCATTCCTGGACGAGAGGCTCGGCCGTAAGAAGTTGTTCGATACGTTCGATATAGCACCCAAGTTCTTCAGCGTCGTGCTGAGAAAGGACGTCGAGAGAAGCGGGCTGTTCGACCAGTTCGAGGGCGGTCTCGTCGACCGCAGGGGGGCGGTCGTGACCAAGGGAGGCGGAGTCATCTCGGTATCGGTCCCCTTCTCCATCCGCGGGGAGGACGCCCCGTACGGCTTCGTCAAGATCGATTCCGATCTCACACGGCTGAGAGACAGGGTGTTGAGTGAGAACTTCCTGCTGTACGCCGCCGTTCTGCTCGTGCTCAACAATCAGGCCTTCATCCTCTATCTCCTGCTCCGCCGGCGCCGTGAGGAGGCTCTGGAACGAGGATACCTGAGGGAACACTCCATAGGAGCACTCAAGATATTCCACCGCGTACTAGGGGACATCATCGAGGATCACGAGAGGGAAGTCAAACGGGACGACCGCTCGCGTGTAGGCGCCGACAAAGTGGTGTCGCTTCTTGAGATGTTCGAGAACCGCAACAGAAAATGATCTACAGGTTGGTGGCTTTCTCGATACTCGCGCTCCTTATAGGATGCGCCAATCCCGGCGACGACGACGTCGTACAGCTGGACGGCCCCATACTCGAGGGGCTGAACAGCGAAGGACAACTCGAGTTCAACGGCGCCGTCGTAAACGTGGGCACCGAGCCGGTCCGCTCGGCCGTAGTCGTGATCGTGCTCAAGGACAAGGACGGAAGGACCATCGGGGCCTCTTCGACACAGCTTACGGGCTCGATCGTCGAGGGTGAGATACTGCCCGACGAGCGCATCCTGTTCACGATGACCTTCGACGTGGATCCGCTGCTGGTGTTCTCGAAAGAGGTCGAGATCTTCACCGATTTCTCACCACCGCCCGAAGAGTAGGCACCTCCCGGCTGGTCGTCTCTCCCCACCGCCGCCACGGAGGCGGCCGAACCCATCGTGCGCTCCATTCCCCATGCCATCGCCGGTTGCGGCTTCGGCTTGCCCGTCCTGCCCAACGTTGGGAGTGACCCCCGACTGGACGGCGAAGCGCCGTGTGCGGGCCCGTGGCGGGCGCCGGCGTGTAGGATAAGGGGGTCTCCTGCTCCGATCCGGTGGGATGCGGCCGTAGATTTGGGGGGGCATGCTCTCTCCCGCGCCGGCGCGTGTGTGGGAGGGACGGGGCCGCCCCGTTGGTATCGTGTGCTTCGCCTGCCAGGCGTGGCGGGCCGGGGTGAGCGCCATCTTGCCTGGGCATCCCCACGAGCGCTGCGTGCCCCGGCCTGGTGAGGCCGTGCGGCACGGCCTCTCCATCCTACGCCACCTGTCTTCTCTACCTCGTTCCTCAAGACGGAATATGCAGGCCCCGCGTCTTCGCTGCACACCTGCGCGCGCGGTGAGCCCCAACCCAGCCTGGAGATACGGCAGCTGGGGGGTGGTGGGGTGTCGGCCCCGGCGTGGGAGAGGTCGGCGGGAGGCGCGGCCCCAGTGGGGTGGACACCAGCCTGTGGGGAGGGTGGGAAGACGGTGCCGGAGGGAGGTCTGGCGTGGGGGATGGTTGGGCCGCTGGAGATGGATGTCGACTATGGTTGAGGTGCCCGTCCATGTCTACGAGGTCGGGGAGGCGCGCCGGGTCCGAGTGGTGGGCCGGCGTTGGCTGTCCGGTGGCTGGGGCTGGCGGGCCGAGTGCGTCTGTGCTTGTAGCTGGTGTCGGCGGTGAGGTCATGTGGAGCTACGTGGTCCCCTTGCCGGAGGGTCACGGTGTGGCGGCGGCTCTCGGGGTCGGGGCGGCGTCTCCGCCTTGTGCCGATGGGGTGCCGGCCGACCCGCCTCCGGTCTGGTTTTCTTCGCCGGTACCGCTTTCGGGTGTCGCCCCGGGGGCGATCAATACGATCTCGACGTCGGGTGTGGTGGATCCGACGGTGGCCGAAGCGGTGTGGGTACCGGTTGTGGTCGTGACCTCGAGAAACCTCCCGGCCGTCACTCCCCGTGAGCCGAAGTATGAAAGCAGCTCCTCCGCCGAGCGTGAGGTTCGGCCCCCTTCCTCGGCGGCCGAAGGGTGGACGTGGAGTGCGAGCCGCATGGTCTGCTCGCGGGCCAGTACGCCGAGGACGGCGTCGAGCGATGGGCGGGCGTCGGGTGATATCCTGCCGCTTACTGGGGAGAAGACGCCGTAGAGCTTCACCACCGCCCCTAGCGTGTGCGGCTCGGCCTTGACGTTGTAGATGGATGCGAAGCGAGGCAGCACCTTCGCCTGGAACCGCTTCATTTCCGATGCCTTCTCCACTGCCGCGTGCGCCGAGGATGCGGCCGTGCGGGCGGTGCGTGCCGCGGCCTCGAAGTCTCCTCGTGCGAGCTCCTGCTCGGCCCGCCGCAGTGCATCCCGCGCCTCCGCCATGAGGTGAGGGGCGTAGGTGGCCGCCTCCATCTCCATGGCCCCGCGTATTGCTTCGTCCGCCTCGTCGATGGCGTTCTGGGCCTTCGTGCCTAGCAGCTCCAGGGCGAGCGTCTTCTGCTCTTTGATCCTCTCCAGCCGGTCCACGGCCAGCGACAGCCTGTGCTTCTTCTCGTCGAGCTTCGCGTTTAGCGCCCGGAGCCGTTTCCTGAGAGAGGCAATGGCGTCCTCGTTCCGTTCGGCTTCCGCCTCCGCGATGGCACGCCTTGCAGTGATGGAGGCCGTATCGAGAAGGTCGAAGCCGCTCATGCCGCGACCGAGCTCGAACTGGCGGAGCGCCTCGTCGTAGAGTGCCTGGGCTTCATCGACCAGTGCCCGTGCCCGTGGCGTCGTGGCTTTCGCTCGTGCCTGCTGTATGAGATCGTGAGCAAGCGTGATCCTGCTTTGGCGCGAGGCCGCCGCCCCGGGGCTCGCCGCGGCCGCGAGGATCAACACCAACAGTGCTGCGGTCCTAAGCGGATTCATCTTCGTCTGCGCCCTCGGCCGAGCGTATCTCCCTTTCAATGTCGGTCAGCGTGGCTTCGATCTCCTCTATCGTTCGCTTGGTACGCTCTATCCGCTTCTTGAGGCGTTCCATTTCCTGCTCGGTTTCCAGCTTGTGCTTGAGCGCCTTTACGTATTCCAGCTGGGCCGCTATCTTGTGGAGCCTCGATGTTGGGTAGGCGTGGGGGGCTCTGAGGTAGGAATCTATCCACACGCCCAGTTTCGCTATCTCGCCGCCGGGGAAGCCGGGCGGCAGATCTTGCTTGAGGCGGGTGTACTCTCGCTGCAGGGTGCCGATGTCCGGTGGCCCCTCTTTTTCCTCGGAGGGAGGGGCTGCGAAGACCGCCTGGCCGATGGAGAGGATGACGATGGCTGTAAGCAGGGAAACGGTTGCGGCCCGCCTCATGATATCTATTCTACACCCCATCCGTCTGCTATCAAGCCGCCCGACGCAGGGGGGGCGGATGTGCTCGCGGCGGGTTCTTGACTTG
>CAZXEJ010000041.1:0-20729 GCA_964639895.1 uncultured Spirochaetia bacterium | reverse complement strand
GTCGTATTCACCCGTCGATTCCTCGATCTGGGCCTTTATCTGCTTGATGCGGGCCTGGATGTCCGACTTCTTGCCGGCTCCTCCCACGATGGTGGTGTTCTCCTTGTCTATCACCACCTTCTTGGCCCTGCCGAGATCGGAGAGCTTGGCGGCCTCGAGCTTCATGCCGGCCTCTTCGGAGATGACGCGGCCTCCGGTGAGGATGGCTATGTCTTCGAGCATGGCCTTGCGCCTGTCGCCGAAGCCGGGCGCCTTGACGGCCGCACACTTGAGCGTACCGCGTATCTTGTTGACCACAAGCGTGGCCAGGGCCTCGCCTTCTACGTCCTCGGCTATGACCAGGATGGGCTTCTGGGTCTTGGCCACGTCCTCGAGCAGTGGAAGCAGGTCCTTCATGCTCGATATCTTCTTGTCATGAAGCAGTATGTAGGGCTCGTCCAGTTCGACCTCCATCTTCTCGGCCTCAGTGATGAAATAGGGGCTTAGATAACCGCGGTCGAACTGCATGCCCTCGACCACTTCCATCGTCGTCTCGAGGCTCCTGCCCTCTTCGACCGTGATCACGCCGTCCTTGCCGACCTTCTCCATGGCGTCGGCTATTATGTTGCCGATGGTCTCGTCGCCGTTGGCAGAGACGGTGGCTACCTGCGCGATCTCGGTCCTGCCCTTGACCTGCTTGCTCATCTTCTTGAGCTCCTGGACGACCCGGTCGGTGGCCTTGTCGATACCGCGCTTGAGCTTCATCGGGTCGTGTCCTGCGGCGACGAGCTTTATGCCCTGCTGGTATATGGCCTGTGCCAGCACCGTGGCCGAAGTGGTGCCGTCACCGGCCACGTCGCTGGTCTTCGATGCCACCTCCTTCACCATCTGGGCGCCCATGTTCTCGAACTTGTCCTCGAGCTCGATCTCCTTGGCCACGGTGACGCCGTCTTTCGTGACCACCGGGGCGCCGAAGGTCTTCTCTATTAGCACGTTCCGCCCCCTCGGTCCGAGCGTGGCCTTGACGGCGTCGGCCAGCGTGTTGACTCCCTTAAGTACGGCCTCCTGGGCCTCGGCGCTGAACTTGATCTCTTTCGCAGGCATGACGTCTCTTCCTCCTTAAGGAAAGTTTGTGTGGGTTGGTCTACTTCTCGATGACGGCCAGAATCTCGTCCTCACGTAGTATGAGGTGTTCCTCGCCGTCGATGGTGATGTCGGTGCCGCCGTACTTGCTGAACAGCACCCTGTCACCCACCTTCACATCGAGCGGGAGCACGGTGCCGTCGTCCTTCACTTTGCCCTTGCCGACGGCCACCACCTCTCCCTCCTGGGGCTTCTCCTTAGCCGTCTCGGGGATGATGATGCCCCCCTTCGTCCTCTCCTCCCCCTCGATCCTCCTGACGAGAACCCTGTCGTGGAGCGGCTGTATCTTCATTTGGACATCCTCCTTAGACGAACTGATGTTTTGGCACTCCACCCTCCAGAGTGCCAACTCGTTCTTAAGATAATCACGCTCTCCACCTTGTCAAGAACAAATTGCACATGGCCGCAGGCGGCGATAAAATAGTGAAGTCACGCGATAACGCGATCGGCCGTGTGCCACGCTGCGACATGGGGGCGGCACCCCGGGGGCGGCGGTGCACCACGGCCAACGCCGCCACGCGTGCTCGGCCGGAACACGCTGCAGGAGGACCCCCAAGATGGAGAAGCCTCAAGGACTGGACGTCGCGCTGCGCTATGGGCTGTTCGAGGCCATATTCAGCCGTCGCTCCCGTCGGTTCGGCCTCGGGATGGAGCTCACGGAAGGTAGGCTACGGCACCGCTCGCGCTACGAGCCCGTCCCACTTTCAGAGCTCGAAGAGGCCCTGCTCGTCTGGGCCGCGACGGGGACGACGGGGATGGCGCTCGCCGACCTGCCCCGGAGCGGTATCGCGTGGCTCTTCCAGTGGACGGGCAGGAGCTGGCCGTGCTCGTGCAACTCCCACTCGACGGAGCTCTTCTTCACGAACGACCGGGGCCTCTACGTCACAAGGCTCCACGACGCCCTGCCCGAGGCCGGCGGCGTGGCCGCGTTCGAGGGCAAGAGCGAAGCCGAGCTCGCCGAGCATGTTGTGGCCCTATTCCGGCGCAGCCTGCTCAAGCTCGAAGACGGCCGCGCCGACATGCCGCGCGGCGAGCCGGGGCTCTTCGATTTCAACGCCTGGAATGTCAACCGTCCCGGCACGACGTTCTTCGTCCCCGTGACCAACATCACGATCGAATACATGGTGTTGCTGTTCATATATTTCGGCTCGAAGTACGGATTCAACATCGTGGACGAGCTCAACGGCGGCCGCTCGTGCGGCCTTGAAAAGTGGATCGCCAAGGGCTTCATCAAGCGCGACGTCGAGATGTCGCTCTTCGACCTGGAGCTGCGGGTACTGACGTCACTGAACGTCGAGCAAGCGTTCATGGCACAGAACCTCAACCTCGCCCTCCAGGCCCTGGGGCTCGGCGGGTGGATGTTCACCGGATTCCTGCCCCACCACATCCTCGGCCTCGAGGCCGAGCAGCACCGCGGACTGGGGTTCCGGTTCCACAGGCCCGAGCACACGGTGCGCGCCAAGGCCCAGCCCGTACCCGTGGGGCGCGACGGGGTGTTCGAGGCCCTCTGCCCCCCCTACGTGAAGGACATGTCCGAGGCCGTGGACCGCTTCCTAGCCATGCGCGGCCGATTCTGGGCCGAGGACAACCCCTACCCCTACGCAGACCCGGCACGCGTGCTCGAAGACGAGTACCACCCGAGCGAGGAGCGGATCGAGATCGTAAAGGGCTTCTGCACCTACGTATACGAGACCTACGGCCGCTTCCCCGCCTTCATCGATCCGATGTTCGCGAGGCTCGCCTTCCAGGCCCATCACCTGGACACGGAGTTCTACGACCGACACTACGTAGAGGGCGCCTACGGCCCCACCCACCGCGACCACTTCAAGCTCTGGCATCCCGAGTGCGAGGGCGGCCCTCCGTTGCGCAGGGAGTGACCGCCGACGCACCCGCGCCGCGGGCGAGGCACTCGCCCCCCGCGCCACGTAGTACCGCCGGCCGCACCCCTTCGGGAAACAACCGCCCCCCTCCTCCCTTCCCCAGGCCCACACCACCCCGGCTCAGGCGCCCCGTTTGTACAGCTCGTACCAGTAGGCCGCGGCCACGACCAGAGAATGGGTGATGGTACCGTCGCGCACGTATGAGAAGAACTCGTGCTCGGGCACCACGTCTACCTCGATATCCTCGCTCCCCTCGAGACGGGGCTCGCCCTCGCAGTGCGCGCCCCTCGCGAGGAAGGTATAGCAACGGTTGTCCTGGAAGGCCGGGTTGGGGTGTACGAGCCCGATCCGCTTCCAGTCCCGTGCGACGAAGCCCGTCTCCTCGCGCAGCTCGCGGCGCGCCGCCTCAAGCGGCGTCTCTCCCGCGTCGACGATTCCGCCCGGTATCTCCACCGTCACCGTCCGGGTGCCATGTCGGTACTGGCGGACGAGCACAACCTCGCCGCCCTCGGTCACGGCCACCACGTTCACCCAATCCGGGGTATCGAGCACGTAGAACGTGTGGTGCCTGCCCGTCCGGGGCGAGAGGCTCTCGACGCGGTAGGGAGTGAATATCTTTAGCGAATCCAGCCTTTCCTGCTTGAGCACGCGCCACTTCCTTATCATTCGTTCCCTCCGCCCATTCGGCGTGAATACCAAGATACGGTCCGCTCGGGGATGAACCTCAACAGTACACGCCCGGCCATGCCCTCGAGGAACAGGAACCCCGGATGGCGGTTGGAGCCGAAATACTTGTAGGCGAACGCCTCCGAGACCCGCCCGGCCAAGGCGTCGTCGACCCGCTCGACGCGGCCCTGCAGCATGACGCCGCGAAAATCGTCGAACGTCCAACCCTCGTCCACCACCAGGGCGGCACGGGGGAAGCGCTCGAGGTTCCTTGCCTTGGCGGTGTTGGCCGAAGTGGACAAATAGATCTCCCCGTCCATGACCACGTACCAGACGGGCACGACGTGCGGTGTGCCGTCGGAGCCGACGGTGGCCAGGCGGCAGAGCCTCCCCCCGGCAAGGAAGAGCTCAACCTCTCGGGGACTCATCGATAAGTCCACGGCTTCCTCCCTCCTTGGACCTGACGGCCCCCGGCAGCCAGGACACATGGGGACCCCTACGAAGTGCCGCATTCACTCCCAACGCGCACCAGGTACACGGACCACGCACGCCGCCGAACCCGACTCACGCCGACGGCGGAACCGGCTCCCAGCTTTCCACGGCGAACACGCCTCCATCCCCGCCGCGCGGTCGGGCAGCGGGGCCGTCACCGCGCTCGAGGAAGCGGCCCTACAGGCGATTCGTACCACTCTCCAAGGCGTGGCGACTGTTACATTATCTCCCAGCCGACAATCCATTGCAAGTGGCCGTCCACGGGTCACGGCGCATGCGGCGACACGGCAACGCCCGCACGACGGTGTTAAACTAATATCTATCGGGGCCGCACCCCCCAGCCGCGGTTTACTCCGGCCCCATATACACAAAGCACAAGGAGGACCGTCATGAACACCAACACAACCGGTACTCGAACGGGGGGTATGGTGCGCCTGTTGGCCTCGGGATTGGTCGCCGCGGCGCTGCTTGCGGCCGTCTCGTGCAAGAGAGGGGACAAGGAGCCCGAAACGGCCCCACCGACACCCACAGCCCGGCAGGCTCCCGCCGCCGAGACACCGACCGCAACCGAGACTCCCGCGCCGTCACCCACGCCCGAGGCGGAGCCGACCCCCGCGGTCGAGCCCGCTGCGGCTCCGCCCGCAGGCGATGCGGCAAAGGGCCGCGAGACGTTCGCCGCCATGTGCGCCACCTGCCATGGCCCCGGCGGCCGCGGTGACGGCCCTGCGGCGGCCGGCCTCAACCCCAAGCCCCGGGACCTCACCGACGCCGACTACATGTCGGGGGTGAGCGACCGGCGGCTGTGGACCACGATAAAGAGCGGCGGTGCCGCCGTGGGCCTCTCGCCGCTCATGCCCCCCTGGGGCGGCACGCTCACGGACGACGACATAGCCGACCTGGTGGCCTACATCCGCCAAGACCTCTGCCGCTGCACCTATGTGGAGAAGTGACGGTATCGCCCGCGTCGGCCGGAGGCGGGGATTGAGTTCGCACGCATTTCTGATAAGCTAAAGACGGCGGGGCGGCAAGGTTTCAACCCTCGGCGGAGAGGTGACCGAGCGGCCGAAGGTGCACGCCTGGAAAGCGTGTAGGGGGTTAAAAGCCCCCTCGTGGGTTCGAATCCCACCCTCTCCGCCATGCGAAGTTTCCAGCCGGCTAGGTCCCGTACGGCAGAGGCTTGTGAACCCCGCCAGGCCCTGACGGGAGCAACGGTAGCAAGACCCTCTGGGCGTTGCGGGTTGCTTAGCCGGCTGGTGTTTTCGACGAGGCCCCCATATGTCCTACGTGGTCCTTGCAAGAAAGTGGAGGCCGCGCCGTTTCGACGAGGTGGTCGGCCAGGACTACGTGTTGACCACGCTGAAGAACGCGGCCCTCTCCGGCCGCCTGGCGCACGCCCTGATCTTCGCCGGCCCCCGGGGCGTCGGCAAGACTTCGACGGCAAGGATAGTGGCAATGACCATAAACTGCTCCCCCGCCGAGGGGGAGGAGGTCCCCTGCGGCCGCTGCGACGTCTGCCGCGAGATACGCGACGGCTCATCACTTGACGTGCTTGAGGTCGACGCCGCCTCACACACGGGCGTGGCCGACGTAAGGGAGATAATAGAGAACATAAACTACATGCCCTCGGCCGCCCGCACGAAGGTCTACATAATCGATGAAGCCCACATGCTCTCGCACGCGGCATTCAACGCCCTGCTCAAGACGCTCGAAGAGCCTCCCCCACACGCCCTCTTCATACTGGCCACGACCGAGGTGCACAAGATCCCTCCCACCATACTGTCGCGCTGCCAGAGATTCGACTTCAAGAAGGTGCCGCCCGAACTCATAGCCGAGAGGCTCGCCCACATCACGGAAGCCGAATCGATCGAGATCGAGCACTCCACCCTGAGGCGGCTCGCCGAGGAGGCCGACGGCAGCATGCGAGACGCGCTCAGTCTGCTGGATCAACTGGTTGCGGCCTTCGGCTCGAGCGTGCCAGCCGAGGAGGCCGAGCGGCTGCTGGGGCTCACCGACCGCGCGTTGCTCGACGAGGCGTTGGCCGCCGCCCTGGCAAACGATGCGGGGGGCGTGCTCGAGGCCGCCGAGGCGGCGTTGCTCAAGGGAACCAGTCCGCGGCGGTTCGCAGAAGACATGCTGAAGCTGATAAGGACTGCCCTCGTCGTAAAGGCCCTCGGGGGACGGGCTCCCGCCGGCGTGGGCGAGGACGAGGCGCGGGCGCTTGCCGTGCGTACGGAGGGGACGACGGTTGAGACGCTGGAGCTCCTGTTCAAGCTCATGCTCGAAGGAGCCGAGCACGTGGCCAGATCGCGCTACCCTAGGATGGCGCTCGAATCGGCGCTGGTAAAGCTCGCCCTGGCACGCAGGGTGGTGCCGCTCGAAGAGATACTGAGGAGGATTGAAGGCGCCGGGCGCCCCGCCGGGGAAGGGGCGGCCGCCCGGGGGGCCGATAGATCGGCCGCAGAACCCGCGGCGATGCAAGAGACGCCTAGACGGGCCGGGACCGGCAAGCGAAGGGGGAAGGCCGCCGGGGGCGGGACGGAGGCGGCGCGCACGACCGGCCAACCCACCACGCGTGCCTCGGCCGGTGAGGGCGGAGAGAACGAAGGGGGCGAGGACTTCATCGCCCACGTGAAGAGCCGAGCCCCGGTGCTGGGGGCGCTGCTCGAGAAGGCTTGCTCCGTAACGGTAGGCGAGGAGGGGGTAACGGTGGTCTACAACGAGGGCGAGAACCAGCTCTCCTATGATAAAATAAGGAAGAAGGCGGCTCAACTGGAGGAGATCGCAAGGGAGTTCCTGGGACGCGAGGATGCTCGGCTCGAGATCGTGCGTAAAACGCCCTCGGCCGAGGAAGGACGCGGACGCGGCGCTGCCCCCGGCTCCGGCAAGGGGCGGCCGTCGCCGGCCGACGACCCCGTGGTGGCACGCGCCCTGAGGGTATTCAACGGCAGGATAGTGAGCAGAAAACCACTTGACGAGGAGAGCTGAGATGAAGATAGGTCCCGCCAACATGAAGGAGATGCTCAAGCAGGCGCAAAAGATGAAGGAAGAGCTCGAGCATCTCCAGAACGAGGCCGGCGAGAAGACGGTCGAAGCCTCGGCGGGCGGAGGAATGGTCACCGTCGTGGCCAAGGCCAAGGGCGAGATAGTGTCGGTCAAGATAGATCCCTCGATCATCGAGGAGGGAGACATCGAGATGGTACAGGACCTGGTCGTGGCCGCCGTCAACGAGGCGCTCAACCGCGGAAGGGAGCTCCTGCAGCAAGAGATCGGAAAGGTGGCGGCCAGCCTGGGCCTGCCGCCCGGGCTGCTGTAAGCGCCATGGACAAACGCCTACTTCCCGCACCGCTCGCCCGCCTCATCGAAGCCCTCTCGCTCCTGCCCGGCATCGGCGAGAAGAGCGCCACGAGGCTGGCCGTACATATACTCCGCTCCAACAGTGAGCAGGTCCACGCGCTGGCCAGGGCCATCGTAGAGACCAAGGACAATGTCGGATTCTGCCGACGGTGTTTCAGCTTCTCCGAGGGCGAGGTGTGCGCCATATGCGCCTCCCCGGAGAGGGACAAGACCACCGTATGCGTGGTCGAAGAGCCGCTGGAACTGCTTGCCATCGAGAGGAGCGGCGAGTACAAGGGGCTCTATCACGTGCTGCACGGCGTCATATCGCCGCTCGACGGCGTGGGGCCCGAGGAACTGCGCATCCCTGCCCTCATCGATCGCGTAAGGGACGAGGGCATAAGGGAAGTGATACTGGCCGCGAACCCCACCGTCGAGGGCGAGGCCACGTCGCACTACATAGCCGAGCGTCTCCGGCCGCTGGGGACGAAGGTATCGCGCATAGCCCACGGCGTCCCCGTAGGGGGCAGCATCGAATACATGGACGAAGTGACGCTGGGCAGGGCGCTGAGGGACCGCCGCCTGCTGTGAAGATCGTCCACCGTGGTAGAGGCTGCAATCCCCGTCACCGTGGACGCCGCTCGGCCGGCTACACGGTGCGTTGGGGCCGTTGACTCACCCCCGCCCCTGGGCGGCGAGAAGGCAGCGCGAGGGAAAAGAGGCACAGGCAGGACGAACAAGTACGCACGCTCCCCCGTCCCCCTTGGTCACACCGTCACCCGGGCACATCGATCCCCGTAAGGAAAGCAACAGACCTCCAATGGACCCCACCCATCATTTCACTGCGGTAGGCAAATCACGCAGGCGGTAGGGTCGAGCAGGGCCTGCGGGCAACGTTTTCTCCGAGCGGAACACCACCTACCCGCCGGCGCCTCCATCGTCTCATACGTGAGTCCGCATAAAAGAAAAGGCCTGAGAAACTCCAGCGGAGTCTTCCAGGCCTAGAAAGTAGAGAGGTGGGATATAAGCCATTATATAGGGAAATGGTTTGCAGCGCTAGCGTTTTTTTCCGGAACACGCCGCCCGCACCGCCAAGCGCGGACCCATCCACTCCGGCTGTGCCCTTTTCCGCGTCCCAGGCCGCAGGGAGGTTGACACCGGCCGGGAGCATCCAACACGAGGGGGCATAGAACCCAAAGGCGGGCGTAACGCACCATGAAATCGAGACTTTCCCGAGGGTCACTCTAGCGCAGGGTCTTCATGAGCTCATAAGCCCTGCGGTACTTCTCCTCGAGAGAGGGGTCGTAGTTGTTGCTCCTCTTGTCTCGGGGCATCCCCTCCAGGTACTGGTAACGTGAGGGCGAGCCGTCACAGCCGTCCACGGGGAGCAGGTGACGGTCCCACGTACCCATGAGGAAAGTTCCGGCAGCCACGTCGGGAATCCTGCCGTAGTCTACTATGTGCTGGAAGAACCTGGCGCTGTTCTTTATATCGACCTTCTTGCCGCACTTGTCGCAGTACATGGTGAGATCCGACTTCGGTAGGGTATCGATACAGGGGTTGCCAACCATGCGTCGCGGTCCCCCGGCCCCATGCCGGGACCGCCTGACCCGTCACCCCCCGGAGGTTCAGGGGTCCACGGGGTAAGGGGGTGAAAAAAAGGCCGTTTCAGGTTGACACCTCAAATATATCCATTTAAAATTTCACCGCTTTTTCAAGGTTTGGCTACCCTTGTACGGAACGCTCACGCCGCGCTCCGCATTAAAAATATAAAGCCAAATCCATGTCCGTATCAAGATCACGGCGGAAAAATTTTTCGTGTAGCGGACAATCCCAAACGAAGAGGAGGGAAGCAGGGTGAAGAGCATCGTCATCATAAGGCAGACCCCCGACACGGAGGCCCGGATAAAGGTGGCGGCCGACGGCAGATCCATCGACACGGAGAGCATAAAGTGGATAGTCAACCCCTACGACGAGTTCGCCATCGAGGAAGCCATCCGGATTAAGGAGAAGAAAGGAGGCGAAGTGGTCCTCATCACGATGGGGCCGGCCCGCTGCCAGGAGGCATTGCGCACCGGTCTGGCCATGGGGGCCGACCGAGCGATCCACATAAGGGATGAAAGCTTCGAGCACACCGACCTCTACGCCACGGCCAAGGTGATCGCGGCGGAGATAAAGAAGGAGGGCGGGTTCGATCTCATCCTCACCGGCAAGAAGATGATCGACGAGGAATCGGGACAGGTGGGCATACAGGTGGCCGAGGAGCTGGGGATCCCGCACGCGGCCGTGGTGACCAAGGTCGATGTGGCCGACGACGGCTCCAGCGTGACGGTGCAGAAGGAGATCGAGGGGGGTCAGATGATAGTCCAGTTGCCGCTGCCTGCGATGATCACGTGTGAGCGGGGGCTCAACGAACCGCGCTACGCGTCGCTGCCCGGGATCATGAAGGCTAAGAAGAAGCCGCTCAAGGTAGTGGGCCTCGACGAAATCGATCTCGACGCCCTGGGACTCAGCCGTGAAGAACTGGGCGAAGGCGGCGCCCGCTACAGAATCACCTCGCTCGAGGTGCCCGAGATAAAGCGCCGTCTCCACATAATCAAGGACAAGGAAGTGACCGAGGCCGTCAAGGAGCTCGTCACCGCTCTAAGGGAAGAGGCCAAGGTGATATAGGAGGACGAACCTACAGGAGGACCAGAGATGAGCAACGAAATCTGGGTAGTAGCCGATCTGACGATAGACAAGAAGATAAGGCGCGCGACGCTTGAGGCCCTTACGGTCGCCCGCCAGAAGCTCAACGGCGCCGTTTGCGGCGTCCTCATAGGGTCCGGCGTGGCCGACCTCGCGTCCGAGCTCGGCAAGTACGGGGCCGAAAAGGTATACGTGGTGGACAACGACATCCTGAACGACTTCACCCCCGAGGGCTATTCGCAGGCGCTGGCCGGCCTGATCGAGAGCCGCCAGCCGCACGTGGTGCTGGCACCCAACACCACACAGGCCCAGGACTACATACCGCGCGTGGCCGCCCGCGTGGGAGCGGGCCTCGTAATGGACGCCACCGACGTGGACATGACCGACGACGGGCGGCTTCGTGTGAAGCACTACATGTATTCCGGCAAGTCGATCGCCACAATCGAGTTCCACGACCACAAGCCCATGATGGCCACCACCAGGCCCAACGCTTTCAAGGCCGAAGAAGAGCCCAAGTCACCGGAGGTTGTGCAAGAGAACGTCCAGATCGACCCGTCCAAGATTTGGACCAAAGTGCTCGAAGTAAAGAGAAAGGAATCGACCAGACCCGAGCTCACCGAGGCCGACAAGATAGTCTCCGGAGGCCGCGGCTTCGGAAGCGCCGACAACTTCAAGCTCCTCTTCGAACTGGCCGACGCCTTGGGCGCCGCCGCCGGCGCATCTAGGGCGGCCGTGGACGCAGGGTTCGTGCCCTACGAGATGCAGGTCGGCCAGACGGGCAAGGTGGTCTCGCCTTCCCTATACATAGCCATAGGCATCTCTGGTGCCGTCCAGCATTTTGCCGGCATGGGAACGTCCAAGGTGATAGTGGCTATAAACAAGGACCCCGACGCGCCCATATTCTCCAAGTGTGACTACGGAATAGTGGGAGACCTGTTCGAGATAGTGCCCGTGCTGACCGAGGAGTTAAAGAAGGTGTTGCAAGGCTAGACGCTCCTCCAATCCGGGTCGCCCCTCCCCCCGGTGGAGAGGGGCGACCACCGGGCGCGCGCACTCCGCCCCCCCGAGGAACCGTTCTTCCCGTGACCTTGGACGCCCACAGCCGTCCAAGGCGAGGCAGGGGCCGCCGCCCTCAAGAAGGCACCAACGGCTCTCTACCCCAACCCCACCGGCCCCCAGCCGCGAAAGAGTGTGCCGCGGCGAGCTACTTTTGCCTTTCCCATCGGAACCCCCAACCCGAACGGCCAGCCAAGCCCGCACTCCCACATACCCAGGTTGCAGCCCCCCACGCCGAGAGCCGGGAAAAGGCCGTAGCCGGGAAATCCACTCCCATCTAAGACGGCCACCCTCTAAAGACCCGCAGCGAGCAGGCAGGGGGCACTCCTCGGCGCGTAAGTGTGTACCAATCTACAAGACCCTTCGGCGCCCCCCGGCGGGAGCCCGACGGAAAAGCGGGATACGCCGGTTGCCCGAGAACACCGGCTCGGCGCCTCCTCCATCCAGGCGACACCCTCCCATAATGAGAAAGCGCTCTAGCTCCGGCACGTCGACAAGCCGCGGGGAAAACGTCCTTTACACCCTTGAGTGAGAAAGGCCCTGCACCAACCTACGACCCCTCCGGCAGAAGAAGAGGCCGGAGCCGCGATGAGCCTTACAGCTCCTACTCCACGCACGAGGGCAACGTTGGGGTATATGGAAGAGCGGGAGTCCGGGCCGGGTGACGGCCGCAGCTGAGCCCCCACACTCACGCCTCCCCCCTTGAAGAGACGGCCCGGCATGGGTCCCCGACGGGCCTAGGCGGCCGCAGTGAGAGGGAACGCGCCCGCTCCCCAGCGGGTCTACGACCGGAGATCCACCGTCTACGTTCATCCCATCCCGCCGGCCCAGACCCCCCCCGGTCGAGCGGGAGAAGACGGCAGCCCATCCCGGCAAGGGCGCCCTATTCCACCCAGTGGGGAACGGGGCCACCCCCAGGGGGTCTCCATCGATCAGCCGCCTCGAGGGCCAGCGGCGCGCGGGAGGAACGCCCCTTCGGCCCCCGATTCCGGCCGACACCCCCCTCTGTCAGGGCAGGAGCGCTCGTCGCTTGACGTCCTCCCCTCCCCACTCCACGCGCCGCTCAGGCCCGGGCCTGGGCGCCTATGTCGACGTGTTCCACCCCATCTATCGGGGCGCGCAGGAAGCGCTCCGCCACCTCGAGAAACGTATCGCTTACGTCCGTAAGATAGAACCTCCTTACGGGAGGGGATGCCGATCGCCTCTTGAGGCCGCCCTGCTCGAGCAGCCGCTCCACCTCGCCGGCGGTCTCCTCGGCGCTGTCGACCAGCCTCACCCGGGGGCCCATCACCTCGGCGATCACGCCCTTGAGGAGCGGATAGTGTGTACAGCCGAGGATGAGCGTGTCGATGCCCTTGCGCTTCAGCGGCTCCAGGTACATGGCGGCCGCCATGCGTGCAAGCTCGCTCTCATGCAACCCCTCGTCGGCAAGTGGAACGAACAGGGGACAGGAAGCCGAATGCACCTCGATGCGCCCGTCAAGCCTGTGGATGGCGCGCGTGTAGGCGCCGCTCCTTATGGTCGAGGGCGTCCCGATCACCCCCACGCTCCCCGTCGACGTGGCCCGCACGGCCCTGCGGGCGCCGGGCTCTATCACGCCCACTACGGGCACGGGACTCACGCCGCCCAGCGCGCAGAGGGCGGTGGCCGAGGCCGTGTTACAGGCTACGACCAGCATCTTTATGCCCTTGGACAGAAGGAAGCGGGCGTTGCTCGTGGAATATGCTATGACCGTCTCCGGGGACTTCGTCCCGTAGGGCACACGGGCCGTATCACCCAGATAGATGAGGCTCTCTCCGGGAAGCCGCCTGGACAGCTCGCCCACTACGGTGAGGCCGCCTATGCCGGAATCGAAGACGCCGATGGGAAGCTCGCCGGATGGGGTCGCACAACTCATGGGGTAAAAGTGTAGCCATGCCGCAAGAGTTGTCAACGAAGTGCACCGGGCGGGCGGCACGGCTCAGGTCGGCAACGCCGTTTTCCAGACCGATACGCGCCGCCCCCGCCGCTTGTCGTCGGCACGGCTCCTCAGAATACGGCCGCAAGCGACTGCTCGACGCTTTCGACACCCACGAGCTCTATATCACCCCCCAGGGACGAGGCCGCCTCCAGGTTGGGGGCCGGCACCATGCACCGCTCGAACCCCAGGCGCACGCACTCCCTGAGCCTCACGTCTATGCCGGAGACGGCCCTCACCTCGCCTCCAAGCCCCACCTCTCCCACGACGGCGAACCCCTGCGCGAGAGGCTCGTCGCGAAGGCTCGAGACCAGCGACAGGCACACCCCCAGGTCGGCGGCCGTCTCGCTGATCCTCACGCCGCCCGGCACGTTCACGTAGATGTCGTTTCCTCCGACCGCCACACCGGCCCGCCGCTCGAGAACCGCTACCAAGAGCGCCACGCGGTTGGGATCGAGTCCCAGCGCCGTGCGCCTGGGAGTACCGTAGAGTGAAGGGGTGACGAGGGCCTGGATCTCGACCAGTATGGGCCTGGTCCCCTCCAGCGAGGGAACGACCACCGAGCCCGCCGTATCGGCGCACCTGCCCGAGAGGAATATCTCCGACGGGTTGGCCACCTCTTCCAATCCACGCTCGCCCATCTGGAACACGCCGATCTCGTTCGTCGAGCCGTAACGGTTCTTGACCGCCCTCAACACCCTGAGCGGCCGGTCGCTCCCTCCCTCGAAGTAGAGCACGCAATCAACTATGTGCTCCAGCACCTTGGGTCCCGCGATAGCCCCGTCCTTGGTCACGTGGCCTATCAGGAAAAGCGCCGTAGAGGTAGCCTTCGCGTAGGACATGAGCCTCATGGCACTCTCCCTTATCTGTCCCACGCTGCCCGGCGCAGAAGGGAAGTCCTCGCAGCTGGCGGTCTGTATGGAATCGATGACGGCGACGCTGGGCTTGAGCGAGGACATCTCGGCCACCATTCGCTCGATGGATGTCTCGGCCAGCACTACGACGCCCTCGACGGCCGTCCCCACACGCAGGGCCCTCATCTTGACCTGCTCGGCCGACTCCTCACCCGTCACGTACAGCACCCCGCGTCCGGAGGCACCGAGCCCGCCGAGCAGCTGCAACGCAAGCGTCGATTTCCCGATCCCCGGGTCGCCGCCCAGCAACACCACCGAACCCGGCACCAGTCCCCCACCCAGAACGCGGTCGAGTTCCCCGATAGTGGTCTTCAGCCTGGGTCGGGCGGAGAGGTCAATCTCGTCGAGCCTCATGGGCTCCGAGAGCGAGTCGTCGCCTCGGACGCGGCGGCCGGATGCGGCGGGGCGCACCCTCTCTTCGACGAGGCTGTTCCAGGCCCCGCACGAGGGACACCTGCCGAACCAGCGGGCCGAAGAGACCCCGCACTGCTGGCACACGAAAGAGACCACCGTCTTGCCGCCCGTGCTCATGAGCATCCCCTCTCCCGCTACGGAAACCGGCACCCCTTGCCGCCGAGCACCGCTATCCATTACGCCGCCTACCCCTTCACCCCGGCCCGAGACCGCCCCGCCCCTACACCACGCGCGCGCCGCCGCTGTGGATCCCCCTCATCGGGTCGCCGGAACGTCACCCTTCCCGCCGGGGCCTACGCCCAGGAGCCTTCCCAACAGCGTCCATCCCTCGCTCACCACCACGCCCGTGCGCGCCGCGTCCTTCTCCGTGTAGAGGAGCCCGTCGTTCACCACGTCCCGGCGCGAGGAGTCGTAGATGGCGAACGGTACGGGTTCGCGCACGTGGGTGCGGACGTCAAGCGGGGTCGGGTGGTCCGAGACCACAAGGCAGCGGTAGCGGCCGAACCTTTCCTCGGCCCCGCGCATCAGGGGTGCTACGACACGGTTGTCGAAGTCCTCGACGGCACGCACCTTGAGTGCGGGTTCCCCCTCGTGCCCCGTCTCGTCGGTGGCTTCGATGTGTACCATGACCAGGTCGCAGCGCTCAAGCGCCTCAAGGGCACCTCGCACCTTACCCTCGTAGTCCGTATCCAGGTAGCCCGTCGCCCCGGGCACCTCGACTATCTCCATGTCAGCGTAGACCCCTATCCCTTTGACCAGGTCCACGGCCGAAACGACGGCACCCTCAATACCCCAAAGGTCGCGGAACGAAGGCAGCGCAGGCGGGCGACCCGCACCCCAGAGCCATATGGAGGTGGCCGGCCGCTTGCCCTCGCGCACACGGCGCCGGTTTACCGGATGGTCGGCCAGCACCGCCCTCGAGCGCTCCATGATGCGCCTCAGCAGCGCCGATCCCTCGCCCCGGGGCAGGTATTGCTCGACGGGACGGCCGCTTATGTCGTGAGGAGGAGTCGTCACGGCCTCCTCGGTCCCGCCCGGCCACACCATGAGGTGCCGGTAGCTCACACCGGCATGGAAGCTCACCCCCTCGTCGGCGAGTTCCCTGCCCACGGCCTCGATCAGCTCGCGGGCGTCCTCGCTCTCGATGTGGCCGGCGCTGTAGTCCTCCATCACGGCTCTGCCCCCTACCTCGACCAGGGTCACGAGGTTGCACCTGTAAGAGACGTCCTCCGGGCCGAGCTCGATCCCAATGCTCGCCGCCTCGAGCGGGGAGCGACCCGTGTAGTAGACGGCCGGGTCGTAGCCCAGCACGCTGAGATTGCCTACGTCGCTTCCGGGGGACATCCCTTCAGGGATGGTGACGGCGAGGCCGAACAGGCCGTGGCGGGCCACAAAATCGAGCGCCGGGGTGGAAGCGACTTCGAGCGGAGTCTTCCCCCCGAGAGCAGGTACCGGATGGTCTGGCATGCCGTCACCCTGTAGGATAAGGTACTTCATGGCTAAATAACCTATCCACATTCGTGGGCCTTATCAAGCCGTATCCCCCCGCCGTCGGTCCCCGCCCAGCGTAGCGGCTCTGTTGATATGGGCCGCCTTTTCGTTTAATGTTTTCCTGTATCGCGCCGAAAAATGTGTAAGAACGCCTCCGTTCCCAGATGCCTCTGGTGAAGGAGATGCTGAGAGAGCTCATACACGGTATCGTGTTCCATTCCGTCTTCGACCCGCGCTGGGGCCTCAACTTCAACCACTACCTGCTCAAGAGCCGAGAGGGTCTTGTCTGGATAGATCCTCTCACCGTCGAAGCGTGTCTTCTCGAAGAGGTCGAGCGGATCGGAAACCCGGAGCATGTGATCCTCACCCAGCCCGCCAGCGCCCCGCTGGCTTCCGAGGTGCGAAAGCGCTACGGCGCCCGCATCTACGTACACCAGAAGGACGCGGATCTGCTCGACCAATCCCCCGACGAAACCTATTCCAAGGACGACGTCCTGCCGGGTAACATGAGACCGGTCGTCATACCCCTGGGCAAGGGCAACCGGGACGTTGCCCTACACATAGGCAGGGGACGGGGGATCGTGTACCTGGGAGGGACGGCCGTGGGCTGGCCTACGGGGGAGCTCTCTCTCGTCCCCGAAGAAAGCTACGATCCTCCGGCCGAGCCCCGCGACTCGCTCAAGGTGCTGATGAAGTACGACTTCGACCACCTGGCCTTACGGATCGGCGAGCCGCTGCTAGTGGACGCAAGAGGGGCGCTTGCGCGGTTCTTCCTGAGGGAAGAGGTCTTCGTCAAACTGCCGGTGACAGCCGCGGCCGACGTCGAACGAGGCATCACGGATGGGCGGCATCACTAGGGGAGAAGGCCACCGACCATACGGCCGCCGCGCCACGCCGAAGCGATGAACCTCCGCGGACGACCAGGGGTGAGCATACACCCGATTCACTCCCTCCCTGAGGGAAGGCAGCCGATACGGTGCGGGCGGCATGGTTCCACGGCGGAGGGGCCGCACCTCGAGTCGCGCACTCCCGTGGCGGCACCGGTCTTCCAACCACATCCGCCCGGCATGCCGCACACCGAATGCGTCCCCCACGACGACACACTCATCGCATCCGCGAACCGCCTACACCAGGGGCACAGAACCCACCAGATAGACCGGAAATCCAAGCCCGCAACCGCCGCCCCCTCACGCGGGCGATCTCTTCCGGCGCCCCTTCCACCGCCCCCGCGCAGGTTTACATACCCCTACATTGCATGCGGCACCGCCGGCCGGAGGCGGGTCTCGCACGACGTGCCAGACCCCCTACTCCATGCGCCCGGCGCACCCCCCTGATACGATCTCTTCACCCCCCTCAGAGCCCCGTCGGCACGTCTACGAACCGAGCCTTCACCCCTAACCTCTCGTGCAGCAGAGGGACGAGCGCCTTGGGACCGAGCGTCTCCGTCGCGTGGTGGCCGCCGAACACCACGCTCAGGCCCGCGTCCCGGGCCGTGGCGTAGACCTCTGCGGTGTCGCCCGTCACATATAGGTCCACCCCCAGCGACAGGGCCTCGTGGAATCCCCGGTATCCGCCTCCACCCGAACAGACGGCCACGCGACGGACCGTCCTAGGGCCGAAGGGCAGGACCTTGAGCGGCCCGCCCAGCCCCTCTTCGAGCAACGCCGTCACCCGCTCCAAGGGAAGGGGCTCTTCCATGACGCCCACCCACCCCACGTTCTTGCCCCTCTCCTCGAGAAAGCCCTGCTCGATCAAGGCCCCCATCAGAGCAAGCAGGCGGGCGTTGTTGCCCACATCGGGGTGACGGTCAAGAGGCAAGTGGCAGGCGTAGAGCGACATCCGCCGCGCGGCCAGGTAGTCGATGCGCCTGCGAGTCCATCCCGTAAGTGAGGGGTTGAGCCCCTTCCAAAACAGGCCATGATGGACAACCACCATCTGCGCCCCCTCGGCGGCGGCAAGCTCGAACGTCTCCACTGAGGCATCGACGGCCGTCACCACTGTCGTAACCTCGGCCGAGCCCTCGAACTGGAGGCCGTTCCAGCAGGAATCCTCGATGTCGTCTATGGCGAGGTAGGTGTCGAGGAAGCGGACGATATCATAAAGAGACGCCATCTGAGTGGGAAGCTCCCGCAAAGAGTTGGTGTGTGTGATGATACACAATGGGCCTGAATGCACAAGCCTCCGTCGTGGAGAAGCGGAAAGGCGGGGCGACCGCGACGGGGCAGGGCCGGCCGTCGGCTGCGGCTTGGGACGCCATGTGTACCGTCCGCGCCGCTTACGGAGAACTCCCGCCGGGCGCAGCTGTGCCTCGGTTGTAAAAACCCGGAGGCGAAGGAATACTGTTATGTTCGAGTGGCCGCGTCCACGCACGGCCGCTTTTGACCGTGTGCGTCAAG
This sequence comes from uncultured Spirochaetia bacterium, assembly GCA_964639895.1. Lineage (GTDB taxonomy): Bacteria > Desulfobacterota_D > UBA1144 > Nemesobacterales > JADFKM01 > CAZXEJ01. Next base: position 2,320 of record CAZXEJ010000041.1, on the reverse strand, counting down.
CGGCCGAAGGAGGCGCCGCCTGCGATGTCGATCAAGGTGAAACGACTGCTCCCTCTGGCGATAAGTGCAGCCGTCGTGGGGCTCATCGTGTACAAGATAAGGCCCGCCACGTTGGGCGAGCAGCTTGGCAACGTGCGGCCGCGCTACTTGGCGCTGGCCTTCCTCCTGCTGGTGCCCCAGTACATTATCGTCGCAAGCCGCTGGAAGCAGATCGTAGAGGGGATGTGCAGGCTGAATCTGAGCTCGTCCCTCAAGCTGGCCCTTCTCGGAAGCACGCTAAACATAATCGTCCCTTCCCGTCTGGGCGACTTCGCCAAGGCCGTCTACCACCGTGACCACGACGGCCTCGACCTCGGGCAGGGCGTGTTCTTCAACGTCGTGGAGAAGTTGGGGGACCTGCTGGCCCTCTCGGTCTTCACGCTGCTCAGCGCCATCTTCATGGGGGTGGGTGGGAACGGAGTAAGGAGCGTTCTCGTTCTCGCGGCTCTTCTTCTTGCGGCGGCGGCTGCGGCCATCACGCTGGATTTCCGCTCCCTGCGTTCAAGCCGTCCCCAGGGGAACGGGCTAAAGGCCCGACTGGGCCGGTTCGCGGCCACCTGGGCCGGTCACCTGCACGCGTTCACATCCGACAGGCGCAGGCTGGTCAAGGTGACCGTGCTGAGCATGGGGGCGTGGCTGCTGCAGCTGGCGCAGTTTCACCTGATTGCGCTCGCCTTCGGGGTCTCGCTGCCCACGGCCGCCGTCTACGGCCTCGTGCCGGTGGCGATTCTGGCCGGCCTAGTGCCGGTGAGCTTGAGCGGCATCGGAACGCGTGACCTGGCCCTCATATACCTTCTCTCCCCCTACGCCGCCCCGGCGACCATCGCGGCCGCGGCCATGATGTACTCGGTGCGCTACGTGTTGCCGGCACTGGCGGGCATACCGTTCCTGGGCATGGTAAGCCGTGGCGCGGCCGAAGAGGGTGAAGAAACGCTCGAAAAGGCCTGAAGGACAGGCCCCAAGGGTGGGACAAACGCCCTCTCTCCGCTGAAGATGCCGTAGAGGAATGAAGAGGGGGCGCTCCCCCCAGGAGAACCCGGAAGGGGGTGGTGTACCGGGGATGCTACCTGCTAGTCGGTGCGCTTGTGGCGGTATCCATTGGCTGGCCCGACCGTAGAGGGGGGTGGAACTCGATGCGCCCTTGCGAGCGGGGGAAAGAACAAGGCCCCTGCCCCCCTACAACCCCGCGCGCGTGCGTAACATAGGTGGCAAGCAGGCGCAAACACAGAAGGGACGATTGGAAGGGCTCTGCGACCCCATGCGGGCGCGCCCCGACCCGGCACGCAGGGGAAGGACGCGGGAGGAAAGGGTTGCAGCGGCACCAGCCGCAGCCTCCCTGGGCTCCATGGGAAGGAGAGACCCCCCAACGCGCAAGCGTCGTGCGCCAAAGGCTCACCCGCACGCGCTGGAAACGGTGCCCAGCCGACACCAGGAGTAGAGAAACGAACATCTCCCGCACGCGCGAGCGGAGAAACAATCTCAACCTCGATCGGCTCGGCTCCTTGTCACCGAAGTCCCAACCCGGGTTCGTGTTGTTTGAAGTGGGGGGAACGACCGCGTCAGGGCTGCAACGGCTCGGCCTGCGGCACTAGCCGTTCCATGGGGTCAAGTGGGGGTCAAGGGAGCGGTTCGAGGCGCCCAGGGGAGCTTCCCGGCGAAGACCAACCGACACACGAGACGGCCCCCGCCGCTACGACCAGTGCGTGCGCATTCCGCCCCACCGCGGCCGCCCACGCCCGCCGTCACCTGGCGAGCAGGAAGCTCTTCAGTATCTCTCCCTCCTCCGAGGAGGCGATCTTCTCGAGAGCCCTCTTTTCGATCTGCCTTATGCGCTCGCGCGTAAGGTCGAACTTCCTGCCGATCTCATCGAGCGTGTAGGTGCTCTCCTTCTCGATACCAAAGCGCATCCTCACGATCTCCTCCTCCCGTTCGGTCAGGAGGGTGAGCGCCTTGCGGATGCGCTGGGTGAGGGCGGTCTTGGCCATCACGTCGTCCGGCGCCGGACCGCTCTCGTCGGCCACGAAGTCGAGGAGGGTGGTCTTCTCGCCGTCCAGGATGGGGGAGTCGAGGTGTACGACGTCGTTCGTCGCATCGAGTATGCGTTTCACTCCCTCAACCGAGATGCCGGCCTCGCGGGCGATCTCCTCGGGCATGGGCTTGCGGCCGAGCTCCTTGTGGAGGAGGGAGCTTATCCTGTAGACCTTGCTCGCCTGCTCGAGCACGTAAACGGGGACCCGTATGGTGCGCGTCTGGTCGAGCAGCGCACGCGATATGGCCTGGT
>CAZXEJ010000040.1:0-20815 GCA_964639895.1 uncultured Spirochaetia bacterium | reverse complement strand
GGCCGCGCCGTGCCGAAGCCGCAGCGTCCTCTTCGCAAGTGCTAACATCCACCCGCCCCCCACCCCAGCTCCTCGAGCACCATATTCCTAAGACGGGCTACCAGCCGATGTTCGGGCAAGGCCCGCCCCTCGATCCGGCCCACCGGTACCACCCCGAGGACGGCGTTCGTAACGAACGCCCCGTCGCACGAGTGGAAAGCATCCAGTCCCCACACGCCCTCGCGCAGCTTGATCCCGCAGGCCGAAGCGCACTCGAGCACCACCGACCTCGTAATGCCGGGCAGCGCACCGCATTCCGGCGATGGCGCGTGCAACACGTCTCCCTGGAACCAGAACACGTTGGTGCAGGAGCCTTCCACGACCTCTCCGCCCGGACCAAGGAGCAGGGCTTCGTCACAGCCGCGCCGGCGCGCCTCGCGGGCGGCAAGAACGTTGAGCAGGTAGTTGAGGTGCTTTATGCGCGTCAAGGCCGAGGGGGCTGGATGAGGGTAGGGGCTCACGGCAAGGGCCAACCGAAGGGGGCCCAGGTGCCTTGGCTCCAGAGGGGTGACCTGGACGAGGACGGCCGCAGACCGCGGTGCGGCATGGAAAGGGACCGAGAGGCCGGCGGCCAAGACGGCGACCTTTATCCTGGCCTCCGGCAGGCGCGCCCGCTCGAGGGCCTCTATGACCATGGCCTCGACGTCCGAAGGAGGCGGCGCTGGGATACCGAGCACGCGGCAACCCTCTAGAAGGCGCTCAATGTGGCGCCCCATCAACCGGGGGGGCCCGCCGCTCGCCGTGGTTCTCATCGTCTCGAAGACGCCCTCACCGTAGCAGACGGCCCTCAGCGGCAGCGCCGCATCAAGGGGCTTGCCGTCGAGAAGAACCACTCCTTCGGCTCGATCGCTCATACCGGCTGTAGCCCTCCCCCCGAGGCGCCCCGTCCCAAGTTCGGGCGGCGGCCTCCCGTCATGTCGCCGCCCACAGCGCCCTCAGCAGAGCCTCGGCCTTGAGAACCGTCTCCTCGTACTCCTCCCACGGGTCCGAGTCCCACACGATACCCCCCCCGACCCAGAACCCCAGTCCTTCTCCGTGCAGCACGGCCGTCCTTATGGCCACACTGAGTACGAACTCCCCACCGGGGAGAAAGATGCCGAGGGCACCGCAGTAGGGGCCGCGCTCGTGCGGCTCGAGCTCGTATATAATCTGTACGGCCCGCCTCTTGGGAGCCCCCGTCACTGAGCCCGGCGGCAGGGTGGCCTCGAGAATTCGCGCCGTGCCCGTCCACGGGGCCAGACGGCCGCGAACGACCGACTCCATCTGATGGAGGGTCGAGTAGGTTTTCACCGAGAACAACTCGGACACGGTCACCGAACCGGGCTCGCACACCTTGGCGAGATCGTTCCTCATGAGGTCCACGATCATCAGGTTCTCGGCCCTCTCCTTCGGACTAAGGCGCAGCTCGTCCGCAGCCCCTGGGCGCAGGGGCCGTGTGCCCTTTATGGGGGCGCTCTCTATGGTGAGGCCGCGGCGGTGGAGGAAGAGCTCCATGGAGTTGCTTATCAGGTCGAACCTGGGGAAGCGGACGAGTGCGGCGAAGGGAACCGGCTGGACGGAGACGAGCGAGGCGAGCAGCCTCCAGGGAGACCCGCAGTAGGGAACCGTCACGTGGCGCGAGAGGTTGACCTGGTAGACGTCGCCCGCAGCTATGAGCTCCTTGACTCTGAGCACTGCTGCTCGATAGCACTCCGGCGTGAGAGTGGAACGGAGAGGGAGCCTGGGTGGCACCTCCCTTCGACGCAGCGTTGGAAGAGGCGGCGGTGAGGGGGACACCCTCACCTGGTCCGGCTCGTAGGCCATCAGGCATGCGTCCGGCAACGCCGGCCTGCGGCGTCTCGGGGGCGGAACGCCCACATCGGTGACGGCGGCGAGCGAAAACCCCAGGTAGCCGAGCACGACGAACCCCTCGGCCACCTTCCTCTCCACCCATTCGAACGGTGTGAGGCGCCAGGGGCGGCGGTAGGGACGAGAGCCCAGACCGTACTCGAGGGTAACGCAGCCGCCGCCGTCGACGACCGCCTCGACGACGGAGCACGGAGCCCCGAGCGCTACGTGGCCTCCGGCCGGATGGCGGCGACGAAGCCAGCCGCCCCCGGAATCCACGAGCAAGCCCGTGAGGTGGGAGGTATCGGTCTGCATCTCTACCACGGCGGCACCACTTGCTATGGAAGCGCAGCCCGCCGCATGCGGAGCGGTCGGTCAGAGGTCGGCTACGTCCTCGAACGTGAGCTCGTCGATGTAGACCCAATCCAGCCCGTCCGATTCCACCCAGCTGGTGAGCCTGTCAGTGTGGACGGAATTCACGAAATCCTCGAGCGGGTTGACGGATGCCTTGTTCCCCTCCGGCCCCGTCGTTTTCGATGTGAGGGTGAGGGGAAGACGGTCTCTGGAATCTTTCATCTGGCACCACCGGTAGCAGATTCGTAGGTTGTTGCGGACACGGACGTCGTGGAACCCCCTGCCTTGAGAACCGGCCCGCTTCCGCAATTTACTATAAACAGTCCGCAACGCGTGTCAACCGGTGCCGTGGGCGGGACAAGCGCCGCCAGAAGCGCCCTACTCTCCCGGTGCCACCCAATCCGAGCCCCCGGCGAGCGGCCCTCGTGGGATCGCGCCATCGCCCCCCGGCGCCGGCCGCAAGGGGGGCTGATGTGGTGGAGGGAGGAGAGGAGCGAAGAGGGCGGGCGCGTAGATACACTCACTCACACCCGGCAGAGGCCCCGATGGCGGCGGGAGCGCAACGGCCTCCTTCCCCGGGAGGAACCGTCATCGCCCCTGGCGGGGGCCAATTCCTCCGCGGAAGGGGGTGTCGGCAGCCCTCCTCCCGCACCAGGCACACGAGGAGACCGACGCCGCGTTGTAGATGGTCACGGCCTGGGGAGAGGATGGAGGGGTGTGTCGGAGCGGCCGGAGCCGGAATGCAGGACGAAGTGCACACACGCCCCCACTCCGGCCGGCTTCTCCCTCTACGCCCTCGACTGCGCGCTGTGCGGCGAAAGACGGTCACAAACGCTTGCGGCGGCGAAACATCCCCACTCTCCACTCCGCCGTGCCTGGGGCAGGGTGCCATCCCCTTCCCCCCCGTGCGCCGCAAGCCCGGGGAGAGCCTCTCACACCGTCCCACGCCGACGTATCCTATCGGCCGACGTCCCCCCCGTACGCTCCGCGGGGACTACTTGCCCCCGCCGCCTCCCTCGACGGAGTCCTTCAAAATCTCGGCCACGTCTCTGATGCCTATCTCGTCGGCCTTGTCGCGGAACTTGGCCGCGTCCTCGAACATCGTGCTGCAGAAGTAGCAGGCCGTGGCCACGGTGTCGGGCTCGAGCGAGGCTGCTTCGTCGAACCTAGCCCAGTTTACGCGCGGGGCCTCCTCTTCCATCCAAACCTTGCCGCCGCCGGCGCCGCAGCAGAAGCTGTTGTGCCGCGCACGCTTCATCTCCACCAGGTCGACGCCGGGGATCTTGCGCAGTATCTCGCGCGGGGAGTCGTAGACGTTGTTGTAGCGCCCGAGGTAGCAGGAGTCGTGGTAGGTTATCTTCTCCTTGATCTCCGCCGTCGGCGAGAGCCTGCCCTCCTCGATGAGCGAGAGAAGGAACTCCGTGTGGCTTACGACCTCGTAGTGGCCGTCGAACTGCGGGTACTCGTTCTTGAGCGTGTTGTAGCAGTGGGGGCAGTTGGCCACGATCTTCTTCACCTTGAGCTCGTTCAACGTCTCGACGTTCTGCATGGCGAGCATCTGGAACAGCGCCTCTTCGCCCAGCCTTCGGGCCGGATCACCCGTGCACGTCTCGGCCGGTCCCAGGACGGCGAAGTTCACGCCGGCCTTCTTCATCAGCTCGACGAACGAGCGCGCGATCTGCTGCCCGCGGGGGTCGTAGGCCCCGAAGCACCCCATCCAGTAGACGACGTCGTAGCCCGAGGCGTCTCCGTCGGAACCGGCCCCGAGGACGTTGACGCCGTCTATCTCGCTCAGCCAGGCGGCCCGGTCGGTGGGCTCGAACCCCCATGGATTGCCGTGGCTCTGGAGCTTCTGCAGGGTGCGCACGGCCGAGCCGGAGAGCTTGCCCTCCATGGTGAGGTAGCGGCGCATCTCGATTATCTTGCCCATCTGGTCGATAAACAGCGGGCATTGCTCGACGCATGCGTTACACGTGGTGCAGGCCCAGAGCTCGTCGGGAGTGACCCACTCCTCGCTGGGCAGGTCGGGCTGCTCGTGGCGGGGCAGCTCGCCCGAGAGTATGCGCGCTCCCTCTTGGGTGGCGTAGTGTCGCAACTTTACCACTATGTCGCGCGGAGAGAGGGGCTTTTCCGTGTTCCAGGCCGGGCAGTTGTCCGTGCAACGGCCGCACTCGGTGCAGGTGTAGGCGTCGAGTATGTCCTTCCACGTGAAGTCCTCGAGCTTGGAGCTGCCGAAGCTCTCGAGGCTTTCGTCCTCGAAGTCGATGGGTTTGAGCGCCCCGCGGGGCCCGAGGTCCTGGAAGAACACGTTCGGTATGGCGGTAAAGACGTGGCTGTGCTTCGAATAGGGGAGGTAGTTGAGGAAGCCGAGCACTATGAGGACGTGGAACCACCAGAAGAACTCCTTCGCAAAATGTATGGAGCCTGCGTCCATCCCCTGGTAGAGGGAGGCGAAGAGTGAAGAGACGGGGAGCCAGGCGGCCTCGGCCTCGCCCAGAGCCACGCGGGCGCCGTTGTGCGCCAGCGCCGTCACCATGAGGCTGAATATGAGGCCCAGGATGACGAAGGCGTCCGGGGCGTTTATCTCCCTGCGCTTGCCGATGGTGAAGCGGTTGATGAGCCCCATGGCCAGGGCCACCAGGACCAGCGTCTCCACTATGTCGAGTATCAGCTCGAACACGTTGTGCGCCGTGCCCGGAAACAGCCGGAAGCCGGGCACGATGCCCCCTATCAGCATCTCCAGGGTGCCGACCGTTATGATGACGAAACCCCAGAAGATCATGAAGTGCTCGATGCCGGCGAAGCGGTAGTTCCTGACCAGCCTCCTCTGCCCGAAGACGTAGACGAGAACCTTACCTATTCTCTCGCCCACGCGGTCCCACCTGACCTCGGGCTTGCCGATCGTGAGAAGGCGGATCAGGTTGTAGATGTTGTAAGCAAAGAAGGCGAAAGCGGCCACGACAAGGATGGCGAGAACCACTGGCTTCATCACGCTACCTCCTGCATGTGTGTGCGGCAGGGATGCGGCGACCCCCCAGGGTGAACATTGTAACACCCGACGGTTTCCATGTGAAGGGGAAGCTATATCCTGTACTTTGAGTGGTGCTTGAGGTAGTTGTAGTGCTCTATCACCTTGCGCACGTATTCCCTCGTCTCCGGGTAGGGGGGCAAGCGGTTGCCGTAGCGCTCGACGGCTCCGGCGCCTGCGTTGTAGGCACCGAGCACCAGCTCCAGGTCGCCCCCGAAACGCTCCATCAACTTGCTCAGGTAGCGCACGCCGCCCAGGATGTTGTCCTCGGGATCGAACGGGTCGTTCACTCCGTTGGCGCGGGCCGTCTGCGGCATGAGCTGCATCACGCCCACGGCCCCCATGGGCGATACGGCGCGGGGGTTGAAATCGGATTCGACCTTGATGATGGCCTTGACGAGGTTGGGATCGACCCCGTACCAGCGTGCCGTGCGTGCGATGATCTCGTCGTAGCGGTCCGGGTAGGTATGGCCGAGCGATGGAAGGGGCGGGTGGGGGTGGGGCTTTCCGCGCGGCCAGACCACCTTGTAGGGGCCTCGGGCGGGGGGGATGTTGGTGTAGTAGGGCACGCCGCCCACGGAGCGCTCGTAGAACTTGCCGCCCCAGGAGGGGAGAGGCACGGCAAGCGTCACCAGGACGACGAGACCCGCCCACAGCGCACAGCGGGCAGGCGCCTTCATACGATCGAGCCCATCAAGCCCAACCATCTCCGTCCTCCTCTCTCGATACGGCCGGGAAACACTGAAACGTGACGCTGCATCCCCCCTGGGGGGACGGGCCGAGTCCCGGGACACAATAAATCTACAGCCGCGCGGCCGACCGTGTCAACCGAGCCCGCGGGGGTGTTAGACGGGCCTGAAGGAGGGAGCGACGATCCTCACGGGGAGTCGGCGCCCTCGTAACCGGCGAGGATGAGGAGTGGGCCTAAGAACCGGAGCCGAGTGGAGGGAAGGGGGAGGGGGACGCGCACGCTCGGTACGCCGTCCCCACAACGGAAGGGGGAGCGGCGGAGGCACGGAGGGGGGCCACGTGTCGAGGCACGACCGCGGGAGAGGCGAGGGAGGGGAGGCGGCGGGGCCTTCTATCCTCGGTCCCGTACGGGGCCCCGCTGAGCTTCGGGCAGGGTCGGGGCCGACCCCTACACGCGGCCGTCTGCCTCTGGGCCCCCGGGCGGCGGGGCCTACTTTGCGGCGAGCTCACGTTCTATGTAGGACTTGAAGAACTGATACGGTCTCACCCCGCGAATGTAGGGGCTTCGGACCGTGCCCTGGGGGGTTACGCGGCCTATGAAGAAGCCCGGAGTCCCGCGGACGCCGAACCTCTTGGCGTCGGCCATGTCGCGCGATATCTCGGCCCTTACGGCCGGGTCGTCCAGGCACCGCTCGAACCTCTTCATGTCAAGACCGAGCTTGCGAGCGTAGTCCAAGATGTTGGGCCGCTTCAGGTTGTCGGCACTCTCGAAGAGGAAGTCGTTCATCTCCCAGTACTTGCCTTGGCGGCCGGCGCAGTTTGCGGCGGCAGCAGCCGGCATGGCCAGCTTGTGGAACGAGAGCGGGTTGTCCTTGAAGACGTATTTCACCTTGCCCGTGGATATGAACTCCTTCTTTAGCTGCGGCAGCACCTCTTTGTGGAAGCGGCGGCAGAAGGGGCACTGGTAGTCGCTGAACTCTATGATGGCGACCGGGGCATCGGGGTTGCCGAGCACGGGGTCGTCTCCTATCGGGACGACCACAGGGGCCGACGGCTGCTGCTGCCGGGCTGCGGCACGCGCGGGGCGGGCCTGCGAAGCGGCCTTGATGGCGGCCACGTCACGGCTGAGGAGCTCGCCGCGCAGGGAGAGCTCTTCGACCTTGGCACGGGTATCAACGACCAGGTAGAGGGTCACGGCCCCGAGCACGACTGCGAGACCGAGAAGTACGATCGCCGGGAGCTGCGTTCCATTTCTCATGAAACCATAAGGTACATCACGCCCCGGCGTTTGGCAACCGACGCCTTCACCGCCCCCGCCCGCCCCGCTTAAGGCGCGCCGCACGGTCGAGCACCTCGAGCAGCCGCACTTCCTCGCCGCTTCGCAGCACCTGCTCCAGCTCGCCCAGCGCCGCCCGGAACCCCTCGATCGCCTCCAGCACGCGGGGCCTGTTGGCGAGGAATATGTCGCGCCACATCTCGGGGGAGCTTGCCGCGATGCGGGTAAAATCGGCGAACCCTCCCCCGGCGTAGCGGGCGAGCCTCTGGTCGGGGCCCCCGAGGACAGCCGCCACAAGGGCGTAGGCCACGGCGTGGGGCAGGTGACTCACCCAGGCGAACACCCGGTCGTGCTCGGCCGGGTCCATGGTGACCACCCTGCTGCCTGCGGCCTCCCACATCGAGCGCACCCGCTCGAGGGCGCCGGCCTCGGTCGAGGCCGTAGGGGTGAGGACGGCTATCCTGCCCTCGAACAGCCCGGGGTCGGCGTTGCGTACGCCGGAGAGCTCGCGCCCCGCAATAGGATGGCCTCCCACGAACCTCACCCCGAGCGGCGCGAGCGCGGCCTCGGCCGCTTCGACCACGGCCTCCTTGACGCTTCCCACGTCGGTGACGACCGTCCCCGGCCTCAGGTGCGGGGCGAGCGACCGCACGACGGGTACGATGGAGCCCACGTGGACGGCCACCACGACGAGCCCGGCCCCCTCGACACCGCGCTCGGCGTCGTCAGCCGCCTCGTCCACCACACCGCGGGCGAGCGCCCACTCCAGCGCGCCGCGGTCCCTGTCGACGCCCACCACCACGTAGCCGCCCGCGCGCCTGAGGGCCGCGGCCAGCGACCCGCCGATGAGGCCCAGCCCCACGACGGCCACCCTTACGGCCTCACCCATCGCCCCCTTCCTCCGTTAGCACGGCGCGCAGCGCCTCGATGAAGCGCGCGTTCTCCTCCTCGGCGCCCACGGTGACGCGCAGGTGGGTGCGCAGGCCGTAGGGGGCGACCGGCCTTACGATCACCCCGCGGGCGAGCAGCTTCTCGTAGACACGCCCAGCATCACGGCCCACGTCGATAAGGATGAAGTTCGTCCTCGAGGGCCAGAAAACCACCCCCATCTCGGCCAGCTCGCGCTCGAGGAACTGCTTGCCGCGGGCGTTCGTCTCGACCGAGCGGGCCACGTGCCGGTCGTCCTCCAGCGCTGCAAGGGCCGCGCGCTGGGCGAGCGAATTCACGTTGAAGGGTTCCCTCACTCGGTTCATCCAGTCGATGATCTCGGCGTCCGAGACGCCGTAGCCCACGCGCAGGCCGGCCAGCCCGTAGACCTTTGAGAACGTGCGCGTCGTGACCAGGGCCTTGCGGGTGCCGAGCAGTGTGGTGGTGTCCAGGTAGTCGGGCCCTTGGGCGTAGTGATAGTAGGCCTCGTCCACCACGACCAGGACGTCCTCGGGCACCTCGGCCAGGAACCGCTCGAGGGAGGCGCGGTCGACGAACGTGCCCGTGGGGTTGTTGGGGTTGGCCAGGAAGACGACGCGCGTGGCCGGTGTGATGCGGAACAACATGTCGTCCAGATCGTGCACCATGCCCGGCATGGGCGACAGCACGCAGCGCGCTCCGACGGCCATCGTAACCAGCGGGAAGACGATGAAGGCGTACTCCCCCATCACGGCCTCGTCGCCCGGGCCAAGGAAGGTGCGGGCCACGAGCTCCAACACCTCGTTCGAGCCGTTGCCGAGGATTATGTTGTCGGGCTCCACGCCGAGCCTTCGGGCCAGCTCGCGGCGCAGGTGGTAGCAGCCGCCGTCCGGGTAGCGGTGGACGTCGGCCGCGGCCGACCGCACGGCCTCGACGGCACGCGGCGACGGGCCAAGCGGGTTTTCGTTCGAGGCCAGCTTCACGGCGCCCTCGATGCCGAGCTCTCGCTCGAGCTCCTCGATGGGCTTGCCCGGCACATAGGGGACCAGCTTTTCGACCTGGGGCCTCGGCTTCACCACTTCGTCACGCCTCCCCGTGCGATGGGTACGACCCCAGGACCTTGAGGAATATGCAGCTCTCCTCGACCTCATCGAGGATGGACCGCACCTCGTCGTCCCGCACGTGGCCCTGGAAATCGACGAAGAACAGGTACTCCCAGGGCCGCTCCTTGGAAGGCCGGGACTCGATGCGGGTGAGGTTGACGCCGCGCTCGCCGAAGGGGGCGAGGGCGGCGCTCAGAGCGCCCGGGGTGTGCTTGAGCGAGAAGACGATCGACGTCTTGTCCCGCCCCGTGGGGGGAGGGATCTCGGTGCCGAGGACCCAGAAGCGGGTGTAGTTGCGGGGGTTGTCCTCGATGCCGGAGGCGGCCACGCGAAGACCGTATATCTCGGCCGCGTGCTCGGGCGCTATGGCGGCCACCTCGGGCCGGCGTGCGGCCATGCCTGCAGCGCTCGACGTGCTGGGGGTCTCGAGCAGCTCGGCCCGGGGCAGGTTGCGCAGCAGCCATCGGCGGCACTGGCCGAGCGCCTGCGGGTGAGAGGCCACGACGCGGACCGCGTCGAGAGTGCCCGAGGCAGTGAGCAGGCAGTGGCTTATCCCCAGCAGCACCTCGGCACAGACGTGGAGGGGGGAATCGACCACGAGGTCGAGCACGCGGCCCACGGAGCCCTCGGTGGAGTTCTCCACGGGCACGACGCCGCAGGTGGCCTCGCCCCGTTGGACGGCGTCGAACACCGACTCGATGGAGGGCCGCGGAAGCAGGCGGGCCGAGCTCCCGAACTCGCACTTGGCCGCAAGGTGTGAGTAGCTGCCCTCGGGGCCGAGGAAGGCCACACCCACAGGGCTCTGGACGGCCCGGCAGGCGGAGATTATCTCCTTGTAGATGGCCCTTACGGCTTCGTCCGAGAGCGGTCCCCGGTTGGTCTCCGTGACGCGCCTTATGACTTGGCTCTCACGCGCGGGATCGTAGACGTCGTGGGAGTTGAGGCGCTTGGTCCTCCAAATTTCCACTGCCAGCGCCCCCCTCTCGTTGAGCAGCCTCAGAAGCTCCGCGTCCAGCTCGTCGATGCGCCTCCTCAGTTCGTCGAGCGTCTTGCCCTTGGCCATACAACAACGAATGATAGCGAGCGGGCCTGGGGTTGTCAACGAACCCCGACGGCGGCCGCTAAGCCCCGCGCTTGCCCTTCCTCTCGGCCGGCGCGGCCTTCTCGACCACGCTCCGGACTGCGTAGATGGGCGCGCCCATCCGCACGGCCAAGGCCACGGCGTCGCTGGGGCGGGCGTCGATCACACGCTTCGAGCCGCCCACACCCAGATGCACCTCGGCGTAATAGACACCGTCGCGCAGATCCACTATGACCACCTTCTCGACGCTCGCCCCCAGTGCGTGGACGAACGCCGCCACCATGTCGTAGGTGAGCGGCCGCGGAGTGACGGCACCGGTACGCGCTATCTCGATGGCCCGCGCCTCGCAGAGCCCTATCCATATCGGTATGAGCACGTCGTCGCGGCCGCGCCCCTCGAGCAGCAGCACGGGGGCGCCGCTCGTGCGGTCGAACACCAGGTCGCGAACCGCAAGCTCGACGAGCTCCTCCCGCTCAGATGTCGGCCGGGCCGCTAGGGCCGACACGCCGACGACGGCGACCACAACGAATACCGCCGCTGCGATGTGTCTCATCTCACTCCCTCCACCGGGACGACGCTAGCCCCGTCTCATACAAAGATTGAGGATACAACACGACCCCGCCCGCGGCAAACGTCACCACGGGCGGCGCGGGGCGGTCTACTCGGCCCCCTTCAGGTGGCGCGGCACGCGCGGCCTGCGGTGTGAGCGCTCGACCACCAGGCGGGGCCTGGCCAGCGTGCCGGTGATCCGCGCCCTCATGGCGCCGTCGGGGCCGGGCTTGAGGAAGGACTTGAGCAGCGCAAAGGCGGGCTCGTCGGTCTTGAGTGCAAGCGTAAGGCTGAGTCGCCCTCTGGGCGAGGCGCTCCAGGGCGGGGGAAGCTGGCCGCGAAGCGTAAGATGCAGGCGTTCGCCCTCCAGCACCAGACGCTCGATCTTCATTCGGCCGCGGCCGACCTTCGCATCGAGCCTGCCCGTGAGCCCGCTCAAGGGGGGCAGTTTCTGACCGTAGAGGTAGAGGCCGTCCAGAGTGATCCCCTCGCCCGTGAGCGCCATCTCCCCCTCCTCGCCGCCGCGGCTCCTCGCGATGCGGACGCGCCCGCTAACCCGCCCCTCCAGGTGCGGGGCGCGACGGCGGTCGGGGAACAGCGCCGCCACAAGGGGCGAGACGGCTTTGAGATCGACGGCATCGATCTCCACCCGAAGGGCCGACACCCCACCGCCGGCGGCCACCGTCACCACCCCGCGCACGCCGCCCCCGTCTAGCGTGGCTTCGAACGGCAACTCGCCGCCGCCTCCGCCGAGCAGCATCCCCAGAGACGGATCCAGGCGCAGGCGCTCGACGACCAGCGGCGGCCCGCCGCCGTCGGGGGCCGTAAGGCTGAGCCGCACGATCTCGAGCCCGTAGAGCCCCGTCAGCCTCGCTCCCTCGACCGAGGCCCTGTAGGGAGTGTGCAGGGCTATCTGGGTCTCGACGCTACGGGCCACCACTTCCATGGGCAGCTTCCACCGGAGGAAGAGCAAGAAACACAGCGCGAAGAAAAGGACGTAGCCCAGCAGGCGCACGTACCGCCTGCCCGCCGCCCTGGCCACCGCAGCCGCGACCCTTCCAGCGAACTCACGCATCCTGCCTCACACCGCCCCTTTGATGTTGTACGCCGAGACGCGGAACGTCACGTCCAGGAGGTTGGGGTCGTCGAACCGCGTCGCCATGCGGAACCTGCTTATACGAAGGAACGTATCTCCGGACTGCAGCCTGTAGACCACGTCCAAGACCTTGTCGAGCGCTATCTTCTGTATCTTGACGTCGACGGAGATCTCGTCGTAGAGCTCGCCTGCCACGGGCTCACGCGAGTTTATGGAGAAGCTGCCGCGCTCGACGCGCTCGTCGACGAGCAGACGCTCGATGACCGACAGCAGCGGCTGCGAGGGAGGGCGCATCGCATCGGCCATCCGCGTTACACGGTTGCGGGTGTCGTAGTACTGCTGGCGCAGTGCGTATACCTGCTCCAACTGCGCCCTGAGCGCACGGGCCTTACGCTCGAGCCCCGAATTGAGGGAGGAAAGCACCTGCAGCACCACCAGCGCAACCACGACGGCCACGGCCGCACCGCCCAGCATGAGCACTCTCTTGTCCCGGTCCGAGACGCCGACCGATGCGAGCCTTCCACGCAACAGCGATCCCAACTCTTCGAGCCTTTCGGCGATACCCGCTCCCAACTCCATCACATACTCCCTAGCGTCCCCCGCCCCGCTCGGCCAGCCGCAGCGAGAGCTGGAACTTTATCTTGTTGTCGACGCTCTTGGCCGTCCGGTCGCTCTTGACCTCGGCGAACATGGCCGATTTCTCGAGCGCCTTCTGTATCTCGGCCACCGCCTCGTAGCTCGACGCCTTGCCGGAGACCTTGGCCACGTGGTCGTCGGGGAGCGAGAACTCCTCTACCTTGGCGTCCACCCCGGACGGGAAGAGCCGCGATACCTCGCTCAGGACGTCAAGCGGCGTTGGCCCTCCGTGGATCTGCTCGAACATCTGCAGCCTCTCGCGCTCCTTGGCCACCTGGGTGCGCAGGTAGTCCACGGGGCTTGCGATGACCTTGACGTCGGGGAACATCTCGGCCACGACCTGTCCGACCTCGGCCCGCATCGAGGCGACGCTGCGCTTGAGCTCGAAGTAACGCGAGCAGGAGCCGTAGAACGACAGCAGCAACAGCACGGCGAGCAGCGCCGCCGGAGCGGTAAGCCTGCGGATAAGCTCGTCGTAGCGGCCCTTGAACTCGAACTCACCCTTCCTCAGGTTGAGCCTGCCGCGGCGGGCCGAGATGCCGTAGAGGGCCAGGGCGTAGGAGGTGGCGAACAGGGGACTCTTGTGGCCCAGGTCGGGCAAGTGGAGGTTTTCCACCTCCATCTCGAGCTCCTCGTGCAGGCGCGCTTTGAGCCCGGGCATGAGCGAGCCGCCGCCGGCGAGGGAAAGCGAGCCGATGGGGGAATCGATCTCCAGCTCGAAGAAGCGCACCGTCTTCTTTATCTCCTCTACGAGCGGTGCGGCCGCCTTGGCGACGTCCTGGCCGCGGTTGCCCACGAAACCTTCCCGTTTCGCCCGCTCGGCCTCTTCCCACCCCATGCCCGTTGCGGCCGCAAGACGCTCGGTCACGGTGCGGCCGCCGACGGCCGTGGTGCGCACCCTTCTCAGCACCCCCCCCTCGAAGAGGGCGAAATCCGTCTTCGAGGCTCCGATGTCGACGACCAGGGCCGGGGAGGAGGCCTCCACCCAGGGGGCCAGAGCCGAAAGCGCTATGGACGGCAGCGTCAGCACGCGCGGGTCGATACCGGCAACCGACGCGAGCGACAGGACCTCGGCCACGTCCGAGCGCCTCATCATGCAGACGACGGCCTCGCTCCCCTCGGCGCCCGGCGTAGGGGTCACGTGGTAGGAGTGGACATGCTCGTCGGGATCGAACGTGGTTACGTTCTCGAGCTCGTACGAGTAGACCATCTCGATCTTCTTGGAATCGTCGAAGGGAAAGCGCAGCACCCTTACGGTAAGCGGCTGCGAAGGGATGCCGACCGCAACGTCCGAGGCGGGAAGCTCACCCGCCTCCACATGGGCGGCCAGGCGGCCGAGTGCACCTTCGAGGCCGCCCTCGCCGAGGTCGAACCTCCACGTGCCGACCAGCGTGGTACCTTTGAAGCCCCTGTTTAAGAGCGTGACCTTGACGGAGTCGCTCCCGATGTCGAGACCGGCGTATCTTCCATACATAAAAATTAAGTAGACTACTTAAGTCAGTATTTAAAAGTAAAGTAATACCCCTCCAAAGTCAAATGGGCGGAGCCCCGTCGTGCGCCGCAGCGGGCGGGCCTTCTTCCAGGTCGCCTACGCCGCTCGAGCCCAGCGCGCGGGCAAGCGTGTACACCTCCACCGCTTCGGCCCCGCCGTCGAGCAGCAGTCGGGCACACTCGTCGGCCGTGGCCCCCGAGGTGAGGATGTCGTCCACCAGAAGAACGAGCTCACCGTCCAGGGAGGAGCGCGAAGAGAGGGCGAAGGCCCCTTGGACGTTCCGTCGCTTGTCATCGGGGTCGTCGATCTCGAACTGGGGAACGGTACTACGTATGCGGCGGAGCAGGAAGGGATCGAAGCGGCAGCCCAGGCGGCGGGCCAGACGCCGCCCGAGGAGCACCGATTGGTTGAAGCCGCGCACCCTGAGGCGACGCGTATGAAGCGGAACCGGCACCACCAGGGACGGGCACGGCGAGAGTCCCGGCGGGAGGGAGGCGGCGAAGAGCTCCACCGCCGCAGAAGCGGCCTCCATATCGCCCAGGAACTTCATCCGGCGGATGAGGTCGCGCACGACGCCCCCGTAGACGGCCCTCGAGCGTGCACGTGAGAACGCGAAGCGGGGCCCGGCCGAGCATTGAGCGCAGAGGAGGGTGCCGTTCCCCTCGTGCTCCCCGCCCAGGGGCAGGCCGCAGCGGCCGCACTGGGGGTCGGAGATGAACTCCACACCCTCCATGCACACCGGGCACAACCCCCCCGGTCCGGCCGTCCCTTCGCAAGAGACACAACGCGGGGGAAAGAAGAAATCCAGCAGGGCCGCAATCATCTTCACACCCTCATGGGCATGATCACCGCCAGGTGAAGGTCGTTGCCCACGGGCCTCAGCACGGCCGGGCTCTGGGGATCCGTGAGGCCGAACCTCACCTCGTCCTCCTCCATGGCCCCGAGCACGTCGGTAAGGTACGTGGAGTTGAACCCTATCTCAATCTCGTCCCCCTCGTAGCGGACGGCCAGCTCCTCGCGGGCCTCTCCCACCTCGGGCGATACGGAGGTGAGCACCAGGCGCGATGGGGATAGGTGGAACTTGACGCTGCGCGTCTTCTCCGAGGAGAGAAGCGAGACGCGCCTCAACGCGGCGAGGAACTCTTCCCTTCCTGCGCGGAACTCTCGGGCGGTCTCCTTGGGTATCACCTGTCGGTAGTTGGGAAACTTGGCGTCGATGAGCCTTACGCCGAGCAATACGCCGTCCACCTCGGCCACGAACTCCTTCGAAGAGAACCCGATGCGCGCCTCCTCGGCCTGGCGCAACAGGCGTCGCAGCTCGCTCACCCCCTTCTTGGGCACCAGATAGGCGCTCTCAACCGAGGTGGAGACGACCGATGGACTCTCGACCAGGCTCAGTCTGTGGCCGTCCGTGGCAACGAGCCTCAGCGCCGAGCCAGTGAACTCGAACAGTATCCCCGAAATGTTCCTTCTCAACTCGTCGGGCGTCACCGCATAGATAGTCTTTGCGATCATCGCCTCCAGCTCCGGTACGTCCACGGAGGCCTTCTCCACGTCGTCCCCGCCGATCTGACCCGAGGCCGGGAAGTCGTCGGCCGGCAGCCCCGCGATGCGGAAGCTCGACGTACCGGCCCGTATGTGCACCCAGTGGTTGTTGGCCTCTTCCATCTCCACCTTCCCCGATGGAAGCTCCTTTACGATCTCGAACAGCTTCCGTGCGGGCAGCGCAACCGAGCCTTCCTCGTCAACCTTCGCCTCGCAACCGGTACGGACGGTGGTGTCGAGATCGGTCGCCGTAACGTAGAGGCCGGAGCCATGTGCCTCGATCAGAGTGTGCGATAGGATCGGCATCGTGGTGCGCCTCTCCGTCACTCCTTGGACCATGGACAACCTCTCGGCCAAAAGCTCGGTTTCGGTTGAAAACTTCATCCGTCCTCCCTCTCTACTGCGGTTACTGTTGTAGTTTTTTGTCTCATCACGTTCAGCAGCAGTAGTAGTATACGCATGCGGCTGTGTACAACCGAGGCCTTATCGAGTGCGGAGAGCGCCAAAGGCGTGTTGAAAGATCCTGCATCCCATACACAATCCATCCACATCCTTCCACAACCCTACGCCCTTTTCCCGGCCGCCTGTTCCCCGTTGTGGATTAGCCCCTGGGATTGTCCACCCTCGCCCAACAGGGTTGTGAACACCCCGCAATCCAGTGCTCACCCTCCCCATCGGCTTTGGCACCCCACGTTCCAACGCCGCGGCCCCATCCACCTTTCGCACGCGCTTGGCACCGGCCCCCGCCCGCCTCCCCAATCGCCTTGCCGCCCCGGTGAATCTACGCCGCCCACCACCGGTGCAACACTCAACCACCGGTCCTCCGTGCCGGGCTCGTCGGCCCCCTTCACTTGCCCCCGCGCGCGTTGGCGCCGGGCCGCACTTCGGTCTCCCCGTCCCCGTGTGGGAGTAGCCTACCGGGCCCCCCGAACTCAGTCGACCTCCAGCTTCGATCTTATGGACTCTACGGCGCTTCCCAGTATGGGGTCTACGTCCACGCGCGACTCTATCTTCTTTACGGCGTGGATCACCGTCGAGTGGTCCTTGCCGCCGAACTTGCCCCCTATCTCCGGGAACGACGCGCCCGTGTACTTGCGGCACAGATACATTGCGATCTGACGGGGAAGCGATACGTTGCGCCCCTTCTTGTTGGACTTCAGATCCGAGACCCGGAGTCCGAAGAACTCGGCCACCAGTTTCTGCACCTGCTCGATCGTGATCCTCTGCGAGGGCGTCTCCTTGATGATGTTCTTGAGCACCTCTTTTGCGAGATCGATCGTAATCTGCGTGTTCATCAGCTTGGCGTAGGCGCTGAGATTTATGAGACACCCTTCGAGTTCGCGGATGTTGGAGTGTATGTTCTCGGCTATGAAGAGTGCCACCTCCTTGGGCAGCGATATCCCCTCCTGCTCGGCCTTCTGCTCGAGGATGGCCACCTTGGTCTCTGTCTCGGGGGGCTGGATGTCGGTGATGATCCCCCACTCGAAGCGCGACCGCAGCCTCTCTTCGATGTGGGGCATGTCCTTTGGGGTCTTGTCGCTGGTGAGCACGATCTGCTTCTTGGACTCGTAGAGGGTGTTGAAGGTGTGGAAGAACTCCTCCTGGGTGCTCTCCTTGCCGGCGATGAACTGGATGTCGTCTATCATGAGCACGTCGCAGCCGAAGCGGTATCGGTTGCGAAGGTTCTCCATCTTGCCGCTCTTGATGCTGTTTATGACCTGGTTGGTGAAGTGTTCGGCCGATATGCAGCAGACACGGTGGTTGACGAACTCCTTGTTCTTGAGCACGTAGTTTCCGATGGCGTTGATGAGATGGGTCTTTCCGAGGCCGACGCCGCCGTATATGAAGAGCGGGTTGTAGGCGTTTCCCGGGTTGCGTGCGACGGCGATGGAGGCCGCGTGGGCGAACTGGTTGCTCGGCCCCACGACGAACCGCTCGAACGTGTAGGCGGGGTTCAGCACGCCGGTGTAGATGTAGTCCTTGGTGATGCCGCTCCTGGGCTGCGATTGGGTCTCGCGCGACGTGGTTTGCCTGCCCTCGTCGCCTTCGCGCGCCACGAGGTCGACGCTGCACTCTCTTCCCTTGAGCTCGCTTACGGTCTCGGTGAGCAGGTCGTGGAAGTTGTTCTTTATCCAGTCGCGGTCGAACGGGCTGCGCGCACACAGGGTGACTGAGTCCTCGGTCTGGGCGGTCACGGTGAGCTGGTCGAACCAGAAAAGCAGCTCGGGGTTGGTCTTCCTTCTCAGGGCGGCCAGTATTTGGTCGGCCGTCACCCGATCGGGCGTCGGTTCGTTGCGGCCCGAGCCGCTCGAGTCAGGGTCCTCGTGCCCGCTACGGGGTACGATGTCGGGTTTCTTTGCCATCCATCCTCACCTCCGCGGTCAATAAGAGTCAACAAGTTATCCACAATCGGTCCACAGAGTGTGGATAACTTCCTGAAAAGACAGGCTTTTGGTTGCGCCGTGTTGGACCCTGCCGTCTGGTGTGCGGTCCCTTGCGGGACGCCCGGTAAAGCGCACTGATCCGAGCGTACCCCATAACCTAACACGAGGGCTTTCTCTTTGTCAAGAAAGGGGTGGTGAGGGATGTGTAACCACCTGTGGTTATTGGAGAAACCGTCTTCCGAGCGCCCCTCCCGAGGGGTGTTGCAGCCCCCGCCCACATGCGGTTGCTATTCGGGGAGAAACGGAGTAAAATAAAGAGAGTAGGTTGGTGCGAGCGAGGCATGAGTTGGGCCCGACGCCGTCTTGGGCGTCACTCTCTCCAGTCCGGAAGAACAGCTCTGGTCAAGGCACCGTGGTTTCCCTTCGCGACGTCAGGCGTGAGGGGCGGGACGGTGCAGAGACTCCGCGGGGGCGGCCGACGGTGGTTTCGGCGGCCGAAGGGGCGTCCAACCGTACCCTAAGACACAGGGAAGGTGGAAGGGATTCTGGCGATGGCGATGAAACCGACCAGATTCAAGATCAGCGTCAGTCAGGACGGCCTCATGCCCGAGGAGACGACCGACATAGCAACGGTCGATTTCCCCAACCTGCCGAAGAAGCTCATCAAGGCGCTGGGCTTCGAGCGGGTGGACGCCAACACCTACGTGGGCGTGGTGCCGGTGTTCGTGAAGCTGGGTGGGAAGGAGCAGGAGATAGAGGTCGAGATCGGGGTGGACGTTCCGGAGATGAGGAGCAAGGTACTGGAGCTCATACGATCGCCCTTTACGGCCACGATCGAGGATGCCGAGGGGGCGGAGGCCGAAGGGGGCAAGGTTATAGAGATAAACAAGAAGGGAGGCGCCAAGCGGGCGAAGAAGACGGCGAGAGGGAGGAAGAAGGGCTCGTGAGGCCGACCGTCTACTCAATGAGCCTTCGGCTTGGGTCATGACCGACTACTCCATAGGCGATTCGCTGACTTTCGACGACGTACTGCTTGTGCCCGGCTATTCCGAGGTGTTGCCCAACGAGGTCGACACCTCCACCTACCTTACCGTCAACATACGGCTCAACATCCCGCTTGTAAGCGCCGCGATGGACACGGTGACCGAATCGGGCACGGCCATCGCCATGGCGCAGCAGGGCGGCATCGGCATAATTCACCGCAACCTCTCCATCGAGCGGCAGGCCGCCGAAGTCGAGAAGGTCAAGAAATACGAGAGCGGCATCATAGCCAACCCGATGACCGTAAGCCCCGAGCAGACGGCCCGCGAGGCGCGCGAGTTGATGGAGACACACAACATCCACGGCCTGCCGGTGGTGGCCCCGGACGGGACGTTGC
Source organism: uncultured Spirochaetia bacterium (assembly GCA_964639895.1). Classification (GTDB taxonomy): domain Bacteria; phylum Desulfobacterota_D; class UBA1144; order Nemesobacterales; family JADFKM01; genus CAZXEJ01. The sequence goes on along the minus strand of CAZXEJ010000040.1, from coordinate 1,431 downwards.
TCGGCATAGTGACCAACCGCGACCTGCGGTTCGAGAAGGACGACGGCGCACGTGTACGTGAGCTTATGACGCCGCGCGAGAGGCTTATTACGATCGGGCAGGACACGGGCCTCGAGGAGGCCAAGGAGCTGCTACACAAATACAAGATCGAGAAGCTGCCCGTCGTCGACGGTGAGTTCCGGCTGCGCGGCCTCGTGACCATAAAAGACATCGAGAAGATCGAGAAGTACCCCAACGCCACGAAGGACTCCTACGGGCGGCTGCTGTGCGGGGCGGCCATCGGGGTGGGGCCCGACCGCGAGGAGCGGGCCCAGGCGCTGGTCGATGCGGGCTGTGACGTGCTGGTGATAGATACGGCCCACGGCCACAGCAAACGCGTGATAGAGGCCGTGGCGGCCACGAAGGCGGCTTTCCCGGACGTCGATCTCATAGCGGGCAACGTGGCCTCGCGTGAGGGGGCCGAGGCGCTGATAGAGGCCGGTGCCGACGGGGTCAAGGTGGGCGTGGGGCCGGGCTCAATCTGCACGACGCGGGTGATCGCCGGTATCGGGGTGCCGCAGATCACGGCCATAATCGAGGCCGCAAAGGCCGCCGTACCCAAGGGGGTGCCCGTCATCGCCGACGGAGGGGTCAAGTACTCGGGCGACATCACCAAGGCCATAGCGGCCGGTGCGAGCACGGTGATGATAGGCAACCTGTTCGCGGGCACCGACGAGGCCCCAGGGGAGCTGGTGCTGTACCAGGGGAGGACCTACAAGGTCTACCGCGGGATGGGCTCGCTTGGGGCGATGCGCGACGGCAGCGCCGACCGCTACGGCCAGGGGGACGAGATGATCGAATCAAAACTCGTGCCCGAGGGAATAGAGGGCAGGGTGTCATACCGAGGCAAGCTGGAGGGCGTCATCTACCAGCTCGTCGGGGGCCTCAAGGCCGGTATGGGCTATACGGGGTCGCGCAACATAGACGAGCTGCGTTTCAAGGCCCGCTTCATAAGGCTCACCCCGGCCGGCAGGACCGAAAGCCACGTCCACGACGTCATCATAACGAAGGAAGCACCCAACTACAGGCTCGAGTGAGCGCCCCTCGCCGCGAGCGCCGATCGCTGCTCCCCTTCGGGGCGGGCCGTCTTAGGCGTGCGCACGTACCATTGGGTCATCGCTCCCCACGCTCGAGGTTCACAAGGCCCTGCACCGCCACGGACCCTTCTCCTTCTCAGCTCCCGCCACCGTCGGGTGGCCGCCTGCATATGTGTAGCCGGCGCCTCGCTCGCCAGCCCTTGGCCGGTCATTGTTTTCGCTGAGTGCCGGCGCCTCGCTCGCCCCTCCTCTCTTCGCGGTATACCCCCACGGCCGCCGGGTGTACGTCGCGCCTGCACTCGACGCTTCGCCCCTCCGCGCGTACGGTCGCACCCCGCACCCCCCTTACTCGTGC
>CAZXEJ010000039.1:0-20955 GCA_964639895.1 uncultured Spirochaetia bacterium | reverse complement strand
GAGGGGGATATTTAATTATAGCGCTACATCCGCCGATTCGATAACGGTGCCGTCGAGCCCCGCCCCCTGAGGCGCGCCCCGCCGGGGAGGCCGGACCCCGCCGAGAACGCGCGGTCATGGGTGCCGCCGAGGCCCTAGGGGCGTAGCGGCCAGGCGCACCGACGTGCCAGAAGCATCCGACGGCGGACACGCCGACACCGAGGCGGAACCCCCCGGCGCGCACTACGGTCAGGGCATTGTGGAAGGTAAAGTATTGTTGCGTAACACTTTGGAATCGCGGTGTTTTTCGCTCACACACTCTCGTTGGTCAAGCGAGCGAGAAAGCACCCTCTCGGCGCAAAGCACCGCGAGCCGTCGTCACACCGCCCGCGGCCGCAGCGCACCACTCCCCACGTAGCCGCCCCAGACGGGACCATCCCCCCAACCCGACCCGCGGCACAGCCCCCTACTCCACACCGCTCGGGGGCTCGCACCCGTTCCATCACCCACATGCTTTGCGACCCACCTCGGCTTGCGGGCCACGCCCGCCGAGGACCTTCCGGCCGACCACCTGCTCCGGCGAGGCCAGAGGGTGCTGTGGAAGACAAAATTTGGCAAGCTCGTTACATTTTTTGTCACAAGGGGGCGTCACATCCAGTTGCACCCCATTGTATTTACGGCCGCCAATCACGTGTGCAGGGGCGGCAGGGACAAGCCAAGAGAAGCCCCGCACGAGGGGGGCTCGTAGGGTGTGCGGAGGGACCGGTGCACTTCACACCTCCCCCCCCGCACGGCGTCTCGGCACGTCAACTTGGCAGTCGTCAGCGCCCTGCACTGAGCTCTCTCAGGAAGGACACGATGTTCCGGACGTCGGCCTCACTGAGCGTACCGCTCCAGGCGGGCATCATGGGCGACTTCCCCACTGCAGCTCCACCCTGCATGATGACCTTCTCCAGATATTCGTCGCTCAGCTTGCCCATGTAGTCCGGGTCGGCGAGGTTGCGGGGCTTTGGACTCAGCGACGCGGCGGCCGGGCCGTCGCCCTTGCCTTCCGGGCCGTGACACGAGGCACAGTAGGCGGAGTACTTGCTCCGGCCCTCCTCACTGTCCCCGGCCCGAGAGGACGTAGCGTCACCCGCAGCCAGCCCCTCCGAAGGGGGGTTGTTGGCGCTCTGGAGGAAGCGCAGAATGGCGCGGGCCTGATTGGCCGGCAGGCCGGCGATGACGCGCATGTGGTTTACGATCGCCTCCCACTGGAAGTCGTTGAACTCCTGCGGGCCGCGATAGTTGTGGCATCGGCCGCAGTTCTGGCTCCACAACTCTGCACCGCTCACCGCCCCCTTCTCACCGGCGAGTGACACCGAGGCCGCCGACACGAACGCGACGGCCAGTATGAAACCCGCCGCAACGCCAAGGAGTGTTACCTTTCTCTCTCTCGTTTTCATCGGGACATCACCTCCTGCTGTGTCCTCTTCATTGGTGCCGCGCACTCCTCAGAACCCGACGGCGATCTGCACCAGGAAGTTGTCGGGCAGGCCGTGGTTGGCCTCGTACGCCACCTTCAACGGGACGCTGGGAAGCACCCAGTAGTCGAGCCCGAACGAGACGCCGTAGGCGTCGTCGCTGTCGCGGAATATCCTGTCGTAGCGGACCACCGGCTCGAGCCGGTTCACGAACCGCTGCACCGCAGGGTCGGCGAGGGTGAGATCGCTCAGCCTGTAGGCCCCCTGCACATATATACCGCTCACGTCCTCGCTTCCTCCGTCGGGAAGGTCGTTCCTGCGATAGACGTATTCGGCCCTCAGCTCGACACCCCTGTAATGGTACTCGCCATCGAATCCGAGTAGGAATATGTCGATTCCCTCGCCGGCGTCCGCCCACATGGCCGACGCTCCGACCTCGGCGTTCCATATGGGAAGGAGCCCGATGCGGCCGCCGATGGCCTTGCTGCCGTTGTTGTCGGCGAGGTTGGTGAAATTGATTTCCACCTCGTCACCCTCCTCTCCGACTATCTCGGCCTTGGGGCCGTTGGTCACCCAGAAGGCGTAGTTGAGCTTGGCACCAGTCCTCTCGTTGAGGGCTACTCCGCCCCTTATCTCGGCACCAAGATCAGACAGCACAGGCAGGATGCCGTTGAATTCCTCCTCACCCTCCTCTCCTGCTTCGGCCTCGGCCTCGGCCTCGAAGCGGTACATGAGGGGCTTGGTCGGCATCTTGTTTATCCAAGCAGGGTGTAGGCGCTCGCCGAAGGCGTTGAAGGGCAAGAGCATCTTACCCATGACCAGCGTCATGTAGTCGTTGAGGAAGATATCGGCCTCGCCCACCTCCAAGCCGACCTCGAGGTTGCCCTCCTCCACTTCGAACTCGGGCTCGAAGACGAAGTGGACCCTCTGGGTAAGGAGATAGTGGAAAACGGGAGCCACCGCCACAGTGAAGGTGGACGGCTCGTTGTCCTTGTTCTCGAGCGTGGCGAAGCCGTAGCCGTTGACGAGGAACTTCGTGGTGTTGAACACGCTGAAGCTCTGGATCCTCCGATCGACGTACCTCTCTATCGAAGAGGGCTCAACGGCCTTCGCCTTCTCGAGGACCTCCCTCTCCCGGGCTCTCTTGCGCTCGAGCTCGTCGATGCGGCGCGTCAGCTCACGCACCTGACGCTTGAGAGCCTCTATCTCTGCATCGGTCGAATCGCCCCCCGCACGAGCCACGTTCAGGGGAACGACCACCGAAAGCAGCATCAACAGGGACAAGACGGTCAAAAAAGCAACCGACGTTCTCATCGAACCCACCTCCTCCCGTGGATTTGGAAACCCAACCCCCCCCGGTACCGCGAACCTGTTTCCGGAGTCAAATACTATAGTATCTAATACATACTATGTATCAACACATAAATAGGAGTGCTAAAATTTCTCGCCCTGCCGCCCAATCCGTCTCCGATGGTTCGCGCCCCCTGGCGCGGCGACCGAGCCGCCCGGCCGCCCCGCTCGAACGGATTGAATTCTCCCCTGCAAACGCGGTAAAATAACCTTGCAGTGTTCCGCCCGCCAGCGTCGTTTGCTTTCTATGCCGCTACACCCCTTCGAGGAAGAGCTCGTGGATAGACCACCACCTGGCGCCGAAAATCTCATGAGCCGGGCGTCGGAGCTGGCCCGGGCGTTCTCGAGCGGTTTCGAAGCCATCACGCGCATGCCCGAGTTCGCCGAATACCTCTGCGACCTGCCGCCGGCCGCCCGCAGGGAGCTCGAGCGGGAGCTGCTGGCCTACACCGCCTACACGCTCAGCGCAACGCTACTCGCGGGAGGATACCTCGGGGAGCTGGCCGAGCTCGAGCAGTTCATGGAGAGCTTCGTCGAGGCCACCGGCCGCTGGGACGAGGAGCTCTACGGGCGGGTGGACCTCTACCGCCGCCTCGACGCCGAAAGGGGGGAGGTCGCCGGTGCGGCCTCGGCGTTGCGGTTCGCCCGCTACGCGGCGGCGGCCATAGGGGCTACGGACGCCGAAGGGGGCGAGGCCACGCTGCTCCTTACGGAGCTGGCCAACGTCTTCCTCCTGAACTACATCAATCCCGTCCTTGCACGGATATTCTCACACCCCTAGGGGCGCGCCTTGAAGGACGTAGACAACGACATCAGCAAGTACGTCTCAAACACCGACAGGGACATATACAGCGTCCTCAACCTCCCCGAGGAGGTCGTCGCCGTGATCTTCGCCTACGTCTCGCGCAGCCCCAAGAGCTTCCGCGAGAACATCTCCACCGTGATCGAGGAGGAACAACTGGGCCGGGAGAGGGCCGCGAAGTTCCACGAGAAGTGGGTGCTCAACTACGGCCACGCAAGCGTCGCCGAGCACGCCACCGTGCACGTGGGCATCGAGCGCGTCTCGAGGCTGTTCTCGTCGCTGCTGGAGCTGTCGAACGAATACCTATCGTTCACCGAGTACTCGCAACGCTACCAGAAGCCCAAGAGGGGCGACTTCTACGTCCCGCCCGAACTCGACCGGGCCCCCCGCCTGAGGGAGCGTTACGTGGAGACGCAGAACGCCGTCTACGACGCCTATCAGCGCCTCTACGGCGGGCTCTGCTCCCATCTCTCCTCCACCGCCTCACCTCCGCCCGAAGGCAAGGGCTCCGGCGCGCGCCGCAAGGGGGCCATCGAGCGCCAAGCCTTCGAAGACGCCCGCTACGCGCTTACGCTCGCCACCTTCACCAACCTCGGCATGACGGGCAACGCGCGCGCCATCGAGGACAGCGTGAGCAAGCTGCTGTCGAGCAAGTACCAAGAGGCCCGCACCCGCGCCGAGGAGCTGAAACAGGAGGTCCGCCTCTCCGTGCCCACGCTCGTCAGGTACGCCGACGAGAACCCCTTCATACGCGAGACCCGCGAAGAGCTCGAGAGCCTGGAGTACGGCTTCCCCGTCGCACACCCCACGGCGCCCCAGCGCGGCGGCACGGTGCGGCTGCTCGACTTCACCGGCCGGGGCTCGTCCAACCCGCAGGCGCGCGCCCTGGAGAAGATCGTGCGCTCGATCATGTTCCAGTACTCTTCCCTCCCCTACGACGAGGCGGCCGAGATATCGGCCAAGAAGGGCCCACGCTTTCTGCTCGAGGTGTTCAAGAAGAGCGTCCAGCGGATGAGCAAGCACGACAACCCGCTCAACGCCTTCAAGCTCGTGCGATACCAAGTGGAGTTCACCGTTAGCGAGGCCTGCTGGCACCAGCTGCTCCGCCACCGCAAGGTGAACTGGATGCCGCAGGAGCCCACAGTCCACATCGGCTACGAGGTGCCGCCCCGCATAGAGGAGGCGGGGCTCGAAGGGGTGCTGCTCGAGGCCGTGGCGCGGGCGACGGAGCTCTTCGATACGCTCGCCGCCGAGGGGTTCGCCGAGGCCGCCCCCTACGCAGTAACCAACGCACACCTGAGAAGGGTACTGGGGGAATTCGACCTGTGGGAGTTCTACCACCTGGTGAACCTCAGGATGAGCCCGTCGGCCCAATGGGACATAAAGAACATCGTGCGCGCCGTGGCCGAACAGGTGGCCCTCTACCACCCGGAGCTCGTAAAGCCCGCCTTGGCACGGGTGTCCGAGTCCGAGCCCAAGGGGGGAGCGGCGCGCTAGAGGTGGAGCTCCTCGATCTGAGGACCCGAGGGGCGCGACCTGGCGAGCGCGGCGGCCCAGCCGAGCTCGGGGCGGAGAGAACCGTCTACGATGAGGTCGGCCAGCGCCTGGCCGGCGGCGTAGGATATCATAACTCCCCGGCCCGTGTGCGCCACCGACTCGTAGACGTTCTTCGTACCGGGCACCCAGCCCAGGTAACCGGACCGGTCGGGGGTCTCGCCGTAGAGGCCCGCCCAGCCGCGCACGACCTTTACGCTCTCGAAGCGGCTTATCCTCTTCCAAAGCGGGGCCCAGATGTAGCGGACGAAGGGGCTTTCGGGCTCGGCGCCGCCGAAGGTGTAGTCCATGTTGTAGCCGTATGGCTCGTCCATGTTCGAATAGCCTGCCACGATGTAGGGGCCGTCCTGGTGGAAATAGACGTCCGAAGTATCGATGATCATCCCCCAGCGAGAGAGGTCGAGCGCGGGACAGTCGAGCACCACCATCTGGCGTCGGCGCGGCTTGACGTGGCGGTCGTCGAATCCGTATAGGGCCGAGACGCGGGGCGACCAGGCACCCGTGGCGTTGACGAGCACGCGGCAGCCGAAACACACCTTGCGGGCCGAGTCGGGGAGGGTACCGTCGAGCAGGTAGCGTCCAGCCTCTCGGCCGGCGTTCTCACCCTCGAGGACGACCGCACTTACGGCCCTCACCCTGCCCCCCAGCATCTCGACCGCACGGGCCACGGTGCGGTCGAAGAACCGCACGCCCGCCTCCCTGGCGCGTCGCCTGTAGTGCTCGCGCAGCGAGTAGTGATCTATGAGGCCGGCCTTGCGGGTGACGCTCATCCCGACGACGCCGTCCAGGCTGTCGACGAAGGGAAGGATGCGCGCCACGTCGCCGGGCGGATGGATCTCGACGCCGAGGCCGTATTCGGCGTAAAGCCCCATGCCGGCCTCCACCTCGCGCAACGTGCGCTCGCCGTGGAGCCAGAAGTAGCCGAGCTCCCTGTACTGCACCTCGTCGGCCACCGAACGGTAGTAGTCGATCGAGAAGCTGCAGAGCGATACGTTGGAGCGGTTGCGCCACATGGCCCTCACGCCGCCTGCGTTCTTGAGCGTCGACGACAGTCCACCCTCCAGATCGGGGTCGACGACGGCCACCGAGAGCGAGGGGGACCGCTCGGCCAGGGCCATCGCCACGGACGAGCCCATAATGGCTCCGCCCACAATTAGGACGTCGTAACTGTAGTCGCTCACGGACCCGTCACCCCCCGGGTTGGCACGATGGTCTCCCTACCTTAATTATACGTGCCGCACCCAGGGGGCCGGGAGTAGAACGGCGAGCGCAGGGGAAGGGCGGGTGGACGGGAGCCGCTGCCCCAGGAGGGGTGGAAAAGGGGAGGAAGTCCCCAGTTCGGCGCGGGAGCCGAGGCGAAAGGAGGGGACGCGTGGCCGTGACGTATCGAGCCGTGAATGCGGTGGGAGACCTCGCCGTAACCCGGGGAGGCGCGGGTACGCGGCGTTCCCTTCACGCGTGGGCGGCCGGATGCGGGGAGGAGGGCGAACACCGGCGCAGCAGAAAGAGGAGGTCCTCGCGAGGGGCCCCACGACGCCGCCCCCTGCAACCGGCCCGTCAAGGGGTTAGAGACGTTACCCTTACCCCAACCGACGCGCTGTACGTCGACCCAAGGCGCTACCACCGCCTCGGCGGATCCCGGGCGGAGGAGGGGCCCTACGGTGCCTGCCGGGCTTCCACATCCCCTCGCGCGCCGTCACACGCCGTAAGGGGGTATTAGAACGTGGGATAGTACTCCGGACGCGGCCCTAGCCTTGGGCCTCGAGGAACCTTTCGGCCTCGATCGCGGCCATGCACCCCGTGCCCGCCGCCGTTACGGCCTGGCGGAACTTCTTGTCCTGAACGTCGCCCGCTGCGAACACCCCTGGGACGCTCGTCGCCGTGGAATCACACTTGGTCTTTATGTAGCCTCCCTCGTCCATCTCGAGCTGGCCTCGGAACAGCTCCGTGTTCGGGGAGTGTCCGATGGCGATGAACACACCTTGACAATTTTTGTCCCAAACCTCGCCCGTTTTGACATTTTTCAGTCTCACGGCCCGTACCCCGGCGTCGCGATCGCCTATGATCTCCTCGAGCACGGTGTCCCATATGAACTCGATCTTGGGGTTCTTGAAGGCCCGCTCCTGCATTATCTTCGACGCCCTGAGCTTGTCGCGCCTGTGTACGACGGTCACCTTGGAGGCGAACTTCGTAAGGTATATCGCTTCCTCCATGGCCGTATCGCCACCGCCGACGACGATGAGCTCCTTGTCCTTGAAGAAGAAGCCGTCGCAGGTGGCGCACATGGAGACGCCGTAGCCGAGGAGCTCCTTCTCCGAGGGAAGACCGAGCGTGCGTGCCGAGGCGCCGGTGGCTATGATGAGCGTCTCGGCCGATACGGTGGTGTCACCGGCCTCCACGGTGAAGGGCCTCTGCGAAAGGTCCACGCGGGTGACGTCCAGGAGCAGGCAGCGGGCGCCGAAACGCTGCGCCTGCTTCCGCATCCGCTCCATGAGCTCGGGGCCCATGATACCGTTCTCGAAGCCCGGGTAGTTCTCCACCTCGGTGGTGATGGTAAGCTGCCCGCCGGCCTGGTAGCCCTCGAAGACCAGCGGCTCGAGGTTGGCCCTGGCCGCATAGATGGCGGCCGTAAGACCGGCGGGGCCGGAGCCGATGATCACGACCTTGTAGTTGCGCTTGAGCTCCTTTTGTTCATCCACTTCTTCTCCTCCACTGAACGGCGGGGTCAAGTAGTTATGGTACATCCGGATCGGACATTTTCAAGGATGCGCGGGGGGAGGGGGGCGAGCGTGCAAATGGCACGTAAATTGCCCTACCACGGTTGAGGCTTCGGCCCAAGCACCGCAGCCGGCGTCACCCCTACGGGGGAGGACGTACGAGACCAGAGGGAGAATCGATGCAGGCTCGAGAAGCAGGTAGAGAAAAGAAGCCACTTCGCGGCCCCTTCTCATCCACGCACATACTCACCATGGGCGACCTCATGTGGATAAAGTCCAACGGTACGTTCGTGGACATGGGCGAGAACGCCCAGCTGTTCCGCGGCGGCCGGCCGCCGGAGTCGTTCATGATCATCGTGGACGGGCTGCTTGGAATGGAGCCGGCTCCGGGCTCCTCCAACGGCGGCCCCATCGAGCTAGGACCCGGCGACGTTGTGGGCGAGACGCCCCTTCTCGAAGGAAACTCCCCCCCGACCGTGGTGAAGGCCCTTTGCAGGACGAAGGTCATCACAGTACCCTACGCCGTTCTCAAGAAGAAGATGCATTCCGATCCCGCCTTCGGCGCGCGCTTCTACAAGGCCCTTGCCGCGAGCATATCAAACCGCCTGGCCTCACGACGGCTCCCACCACACACACCACGCGTAGCCGAGCCCGACCAACTCTCCACGCGCGAGGCCCACGTGCGCACCAGGCTTGCGGCCCTGGTGGGCGACTTCAAACGGGCCATGTATGCGGCCGAGACCGACGCGCTCGAGAACGGAAACGTCGTTCCCCCGGAGAGGGCACGACGCACGTTCGAATACTTCCGCCAATTCATACACCTCCTGGGCCGCGAGCTCTCCGACGCCGACCCCGAACTGGTAGACGGCCTCGCGCCGACGCTGCAGCAGGAGATCCTCCCCTACGTGCTCCTTACGACCACGGCCGAGCGTCTCTATTCGAAGCCCCGCGGCTATCCGATGGACTACGACATGCTGGAGATCATCTACCGCAACGAGCCCGACGGGAGAGGAAGGATAGGACCGCTTCTTGACTGGTGTTTCCTCAACGTCGAGCCCATGCACGCCGCAAGGTACAGAAAGAATCTCATGCGCGACGAGATACTGAGGTGTGTGACGACGAGCCGGAAGCCTCGCGTAAGGGTGACGGCCGTATCCCCGGGTCCCGCCGACGAGGTATTCGAGGCCTACGCCGTCCTGCGAGAGCCCGCAAAGCTCAAAACGACGATCATCGACTACGACCCGGTCGCGCTGTCGCGCCTGGGAAGGCGCATCGAAGAGCTGGGTCTCGAAGACCACCTAAGGCTAGTCAAGTTCCAGCAAGGAGGCGACCTGGAGCCGCTCGACCCCCAGGACATGATCTACTGCACGACCCTGCCCGACTACCTCACCGACACGGCCCTCCTGAGGCTGGTCGACAGCGCACACGAACTGCTGTGCAACGGCGGAAAGCTCTACATAAGCTCTCTCCACCGCAGGAACCCGGCCCGGATGTTCATGGAGTGCGTGCTCGAATGGCGCCCGCGCCACAGGGTGCAGAAGGACCTCGACACACTGTTCATGAGCTCGCGTTTCGCTTCGACGCCGGAAAAGATAAAGCTCGACACGCGGGCCGTATGCATGGTGGCCGTCGTGACGAAGAGCTCGAGGTCGGGCGCCGTCTCCTAGGCTGGGAATGCCCCCAGTAACCGGGCAGCAGCCTCACGCGCCCACGGCCGCAGGCACACGTGAGCACCGCCGGCGCCCGACCCTGCAGAGAGGCGGATGTCGGCGCAGCATAGTCAGTCCATGTCGGAGAGCGGAGCTCTCCCCCCTGCCACAACACGCCGCCATCCGGCCTCCGGGGGACCGCCGGAACCGCCCTCGGCCCTCCCATCCCTCCAACGCGCGGCTACATCCCCACGCCCGCGGCGCCGGTCGCCCGCTGGGGACGACGGCGCGATACCCCCCGTCGACGCCGAGGGGGCCTCCGTCTCCGGCAACGCCGATTTATTATGTTATACTTATTAAGGAGGCCGACAAAACCGTCAGGCCTCTGGCGTGTCTCTCTTCAACCTGTACAAACGTACACTCTGGGAGGGCACAAACCCCGCCGCGGCTGCTCCCGGGCGGTTGGGTCGGGGATGGACTAGTAGTCAGATTCTCTTTATACCTCTAAGTCCCCCGGGCTGGTCTAACGCTTGCCCCCAATCAGCTTTTACTGGCCCGGGGGCGCCTTAAACCTAGATACTAGCACCTACGAGACGAAAAAGTCAAGCCTGCCGTGGCGAACCACGCAACGGCCCTGTTACGAGGGGCCGCCTGCATCTCCCCGGAGCCAGAACCAAGGGACAAGTAGAGCGCGCAATTGACGTGCTACCCCACCCTGGGGCGCGATAGAGAAAAACGTAGAACCACACGTACCCACGCCGCACCGGGGAGCCGCATCGGGCTCCAGCGATCTTCAACAGGCGAGGTGAACCCCAAGAGGTGTGCGAGCCCCCGCATAGAGGGGGCACAGCCGGCAAGGACCTTCCCCCCTCGACCTGCGAGGACGCAGGTGGGGGGAGAAGAAGAGGCCCGCCTCCCAACCGGCGCGCCGAGGCAGGGACCACGTTGCGACGCCACACGCACACACGTGGGGGATGCACCCTGAGGCACGTTCGCCCCGCATTCGGGACACCTGCATCGGGCCTCCGCCGAGGACGCCGACCCGACGAGACATCGCCCACGTCAGCGGGCCCTGACCCACGGGCACCGCTTCGGCATGTCCCAGGCACCCCTAGCGCACGGCTGAATCCCGTGATCTGGCAGGGATTCTCCCCCCAGCCGGGCACTCCCATCCCTCTCCGCTCCGGAATAGACTTCGCTGCACCCACACACAGAGCCACGGCGGGGAAGGAAGAAGGTGGAGAAGCAAACAGCCGGTGCAACAAGGAGATGAAACGCACCGACACCGCACGTGTGCTCGGCGCGCCTCTTCCCCCTCCGCACTCCATTCCGCACGAGCGGAAACGTCGCTGCTACACCACGAGCCCATCCGCGGCAGGCCCGGCAAGGGGCACACGTGCCCTCTGCGCAAGGAACCCTCACCACTATGTGGCGACGACCCCCCACAGCGGTGGGTGAACCTTGGGCTATATCTTCTGTACGACCCAGGTGACGCGCCCTATGATGATGTTTTCCCTGTCGCGGATCTCGTCGAGGGGTATGGAGAAAGCGGGGAAGCGCTCGTTGTCCGATTTCAACACCAGCTTCTCGTGGTCTATGAACACCCGCTTTATTACCGCCCCCTCGTAGGGAATCCATACGGCGTAGACCTTGCCGTTTACGATCTGACGGTCGTCGGGGTCGACTCCCACGACGGCGCCGTCATAGATGGTGGGCTCCATACTCTCGCCGCGCACCTTGAGTGCCACGATGTTGGGCGGGCTGTATTGCGAAGGGAGCACTATGGTCTCGATGGGCTCCATCTGCTCGAAGTCCCTGCCGTCGCCCGCCCCGGCCATGGCGTAGACGTTTATCTTCGAGAAGCTGCTGGCCGCAGGCTCGGCGCCCTTGCCCTCGAGCAGCCAGTCGTAGGGTATGCCCTCACGGTCGCAGAACTCGATCAGTTCCTCGTAGGGAATGCTGTTGCGCCGCTTCCTCTCGGCGAAGGCCGACTGCGTCATCCCGAGCAGCCCGGCCACCTCGACGTCGTAGCGAAGCTGCTTGTAGCGCTTGATCCTCTCTATCACGGTGTCGAAGCCCCTCTTGCTGGAGCGACTCTTACGGCCCATTTGCGGTACCACTCCTCCTCTCGGCAATAGATTTCATGATACATCATAGCATATGATGAATGATGGGGCAACTTCTTCGTTTATTGTGATGCGAGAGGAAAAGAGAAGCGAGCCCGTGGGAGCGGTCTCCCTGGGCTCGCCTGCTCTTAAAGAAGGAGGAGGATGGTTGATTTTAGGCCTTGGCTCTATGGTTGTAAACCCCCGAGGTGGGAAAAAGGTTTCAAACAGCCGACACCCCCTCCCGCCCACGCGCGCGCGGCGCGCTGGGGAGAAGAGTGCATCTTCTTAACAAGGAACTTTAAGTATTATCATTAACACTCTAGATTTATCTGTTTTTTTCTGCTAATATTTAAGGCATGCCCCCCTCGACACCCGGCCCGTGCTCGTGGAGTAAACACAGGGAGGCCGCGTAACCTACGATGATTGCAAGCAATATCGCCGGACTCAAGTTTCCCAGCCGATACAGACCACCCAAGATCGTCACATATTTCCAGCCCATCGTATCGATAAAGCAGATGAAGGTGGTGGCGGTCGAAGCACTTTCGCGAGGCGTCAAGGAGGTGGGCGGCTCCCTGATAGCGCCGAACAGGCTGTTCAGCCACGCCGAGAAGGCCGGCTCTGCCCCCTCCCTCGACTCCATCTGTAGCGAAACGGCCCTTCGCAGCTTCAAGCGGCTCGCTACGAACAAGTGGGACCTTATCCTTTTTCTCAACCTCCATTCGTCGCTCATCCTCAAGGGATCGAATGGGACCGACTCGCTGGTGAGGCTGGTCGACGAGCTGGGGCTAAACCCCTCGAACATAGCGCTCGAGATCCCGGAATCGGCCATCGGCGACGAGGCCGCCTTGGCCGAGTTCCTGGCCACGTTCAGGCGCCGCGGCTTCCTGATAGCGCTCGACGACGTGGGCAAGGGCTATTCGAACCTCGACCGCATACCCACCATCAAGCCATCGCTGCTAAAGGTGGACCGCTCCATCGTGGCCGGGATAGCCGACAACTTCCACAAGCAGCAGGTGTTCCGCTCGCTGGTCAATCTGGCCAGGACGCTTGGGTCGCTGGTGGTGGCCGAAGGGGTCGAGACCGAAGAGGCGGCTCTGGCGGCTCTCGAATGCGGGGCCGACTTCCTGCAAGGATACTACTTCGAAGAGCCCTCCGTGCTCGACCGCGACGGGATGATGTCGCTCGGGATCGAGAAGATCTACTCGCTCGCGGGAAAGTTCATCAAGCGCTCGACGGAGAACTTCCACCGCAAACGATCGGAGAAACAGAAGTTCCGCCTAGTGATGAAGGACATCCGCAGGCAACTCGAGCCGCTGCCTCTGGAGAAGCTCAACGCCAAGCTTCACGACATCGTGCCCATATACAGCATAGTCGAGTGCGCCTACGTGATCGATGCAAGCGGCATACAGGTGACCGACACCGTGTTCAACCGCCCCATGTTCCTAAAGGCCCCGAACCCCATCTTCTACCCCACGCCCATAGGCAGCAACCACAGCCTGAAGCCCTACTACTACGTGTTGCGCGAGGTTGGCCTCGATTATTTCCAGAGTGACCCCTACGTGTCGCTGGCCTCCGGCAACCTGTGCGTGACCGTATCGACCCCCTTCCGCGGGGGAGACGGACGAAGCTATATCCTCTGCGTGGATTTCTCCGCGTAAGGCCGCGCCCGCAACGGAGGCGAGCCGGCATGGGCGGCGGATTCCATTACACCTTTTTCCCACTCCGGCACCGACGTACACGGCCGGCCCAACCCCTCCTCCGTCGGCTCCCTGAGCCGATGCCTCCTCCCGCCCAGAACGCAGCCCTATACACGCCAATCCGGTAGGATAGCACCCCCAAGAGCGGAGCATGGAGATCATCCCCCCGGCCGCCATCCCGTGTGGGAGGCAGGGCACATCGCACCGTGCAGCGGTTGCACCGCGGCTTGATGAGTACTCTCTCCTCAGCCGTATCCATTGCGAGGGCTCGCCGCCCCCCCGCACACACAGCCCATCCGACCGAGCACGGCAGCCATACGTACGTCCGGTGCGACGGTCGGCGGGGCAGTCGGGTGCCATAGAGCAGCAGAGCCGCGCCGGGAAGCAGAGGGGCCGCATCGAACCCGGCCAAGACGGCCGAAGAGGAGGCGGCCGATCACCACCCTCTTGGGCGCGGAGCCCCGGCGGCGTGGAAGCATCACGCAGCGCTACCGAACCCCTCCGGTGCCCGCGGCGGCCGCCGAGACAAAGCTTTGATCCATCATCGCCGGAAGAGGAGCGGTGGGTCGTGGGGGCACAGGACAGTAGGTGAAAAGGCCCCTTAGGTGGGACGGAGCGCAGCGCGGTACACGCCCCTTGTGAGGGGATGGGCGGTCCCGACCACGGGCGGGCTGGAGCCGCACCCCCCCATCGATGCCGCCGAGCGAAGCCCGGACGGCGGGGGGGAGGGGGCGCGGGGAGCGGCCCCTCTTGGAGCCCCCTCCCAGCGGGGTGGTGAGCCGATGAGGGACGTGGGGTGGCGCCGTAGCCGGCCCCGCCGGACACTCACCCCCATCGCGGGGCCCAGCCGCGGAGGGCCTTCTTCGCCCCCTGCCTACCGGCTGTGCGGGGCGGGTAAAAAGCGCCTGCGAGGAGCCGCGGTGTGAGGGGGCCGCGGAACGCCGCCTTCCTTCGCCCTCAGGGAAAGGAGGGGGCGTCGCCGCGGCCCCACACGACGCAGTTGCGGCCGAACGCAAAGCGAACTACTTCGCCTTCTTCTTCCTTCCGCCGCGCGCGGCAGATGCCTTGGTAGCCGCCTTCTCCACCACCATGGCGATGCCCATGCCTCCCCCTATGCACAGGGAGACGAGGCCGTACTTGGCCTTGGGCCGCCTGTGGAGCTCGCGGATGAGCTTGGTCGTCAGAATCGCCCCCGAAGCACCGATGGGGTGGCCGAGGGCTATGGCGCCGCCGTTGGGGTTCAACTTCTCTTCGGGTATGGGGAAGTCCCGCAGCACGGCGAGCGACTGTGCGGCGAACGCCTCGTTGAGCTCGACGACGTCTATGTCGTCAATGGTGAGACCCGCCTTGTCGAGCGCCTTCTGCATGGCCGGCACCGGACCGATGCCCATGATGGAGGGCTCCACGCCGGCCACGGCGTAGGAGCGGATGTAGGCCATGGGCTTGAGCCCCAGCTCGGCGGCCTTGTCCTCGTCGGCCACTATCATGGCCGAGGCGCCGTCGTTGATACCCGAGGCGTTACCGGCCGTCACCGTGCCTCCGACCTTGAAGACGGGCCTCATCGAGGCAAGCCTCTCCAGGGTGACGTCGGGACGGGGATGCTCGTCGGTGTCGAACTCGATCGGATCGGCCCGGCGCTGCGGTACGAATACTGGCACGATCTCGTCCTTGAACTTGCCTGCCTCCATGGCGGCCTTGGCCTTCATCTGGCTCTTGTAGGCGAACTCGTCCTGCTCCTCGCGCGAGATGTTGTACTGCTCGGCCAGGTTCTCGGCCGTGACACCCATGTGGTAGTTGTTGAAGATGTCCCAGAGGCCGTCGAACACCATTCCGTCGGTGAGTTCGTCCGTGGGCATGGCCATACGGTATCCGTAGCGCGCCTTGGTCAGGTAGAACGGGGCGCGGCTCATGTTCTCGATGCCGCCCGCCACGACGACCGCGGCATCCTGGGCCTTGACGGCCTGGGCGGCGAGCACCAGCGACTGAACTCCCGAACCGCAGACGCGGTTGATCGTGATGGCGGGCGTCTCCACCTTGAGGCCGGCCTTGAGCGCAACCTGCCTGGACGGGTTCATCCCTTGGCCGGCACCCAGGATGTTGCCCATGATGCAGTCGTCGACGGCGGCGGTATCGAGACCGGTTCTCTGTAGGATGGCCTTGACGACGGTGGCACCCAGCTCGGTTGCGGGTATGTCCTTGAGCGTGCCGCCGAAGGCGCCTATGGCGGTCCTCAGCGGCTCACAGATCACGACGTTCGACATGTGGGGGTCCTCCTTGAAGCTAGGTTTGGATTGTGGTTATAGATAGGGAGTTTACACTACCTGACCCCTTTTTGCTATACGCCGCCGGAGGTTTCGGCCCAGCCTTGACAGGGTACGGCGCCCGATGTAAGGATAAGGGGGTCCCCCGAACGCACCACACTCACGAAGGCCGGCGTCACATTGGGCAAGCTCGTCATAGCACTCATATTCGGCGGCAAGAGCGTCGAGCACGAGATATCGATCCTCTCGGCCAAGGCCGTGATGAACCACGTCGACCGGACGAGGTTCGACGTGACGTCGATCTACGTCGACAAGGCCGGCGTCTGGCGGCGCCCGGTGGACGAACAGTGGCATTGCGGCGAGGGTGGGGTGGCGTACGACCCAGGGCGCGTGGTCGTCCCCCTGCCGGATCCGCCGCGGTCGGCCTTCCTGGAATTGGATGGACGGGGCCAAGTGGCAGGGCGCTTCGCCCCGGACGTAGTCTTTCCCGTCGTCCACGGCACGGGGGGCGAGGACGGCTCGCTGCAGGGGCTGCTCGAGACGATGGACATACCATACGTCGGGGCCGGCGTGTTGGGCTCGGCCCTTGCGATGGACAAGATCGTCTCCAAGGCGCTGCTTCGGCAGGCAGGGCTGCCGGTGGTGCCCTACACGTGGTTCTACAAGCACGAGTGGGGCGACGAGAATCGGCGCCGGGAGCTGGTAGAGCGGATCGTCGATGCCGTGGGCACGCCGTGCTTCGTAAAGGCGGCCGACCTGGGCTCGAGCGTGGGGATAGTCAAGGTGGAGGAGAGGGACGACGTGGCGTCGGCCGTGGACGTGGCCTCGCGCTTCTCGCACCGCATCCTCGCAGAGCGCGCCGTCGTAGGGGCCAGGGAGATCGAGGTGAGCGTGCTCGGCAACGAGGAGCCCATCGCCTCACTGCCCGGCGAGATAGTGCCGCGCCGGGGGTTCTACGACTACCGGGCCAAGTACGTCGACGACGAAGGGGCCGAGCTCATCGCCCCCGCCGAGCTGGACGACGAGCTCACCGAGAGGGTGCGCACGCTGGCCGTAGAAAGCTTCCGCGTGCTCGACTGCGCCGGCATGGCGCGGGTCGACTTCCTGCTCGAGCCTCGGAGCGGCGAGCTCTTCGTGAGCGAGCTCAACACCATCCCGGGCTTCACCCGCATAAGCATGTACCCGCGGCTCTGGGAAGTGACGGGCATAAGGTTCTCGGGCCTTATCACCCGACTCGTAGGACTGGCCATCGAGCGGCGGCGCCTCCGTCGCGCGCTCGAGACCGATTTCGACGAAAAGATAGAGCCCTAGCCCCCTCTTTCCCTCTCGACCACCAATCCGACGCCGGAAGTGCGGAGGCTTTCTGGTCGAGGCGCAGGCCGCATCAAAGACGCACCCTCCGTACCGAGGGAACCGGAGCCGCCGGGCGCAGCGACCACACCCCCCCAACCCTCTCGTTCGCCGTCCGCTACCCCCCGCATGCACACGAAGCCGCCTATCCCGTGCATACACGATTGCGATGGCACCGCCGCTCCAGATGGATCCCACGCGTATCCACCGGCGGGTGAAGAAAGCGTCATCCCGGCGCGAGGGTCGGACGAGGCTCGAGACGGCGGCCCCTCTTACTTGGCCAGCACGTCGGGCTTCTCGCCCCGGAACCATACGAGGAACACGACGCCCAAGACGATTGCCCCTCCGCCCAGCAACTTAGCCACGGGGGGCAGCTCGTGGAACAAGAGGTACGAGAACACTATCACGAAGAGCGACTCCAGCGGCATCACGGCCGTCGAGCGGCTCACGTCGAGCAGCTTTATCGATTGGAACTGGCTCGCTTTGGCGATGTAGGCCCCCGTCAGTCCGCCCAGCAACATGTAGAGCAGATCGAGCGGCCGGGGCGTTACGAAGCGGCCGGTGGCTACGAGGTAGAGCACGGTCACCATGGAGACGCCCAGGGCGCGCAGGTTGGCCACCGTAAGCATGTTGAGCCTCGCCCCCATGCGCTTTACGACAAAGGAGAGCAGCGAGTAGCAGAAGGCCGCCGCCAGCGCCGTGAGCGAGCCCGCCAACAATGCGAAAGTGGGCTCGTAGGCCACGACCACCCCGCCTACGATGGTGATGGCAATGCCTGCGGCCTCGCCTCGGTTGAGCCGCTCGCCGAGGAACAGCACGCCCAGGAGTAAAGAGAACACCGTCTGGGCCTTCATGAGGAACGAGGTCAGCGGAAGCCCGATCGAGCGCAGCGACGTCACCCAGAGGGCCGCCCCCACCGACGTTATGACGGAGCTCAGCAGGAAAATGGGCAAGTACCTTCCCAGCGATCGCAGCTCGGCGCGCTGCCCCTTGAGGAAGACCGTAGCCATCATGGCGAAGAGGAACGCACCGAAGAACCAGAAGAAGGTGACCGTTTCGGGGTTGATGGTCTTGTCGACCAAGCGGCCGAACACGTAGGAGAGAGCCGTAAAGAAGGCGGTGGCGACAAGAAACAGATAGCCGCGCAGAGGAAACCTCCGCTGGGCGGACACGCCAGAGGGCTGCCGAGCAGGTGTGGGCCGTACGCTCATCTGGAACCTCTCCGGGATCGGTCCGGGACGAGCGGCACCGTGGGACGGACCCTGCGCCACCACCACGCAAGCAGCGAGCCCGTCACGTTGTGCCACACGCTGAAGGCGGCCCCCGGCAGAGCCGCCAGCGGGCCGAAGTAGGCCGTCGAGAGCGCCACCCCGAGGCCCGAGTTCTGCATACCGACCTCGACGGACACCGTCCTCGCGCGGACGGCGTCCATTCCCCCGAACCTCGCTACATAATACCCTATGGCGAGGCCGAGCACATTGTGTGCGGCGACGGCCCCGAACACGCCCCAGCCCAGGCCCGAGAGGCGACCGGCGTTGGCCGAGACGATTACGGCCACCACGAACACTATGCCCAGGGCCGAGAGGGCGGGCGTGAGTGCAAGCAGCGACGAGGCGCGGCGGGCAAGGGCGCGGCGTGCCGCAACGCCGAGCACCACTGGGACGAACACCATCTCCACCGTCCCCTGGAACAGTTTCCACACGGGCACTTCCACCCACCGGCCGGCGTAGAGAAGGGTAAAAAGCGGCGTCATGAGCGGCGAGAGCAGGGTAGAAGCGGCCGTCATCGTGACCGAGAGCGCCAGGTCGGCCCCGGCCAGGTACACGATCACGTTGGAAGCCGTGCCGCCGGGACAGGCTCCAACGAGTACGAGACCCGCGGCCAGTGAGGCCTCAAGCCCCCAGAGGCGCGCCATCAGGAACGCGAGCAGGGGCATTACGACGTACTGGGCCGCGACCCCCATGGCGACGTCCCGCGGGCGTCGCAAGATGCGGGCGAAGTCGGCCGTCGTGAGCGACACGCCCATGCCGAACATGATTACGCCGAGCGTGGGAGGGATGAGGTGGGTAAGGCCTCCGAGCGGCCCCGGCCACAGGAGGGCGCATGCGGCCGCAGCCAGCATGATGAGGGCGAAATGGGTGGTGACAAGGTCGCCGAGGCGCCTTAAGGGCTCCATGGGGAAATGATAGTAACAGCACGGGGGCGCCAATGCCAGAGCGGCGTATGCGCGCCTCGAGCCGGGTGGGAAAGGGTCTAAAGGGGGTGAGTGGACTCCGTCGTTATGGAGCCATCGGTTGGAAGAGCGCTGGGGTCAGCCCCTCTGTAACGGGGGGAAACGACGATAGGCGGCCCCTCTGAATCCAGGGTGCCGCGAGCGGGCTCTTGACAAGTAGTTAGCGCGGGGGGAGGAGCACGCGGCCCCTCCCTCTCCGCAACTTTTTGGCGGCTCAAGCCGCGCCGCATCTCCCCCGCTCGGGGGGTGAAGGACGCCGCCGAGCCTGGGCCTCCGTACTAGCCGGACACCGTTACGCTTGCAGCGCGGGGACCCATGCCCCGGCGTACCTTGCTCTGGTCCTGTTCCAGTTCGAACTGAACCTCCTGACCCTCCTGCAGCGCCTCGAAGTGGGTGCCGGAGAGAGAACTCAGGTGGAAGAACACTTCCGTGCCGTCCTCCGAAGCTATGAAGCCGAAGCCTCTATCCCTGACGAGTTTCTTGATAGTTCCCTTCATGTGGGAGCCTCCCGAAAAAAGTTATTGTAGCGCGGGCCCCCCGAGGGGTTCCCGACATTCCATCCGGATCGGTGTCTGGATACGGCCCTACCGCCGACTCCAGCGGCACAACGAACCACAAACCAGCAGTAAGTCCTTCTCCCGTTCACGCCACCCGTTGAACTGGAAAGCTCTCTGAAGGGGGGATAAAGGTGGGAGGGTAGTTACGTCAGCCCGAGTTACGTTCTGTCTTGAGCACGCTGAAGACGTACAGTTGTTTGGTCGTATAAAGAGCACTTCTCCAAAATGAAATCTACACCTTAATGTATAATCTATTTCGCACGCTTTGTCAAAGAATCTCTCCCGTCGGGCCCTTGTTCGACCCGCCCGGGGGGCTCTTCGGCGGCTCCGCGACCCTCCAGCGCGGCGGGGTTTCGGGCCCAAATCAAGTCCTTGATTTTTCGGGAGGTTGAAGTTATTATTCGTACGAAACGAAACTCTTCCCGTTGGGTGAAAGGAAAGAGGTGGAGGTAGACCAAATGGACAAACCCGATAAAGAGCATCTCAGCAGGCACGTCGACATAGAGTCCAAGCGCTTCTTCTTCGACGTGAAAGAAAACCACAAGGGTAAGTACCTGAGGATAACGGAGCTGAGCGGCGGGAGGTCCTGCATCGTCATTCCCTATGACGGCGTGCACGTTTTCAAGGAGCACCTTGGAGACATCATAACCGAGGCCGACAAGCTGTTACCGGCCGAGGACCAGTAGCCAAGGGCCCCAACGTCTCACAACCCTCTGCCGAACACCCTTCACTGCTGCGCGGCGGGGAAGGGGCGAATCGTTACGTCACTGGGCGGTTAACTCAGCGGTAGAGTGCCATCCTCACACGGTGGAAGTCACTGGTTCGAATCCAGTACCGCCCACCACCCGTCTCTTCGCTCCGTCCCCGGCTCGCACGCGGCACCGCACAGCTGCATACCCTCACAACCCCACCCCCCTTCCCTTACAGACTCCGCACCCCTCCCCTCGGCACCGCGCAACTGGCCGCTGTCTGCCGACTGCGGCGGCAGAAAAGCAACTCCGGTGCTAAGGCCTCAATGCCCATTCAGATCGCCTACGGAGGATGCACCACGAGCCGCCTGAGAGACGGGATCCGGGTGGGCTTCGCCGACCGGGCGGGCGCGGCGTAACGGAGTCGCTCGTCCACCCGTCCCGGACGAGTCCCCCCTGTCCCTTCTTTTATGAGGCGCCCGCACCACTTTCCCACGACGCCGGGCCGCATCCACCGCCCGACCCCCAGGCCACGCCCCCCCTCAC
>CAZXEJ010000038.1:0-21043 GCA_964639895.1 uncultured Spirochaetia bacterium | reverse complement strand
GGGGTGGGGGGGTGATGGTATCCTACTCGTGTCTTTGCGTGTCGTGAGTGAAGAGGAGGGAACAAACCCCAGGGGGTAAATCGCATGAAAGCCGCCATCTACTACGAACTTGGAGAAGCGGACGTGCTACGCTACGAGGAGGTGCCCGACCCCGTGGTCGGACCGACGGATGTGCTGGTCGAGGTGAGGGCGTCGTCCATCAATCGGCTCGACCTCAGGTTGCGCTCAGGCCAGTCGCCGCGGCCCGTAAAGCTCCCGCACGTGGGAGGGGTCGACGTGGCCGGCGTGGTCAAGGAGGTCGGCACGGCCGTAAGGGGGGTGGAGGAAGGGATGAGGGTCGTTGTCAATCCGACGGTGAAGACCTACTCGCCGAGGAGCGGTGATCGGCCGCTGGGGCTCAACCGCGTCGTTGGGGTCAACACGTGGGGGGGATTCGCCGAATACGTGGTCGTACCGGCGGAGAACGTGGTCGAGCTGCCCGAGTCGGTGGGATTCGAGGAGGCCTCGACTCTGCCCATATGCTTTGTGACGGCGTGGTACGCGTTCACGCGCAGGGCCAGCGTGAGGGCGGGCGGCTGGGTGCTGGTGCACGCGGCCGGCAGCGGTACGGGGAGCGCTGCCCTGCAGATGGCCAAGCTCATGGGTGCGCGCGTCATAGCGACGGCCGGCTCGGACGAGAAGTTGGAGAAGGCGCTCGAGCTGGGCGCCGATGCAACGGTCAACTACTCCAAGGACGACGTGGCCCGCCGGGTGGGATCCATCACGGGGGGCGAGGGGGTCGATGTGGTGTTCGACCAGATCGGCGGGGGAATGTTCGATGCAAACCTCAAGGTGCTTGCCCCGGGAGGTACGTTGCTTCTGGTGGGGGTGGTGGGAGGGGTGAAGGTTGAGGTGCCCATAGGACCCGTCATCATGAGGGACATCTCCGTCCACGGCGTCACCGTCTTCCGTGCGGGAAGCCGCGAGCTGGTCGAGGTGGTGGCGCTCATGGCCCAGGGGAGGATAAGGGCCGTGATAGACAAGGTGTTCCCGCTCGAGGAGGCGGCCGAGGCTCAGCGGTTGCTCGAAGAGAGGCGCCAGTTCGGCAAGGTGGTGCTTCGTCCCCGATAGAGGAGTGGTAGTTGTGGATTCGGTCGGCCCGTGTGGGGGAGGCGCCGACGGGGACAGGGGGGCGACGTCTCCAACGGGGATGCCTCCTGCTCCGGCGGCCTCTTGCGTGCCCGGCTCGCTGCGATAAGTGATGCGGCATACCGGCTGGCGGAGGCGCTATCGTTTTCCTCCCCCGGTTTGGTCTGGTAGGAAGCCGTAGAGTGGATGTGTACGTAGCGGTTTTGTCGTGGCGAAGTACTGTCCCTCTCGCTTGGCGGGTCACTACCTCTATTGGTGTTGCCCTTCACCCTTCTTCTGATTCGCCCTTTCTCTCACTCGGCTCCCTCGTCGTGCGCACGTTGGGCCTTAATCCCGGGGTCGGCGGTTTCGAAGTTTCTCCTCGAGCCCGCGCAGCGATGCATCGAGGCCTGCTGGCTCCTGGCGGGCAAGCCCGGCCGGTTCGGCGTCGTCGGGCAGGTTGCGTGTCTCGGCTATGCCGGGTGTCATTGTGCCGCCGGTACGTCGTGACCGGTTCGCTCAGTTGGGCCCGCTCCTTTGCGAAGCGCGCCGTCTCGGCGTCTGTATCGCTTCTTGAAGGCCGTCCCTTCCCCGCCGCCGCGAACTTCTACTATCGATCGGCCAAGTCATCCCCCTCCTCCCACGTTTCTTCGGCTACCGGAGCCTCCGTTTCGGCTAGGCTGGGACCTCCTTCCTGGGGGTTCTTATCAGGAACGTAAGCGAGGCCGCAAGCAGGCAGAACACTATGGTGGAAGCGAACGCCGCCTCGTAGGATCCGGTCGCGCTGTATAGGTAGGCCGCGATCAGCGGGCCCACGATGGCCGCTACGCTGTAGGAGGTGCCGAAGAACCCGTAGATGGATCCCAGGGCGTCTAGGCCGAAGAAGTTGCCCAGGAGGTTGGGGAATATGGGTACCCACCCGCTGTAGAAGAGGCCGAACAGGAGACCGAACAAGTAGAATCCCCAGAGCTCCTTGGTCACGAGGACGAACACGGCCGCAAGGCCCTGGAAGGCATAGCACACGAGAAGCACCCTCTCGTTGCGTACCACCTCGGTGAGGAACCCGGAGATCAGCACCCTGCCCACGATGCTCCCTATGCCGATACATGCCGGGGCGAAGGCCGCCAGCCGTGGGTTGTGGCCCTGGTCGACGGCGTAGCTGAAGAGATGTATGACGACGATGAGAAACGTTATGAAGCCCAGCATGTACATGACGTAGAGCAGCCAGAAAACGGGTGTCCTCAGCGCCTCGCCGAAGCTCCAGCTTGCGCCCTCCGCCCCCGCGGCGGCGCCTTCGCCGTCGTCCGCCTCTACCTCGCCCCCGGTTCCCTCGGCCGCCTGGTCTTCGCCGTAGGGGCGGAGTCCCGCGTCCGAGGGATGGCCGCGGAGGACGAAGCTCGATGTGAGGAGTAGGAGGAATACGACGGTAAGCCATCCGAAGGCGTCCCTTACTCCGAAGGTCGATATCAACCACTCCGTGAGCGGAGGGGTTATGAACCCGCTGAGCGGTATGCCGGTGGTGATGATTCCGATCGCGAGCGGGCGGCGCTTGGTGAACCACCTGCTAACGATGGCCACCGATGTTATGTATAGTACGCCGTCGCCGAGCCCGATGAGGAAGCCGTAGGAAAGGTAGATCTCCCAGAGGTTGGTAGCGTACTTGGATACGATGAGCCCCAGGGCCGCAATCAGGCCCCCCGAGAACACGACCAGGCGGGGATCGTAGCGGTCGACAAGCCTTCCGGCGAAAGTGAGTGAGAAGGCGAGTACGACGGAACGGACGGCGAAGATGGATGACGCCTCGGCACGGCTTATACCGAACTCCGGCGAGAGAAACGGCAGAAAGACGCCGAACGAATAGAGCAGCAGGCCGTCCAGTATTATGAGGAGGAAGGCGGCCCCGACGATGTACCATCCGTAGAATATCTTCTTCCTAAAGGGCAACCGTCGGCTCCTCCGCGTGCCTGAAGTGTTTGTGCTGCAGGAGCCGTGGGGGCTCCGCCGGCGGACTGCACCCCGGCGGGGGGAGGAGGATCCCGGCCCGGCCGAGTGCAGTGTGGATGAGAATGTGTATGATACCTGAAAATGCCCCGCCTACGGCAAGCCCCGCGGAGAAGGGGCGGCCGGTGCGTGTGGAGGGTTGTGCTGCCGAAGCCGGGGGTGATGCGAGGGGGCGGGCGGCCGCGGATTGAATAGACCGCCCATATGATTTATAAATAGTAGGCCCCGCGCACCGGGCGCACCTTTCCCCGGTCGCGGGGCGATGCGTGGAGGAGGCATACGGCTATGGAGAGGTTGGCGGCCAAGTACAAGGGCGTGCTGCAGAGCCTGGGCCCGAGCCTGCTGTGGGCCGGAGCGGCCGTGGGCGTGTCGCATCTGGTCCAATCGACCCGCGCAGGGGCCAGCTACAACTTCCTCATGGTGTGGGCCATAGTGCTTGCGCTGCTCTTCAAGTACCCGTTCTTCGAATACGGTCCCCGCTACGCGGCGGCCACGGGCGAGAGCCTGCTCGAAGGCTACAAAAAGATGGGGCCCGTCACTCTGGGGCTGTTCGTCTTCATAACGGTTACGACGATGTTCACCGTGGTGGCGGCGGTCACGCTGGTGACGGCCAGTCTCGTGGCTAATCTTCTTAACCCCGTAGTGGAGCTCAATCTCGGCGCCTGGAGCCTGCTGCTGCTGGTTGTGTGCATGTTGATACTGATGGTGGGCCGCTACGCCCTGCTTGACAAGATCGTCAAGTTCATCATCGTCCTCTTGTCCATATCCACCGTGGCGGCTGTCGTCGTGGCCCTCCGACACGGAGCTGCCGCCGCAGGGGCCGTGGCGGAGCCCTCCCCGCTCGGGCCGCAGCGGCTGCTGGGTACGATAGCCTTCATCGTCGTACTCATGGGGTGGATGCCCTCGCCCATAGATCTCTCCGTGTGGAACTCCATCTGGACGCTCGAGAGGAGCAAGGAGACGGGTCACAAGCCCACCGTGCGCGAGGCGCTCATCGATTTCAACATCGCATACTTCGTTACGGCCGTGCTCGCCCTGTGTTTCCTCGCCCTCGGCGCCCTGGTCATGTACGGAAGCGGCGTCCGCTTCGCAAGGAGCGGCATAGAGTTCGCATCCCAGTTCGTGAATCTCTACACGTCCACTCTAGGCCAGTGGAGCTACCCCATCATATCTGTGGCCGCCCTCTCGACGATGTTCAGCACAACCATAACCTGTACGGACGCCTACCCGCGCGTGCTGCGGAGAGCGTGGGAGCTGGTGTTTCCGGACCGCCGCTCCGGCCCAGGCGGCCGAAGGCTGTACTGGATATGGATGGTTGTGGTGATAGCGGGGTCGGTGTTGTTGATCTACGCCTTCCTCAACAAGCAGATGACCTTCATGGTGGATCTGGCCACGACGATATCGTTTCTCACGGCCCCCGTTCTCGGCTACATCAACTATAGGCTGGTCACCAGCCGATACATGCCGTCCCACGCCGTCCCCTCGTGGTGGCTGCGGGTGCTCAGCCTTGCCGGGTTGGCATTCCTTACGGCTTTCAGCATAGTGTTCGTCTACTGCCAGCTCTTCCTGCGATAGGCGGGCCCATGACGATGAGGCCGTTCACCCCCCTAGCCGAAGCCCTGTTTGCAGCCGCAGCGGCGGCCCTTCTGATTCTGCTTCCCTCGGCGGTCGGCGCCGACGCTGGGCGGGGAGTGGGAAAAAATTTCCCCCCTTCTGTCTCGCGTGCTGAAGCAGACGTGGGGGGCGTGCGGAAGGACGGCCCTCCGGCGAGAGAGGCTTTTGCGGCCGAGGCGGCTTCCGTCTTGAGGGAGATAGCCTCGAAGGACGTACGGCTGGTGCTGGGCAGGCGTTTCAAGCTGGGGGCCGAGACGCCTGTCGTGCTGACCACGTCCGGGCTGCTGGGAGATAGATTGTTGATAGCCCTATCGATGCGGCCCGTCACGGCCGGTGTGAGCTCGGTCGATGCCGTGCGGTTCATCCTCTCGGGCGAGGGGTTCGACATCAGGCCCGACGGCGCCGCCGAGCCGAGTGGACCGGGGCGGGAGGGTGAGAGCAGGAGATGGCGTGTTGTACCGCGCGCAAGGGGAGCTCGATCGCTGGTGCTCGGCGTGGAAGCCGATCTGGAGGTGGAGGGGATGGGATCCGTCACCGTCGCGACCCCTCTCGTTGAGAAGATGGTGTTCGTCGAGGCCGACCTGACGGAGATCGTCTATGAATGGGTCGGCCGCTGGGGGGCCGCCGTGGCTGGGGCGGGGCTTCTGGGAGTGGCATTGTGGTTATTGGCATCTAAATTGCAAGCCAAATGAGTGTACATTTACCCTACACACGCGGCGGCTTAGGGATTATAATTAAGATGTGGTACTAATGGTCCCATTGCCGTTGCGAGTTCCGGCTCGACGTGTGTAAGCGGAGGGGCTGATAGTTGAAACCCAGGAGAGCATCCAAAGAGACGGGCAGGAAGCTTCTTGGCCAGATGCTGGTCGAAGAGGGGCTTCTGTCGCCGACCCAGTTGCTGGCCGCCCTGGACCAGCAGATGTACTACCGCGAACGGCTGGGCGAAACGCTGGTGCGGCTAGGCTACATCACCGAGCGCCAACTGCTCGAGTTCCTGGGCAAGCAGAACCGCACCCCGGTAATAGACCTCTACAACTGCGTCATAGACGAGAACGCCGTAAGCCTAGTGCCGAAGCAGGTGGCCGAGAGGTACAAGGTGCTGCCCATAGGCTTCAAGAAGATAGACGGTGTGCAGCGGCTCGTGCTGGCCATGGCCGACCCGAAGGACCAGGAGGCCATCGACTACGTATCGCATCTGACGACGTTCCTCGTCTATCCGGTATTCGTGCGGGAAGAGCATCTGAGGTGGATAATCAGCTACTACTACGACGGCAAGCTCGGCACCAGAGGAGGGCTGGATCTGGACGTGGAAGAGTGGGGTCCGGTCCGGCACAGGGGGGTGCCGGAGCGGAGGGCGCCCGAACCCATCGAAGTAATAGATGAAGACGACGATGACGACGATGAGGTCATCGACCTCGGCCCGCCCATAAAGAAGGGTGGGAAGGTTTATACGCCCTAGGGGTGCACTTGTCCGAAGGAGGTCCCGGGCGGAAGAGGGGGGGATCGCCCTCGGGTGGAGGGGGGGAGGTGCCGTGGTAAGGGTGGGCGTGTCTCTCGAGTAGGGGCCTGGGCGTTTCGAATGCGGGCGGCTCGTAGAGGGGGGGCGGACGAGGTTCTCGGGCGCCGAGGGGTAGGGAAGCACGATGGCAAAGATACTTCTAGGCGAGCTATTGGTGCGTGAGGGAGCCATCACCAAGGAGCAGCTGGAAGAGGCCCTCAACCAGCAGTTACACTACAGGGAGAGGCTCGGGCAGACACTGGTCAGGCTGGGCCATATCACCGAGGACGAACTGCTCGAGTTCCTTGGCAGGCAGCACCAGGTGCCGGCCGTCGACCTCTACAGGCAGGCCATAGACGAGAGCGCCGTCCGGCTGCTGGACAAGGAGACGGCTCAATCGTTGCTCGTATTTCCGGTGGGCTTCAAGAGAGGGTGCGAAGGAGTGAGGCTGGTGTTGGCCATGGCCGATCCGCTGGACAAGGAGGCCATGGAGCGCGTCTCGCTGCAGACGGGCTATCTGATTGCTCCCGTGTTCGCGCGCGAAGAGCACGTAAGGTGGATCATCAACTACTATTACGCCGACAGGCGGCTCGAAGGCGGCCTTGAGCAGGGCGCCTCGTCCACAGGCAGCGGCGCGGGCGTGGTGGAGCTCGATATCCTCGACGCCGACGGCTCGTCGTCCCGCTCGGTCTAGTAGCCGTATCGGCGGCTCTCACGCCTTTGCTGTGGCGAGCTCGTCCCAGCGCGTAGTGTAGTTGCGCGATAGGTGGGAGCGCTGCATCCTCCAGCGTTGCACCGCACCCTCGGCGGCGTATCTCACCGTACCGCTCCCCCAGTGGGTGTTGATCGCATCCACCACCCTCATCAGTACCCCCCGCCGGCGGACGGCCACGGGCGATGTTCCCAGCAGCGGCAGTTGGGCCTCGTCGGCGGGCACCAGATCCGTGAGCACGACGCCCGCTTTCTTGTAGCGGTAGCCGGTGCGGTATATCTTCTCCACCCCCTCGGCGGCGTGGGCCACCAGCTCGGGCGTATAATCGGTGGGGGCGGGCAGGCGCACCGCGACGGAGGCCGCATAGGGCCTGGGGACGAACCTGCTCGTCTGCAGCAGCACGGCCACCGAGCCTGCGGCCGCCCGCTGCGTGCGCAGCTTCTCGGCCGCCCGCGCCGTGTAGGCGGCCACGGCCTCCTTTATCTCGTCCAACGCCTCGACCGGCGAGCCGAACGAGCGCGAGCTGCGTATGCCCTCCCTGGGCTCGGGCTCCTCCTGCAGCCCTATGCACCGCCTCCCCCGCAGCTCCCACACCGTCCTCAGTCCGCTTACGGTGAGGCGCTTCCTCACCCACTCGTCGGGCGCCCGCGCCAGCTGTAGCGCCCTAGTTATGCCCCACTCGGCCAGAACCTCGGCGCGCCTGCGCCCTATGCCCCACACCTCGCCCACTTCCAGTGCCCCCAGCAGCTCCTCCTCGGCCCCCGCCATGTTGACCACCCCGTCGCCCCCTACGGCCGCCCCCTTCTTGGCGAACCAGCCGGCCGCCTTGGCGAGCGTCTTCGTGGTCCCTATGCCGATGGAGACCGGGATGCCGGTCCACCGCTCCACGGTGCACTTTATGAGCCGGCAGTACCGGGTCACCTCGTCGGCCGTGCGCCCCTCGACGTGGAGGAACGCCTCGTCGATGGAGTAGATCTCGAGTGTGGAGGTGAACCCCTTGAGCACCTCCATCACGCGGCGCGACATGTCGGCGTAGAGCGTGTAGTTGGACGAGAAGACCGCTACGCCGTGCTCCTCGAGCATCTTCCTGCACTTGAAGGCCGGCGTCCCCATGCCGATGCCCAGCGCCTTGGCCTCGTTCGAGCGCGCGATGATGCAGCCGTCGTTGTTCGAGAGCACGACGACGGGCCGGCCCTCGAGCGAGGGGTCGAACACCCGCTCGCAGGATACGTAGAAGTTGTTGCAATCGAGCAGTGCGAAGGCTTCCATCACGGGTGGCGGAGCCGCCGTATGATGTAGGTGGCCACCCCCCACAGGGTGAACCGCTCCCCCGCCTCGCCGACGCCTGCGAGCACCGCTCGCCCCCGCCGCAAGCGCATCCTGCGCACCACGAGCTCGCCGTCGCACACCGCCACCACCACGTCGCCGTCGCGCGGCGCGAGCGAGCGGTCTACGACCAGCACGTCCCCGGCCGCGATCCCCTCTTCCTCCATCCCCGCTCCCTCGACGCGCAGGAAGAACGTCGCCGCCGGGTGGGCCACCAGCACCTTGTTGAGATCTATCGGCCGGTCCACGTAGTCGTCCGCAGGCGAGGGAAACCCAGTCGCGGCCGCTCTCGTCGTCTCCGGAGGGCCGCCTGCTGAGGCAGGCGGCCTCTCGTCGTCGTAGTTGCGTAGGTTGCGAGCAGGACGGCCCACTGGTTCCCACATTGCGTGAATATCATACTACATATCGTGATTATATGTCAACCGCTCTGTTCACAATATAAGATGTATGCTCTCTTGTCACGGGGGTTTCTTGAACCGGGATGCCCCGTTGTGTAATATTCCCCACCATGGGCCGGCACCACCCCTACACGGCAGCCCTCGTGCAGATGGCCATGGGCGACGACCCCGCGGACAACCTCGCCCGCGCCGTGGGGTTCGTCGAGGAGGCGGCCTCGCGGGGGGCGCGGCTCGTTTGTCTGCCGGAGCTGTTCCGCTGCCGCTACTTCTGCCAGACGGAGGATGCGGCCGCCTTCTCGCTGGCCGAGAGCGCGCGCGACGGCCCCACGCGTCGGATGCTCGGCGAAGCGGCCCGCCGGCTGGGGGTGGTGGTGGTGGCGCCCCTCTTCGAGGAGAGGGGACCCGGGCTCTACCACAACTCGGCCCTCGTCATCGAGGGCGACGGCTCGGTGGCGGGGCTGTATCGGAAGATGCACGTCCCCGACGACCCGGGCTACATGGAGAAGTACTACTTCGCCCCCGGCGACCTGGGCTTCCCCGTCCACTCGACCCGGCTAGGCCGCGTGGGAGTGCTCATATGCTGGGACCAGTGGTACCCGGAGGCCGCCCGCATAGCAGCGCTTCGAGGGGCCCATGTCCTCTTCTACCCCACGGCCATCGGCTGGCACCCCCGCGAGAAGGAGCGCTGCGGCCGTCGCCAGCTCGAGGCGTGGCGTGCCGTCCAGAGGGGGCACGCCGTGGCCAACGCCTTCTACGTGGCGGCCGTAAACAGGGTGGGCCTCGAAGTGCCGCCCTCGGGAGGGGAGGGGATAGAGTTCTGGGGCCGGTCGTTCGTCGTCGATCCCTACGGCGAAGTGGTGGACGAGGCGGGTGGCGGCGAGGAGATAGTGTACGCCGAGATCGACCCCCGACGAGTGGCCGAGGCCAGGGCCGCGTGGCCTTTCTTCCGTGACCGCAGGGTCGACGCCTACGGCGATATCACGGCGATGTTTCTGGACGAGGAATGAGCCGCCGCACCGAGTTGGATACGGGAGGGCTGGAAGGAGTGCGGTGGGAGGAGTACACGGTTCCCGCAGAGTGGGAACCGCACGAGGCCACGTGGATGGTGTGGCCCTCGAACCCCCGCGACTGGCCCGGCAAGATGGGCGCCGTCAGATGGGCGTTCTGTGAGATCGTGCGCAAGCTCGCCCCCAGGGAGACCGTCCACGTGGTGGTCCCCCGGCCCGGCCGCTCCCCGTCGGTGATGCGCTCGCTCGAGCGGGCGGGCGTGGCGACCGGTGGCGTAAGGTTGTGGGAGCTGCCGGCCGACAGGAGCTGGGTGCGCGACTCGGGCCCCGTGTTCCTCCTCTCGCGCTGCACCCCGCGGCGTCTTGCCGCCGTGACGTTCCGCTTCAACGGCTGGGGCCGGTACCCGGACTGCGAGCGCGACAACGAGCTGCCGCACCGCATATGCGAGCTGCTCCGTGTGCCGCTGCGCCGCGCCTCCCTTCCCGCGGGAGGGTGCTTCGTCCTGGAGGGTGGCGCCTTCGATACCAACGGCCGCGGTGCCGTCCTTGTGACCGAGGAATGCCTGCTCGACCGCGACGTGCAACCCCGCAACCCGGGCCTCGACCGCCCCGGCGTCGAGGGGGCGCTGCGCCGCTTCCTCGGTGTGGACGACGTCCTCTGGATACCGTGCGGCATAGCGGGCGACGATACGCACGGCCACGTCGACGAGGTTGCAAGGTTCGTAGGCCCCTCGACCGTGGCCGCGGCCGTAGAGCCCCGCGCCGGGGACGAGAACCACCGGCGCCTCGCGCGCAATCTCGAAGTGCTCCGTGGCGCGGCGCTTCCCGGGATCGGGAGGCTCGACGTCGTCGAAGTGCCCATGCCGTCCCCTCTTTACTTCGAGGGCGTAAGGCTTCCGGCCAGCTACCTAAACTTCTACGTCGCAAACGACGTCGTACTCGTCCCCACGTTCAACGACCCCATGGACCGCGTGGCTGTGGGGATACTGTCGGAGCTGTTCCCGGGGCGCGAGGTCGTAGGGATCCATTCGCTCGATCTCGTCTGGGGATTCGGCTCCATTCACTGCCTCACCCAGCAGCAACCTGCAGCGCCTGGCGGCGCGGTATGGGGATGAGGTGCCGCCGCCCGATGCAGCGTCGGGGGGGTAAGGCGGGGGGCCTGGGTGTACCGTATCCCGTGTCGCCCCCTTCCCGGTGCGGCATCGGCTGGAACGGCGGTGCGGCACTGTTTTTTTCCGCTCCATGTGATATATTGTTTCGTTGCGTTGTCCACCCCCCGTGAGTCGGTTGCGGTCATACCCCCGCAGGCGGGGTGCGTCTCCGGCTCGCCCACACAACTCGCTGCGGATGTGACGATGGGAATAGTCGTAAAGGGGATCTCCATACCCGTGTTGTCGTTCAAACTCGACGGCTCTCTCGGTGCGGCCGAAAACCTGGAGGCGCTCGAGGCCGTGCTCGCTTCGAGCACCTACGGCTGCTCCCCCGTCTTGGTGGACGACACTGACGTCACACTGAGCCCCGCCGACAGGAGCGCCATCGAGGCGATGTTCGACCGCAGCGGAGCGCGCCTGGTGGGGTTTGCGTCCGAGGGCGGTTCGTTCGGCTTCGTCCGGGCGGCTGGCTCACGCGTCGTGGAACGCGCGGCGCCGACCACTGGTGAGATTGCGGCCCCGACCGAAAGGTCGCTGAAGGTCCTCAACCGCACCGTGCGCGGCGGCCAGCGCATTGAACACAGAGGCGACATACTGGTGATCGGCGACGTAAACGCCGACGCCTACCTCGTGGCCACGGGCCACGTCATCGTGATGGGGGCGCTGAGGGGGGTCGTCCACGCCGGGGCCTCGGGGGACGAGACGGTGACGGTGATGGCGCTGCGGCTGGGCCCCCAGCAGTTGCGCATCGCGGGCCACATAGCCCGGGCGCCCGAGGCGGCCGAGGTGCCCGATTACGCCGAGAAGGCCTACGTAAAGGGGGGCCGCATACTGATAGAGCGAATTTGATCGTCGGGAGCTGTTGATGATGGCGAGAGTGATCGTTGTAACTTCGGGAAAGGGCGGGGTCGGCAAGACCACCGTCACGGCCAACCTCAGTGCGGCGCTGGCGCTGCTCGGTAGGAAGGTGCTGGCCATCGACGCCGACGTCGGCCTCAGGAACCTGGACATGATTCTGGGACTCGAGAACCGGATCGTATACGACGTCGTCGACGTCCTCGACGGCAGAGTAAAGCCCGAGAAGGCGTTCGTGCGCGACAAGCGGGGGCTGCGCCTCTCGCTTCTTCCTGCCGCGCAGACCAAGAACAAGGAGGACATCGACGCCGAGGGGTTCGCCCGCATGGTGGAGAGCGTCAAGGAGAGGTTCGACTACGTGCTCATCGACAGTCCGGCGGGTATCGAGCGAGGATTCCGGCTCTCGGCCGCCCCGGCCTCGGAAGCGCTGATCGTTGCCAACCCCGAGGTCTCGAGCGTCCGCGACGCCGACCGCATAATAGGGCTTCTGGAATCTATGGGCAAGGACGACCTCAAGCTCGTCGTGAACCGAATAAGGGCCGACCAGGTGAAGAAGGGCGAGAT
Organism: uncultured Spirochaetia bacterium; assembly: GCA_964639895.1. GTDB lineage: Bacteria > Desulfobacterota_D > UBA1144 > Nemesobacterales > JADFKM01 > CAZXEJ01. Next base: position 8,810 of record CAZXEJ010000038.1, on the reverse strand, counting down.
GCTGTCGGTGGAGGACATCGAGGAGATACTCCACATCCCCAAGATCGGCATCATACCCGACGAGCCCAGGATGGTCGATTACACTAACAAAGGCGAGCCGATAGTGCTCAAGGGCGGCTCGGCGGCGGCCGCGGCACTGATGAACGTCGCTAAGAGGCTCGAGGGCGAGGAGGTTCCCTTCGACGAGCTCAACCACAGGAAGGGGTTTCTGCGCCGCCTGTTCGGGGGTTAAGAGATGTTGAAATTCTCATCGTTTCTACGTCTTTTCAAGAGGAGCTCCTCGGCACGCGTGGCCAGGGAGCGGCTGATGATGGTGCTCACGTTCGAGCGAAGAGGGCTTCCCTCGGATTTCGCCGACCGCATACAGAAGGACCTCGTCTCGGTGTTGACGAAGTATCCTCAGCTCAGCGTGGCCGGCATCGCCGTCGACATCAGGAGGGACGGCGACAGGGACCAGCTCTACATCAGCGTTCCCTTCAGCGAGGGCAGGTGAGGGAGCGCCTCCTCTCCGGACCTGTGGCCGGACGGAGCCGTCCACCATTGCTTATTCCCAGTTCTCAGATAAGATATATCACGTGTCCTGGAGCACTGCCCCCGGCGGCGGAACATCCGCCGCTCAAGTGCGCAAGGGGCGGCTTCTCGACCGGGAGAACCCACGATGTTTGGCGGCGGCATAGGCATACCCGAGCTTATAATCGTTCTCATAATCCTTCTGCTTCTCTTCGGACCGAGCCGCCTCGGCGACCTCGGCTCCGCCTTGGGCAAGGGAATACGGGGGTTCAAAAGGGCCATGAGCGAGCCCGACGAGATCGACGTCACCCCGGAGAAGACCGACGAGAAGAAGCCCGTCGGTGGCTCCGCGCTCGAAACCCCTCCGCAGACGTCCGAGGAAAAGGAGAAGGCCGGCCAAAAGTAGGCGCCTCCCGGTGAGGGGCCGATCCCCAGTCGGCAGGCCGCTTCCGGTCTCGGGGGCGCATCTCGCCCCTGGCGCGGGGTTCCGTGTGTAAAGTCCACCGCAGGCTACCTGCAGGCTACCTCATGTAAACCCACCTCCCGTCGCGGCCGCGCCGTCCCCTCCCCCCCGGTGGAGTTTGGCGGATGACTCTGCGGAACCGTAGCCCGGACGAAACTGCCATGGACGGTCGAAAGTGGGGCAGAGACGGCCACCCCGTCTCCGAGGGCCTCGTCACTTCGTGCCCCGCCTTGGCGTTCTCCCTTCCCCGATCACTGCCGGTGGTTATCCACCGCGTCAATAGTAGGACGCCCGGAGTGGAGGCTTTATAAAGAGGCGGCTTGGAGGCCGAGGCTGCGCCGGGGCGTACCGTTGCGGCGCAGCCCCGGACCCCGGGGCGTCGGCCGCTCCCACCTGTGTCGTCGCTTCATCTTGCGTCTGCATACGGTCTATCTGTGGAATGCCCTGGGAGGAGGCACGCCGCCTAGAGGATGCTTGACCCCTGGCGCCAGCCGGGTGGAACCCTCATGCGGGCGGATGCGTTGGACGGTGAGGTGCGCTGCTAGTGGGCGCCGGGGGCGGTGGTGCAGCGCCTTGGAGTCGTCGTGTTGCGGCGTGCTCCGGGACGCCCGCCGGCAGCGGGGCGAGTGTGTGTGGGAGCGGGGTGGCATAGGTGGGGGGTGCGGCGCCGGCCGTGGTGGAGAGGGGGGGGTGGGTTGGGATCGGCACAGCGGCGATTGCGGTGCTTCCCCGATGGTGCCCCTACCCTTGGCGGGGGGTCGTTGCGCGCGGGGATGCCGCGTTGCTCCGGGCCCCTCGCGGAGGGAGATCTCCGCTGGGTAGTGCGAGGGTGGGAGCGCCTCAGCCGGGGGGATTCCGCCTCAGGCGACGACACATGCCGTGGAAAGGGAATGTGAATGGGACCCCACTACTCCTTTTCCTTTTCGGCCTCGGCGAGCTCTATCAGAACTCCCCCCGTGGAGCGGGGATGTATGAAGGCAACGCGCGTGTAGTGTGCACCCTTGCGGGGTGTCTCGTCTATTACCGCCAGCCCCTTCTCTTTCACCTTGTCGAGCGCAGCCTCGATATCGTCCACCCAGAAACAGATGTGGTGTATGCCCTCGCCCCTCTTGGCCAGGAACTTCGATATGGGAGAGTCCTCCCCCAGGGGTTCGAGCAGCTCTATGGCCGTGCCTCCCCCTTCGGGCTCAAGCATGGTGGCCCTTACGCCCTGTTCTTCTACGACCTCGCGATGGGTCACACGCAGCCCAAGACACTGTTCGTACAACTTCTCCTTCTCTTCTATGTCGCGGACGGCTATCGCTATGTGGTAGAGGCTTTGTATGCGGCCGTTGCTCATGGCGTCGTCACCTCGGAATTCTTCCGCTCGCCCCCCCGTTCGCGGCCCTACGCCACACAAGCGTGGTGCGCCATGGACGGGGCTGCGGCTTCGGGAAGCGCTCAGGACTTCATCTTTGCGATCTTGCGTTCCACGCCCCGCTCGAAGCGCTTCTCGTCTATTATGAACATGTCGTTGTAGCCCTCGGCGATCTTTTCCACCTCGTCGTGGGCTTCGACCTTGAAGTACACCCTCTTGTCATCCACCCTCACGACCTCGGCGCGTATGGTCACCTTCATCCCCACTGGGGTCGAAGCCAGGTGGGTCGTCTCCATCCTCACCGTGACGGCCAGTTCGTTCTCATCGAGAAACGGCGCTATCGCGTCGGCGCAGGTGGTCTGCAGGTAGGTTATGAGCGATGGCGACGAGAGAACAGGCGGTGAGGATTCGTGGAACCGCGAGGCCGCCATCTCGGGCGTGACCACGATCTTCTTCTCGACGAAGATGCCTGGTTCGAGCTGTTTCTTCATCTAATAAGCTTCCTGCTCCGTTGGATACGCAGTCGTGGCGGCTGCGTTCAGAGATAGCTATTATACATCATATGCGTCTAATCTGAAGACGCGGGCGCTTATGCAGGCGGGAACGGTCGGGGCGGTCGCACGCCGACGTCCGACCTCTGGAGAGTCGCAGGGAAGATGGTCACCGTATCCGTTGTCATACCGGCGAGGAACGAAGCGGCCAACATCGAGCGGTGTCTGCGATCGGTCTGCTCCCAGGGCGGAGGGAGGGTGTGCGAACTTGCGGAAGTGGTGGTGGTGGACGACGACTCCAGGGACGGCACACCGCTCGTGGTGGAGAGGCTGCGGCGGGAGTTTCCCTTGATCGTCCCGGTGAGCGCCGGCCCCGTGCCGCAGGGGTGGACGGGTAAGAACTGGGCCCTGTGGTGCGGTGTGGCGCGGGCCCGCGGCCAGTGGCTGTTGCTGCTTGATGCCGATACCGAGCTATATCCCGGCGCCCTGGAGCGGGCCGTCGCGCTTGCGCTCGAGCAGGGGTGCGATCTCGTATCCTTCAGCCCCGAGCAGGTAGCCGAGGGGTTCTGGGAGCACGCCGTCCAGCCCGTCGTATTCGACCTGCTGGACGCCGTCTACGACTACGGTCGCGTCAACGACCCGGCTTCGGACGAGGCCGCCTGCAACGGCCAGTTCCTGCTGATCAGGCGTGCCGTCTACGACGCCGTGGGGGGTCACCGTGGCGTCAAGGGTGCTGTCGTCGAGGACGTGGCGCTGGCAAGGCTGGTCAAGTCTCGGGGTGGGAGGCTGCATTTCTCCTGCGGCCGTCGAGTGGTGCGCTGCCGCATGTACGGTTCCCTCCACGATCTGGTCCAGGGGTGGTCGAAGAACCTCTATACTCTGCTTCTCGCCGACGGCAGGGCCCGCAGGCGCACCCTGGGCCGGCTCGCCCTTCGGGTCGTCCTGCCGCTTGTATCGGTGGGCATCTTGTGCGCCGTCGTCCTCCTTTCGGCGGGCCCCCTCGCGGCCGTCTCGGCCGTAGCGGCGGCAGTCACGGTGGGCTTCGTCCTACCGCTGCGCCGCGGCGGTGCCGAGGCGGCTCCACGCCCCTCGCTCTACGTGGTCGGGTTCGTGGTCGTAGCCCTGATTCTCGCCCTCTCGGCCTATCGTACGCGGCGGGGGAGGGTGGTGTGGAAGGGTCGTACCTACGAGACGGGCCGGCGGCACCCTTCCGCCGGCGACGGTCCCTAGGGTGGTTGGGGGCGGCCTTCCTGCACGCGGGGTGAGCGGGCGCACCGCTGGCGATGGTAGGTAGTCGCTGCCGTCCCGCGTTGGCTTCTCGGCCGAGGGCTCTTAGGGGGAGGCAAGTGGGGTCGGCGGAGGCGGCAGTGTCAGCACCACCACCTGGGTGGCGGTGCCTCCGTCGCCGTCGGAGGCCGTGACCTTGACCGTGAACTTCCCGCCTGCGCTCTCGGGCGGGACGTTCCACGTGATGCGCCCCGTGGCGGGGTCGATCTCCATTCCCGGCGGCGCGTCTTCGAGTGTGTATGCCAGTGGGTCGCCGTCGGGGTCATGGGCTTCGACCTGCATGGTGAACACGCCGTCTTCCATGCGGCCGATGGGTTCCGAAGCCATGCGGGGCGGGGTGTTGGGTATCTTGATCGATCCCTCGGCCCTCCAGACGCCCTCGTCCTTGCCGTCGAAGGGGACGGCTTCGAGCACCAGCTCGTCGCCCTTCTTAAACCCTTCCTGCCACTCGAGTTTCTCGTCCTGCTCCCCTATGAGCTCCCTCCCGTTGTGGTACCACTGGTAGTGAATGCGCACGGGATCGCCGTCCGGGTCTTCGGCCTCGACGACGGCCCGGAACCCCTGCCTCGGGTCCGAAGGGTCGATGAGGACGATCTTCATCGATACGATCCTCGGCGGCGAGTTGTGGAGGGCGGCGGCGAGTGCGCGCGTTACGTGCCCACCGCCGGGCGGTGCGACGGTGGCCGCAAGGGCGAGAAAAAAGAAGAGGGATGCGATCGCCGCGTAGTGGGTAGGGGGGGTCCTCACTGCTGCCGCCCTCCCCGCCCCTGTGCCCGACCGACGCCGGATACGCGGAGTGTTCCAAGTCGGGTTGAGGTATGCGGTCTCGGGGGATTGCATCGGGCGTCTGCTCTTGCCATGGTTGCTCCACCTTGTTGGTGTACGTATTTAATATAATCCCATCACGTGCCTTATCATAGTGTTAGTGTCGGGCCTCGAGTGGACGGGGAGGACGGCTGGTGCGTCGAGCCGACGGCGTGTGGTCAAGACGGGGGAGAAGAGTGTCGGGCTCCTACGGCTAAGAAGGCGGCCCCTGGCCGGGTGCCATCGTCCTGAGGGGTGCCGTGGGGCGTGCACACCTTACTGGGCGGAGGGAGTGCTTGCATGTGTGGGGAGGGCGGCGGGAGAAAGGACCCACCGCGGCCCCACGGCCCGGGGGGGTGGACGGGGGAGCGATGGGCTTGGTCGAGACGTCCCGGCCGCCGAAGGCGGCTGCGTTTTTCAGCGTCTGGAAGGCGTAAACGGCGCGCGGCTGGCCGTGGGCGGTTGGGGCGGGCGGCTCAGGGGGGGATCGCGCCGCACCGGCATCGGATGCAGGGGCGGATTTCTGGAGCGACGACCGCCGTTGTGTTGCCTGGCGCACTCGTAGGGAAGCGGGGTTGGTTTTAGGCTTCGCGGTGTCACACCCTTTGGCCGCGGGCGAGGATTGGGATGGAGAGGGGTTGTCTCAGTGGGACTTGACGCTGTAATACCCGTAGGGGTGGCCCCGTACGGGTACCATCTTGAGCTCGAGGTCGTGCTCCTCGCAGAGCCTTTTCAGGTTGTTTCCCTCGAGGCGCTGCAGCGTGTCCAGCACCTCCTTGTGGGCTTCGACGGTAAGCGTGCGCGCCGTACCATGGCGGGACGACTCCATGACGGCGCGGGCTATCTCGTAGGCCGTAGTCTCCTTGGACTTCACGAGCCCGGTGCCGTGGCAAGTGGGACACGATTCGGCGATGACGCTGAGAAGGTTTTCCCTTATGCGCTGGCGGGTCATCTGGACGACGCAGAAGGGAGACATCTCGAGTACCACCGAGCGGGCCCTGTCGCGCTTGAGCGCGTTGGTGAATATGTTGAACACCTCCCTCCTGCGGGCCGTGTCCTTCATGTCGATGAAGTCGATCACGATTATCCCGACCAGGTTGCGCAGCCTTATCTGGCGCACTATCTCGACGGCCGCCTCGCGGTTGATGTCGTAGACGGTGTCTTCCTGCTCGTAACCGCGCAGGTACTTGCCCGTGTTGACGTCTATCACGGTGAGGGCCTCGGCGAGGTCTATTATCAGGTAGCCGCCCGACTTGAGCCATACCTTCTTGTCGGTGAGCCTCCCTATCTCCTCCTCGACGCCGTAGCGCTTGAAGATGGGTGTCGGCTCGTCGTAGAACTCGATGGCCGTCTCGTGGTTGCCGAACCGCTCCCTCATGTAGTCCCTTATCTCCTCGTACACCTGCCGAGAGTCGACGATTATCTTCTTGACCTCGCTGCTTGCGAAGTCTCTTACGGCCCTTATGCTGAGCTTGGGCTCCTCGTAGACAAGCCCCGGGGCGCTCGTCCTCTCCGACTTGGCCTTTATCCTGTTCCACAGCTTGAGCAGGTAGCCCATCTCCTGGTGAAGCTCGTCTTCCCCCACCCCTTCGCTCGCAGTCCGCACGATGAAGCCCATCGCGGGGGGCTTGGCTTCCCTTACGATTCGGGCCAGGCGCTCGCGCTCGTCCTTGTCGGTTATCTTCCTTGAGACGCCCGTCATGTCGCTGAGCGGCAGCAACACTAGATACTTGCCGGGTATGGCTATGTTTGAGGAGAGCTTGGGACCCTTCCCGCCGGTGGGCTCCTTGATGACTTGGACCAGTATGTCCTGTCCCTCGCGCAACATGTCCTGTATCAGGTGGTGTACCCTCGTGGACGTCTCGGCGGCGGGGGCTTCCTCTTTTTCTTCCCCGTCCAGGAACTCCCAGAACGGCTCCTCCATCACGTCCTCGACCGAGATGAACCCCGACTTGTCCTGCCCAATGTCGACGAAGGCCGCCTGCATGCCGGGGATTATACGGCCTACGCGGCCCTTGTAGATGTTGCCCACCATCCGGGGCTGAGAGCGCCTCTCGATGTATATCTCAGCGACCGAATTGTTCTCGAGGACGGCCACGCGCGTCTCGCTGAACGTCTTGTTCACGACGATGAAACTGTCCATTGCTCTCCATCGGCTGGGTTCTGGGACCTGCGGGGCAGCGGCTGCGAAACGGGCATTCTTTTATTATAGACAATCGGTGAGTGTTATCAATTTTTGCCCTTCCGCCCCCGGCGGAAGCGCTTGGACGGCCCATTTTGGCAATCACCTTTTTTAAATTATGATTATGTTGTACACTGCACCAGAGTCGGCATCGAAGGAGGACCAAGTTATGAGGACCGCGCTTCTCCTCGCCCTGCTGGTGGCTGGCGGCGTCGTCTGGGCGCAGGGGCTCCCGGAGCCCAAGGGCGGCCAGGCCGTATACGTCGTCAAGCCCGGCGACACGCTGTGGGACATCACGCAGCGCTTCTACGACAACCCCCTGTTGTGGCCCCGCCTGTGGGAGCTCAATCCCTACATCGACGATCCCAACCGCATCTTCCCCGGCGACCTCATCACGCTGAAGAGACCCGTCGCCACGGCCCAAGCCCCGCAACTGCCCGTCGTAAAGCTTACGCCCGCCCCGAGACAGAGGAGCGTCGAAGCCCCTCCCGCCCTGCCGCCGGTCTTTTATCTTTCGACAGGAGGCCGCGAGGGGTTCGTCTCTCCGGATGAGTGGGAGCACATGGGTACCATTCTGTCTTCCGAGCCTCCCAAGATACTGCTCGGTGAAGGGGACCGAATCTATATCAACGTAGGCTCGGCCGACGGTGTCCGGCCGGGGGACGAGTTCACCATCTTCAGAACGAGCAAGCAGCTCCATCACCCACATACCGGCCGCAAGGTGGGCTACAAGGTGGCCGTGATCGGAGAGGCCCGAGTAGAGACGGTGCTGGGCAAGAGGTTGTCTGCGGCCGTCATAACGGAGTCCTACCGTGAGATCACGCGCGGTGCCAGGGTCCGTCCGAGAGAGGCCTTCGTAAAGGAGGTCATAATGAAAGGCGGTACCCAGCGCGTCGACGGTGTGGTGATAGATTCCATGCACGGCGTGGAGTTCTCGGGCATGGGCGACGTCATATACGTCGATCTCGGCTCCGAGGACGGGCTGAGGCCGGGTACGGTGCTGTCTGTCTACAAGTATCCCCGCTCGGCCTACGACCCCGACATCGACGACACGGTGACCATACCGGGCGCCTACCTGGGAAGGGTGATAGCGCTCGACGTGGGAACGGAGTTTGCGACCTGCTTCGTATTAGAGAGCAACCGCCAGATCGAAAAGGGCGACGTGGTGGCAGTCGATCTGGAGCTGTAGGGCACGCCTCGACCACGGCGGTGGACCGCCCGCCGAGGGTGGGTGCAATGCGGCCCGCTGTCCGTCCCAGACCTCGATCCTGGAGACCGCCCCGGCCCCCTGCAGCCGAGCCCGCATCGGTGCGGCCCGATTGATCAAGGTAGCAAGTGCTGAGCGGCAGGCTACGCTCTTGGGCCGTGTTCCTCTCCGGGGACAACCGCCCACTGTGTCACCCTCTCTATATCGGCATCTAAGATGCCTCTTCGATGGCGAGGTCGGTGCGGCGTCGGTCGTATTGGGTGGGGTGGTGGGGGTGGAGGCCGGACGGGCGCGGGGGGCCGCTTTGATACGGCAAAAGCACTTCGTGCCGCTCCCCCGGCCGCTTGATGTCGCCCGCTCATCTCCTCTCTCCCGGTAGATGCAGCCTCGTGGTAGGGGTGCGGCTGTCTGGCCGGGGGCCGATACCGGCTCGCATGGTGAAGGGGGACGGCCGCCCTGGGTCCGTGACGCATAGGCTGTGTGTGCGGGGAGACCTCGTCTGGTCGCCG
>CAZXEJ010000037.1:0-21089 GCA_964639895.1 uncultured Spirochaetia bacterium | reverse complement strand
CCTGCCTTGAAAGATTAAGGAGGCTCGAACCCGACGACGCGGTGGTGAAGCTGTCCCTCGCCGAGCTGTTGTGGGAGGCTAGTCCAGGCGACAAGAACGCCTGCCGTAAGATCGTGCGGTTGGCCGAAGGCATCGAGAACGCGACACCCGTCCACACAGCGCTGCTCTTGTACAAGGCTCGTGCCCTGCGCGGGCTCGGACTTCCGGACGCGGCGCGGGATATCTTGACGCATGCCCTGCGCCGTAGGAAGGGCCGGTCCGCGGAACTGCTTCGGGCGGTCAGGTATGAACGGGCCCTCGCCTACGAGGAGCTCGGCCGGCGCCGGCGGGCGCGCCGCGAGCTTGAGAAGCTCTACTCGGAGGCGCCGGACTACGAGGACGTGGCACAGCACCTTGGATTATTAGAGGACCTATAGCGTTGATGAAGGGATACCCTCAACATGATCTTACTCCGTAAGGGATGATTGAAATGGGTGTTCTTAAACTCACCTGGACCAACATGGAGGAGACAAAAGCGGCGTACCGGTAAATGTGCTACCGTGTGAATGGAAAGTTACGCATGGAGTCGGTGGGTAAGGTGACGAAGTCCTTGGCCGAGGCCCTTTCGGCGGAACGTAAGCGCCAAATCAGACAGAGAAGGCCCGAAGAAATTGCTGCGGATGTTTCCACCGCCGTGGAAGAGTTCGCTCAGGAGTATGTGGCGTATTCGCGAGACGTGGCGGGGAAGAGGTCCTGGCAAAGGGACGTTGTGTCATTGAAACACATACTGCCCGTATTAGGCAGATATAAGCTGAGCGCCATTTTCCCCCAAGGATGTACAAGATTACAGCGCAGAAGGCTCAGGGAAGGAAGAAAGCCGGCCACAATCAACAGAGAGCCTGATATCCTCAGCAGCTTATTCACCCTGGCCCGACAGAGGAAGAAGTTTTTCGGTGAAAACCCCCTCTCCCGCGTGAAGTCTCTTCCGGCCCACAACCAGGTTGAACGAATTTTCAGTGCGGAGGAGAAAGATAGGCTTCTAGAGGTCAGCCCCCCTTACCTCAGGGCGATTCTCGTTACGGCCCTCAACACCGGGATGAGAAAGAGCGAGATTATCGACCTCAAGTGGTCAAACGTAGATTTGGATAACGACCTGATCACCTTGCATGCCACCAACACGAAAAGCAAGAAATTAAGGCGCGTCCCCCTCAATTCCGTACTAAGGAGAACTCTGCTCGAACAAAAGCTGGTGACCGGCCATCAGGAATACGTGTTCCTCAATCCCAACGGGAGACCGTATAAACGGCAAGAAGGCCGGCATCGAAGGCCTGCGGTTCCGCGACTTGAGGCACACGGCCGCCACAAGAATGATCGAAGCCGGCGCCCCGCTGGTGGCCGTCTCTAGCATTCCCGGTCACCAGGACATACGCACAACCATACGTTACGCCCACCCCGAGATTCGCTTCGAGACGCAGTCGAGAGGCCGGCGTCTTCGAAGGAGTATAGCAAAAAGTATAGCAAAGAATCCGAGGGCGACGGAGTCCCTACTCGATGAAGCCTATAACCTCCTGATATTATTACATAGAGATGGTCGGGGTGGCCGGACTTGAACCGGCGGCCTCTGCGTCCCGAACGCAGCGCTCTGCCAATCTGAGCTACACCCCGAACCCGTAGTAGGAGTCGCGGGCGTTACGATCCGTTGCTTCTATTTTGCCTTAGCGGGCGAGAAATTCAACAGTCCGCCCCATGCCGCGCCCTCTCCCCCAGCCGGGGGCTCTCCGCCCCGCGCCTGAGGCGCGTTCCAGATTGAAAAACCCCCACCCATGTGCAAAAATTGAAGGTACCATCCTACGCACGCGAGGGAGCCCATGAGCACGAAACCTGTCGCACTCACAGCTGATCAAGTACACAAGCCCTACGACCTTTCATTCCTCAACATCGAGACCACCGAGGAGATCGAGCCGTGCCAGGAGTGCGTGGGCCAGGAGCGCGCGCTCTCGGCCATTAGCCTCGCCCTGGGCGTCAACCAGACGGGCTACAACCTCTACCTCTGCGGCCCCCGCGGGGTGGGGAAGACCAGCACCATCAAGGCCATACTGGAGCAGATATCAAAGACCAAGCCCACTCCTCCGGACTGGTGCTACGTGCACAACTTCCTCGACCCCAACTCCCCCAAGGCCATATCGCTGGCCACGGGACAGGGGAAGGTGTTCAAGCGCGACATGGAGCAGCTGGTCGAGACGCTCCAGAGGGAGATACCCAAGGCCTTCGAGGGCAAGGAATACGAAGAGGAGAAACAGAAACTGATAAACCAGGCCCAGAAGGAGAAGGCCGAGCTGTTCGAGAGCCTCCAGCAGCGGGCGGCCGAGAAGCAGATCCAGCTCCAGTTCTCACCGACGGGGGTGATCACGGTGCCCCTGTACCAGGGGAAACCGCTTACGCAGGAAGAGTACATGCGCCTCAGCGACGAGGAGAAGGAGGACATAAAGAAGCGCAAGGAGGAGCTGGACGAGGACGTGAACGAGGTGTTCAAGAAGGCACGGCAGATCGACCGCGAGACGGCCGACAAGCTCAAGGAGCTGGAAAAAAAGGTGGCGCTCTTTGCCGTAAGCGACCTTTTGGACGGCCTGCGCGAGAAGTACAATCCTTACCCCGACGTCATCGACTACCTCCACCACGTGCAGCGCCACATCCTCGAGCACATCGACATGTTCCGCGGCGAGAAGACCCAGGCCCCGCAGGCCCTCCCCTTCGCCCCTCCCCCGCAGACCCCCAGCTTCACGGAGTTCAAAGTGAACGTCGTCGTCGACAACTCGCGCACCGAGGGGGCTCCGGTGGTGTTCGAGACACATCCCATCTATTCGAACCTCTTCGGCACCATAGAGCGTGAGGTCCGCTTCGGCGTACTTACGACGGATTTCACCATGATTCGCGCCGGCTCGCTTGCCAAGGCAAACGGCGGCTACCTTGTGGTCGAGGCTCTCGACGTGCTCAAGGCTCCCTTCGTATGGGACTCGCTCAAGAAGGCGCTGGAGAACAGCGAGGTGAGCATCGAAGACGTCTTCCAGCAGTACGGCTATCCGGGCTCCATCGGGTTGCGGCCCGAGCCAATCAAGCTCGACGTGAAGGTCATCCTCATCGGCAACCCCTTCATATACAACATGCTCTACGCGTTCGACGAGGACTTCGGGAAGCTTTTCAAGGTGAAGGCCGATTTCGATTCCGTCGTCGCAAGGAACGAGGAGCAGATAACGAAGTACGTGTCGTTCGTCAAGTTCATGTGCGACCGCAACAACATCCGCCCCCTGCACCGCAGCGCGCTCGAGGCGCTGCTCGAGCACGCTTCGCGCCTGGCCGGCGACCAGGAGAAGATAAGCGTGCGGCACGGAGTGCTGTCGAAGATAGTGGTCGAGGCCGACTACCTGGCCTCGCTCGACGGCAACTCCGAGTGCATCACCCGCGGCCACATCGAGCGGGCGGTCGAAGACAAGATATACCGCTCGAACATGATAGAAGAGAAGATCCAGGAGATGATCAAGGAGAACACGATCATCGTCGACACCGACGGCCAGAAGGTGGGCCAGATAAACGGCGTAGCCGTACTCGACCTCGGCGACTACGCCTTCGGCAAGCCCACGCGTATCACGTGCGATACGTTCATGGGCACCGAGGGGGTCGTGAGCATCGAGCGGCGCGCAAAGCTGAGCGGCAACATACATGACAAGGGGGTGCTGATACTGAGCGGCTACCTGGGTGAGCAGTACGCCACCGACAAGCCGCTCAGCCTCTCGGCCACCATCGCATTCGAGCAGAGCTACAGCATGGTCGAGGGCGACAGCGCCTCGGCGGCCGAGCTCATTGCGCTGCTCTCGAGCCTGAGCGGCGTTCCCATAAGGCAGGACTTGGCCATCACGGGCTCGGTGGACCAGAAGGGCAACATCCAACCCATAGGCGGCGTGAACGAGAAGATCGAAGGGTTCTACAGGACGTGCAAGGTGAAGGGGCTCACCGGCACCCAAGGCATCGTCATACCGAAGAGAAACGTGCGCAACCTGATGCTCAACAAGGAACTCATCGAGGCCGTACGCGAGGGAAAGTTCCACATATACCCGGTCGCACACATCGATGAAGCCATAGAGATCATGACGGGCCGCGAAAGCGGCAAGAGGCGCGAGGACGGTTCTTTCCCCGAGGGCACGGTGCACTATCTGGCCAACAAGAAACTCACCGAGTTCATGGAAAGTCTGCGCCAGCTGTCGCGAAACGGAGGCGGCCCGAGGCGCGGAGGCGGCGAAGAGGGCGAGGAGGAAGAGAAGTAGGCACGGGCGGCACGTCCTCTCCCGAGGACGCCCGCCCCAACGGCGGGGCTGCCCTGCGGCAGGATCGCGCTATTCTCTTCCCGCTCCGCCCTGGGAGCGGCGACGAGGGTCGTCCCCGTGCCGGCATCCCTTGCCGCAGGAGGCTTGGAGTGAAGGGTAAGAGCAAGTCACAAGGCCGCACGATCAGTCCCGACCGTTTTGCACGCTCGCTCGAGGACGGCCGCACAGAGCCTCTCTACGTTTTCTGCGGCACCCAGGGCCACCTGATCGATAAGGCAGTGGCGCGCCTGCGCGATCAACTCACCCAGCCCTTCCCGGAGCTCAACTTCTCACTCCACTGGGGCGAGGAGTGCGACGTGGCACGACTCCTCGAATCGCTCGGCTCCCACCCCATGTATTCCCCCCGCCGGGTGGCCGTCGTGAGGAACGCCTCCAGACTCTCGACCGAGCAGCTGACCCTTCTCGAGGGCTATGCCGCCGATCCGCCGCCTGCGGCCTGCCTGGTGCTCGTCTACGACGAAAGGCCACGCCTTCCGGCAGCACTCTCCTCACGCGCCGTGACGGTCGATTTCAGTCCCGGTGCGAGCGACCTCGCAGGACTGATCGAGCAGGAGGCCGAGCGCCTGGGACTGGACCTCACGCCCGCGGCAGCGAGGCTCATGGTCACTTTGGTCGGTGAAGACCTCGCAGCCGTAGCAGCAGAGTTGGACAAGATGGCCTCCTACTTCGGCCCCGGGACACGGGTGGGGACGGAAGAGGTACGGTCGGTCGTCGAGAAGAGGGAGCAAGGGGGACTCTACGACGCGGTCAACGCCCTTATCAAGAGGGACAGGGCGGCGGCGCTAGCCTCGCTCATGGAGCTTGAGGCACGAGGGATGGAACCTCTCTACGTGGCGGCCGCCATCACGAGGCGGGTGCGGCTGCTGCTCAAGGCCAAGGAGGCCGAGGCGTCGGGGATGAATGGGGCGCAGGCAGCAAGGGAGCTCGGCGTATCGCCTGGGGCCTGGAGACACATACGCGCAGAGCACAAGCGGTTTTCAACCGCAGAACTGGTGGCGGCCATGGAGCGGCTCGAACGACTGGATGCGGCGCTAAAGAGCTCGTACGTCCCCAGGGAGCACCACCTGGTGAAGCTCGTTCTCGAGTTCACGGGCGGCTGAGAGGGACGCCGAGGCCCCTTCCCTTCAAGGAATCGATGAGGCGGCGGGCGACCGCAGAAGTAGGAACCGGTGCGAGGCTTGGGATATCGGGGCCATAGCCCCCGTGTTGAAGCGTCAGCGAAGTGGACGGATGCGCCCCGGGGCGCCCTGCTTGAGGAGGGAGGGGCGCAAAAGTACATGGGCCTTATGGAAGGGATGAGCCCCGCAAAACCGGCGAAGAAGGCCGCTTCGCCGAGGCGTCGTCCGCGGGTGGACGCGCTCGGTACCGCTACTCCTGCACACCGACTCCGAGGGTGTGTGCTGAGGCAGCCAGACGAAGGCGGCGGCAATAACGACCCTCCCTTCGGCAAAAGGGCCCATACACGTACGAGTGAGATGGGGGGCCCTCGCGGCAACTCCCCCCCGGAGCCGAGACGCGCCGACGCTATACAACAACATCGCACCCGGCTCAACGGCACCACAAAAAACCGGGCGTCCACAACCCCAACTCAGGGTAGTTGTGCGGGGAAGGTTCCAGGAAAATCCCAAATCCGCTCTCGACAAGAGCCGACGATACTCGTCATGAGGGGGAAGGGAAGAAAAGGCGGGTCCAGCACCCGGCGGGGACGTGCGACCCATCTCTCTCTCACCAAAGTAAATTCCGTTCCAGGCCGCGGTAGATGAGGCTGCACACAGCTCAAGCGTAGCGCCTCATCCTTCCTCTCCCACCATCCGGGCAGCGGGCTGTGTGTGTGGACGGCCGCGCCCCGGTTGGATCACCCCGGCCCCCGGCGGAGCCGAGTTATCCCTCGGCGGCGGAAGCCGCACCCAGGCGCCACACCTTCTTTGAGAGCCGCGATACGAGACGCGAGGCCTTGCGCTTATGTATGACGCCCTTGGTCGCGGCCTTGTCGATGGCCTTCACCACCAAGGGCAGCCTCTCGCGCGCCTTGTCCACGTCACCGCTCTCCACGCAGGCAAGCAGCTTCTTTATCGCCGTCCTGAGCGAGGAACGCACTCTGCGGTTCCTCTCCCGCCTGACGAGGCTCTGTCTGTGTCTCTTTAGGGCCGATCTTATTCTGCTCATAACCTGTGCTCCCACTTTCCCCTCGCGGGGACACATAATTTTGCACTATGGAACGGCTTTGTCAATCCGTCCCCCGCAGCACCGGTCCGGCCTCACCCCCTTGGTGTTCGCGCCGGGGCCACTCCGCACGCCTTCTACACCCGCCGCGGCCTGCCACGACCATCCTCCCTCGCCGAGCGTGTCCTTCCGGCAGTACTCCGGCCACTGGTGCCGCCCCTTCGGGTTCACTCCCGGGGGAAAACGTGGTAAAGTTGAAATCTACATTCCCGCAGAAGAAGGGGTCTACGGATGAAATTCTTCCTCGATACGGCAAACCTCGATGAGATAAGGGACGCCAAGAGTCTGGGCGTCCTGGACGGCGTGACCACCAACCCCACCCTCATTGCGCGCGAGGGCAAGCAGGATCGGTTCCGCGAGCACATCAAGGAGATATGCGATATCGTGGAGGGACCCGTCAGCGCCGAGGTCCTGGCGACCGACGTCGAGAGGATGGTTGAAGAGGCAAGGGAGCTCGCCTCCATAGATCCCAACGTCGTGGTCAAGCTGCCCCTTACGGAGGACGGCGTCAGGGCCACCAAGACGGTCTCGTCCGAGGGCATAAGGGTCAACGTAACGCTGGTGTTCTCACCCTCTCAGGCCCTGCTCGCCGCAAAGGCAGGCGCCGCATACGTAAGCCCCTTCGTGGGCCGCATGGACGACATCTCCAACCCGGGCATGGACACGGTAAGAGACATAGTGGAGATATTCGACATATACGGCTACGAAACGGAGGTGCTCACGGCGAGCGTGAGACACCCGAAACACGTGCTCGAGGCCGCTCAGGCGGGCTCCCACGTGGTGACGATGCCGTACAAGGTGTTCAAGCAGCTGTTCCGCCACCCGCTCACAGACATCGGCATCGAGCGCTTCCTCGCCGACTGGGAAAAGCTCAACCGCTAGCCACCCGAAAAGCGCCCACACACGCGCCCCGATCCGCCCCGGTGGCCCCGGAAACGACCAGCGCCTCCTCCCTTCACCCCGCTACGTCGCCACCCCGTGCCCCGCCTGGGAACCGGCCCCCGAGACGTCACGGCGCTCCTTCCTCCGCGCGGCAAGCCATAGGTGAGAAGCCCTTCAGCACGCATGAGCCACCTTACGCGGGACCGGGCTCGCATCCCCCTAGGGCAGTAATTCTCGTTCCCATCGAAGACCCTCGTCCCCGCGTCGGCTCCTCCCTCGCCGCGGACCGCCTCCCCACGGGCCGCCCCCCCGAGCTCGCAGGATGCGCTCCAGCGCACGCGCATCGCCTTCCACCACGCACAGCCCACTACGAGCCGGGCCGTTGCCCACTCGTCGAGCTGCGCCTCGCACGGCGGTCTAGAGGGGCGCCAATGTGGGATCGCCGGCGTCCCCCTACAGACGCGCCCCTTCCCCAGAGTAAAGCGCGCAAGGGGGTGAAGAGGGCGACGAGCCCGGCCAGTCGAGGCGGACGGCCCGTAGGCGCATCCTTGCCTGCCCGTCCATAATTCGTGCTCGGAAGAAAAATCAAACACGTAGCGGTAAATCCACCTTTCCGGCCGTTCGCCCCGAGACGCGACCGCTCGGACGGGGGCGCGGCCCCCCTTCTCTCCAACCATTCCAGGTGCGCATGTGGCGGGGATCCTGTCTCACCCCCGGGGGGTTTACATCGGGAGAAATAGAACACATAATTAAAGTAGGGACTTAGGATTTGAGTCATAACTTATGTAAATCGCTTGGCCTAAGTCCCACACGGAGAGAATGAAGCGATGACGGTACCGCGCCTCATGCTCCCGGCCGCTCTACTTATGGCCGCTGCGCTCATTGCGGCGCCCGCCTCGGCCAGTGCAGACGATACGGCCTCTCCGGAGTCCGCCCGCACCACCCACTACATGTACATGTACTGCAAGCGCTCGCCCGACAATCCCCTGTGCAAAAGGCTCTTCTCGCGCGAGATATACACGCAGCGCCTACTCCAGGAGCGGCTGCGGGCCTCGGCCGCCTCGAAGCCGCCTTACACCGCACCCGCAAGCACCGATCAACCCTCCCCACCCGTCCCCGCCTCCGAGGTCGTTCAGGCGCCCGTGGCCCTTGGGGGCGAGAGCCGCCCGGTGCCCATCAACAGCACCCGCTACCTCGAGGACTGGATCAAGCGCACCTTCGGCATCGAGCCGCCGGGCCGGCTCGATGCACCCCAGCTGGCCGAGCTGTTCACCAAGCTCATGTGGTGCTCGCGCATAGGCGCCCTCGCGCCCGAGACCCCATGCGACTACGAAGGCCGAAGTCCCGAGGAACTGCGCAGAAGCTACGAGAGGCTGGTGTCGCGGGTTGCCAAGACGGAAGGCGCCGCCCTGCATTGAGGACGAGTACCACACCACCGACATGAGGGGTGTCACGCGTCGCGGACTCAGACGACTAGGCATGAGACGAGACCCTCCGCACCCGACCGTGGCACCCCCTCCGACTCCGCAACACCTTACATCCGCCCCCTAAGCCAGCACGAAACGTCTGCCCCATGGATATGGACGAGACACAACCCCCCCGTCGTCACCCCTCACCCGCATGAACACCCTGCCCACCAAGGCGGCCGCCGCCCCACCCACCGCCTTTCGGTCCGACCGCTCAAGGCCCGCCATCGCCGCGACGTCGAGCGTGATAAAGCCCCTTCTGGGCCTCTCGAAATCGCTCGACGGAGACCACTCGATGAGGTAGGTGACCATCCCCTCCTCGTCGGAGACCACACCCACGAACCTAAGATAATCGACCGCAGCTGCGCCGCTCATAGCACCCTTTCCCTTTGCGTGCCCATGCTCTGTCCCGGACACCTCACCTTTCCTTGGGCATCATCATCTGCGTCAGCACGTAGGTCGAGGGGCTGATGGCCGTGGGATCGGTCGATACGTTGACGAGGGCCGGCTTGCCGGAATCCAGGGCCCTCCCGATGGCGGCGCTCAATTGCCGGGGGTCGTCCACGGCCTCGCCGTAACCGCCCAGGGCCCTTACCACCTCGTGGTATGCGATGGGGGGGAGATCGAGACCCACGCGCGGCCTGTCCTTGCCGTAGGAGAGCTCCAACTGGTGCTTCGTCATACCCCAGGCCCCGTCGTTGCACACGACGGCCACGAACGGAAGGTCGTGCCGTAGAGCGGTCTCGAACTCCATCAAGTTCATTCCGATGGCGCCGTCGCCGCTCAGCAGCAGGACGGGTGCATCCGGGAGGGCGGCCTTAGCCCCGACGGCGAAGGGGACGCCCACACCCATGCACCCGAGCGGGCCTCCCTTTACATAACCGCCCGGCTTCAACACACGATAGGTGGTATCGGTCCACACCTGTGTCTCACCGCCGTCCACCACGACCACGCCGTCGCGTGGAAGGACGTCCTCGACTGCCTTGACCACCCGGACCGGATGGATGGGCCTGCGGCGAGACCGCCTGATGCGTGCGACCTCCGCCCACTCCTCGTCCCGCCACTCCCTGCACTTGGCGAGCCACACGTCCCGCCGGGGCCTTTCGGCGTCCTCGGCGAGACGCTCGGCCAGGTGGTCGGCGAAGGCGGCCGCATCGGCCACGACGCCCAGCTCGACGGGACGGTTACGCCCGATCTCGGATGGGTCGATATCGACCTGTATCACCTTGGCATCTGGATTGAAAGTCCTGCCCCAACCCATGTAGATGGTGAGCCTCACGCCGATCAGCACGATGAGATCGGCCTCGGAGGTGATCCTCTTGAACGCCACCGGCGCCGAGGGGCTGGCCGGCCCGAAACAGAACGGATGGTCGTCCGGCACCACACCACGGCCGAAGTTGAGCGTAAACAGCGGCATCGGCGAAATCTCGAGCAGCCGCTCGAGGGCGGGACCCGCCCCGGCGTACCAGGCGCCGCTTCCGGCAACCAGCACCGGCCGCCTGGCCTCCCGCAAGAGCCGGGCTGCGCGCTCCAGGGCGTCCTCGGGCGGCAGGGGCTTGTCCATGGGCAGCCCGTAGCTGCACGGCTCCATCTCCTCCTCGGCACAGCTTGCGTAGAGCACCTCGTAGGGCATCCCCAAATAGACGGGGCCGGGCCTGCCGGTTGCGGCCCGCATGTAGGCCTTGGACACGTAGTCGGCCAGCCGTCCGACCTCATAGACCGTCCTTGCCCACTTGGTAACCGGCCTCGCCATGGACTCCTGGTCTATGTCTTGGAGGGAGAGGCGGTCGTTCTCCTCTATACCCGACTTGCCCGAAAGAAGCAGCAGCGAGGCGTTGGATAGATAGGCACCGGCCACGCCGGTCAGAGTGTTCGTGAACCCGGGGCCCGCCGTCACCAGACACACCCCGGGTTGCCGCTTGAGGCGACCGTAGGCGTCGGCGGCCATCGCCGCCCCCTGCTCGTGGTGCATGTCGATGAGCCGTATATCGCTTTCGACCACGGCGTCGTATATGGGATTGATGTGGCCTCCGCTCAAGGAGAAGATGTCCCTCACCCCAAGCCTGTAGAGGGTGTCGATCACGTACCAGCCGCCGGTGTGGGAAGCCATGTGTACAACCCTCCTTCCTCTGATCTGACTACCATAGTATAAACACAGACCGGCACACCGTGGCAACCCCGCCCGAGGCAGCGGCGCTTGAACCCTGAGCCGAGGGGATGTTACACTGGTGTAAAGAGCACCGGAGGTAGAACGGATATGTCTGAACCCAGATCCCCCCAGGGTACGGCTCCCGCGGCCGAGGGAGTGATGGCGTCTGTCACGATGGCCTTCAACCTCGGCGTAGCAGCCGCACAGCACGATGGGACCAAGAGCGTGGTCGAGGTGGCCAAAGAGCTCAAGGACCAGATCTACGACCAGCTGAAGCGGGCCTATGGAGACCAGGTACAGGAACCCTTCCTCGAGGCAAACGCCGAGTACTTCACCCAGATAGCCCTCTTGGGCTACATAGTGCCAAACGTGTGTGCATACGACGAGGGGTTCAAGTCGAGGCTGTTCGAACTGATCGAGAGGAGATTGAAGCCCCAGCAGCAACAGCAACCCCCCACGCCGCCGAAATCGGATATCATCATTCCCTGAACCCCGTCGGCGGGGCCGATGCCGTCTTTCTGCAACTTACCGCAAGCGGCGAGGGCGGCGGGCAAGCATGCGCCGAAGCCACGCGGCCCGTGGGAAGGTCTCGTCCCACTACGGGCCGAGGGGCCAAAGGCGGCCGAAGCCCCCTCGGCAGAAGGTGCAACGCCGACGGTCGGGTAAGCTCCATGCTCCCGGGAACGAAGCCTCATCATGCGACCGCGACTGTGGTAGCGGGTGTGCCGTCCCCCCCCAGGGCCCCCCACGGAGGGGGAAGGAACCACGACAGCGGAAACCCGCCGCTTCCGGCCCAGGCTTGCGTGCGACCACACCGCCTCAGCGGCCGGCCCCCTTCCCGTGGAGCACCCGGGCCGTCCAGAGAGCCGCAGGCGGGCCGGGACGATTCGATGGGTGTTCCTTAGCGGCGCACCCATCCAGCGGCGCCCTTCCCAGACGGATACCCCCTTGACTTTTGCGCGGCGAAACTATATAAAGTTCGTTGAAATCCCGCACGCTCGACGTAGCTGCTTATGCGGCATTCGGCTCTTCAGGACGCAGGTTGCTTTCGGGACCCACGGGCGCGTGTCGTTGACGAGGAGGTATCGTCATGAACTTCAGGGACGAATACGGCGACTTCAACGTTCGCGAAGCCGTTGACGCAATAGTGGTACTGCTCAAGAAGAAGGGGCACGTCATAGACGACAAGAGCTTCACGTGGACGGTCGTAGGGGCGTTGTTCAGAAAGGGCGTCATATCGAAGGAAGAGTTCGAAGGCATGTACTACTCCCTCCTGGGACGCAAGAACGGCAAGTGCTAGAGGGAGTTGCGACGCCTCCCGTGTGCCGGCGGCCGTGCCGCCGGACGGCTCGAAGACGGGAACGGGCCGTGCCGCTGTAGGAGACGTTGCGGCGACCCCCACCGCCGTGACAGCCCCCGGGCGGACCAGGCGCGCTGGAAATGCAGGGGGCCAGCCCACCCGTACCCTACGACACCCCCCTACGGAACACCGCTCCGGGAAAGCACACACCGAGTGTAAGCCGCGCCCGGCCGCTTTCGTAAAAGAGCCGCTTTAAGGGGTAAAGAGTGATATGACGACGGCCTTCGTCACAGGGGCCAGCGGTTTCATAGGGTCACACCTTACGAAGCGCCTCCTCGCCGACGGCATCCGCGTCGCGGCGCTGGTCAGGGACGCCGCAAAGGGGCGCAGGCTCGAGGGGATGGGCGCGCGGCTCGTCGTGGGTGACGTCACCGATCCGGCTTCCTACAGAGAGGCTCTCGGGGAAGCGGACGTGCTCTACCATCTGGCGGGCCTCTCGCGGTGGTGGACCAGGCGCAGGAAGGACTACTACACCGTGAACGTCACGGCCACCCGACGGATCATGGAGATCGCCCTAGACTGCGGTATCCCGAGGGTCGTCCACATGAGCTCGCTCGCCACCATCCGCCAGCCCGGCGGCGTCCTCACCACCGAGTCCATGGAACGGAGGGACGATTTCGAGAGCCACTACGCGCGCTCCAAGTACGAGGGCGAGATGGAGGTGTTGCGCCTCCACGCCGAACGCGGGTTGCAGGCGGTGGTGGTGAACCCCGGTGTCGTCATAGGACCGTGCGATCTGAAGACGTTCGGAAGGCTTATCATCGACTACGCCAACGGCCGCCTGGAGGCCGTCCCCTTCCCCGATACCATCGTGCCCCTGGTCTACATAGACGACGTCGTGGAATCGCTCCTTGCCGCCTCGGTCAGGGGGCGGCCGGGCGAGAGGTACATAGTGGTGGGCGATAACATCACCATAAGGGACGTGATGCGTATGCTCGAGGAGCTCACCGGCGTCCCGCCGCCGCCGCGGGATGCAAGCCCGCTGCTACTTAAGGCCGCGGCCCTCATAGGCGAGGCGGTGGCAGCACTCGGCGGCCCCCGACCCCGACTGCCCCTCGACGCGGTGCGCGCCATGGAGATAGGAGCCGCGGGCTCCAGCGAGAAGGCCACAACGGAATTGGGAATCGCCTTCACCCCCCTTCGCGAGGCTCTGCGGCGCACGCTGAAGTGGTACTACGCTAGGGGCTACATCGAGCGTCCCTCCGACGGCCCCGCCACGTGAGGAGGGGTTGTACCCCCCAGCCACCTCGGCTATAATGGGTCGGTATGCCGGACAGGCCCACCACCCCGGCACCCACACCCGTTGCGCGGCTTGCGCGCGGGGGGGTGTGGCTTCTCGTCCTTCCGCTCCTTGCCTCGCTCGTAAACGGTGTACCCGAGGCCTCCGGCGGCGGGAGGGGAGCCGAGGCGCTCTACGAGAGGGCACGCGCCCGTTTCCTCATGCTTTCGACACAAGACATCGAGGCGTCCATATCCCTCTACGAGAAGGCTCTCGAGAAGGAAAGGGGGTTCGTCCCCGCCTTGGCGGGACTGGCCGAGGCCCACGCCTTTCTGGGGTGGATACGACTTCAGGCCAAGGAGGACTACGAGGGGCCGATGAGGAAGGCCTACGAGTACTCCCTCCGCGCAGGCCGGTTGGCTCCGGCATCGTTCCACACAAGGCGTGCACGGGCGCTCTACTACTTGGTGCTGCACCGGAGGGCCGAGGCACGAGAAGAGGCCCGCGCGGCGCTGCGCCTCCGGCCCCGCGATCCCGAATCCCTCACCATCCTGTGGCAGGCCAGGGGATCGCGACCCGACGACCCGCTCATCGGCGAGGCGTTGCGCCTCGAGCCCGGGTTCGTAATGGCGCATCTCGCGCTGGCCCGTGCGCTGTTCTACAAGAGAGGCGACTACGCATCAAGCGCCCGCCACCTGCGCGAAGCCCTCGCCCGCAGCCCCCGCCTGGACTACGCCCTCGACTTCCTGGGCACGGTCGAGAGGACCCGCGGCAACTACGGTGCCGCCGCCAAGGCCTACAGGAAGGCCATAGCGCTCAACCCCAACAACGCCTCGGCGCTGCGGAACCTCGGCGTGACGCTGCTCTACGGCGGACGGATAAGAGAGGCGGCAAAGGCACTCAAGCGCGCCCTTGTCGTCAATCCCAACTTCTTCGACAGCCACTTCTACCTGGCGCGTTGCTACGAGATGCTGGGCAAGAAGGACAAGGCCCGGCGGAGCTACCGGAGGTTCCTGGCCCTGAGCAAAGGACGCGACCGCTATTCGACGCTTACGGCCGACGCCCGTCGCAGCCTCGCGAAGCTGGCCGCCCAGTAGACGGGGCCATTCCCACGAGGAGGCCGACCCGTGAGTGAGAACTCCGTCACCTTGTCCTTCGGAATGGAGTCGGATTCGTCTCTCTGGAACGTCGTCTTCCCGGGTTTCGACGACCAGGCGTTGCTCACGGCCAGGTTGAGCAGCACCGACCCCAGGGCCGTAGGGCTTATGCACCGATTCGCAACCATCGTGGCCAGACGCAGCAGCCGTTGCCACGTGGCCGCGACCGAAGACGGCCTGTTGCTCACAAAAGTCGTGCGTCTCGGGGACGACGAGGCCATCGGCCGGTGGACGGCGATGGCAAAGAGCCTGCACGCAGAGCTGGAAGCGCTTCTCGTCCCCTAGAGGCCCGTCCGAGCCCCGCCGCGCTGCACCTTTCCCAAAGCGGCTATACCGGCCCCGTGTTCCGCCCATACGTTTCGCACGTCGCTCCCCCCGTCCAAGGAGCCCTCATCACTCCGCCTCGGCTCCACCCTTTGCCTTGTCGAGCTCTTCCTTAAGGACACGGAGCTGGAACCGGAGGTTGTCCATTATCTGTTTCTTCACCTCGGACGGGCCCTCGAACTGCGCTTCCACTTGGCCTATCGTCTTCTCGAGCTGTGCAATCTGCATCTCCAGACGCTCGATCCCATCCATTCGAGCCCCCTCCTTGTCGCGGGCCCCGGAGACCGCACTCCCCCGGCCGGCCGCCCCCCCGCGACCCTACCATACTACCCAAGCGGCCGTGGCCCGTAAAGCGACGCTGCCGCACCCTGCTTCCTATGGACTCCACACCTGCGTGTCGGGCCTGAATGCGTACCATGCGAACCAATAGGCGACAAAGGAGTCCACTGACCGACCGTCACGGCGGCGGGCGGAGACGAGGTGCCCCTCATCGAAGGTGATAACCACGTCGACGCCTCCCACGGCATCCTTGATGGGGGAGCGAGCCGCCTCGAGGGCACGGAACGGATAGGCCCTGTAGGTGTCGCCCACTTTGACGACGAGCACCTTCTCCTTGGGAGGCAACCTGCCGTCGCGGCGAGCGACGGGAAAAAGGAGCGTTTCGGAGCGGTGGTAGGCGCGGTAGGGGTCCAACGAATAATCGCGCACGTAACCCGTCCCCGTCCGTCGCGACAGCACCACCGTCTCGGGGTGCAGCTCCCTCCACCGCTTCCACGTCGCACGCACCGAGGGGAAGAGGGCGAGCCTGCTTCCAGCCATGGGACCTGAGACGGCCACCATACCCAGCTGGGACCAGAGACTCTGCGTGCGGTGATCGTAGAAGAGGACGTTCGACATGTATAGCAACCCCGATACGCCGAACGTAAGAGTCTTCGGCCTCCCCGGGCGCTCGAACACCAGAGCCGACGCGCAAAGCGGACAGTAGGTGACGAGTACAGGCACGCCGGCTATGGTGTCGTTGACGGCCTCGTGCCAGAGCAGTATGCGCAGCGGATAGGCCTTGCTCTCGTCGCCGCGGCTTATGCCGATCACCACGTCGTCGTCCTCGAGCCAGCGTGAGGCGCTGCGGGCATCTTCGAAGCGGGGCGCGAGCAGTGCAGGGATGCCGTCCTTCGGCGGGCCGCCTCGGACGATCTGGTCGACTGGGATGGTCAGGTGGTCGAGGACGAAGCCGTTATAGTCGGACTGGGCTCCCGATGCGAAAGAAGCGAGCCCCGCCAACAAGAGGGCAGATACCGCTATCGACCTGTAAACCATGCATGATAAGACACGGCACCGGGCCGGTGGGATTCAACGCGGCGGGGAGACGTTCATTCCGGCCGGACCTTGGATTTGAGGAGGGCGATAAGCCTTCTGCGGACCTCCGGCGTGACGAACGTCCTCTCCTTGAGCCTTCCCGAGAGCTCGAGCATCTTGCGGTAGGTCCTTATGAACTCCATGCACTCGGGACACTCCTCGACGTGTTCCTCGAGCATGCGCAGTGTCTCGGCGTCGAGCTCGGCCTCGATGTAGTCTATAATGTTTTCGACGACGTCTTTGCAGATGAATGTCACCTGTTCTTCCTTCCCCATTCGCTGAAATAGTCGGAGATCCTGTCGCGCAGAGCGAGCCGCGCCCTGTGAAGCCTGGTCTTTACGGCCGGCACCGAGATGCCCAGCGTCTCGGCGACCTCCTGGTTAGAGAACCCCTCGACGTCGCGCAGCACGAACACGACCCGGTACATCTCGGGCAGCGAGGCCACGGCCTCATCGATTATGTCCATGGCCTCCCTGCTGTAGAGAACCGAATCGGGCGCATCGCTCCATGCCTTGGACTTGACCCTGCCCTTGAGCGTGCCGTTGCTGTCGTAGGGCGCATAGTCGTCCAGGCTTACGTCTCCCTCGTGCCTCTTCGAGGATCTTAGGTAGCTGTAGCTGGCATTGGCCACCACCCGGTAGAGCCAGCTCGAGAACTTGGCCCGGCCGGTGAACGTTCCCGCTTTCTGTGACAGTTGCAACATCACTTCCTGGACGATCTCCTCTGTGGCCTCATGGTCCCTGGTAATCCTGTAGGCAAGACCGTAAACGTAGTTGAGATGTCGGTGGAGAATCTCGCCGAACGCGTCCTGGTCGCCGTCCCGCACGAACATCTCCACCAGCTCTTCGTCGGAGTAGCCCTTGTACCTGCCCCCCAGGGACTGCGAGAGGAATTCCCTTATCTTGCTTATGAACTGCATAGGGGTCGAACCGACCTGGGCCCGCCGGCGAGCATCCGGCCGGAACCACGCCCGCCGAGCGCTCCCGGCCACTCGAGCGCCGCCCGTCCATTATATGATAGCCTCAAAACCAATCATTACACAAACCCCTCGCCGTGGGAACCGCCCCGCATCACTCCGGGCCGGCCCCCGATCCGAGAGGAAAGACCCTCCCATGCCTCGCACCGCCCCGGCACACCCATCACCCCCTACTCTTGAGACGCCCGCCAAGGGTGAGTCGTTTCACTCACCCTTCCAATGCCGAGGGCGCCGCACCCTCTCGTGCAGCCCACAAAGGGTACGGCCCACCCATGCCCCGCCGCCTGGGACGTGGAGACCGCCGTCGTGCAAGCACTCCATCCCCCGCAGTCGCTTCCCCTTCCCCGCGCCCTACGTAAAGCAACTCAGGAGGAGAGATGAAGGAACGCCCCGCCCCCCTACCCACCCCTCTCGCGGAAGCAGCAGCCGTGGAACCGCAATTTGCGGCGCGAACCTCAAGCCCAATGAGCATGAAAAGCACGTAGAGGAATCTCTTTGCAGTTCAGACGACCTTCGTTACGGCCGGTCGGGCCACAAAGTCCAGGAAGCGGACTCACATCCCCTCTTTCCGCCCGCAACGAGGGGGATACGTAGGAGGTAGGGAAGAACGGTGGTGGCGCAGCCCACATGCCTGATTGCGGGGGAGGGGCCGCAGGGGCGCCCACCATCCGTATGGCTGCCCGGCGGGGTCGCACCGCAGCAACCGCACGACTAGAGTATGAGCATGGCGTCCCCATAGCTAAGAAACCTGTAGCGCTCCCTTACGGCCTCCTCGTAGGCCCGCAGCACCGTCTCCCTGCCCGCAAAGGCGGCCACCAGCATCAGCAGGGTGGAGCGCGGCAGGTGGAAGTTTGTCAGCATGGCCCCTACAACCCTGAACTCGAAGCCGGGTACGATGAAGAGGTCGGTCCACCCCTCGACCGGCTCCACAACGCCCGAGGGGCCCGCGGCCGATTCAAGCGCCCTTACGACGGTGGTCCCCACGGCGAGCACCCTGCGGCCGCGGGCCCTGGCCTCGTTGACCATCGCCGCCGTCTCGGCCGGAACCCGTCGGAACTCGGGATGCATGCGGTGTGAGGCCACGTCCTCGCCCCGCACCGGGGTGAACGTCCCAGGACCTACGTGGAGTGTCAAGTAGCCGATCCGGACCCCACGCTCGGCAAGGCCGCGCAGCATCGGGCGGCCGAAGTGAAGCCCCGCCGTAGGGGCCGCAACGGCACCACGGCAGCGCGCGTAGACCGTCTGATACCACTCCCTGTCCTCGGCCGACGGGGAGCGCCTTATGTATGGGGGAAGCGGCATCATGCCGTACCGCTCCATCAC
Source organism: uncultured Spirochaetia bacterium (assembly GCA_964639895.1). Classification (GTDB taxonomy): domain Bacteria; phylum Desulfobacterota_D; class UBA1144; order Nemesobacterales; family JADFKM01; genus CAZXEJ01. The sequence continues at coordinate 2,296 of CAZXEJ010000037.1, read as the reverse complement.
GGGGAGAGGGTCGCGATCGGTCTCACACAGCCACTCACCACCACCCCTCCGGTCCGCCCTGAGGACGCCCTCCATCCCCCCCTCGAAGAGCAGCCTCTCTCCCTCGCGCGGCTTGCGAAGCAGTACACTCCATACGCGCTCCCCCAGCCGCTCAACGAAAAGCACCTCCACAGGCGCGCGCCGCTCACCGTCCGGTCCCAGGCGCACTGCCCTCAAGCGGGCCGGCACGACCTTAGTGTCGTTAAGCACCAAGACGTCTCCCGGCTCGACGAAGGAAGGAAGGTCGCCGAAGCTCAGGTGCCGCAGGCAGCCGCTCCGGCGCTCGAGGACGAGCATGCGCGAGGCACCGCGCTCGGGCGCGGGACGCAGCGCGATCAACTCCTCGGGAAGCTCGTAGTCGAAGTCCGAGGTCTTCATCCGGCTCCGGGCACCCTCGCCGTACGCCGATCGGGCCCCGACCTCCCCCTTACCGCCCGCCGTCCTCGTCCTCGTCATCGTCACCCCCACGGGCGGCCCTGACGGCAAGGCGCAGGGCATTGAGCCGTATGAACCCAGTAGCATGGCTCTGGTCGTAGACGGCGTCCTCTTCGAAGGTGGCCAGCTCGGGGTCGTAGAGGGAGAACGGCGATCGCCTGCCGAGGACGTGAACCGCACCCTTGTAGACCTTGACGCGGGCCGTGCCGGTTACGTTGCGCTGCGACTGATCGATCGCCGCTCTCAGCATATCCATCTCGGGCGAGAACCAGAACCCGTAGTAGACAAGCTCGGCGAACCGCGGCATCAGCGAGTCGCGCAGGTGCATCTCTTCCCTATCCATGGTGATCGATTCCACGGCCCGGTGGGCGACGTGTAGTATGGTGCCGCCCGGGGTCTCGTAGACGCCCCGCGACTTTATCCCCACGAACCTGTTTTCCACCATGTCGACCCTTCCCACTCCATGGGCCCCGCCCACCTCGTTGAGACGCCCCAGCAACTCGACGGGGTCCATCTCCACACCGTCGAGCTCGCACGGCACTCCGCTGCTGAACCCTATCTCCAGGACGACCGGTTCGTCGGGGGCCTTCTCGGGGGCCACCGTCATCTCAAACATATCCTCCGGGGGCTCCGCCCACGGGTCCTCCAGTATACCGCCCTCGTAGCTCGTGTGGAGCAGGTTGCGGTCGCAGCTGTAGGGCTTTTCGGGCGAGACGGGGACGTCGATGCCGTGTCTGCGGGCGTATTCGACGAGATCGCTCCTCGACCTCATCTCCCACTCACGCCATGGGGCGATGACGGTGAGCTCGGGCGCAAGGGCGTGGAAGGCGAGCTCGAAGCGAACCTGGTCGTTCCCCTTGCCGGTCGCTCCGTGCGCCAGGGCGAAGGCGTCCTCGGCGCGGGCTATCTCCACCTGGCGCTTGGCGATGACGGGTCGCGCGAGCGAGGTACCCAGCAGGTAGCAGCCCTCGTAGACGGCGTTGGCCTTGAGCGCGGTAAACACATAGTCCCTTACGAACTCCTCCCTCAGGTCCTCCACGTAGACCTTCGACGCCCCCGACCGCAGCGCCTTCTCCCTGGCGACCTCCAGGTCCTCGCCTTGGCCGACGTCTGCTATGTAGGCCACCACCTCGGCACCGTACTCCTCGATGAGCCACTTGAGTATTACGGATGTATCGAGGCCGCCCGAATAGGCGAGCACTATCTTCCTCTTCTGCTGCATCACGCAAACAACCTCCCCGCCGCCCCCGGACGTAGCGGCCGCTGCGACGGACACCTCACAAGGCGACGGGCCCTTGGGGCAGCGCCCCGCTCAACCACCCCCGCCGTCCACGCCCTTGAGATCGTAGAGGTAGAACGTGGCGCCCTTGTCGGCGTAGAACCTCTCCAGCGTGAACCCTATGTATTCGAGCCTCTCGCGCTCGGAGCCCTCGTAGGACACCTTCTTCACTTCGGGCGAAAGCGAACACTCGACGCTCACCTTGGAGGTGGGATCGGTCTGGCTGGTGAAACCGAGCTTGAACTGCGTGGTCTCGGCGAACCGCTCCGGCAGGTACAGACCCACCGATACGCTTGCATTGAGCAGCTCGAACACCACTATCTCCACCTCTTTCGAGCCCTCGCCCTCGGCCCCGCCGAGCACCTGGAACCTGTAGCCGTAGTGTTTGATGGGGATGTTCTTCTCGACGAGGGAGTTGATGTTCCAATAGTCTTCGGTCTCAACGAGGCAAACGATCTCAACCATATCAATCTCCCTCCAATCCACCGACCGGCCCCGCCTCCCCACGGGGGACGGGTGCGGCAGGGGTTCGAATCAGAGATT
>CAZXEJ010000036.1:0-21403 GCA_964639895.1 uncultured Spirochaetia bacterium | reverse complement strand
GAGGCCATGAACTGCTCCTTCATGAAGCCGCCGTCGTAGGCCACCTTCTGGCCGGCCTCGTCCGTCACGTTGTCCCAGTCGAGGATGATACGGTTGGCCAGGAAGTCGGCGAGCCCCTCGGGATCGAACTCCCGGTGCGAACGCTTCGAGCTCCGCTCGAGGACGACCTTGACGTTGTTGTTACGGAGCTCGTTCATCACCTTGAGCGTGGGGTAGAGCACCTTGAACCTCACCTCTCTCCACTCCTCGGACACCTGCACGCGTCGGCCGCTCTCGTCCACATAGGTGGGAAACTCGCCGACCTCGACGAAGGGGGTGATCCATACGTGTTGGGAAAAACGCTTCCTCAGGTTTCCTATCCTTGCCATCTGTGCCTCCTGCGCTTTGTCGACCGCACGAACCGCGACGACTACCGTGGAAGGGGGGAGGAGGTGGCGCCGCTGTGCGGTGCGCCCCATACCGTATCCACCCCAACGGGGATCTGCGGCTAAAGCAGAGCTGCCTCGGTGGTCTTGAACGTAACCTTGACGTCCGTATCCTCGGTTGCATCCCTCAGCGCGTCGAACTCTCTCGTGTCGGTTATCGGCCCCCTGTCAGGCAGGCCCGGGTGGTGGGTGCCCGAATACCTCACGCGCGGGAGGTGGAACTCCAGCTCATGGTCGGTGTCGCCGCTGTAGACGAACCTCACCTTGAGCGACGACTCGGTCTCGAAGACCGCCTTCTTGATAAGGGACGCGTCGAAGTAGTGGTAGGTGAGGCTGCCCCCCGCGCGTCCTTCGCCGTCTGCGGCGCTGGCTATGAAAGGAGAACCGATGCCGAAGCTTCCGCCGCGCAGGTTGTTCCGTATGCTGAGCGAGAGCGACTGCACGGTGCTCATCGGTGCTCCGCCCTCTTCGACCACACCCTCCCAGGCCGCATACGGCGTGTGGGGTACGTCGGGCGGGGTGCCGAAAAGGTTCTTCTGCAGCACCTGTACGGCCTTGGCCACGAACTCGGCCCGCAGCGTGGGTATGGCGCCCGGCGTGACTTCGAGCGACAGGGTGTCGATCTTGACCCCCCGGTAGAGGGCCAGTGAATCGACGTCGCTGAAGTGGAGCACCAAGGTGAGGCCGGCGGGCAGGGAGCCGCGCTTTATGACGTAGGTGTAGGGGCTGGTGACCTCCACGACGGCCGTGCCGTCGGCGTGGGCCTTGCGGAGCGGAGTCGAAGGGTCCAGGGTCACGGTGTTCACGGATACAGACGACACCTTGACGACCTCGGCCCCATCGCCCGTGCCGAGCTGTAGATAGTCGCCGCTTCCTATCCCGGTGGCATCGGCCACGTCGAAACCGGTGGCCCCGGCCGACACCCCGGAGGGCTCGTTGAGGGTGGTGTTCGCCCCGCCGGAGACGGCCGTGCCCGAGGCGGCGTAGTCGTCGGCCAAGGCATGGAGCAGCACGATACCCATCGACTCGATGCTGGTCTCGAGGGTGAGCGTCCCGCGCACCTCGTGGTTGCCCGTGCGCACGATCTCGAGGGCGCGGCTCGAGGTGATGACGGCCGACTCGGTGCGTCCCATCCCTCCCGATGGGCTGAACGCCACCAGCGCCCCGAGCTTCTTCAGACCCGAAGGAGCCGACTCGACGACGGCCTCGCCGGCGGCGTGATGGAAGTTGAGCGGCGTGAGCGGGTCGAGCGCCACCGTGGTGCCCGACGCATAGGAACCGTCCACCTGGACGAACTCCACACTGTCGCTCCCGCCCACGGCCAACACGTCGCCGGCCGCTATGCCGAGCGCGCTTGTCACCTCGATCGAAGTGGCCCCGGGGGCTGACGGCGCGGCGAGCGTGGTACTGGCACCGCCTCCCACGGTGGCGAAATCGGGCACGCCGAACGTCTTCTCGGGCTTCCACATGACCAAACCTTTGCTCCCACTTGCCTGCGTCATATCGAATACCTCCTTCGGGCGGCCCCGCGCCGCCCGCAACTTAATCTATGTCTATGGTTCCGTCTCGATGGACCTCGCCTTGAACTCGACGGCGTACCACCAGATGCCTCCCTTCTCGGCCAGGAACGCCTCGCGAACAACGAACATCTTCGAGAGAGGCGGGATTACGTAGCCCGTAAGGCTGCCCCTTATGGAGTCCAGGTAGGCGTAGGCCCCTTGGTGCGACCTAAGGTGGCGTACTGCCAGAAGCACGACGAACTCCATCGTGCGCGTCTGCGTGATGGTGCCGAGCGAGGCCGGCTCCGAGTAGTCGGAGCCGCGGTACTGTACGAGCACGGCCCCGACGGGGTGGATGAGACCATACTCGTCCGGCCTCTCGGGAAAGGGGCTCACCTCGAGGTCCGGTATCGAGGACTTGAGTCTGTTCACTATGGCGTCTTCTATCTGCTCCGTCGTCATCGTCGCCTCCTGCACGGCGGCCGCCCTAGGGCGAGAAGAACTTGTCGAGCAGGGCGCCGTCGAACACCTTGTCCTCGGCCGTCTTGCTCACCTTGTACTGCGGGCTCTCGGCCGACCGCTCCGAGGCCGTACCCAGCGAGGCCAGTCCCCGCTGAATGCGCTCGAGCATCCTTATGGCCTCGCGGTAGCGGACAAGCACCGTCTCGGGCATCTCGGTCTCGGGGCGCCTCGAATAAAGGTTGAATACGGCCACGTCCACCGAGAGCTTGTTCACGACTCCCGGCACGGGCGATAGCGGCGTCGTGTACTGACCGCGCAGGAACGAGTCTATGAGCTCGTCTGCGTCGGCTATGGCCTTGTCCACCCTGGCCTGGTCGACCGTCCCCGTCCCCTCGTCGTCGGTAAGCTGCACGATCGAGGCCTCTGGCACCACCTTCTTGATGTCTGTGAGTGTGCTGTACGCCATCTCGTCCTCCTCCGCGTGGTCGCCGCCCGGACGGACGGTCCACCGTCGTCATTGATGGGCCGCCCCGCGCTCTGCCCGGCTTCGAGCCCATTGCGGCAGATATGTATCCATTCCGGGGGCCGGGGCGGCCCCGACATCGAGCGTCCCGCCGCATCAGGCGACGGCGTTCTCTATCAAGTAGCCCAGCTCCGGTGCTATCACCTTCTCGTCGGAATTCCAGCTCACCTTTATGTAGTGGGCACCCTTGACTCCGCGCTTGGGATCGAAGTCCCTCATCGTCGTCCTTGGGGTCTCGACGAACGTGACGCCGAAGGTGATCGATTTCACCCCCGGGTTGGGCTCGACGTAGAGGGCGGCGCAGTGCTTGCCCCAGAGCTGCGTGAAGGTGGCTGGCTGGCCCTCGGCGGTCGATATGTAGCGCGCCCGCCCGACCAGGACCCTGTCCACCTCGAGAAGCTCCGCCACCTCCGCGGGCGAGGCCACCCCGCCCGGGCTGTCCTGGAAGCGGGTCGACCCCTTTACGGCGTCCAGCACCTCGGGAAGCTTTCTGAACACGCGCCACGCCTCCTGGCCGAACACCAGGGTGTTGGCGCGCACGAACGTCGATTCCAGCGCGGCGAGCACGTCCCCAATCGGGTCGTCGGCCGACCCGCCCCACTGGGCCGTGCCCGAGAGCGTGACCTTGTTGCTGGCCGGATAGGTGGCCGGGTCGAACACTATGTCGGCCACCCGCTTCTCCTGGGCCACGTCGAGCAGGAGATTGAGGAACTCGTTCGTGTCGATCTCAGGCTCAAGCGGGTTGTCGGCGTTGTCTATGGTTTCCTGGGGGAGCCACTCGCCCAGGGCGTGGTCCTTGACCGAGTAGTTGCCCATCGACACCCCCCAGTCCACCTCGTTCGGCATCGACTTGGGACCGACGGCGTCGTCGTAGAGACGGTAGCTGTCCTCCTTGCGGTAGACCACGTACTTGTCGGCCCTCTTCTTCACCCGCACCTCCGGCATCACGCTGCGCCAGATGAAGGCCGAGTTCTTGTACTTGACCGACAGTTCACTCAGTACACTGTCCACGTGTAGATCTCTTGCCTCAGGCATATGACGTCTTCCTCCTGGAGTTCTTTCTCTCTAGCCGCTCGTGTTTCGCTCCCCCTCCGGCGCCGTGCCCCCCTCAACCCTGGATGCGTCCCGGTTGTATGAGCACGGGCACGATGTCGCCGCTTGCACCCGAGGCCATGGCCACGCCCACGATCGAGGCATTGACCCCCGTGGCCGGTGCCGCCGCGACTCCAAGGCCGCCGGTGGTGGCGGTTACGAAGTCGCCCCTGGTGACGGTGCCGCCGAGCTTTAGACGGCTTATGCCCGACACCATCACCCGCACCGGCTCGCCAGCCGCATCGGTTGTGTGCTGGAAAACCCCTATCAGCGTATCCGTACTCGACGATGCAACGTCGAGCGTCTCGTCGTCCAGCGCGAACTTGGCAATCGTGTAGGCAGTCCCGATAGCGCTGGCGCACTTGAGCGTCTTCTCTATTCCGCTGGTCTGTCCAAACGCCATACCGTCGTTACACCTCCCTGAAAAGTTCCGGATGCTCGCGGGAGACGGCCAACACGGCCTCCCTCCACGTAACACCCTCGTGCTTGTCCATGTATTCGGCCACAAGTTCGGCCCGCTTGGCCGCCGCGTCGTCTACCGGGGCGGCCGCGCCGACCTTGGCCACTTCGCCGAACTCCACCTGGGCGGGCAGGGTCGAGACGAGCTCTCTCAGCAGCCCTGCGGCGTCGCGCCTTCCCGATTCGGAGAAGTCCCGCCCCTCGAGGGCGTCCAGTATCTCGAGTACGACCTCGCGCTGCCGCGGGGTGAGCCTGCCGGCAACCGTCTCGCGTCCCAGGTACTGGACGAACTCCATCCGCCTCAATCTGCGCTCCGCCTCGGCCAGGCGCGCCTCGGCCGATCGGCGTGCCTCCTCGACGGCCCGCACCCTCTGGGCGGCCGCAGCCGCCTCTTCCTCCTTCTCCCTCAGCCTCCGCTCCAGCCCCTCGACGGCGTCGCCGAAATCGCTCTTTCCGGCCGACTCCTCATCATCCCGCACGATCGGCTCCCCCTCGAAGGGAATCTCGACGCTCAACCCTCCGCCACCCTCTTCGAACCTCACGTTCCGGAGCCCTTTGACGGCGGGCGGCATCGCCCCCAGAAACCCCACGTGCCTAAGCGTGAAGTCGGGATAGAGCGAGATGGAGCGCTTCTTATACAGCCCCTTCTTCACCCAGTCGACGAACTCGGGTACAAGGTCGCGAAGCTTGGCCAGCAGCACACCGCCGTCGCGTCTCAGCTTCTCCACCCATCCCCAGGCAGGAGCGTCGTGTGTGGGATGCCCTATCACCACCGGCGCCTCGTGCCTGCGCGGGTCGTAGCGTGCCACTATCTTCTCCAGGTCCTCTTCCGTCCAGTGTCTGACCACTCCGTTGGAGTCGGTCCATGTTCCGGTCTTGAAAATCTCTATCCACATGCGCAAGACTTTACGCTTCAGGTGGGTACGGCCGCTACTGACAATATCAAGAATTCCGATTCTCCCTTGGGCATGACATCACGATCTATGAATCCGCCGTGCCGCACCACGGCGCCGACGGATTTCCCTGAAACGTGTCGTGAACGGGGAAGTAAACCCTGCTGAGAGCGGATGAGCCCCCGCGGGGGGAGGCCATCGAGAAGGAGTGGCCCGTGGAAGGCTTCGCTGCATGGGCCGCCCACTCTCGCAGTGCCGGACCGCCCGGATCCCCCTTGCGAGCGGTGCCGTCGGTGCGACGCTCACCTTCCCATCGTGGACGATCCCGCCTCCCCCACGCCTGGTAACCATTCCACCCACCGCAGTCGGTATGGAGGGGCACCGGCCGCCGGCACATCAATCCCTGCATCCCCGACGGGCAACGGCGACGTCGAGTAAGCCGCCACTCCGGGGGACCGGGCTTCACACCGCCACCCGTGGGCCGCCCGGATTGAGACGATTTCTTGAAAGACCACCCCCTTCGCCACCCCCACCGCCTGAGGTCGGGATGCGGCGTGGAGAGACCGTCACCACTCGCCGCGAGGGAAGAAAAAGACGTGGTCAGGGACGTGCTCTACTCGGCAAAAGCCCGCGCGTCCTGCCGAGCACGATGGCTGATAACCAACGATGCGGAGAGCCGACCAACCGCACCCGGGGGGACTCGCGGGCCGGGGGAAGGGTGAGCCTGTACCGAGAGGCCGCTCCAGGCGGGGAACATGGGGGGACTCTCTAAGAAAGTATCGAAGCCACCACGTGCGGAGACGAGAGATTCGGTGCCATCACTCCTCCGAGCACAATGCGCTCCGCGGCCCCCCACCGCAGCCGGAGGCACCTCGGCCTCTATCTCCGCAACCCCCTCCGAAGGGTGTTCGGATTTCCCTGCGGACGCAAGGTAACTCCCCCCCTACGCCGTCGCCCCGACCGCCTCGCCCCAGGTGCCAACGTGAGCACGCCCACACACGGCTGCAAGGGGTACCGTCTATGCTCGGGCGTGCCTTCCAGGCCGACCCGCCCATCCCACACCCACTGTGTTCCAATGGATCGCGACGACGACCTGCAGCGCAACGGCGCACATCACATACTTAAGAGGAAGACCCGATTTGGTGAAAATGTCAGTGGATTTCGTCGCCCGGGTGCGTGAACAATCACTCCAGGCGGGACGGGCGCGCCCTACGTGAGCCCCGCCGCCGGCTGCGACCGCCATGGGCAAAAGGGAACTCTACTACGAACAGGCCGAGCATCTCTACGTGAGGGGGAAGAAGACCCTTCGCGAGATATCATCCCTTCTGGGCGTCTCGATACCCACGCTCAGCGCGTGGAAGAAGGAGGGCTCATGGGGGACCAAGCGGCGCCAAGCCATGCGTCACGCCCAGTCCCTCCATACGACCCTTCTCGAATTCGCCCGTCGCCTGGTGGAACTCATAAGGGACGAGACCGAGCGAGAAGGCCGCGTCGATCTCAAGCTGCTCGCAGAGCTGGAGAAGATACTGTCCCACATACCGCGGATGAAGCAGTACGAGGAGGAGCTCCTCCAGGCGTGCGAAGGAGACGTCCGGGGCGTGCTCGACGAGAAGACGATCGAGGAGATACACCGACGGGTACTCGGGATGTGATGGGGCACGGATACTTCCTCCCCTATCAGAGGAGGTGGCTCGAGGACCGAAGCCGCATCAAGGTCTGGGAGAAGTCGCGGCGCATAGGCGCCACCTACGTGCAGGCGTTCGAAGACGTGAGGGACTGTCTCAGCCGCCGCGTGCCGGAGGTGTGGTTCTCCTCGGCCGACGAGTCGGCGGCGAGAGAGTACATCGAGGACGCCGCCCGGTGGGCCAGGATGTTCGATGCGGCCGCGCGGGTACTGGGCAAGGTGGTGCTGGACTCGGAACGGGACATAAAGGCGTATGTGATCGAGTTTGCAAACGGCACGCGGATTACGGCCCTGTCGTCCAACCCCTCGGCGTTCCGCTCCAAGGGGGGCAAGGTTGTGTTGGACGAGTTCGCCCACCATGAGAACGCCCCCCGCCTCTGGGCTGCGGCGAGCCCCTGCATCACGTGGGGCTGGCCGCTGCGCATCATCTCGACCCACAACGGCCGGGACTCGCTGTTCATGAGGTTCGTCGAGGCCATACGGGAGGGTTCGCTCGACTGGTCACTCCACACGACCGACATTCACCTTGCGCTCGACGAGGGCCTTCTGGAGAAGATCTACGGCCGGCCCGTCACCGAGCGTGAGAAGAAGCGGTGGCTCGCCGAGATAAGGGCCAACTGCTACGACGAGGCCATGTGGGAGCAGGAGTATCTGGCCAGAGCGGCCGACGACGATTCGTCGTTCCTAGGGGCCGACCTCGTACGCATGGCCGAGCGCGAGGGCATCCTCGAAGGGGTTGCTCCGCCCGAAGGGGAGGATCCGGCGAGGGACTACTACGTCGGGATGGACGTGGGACGGGTAAGGGATCTCACGGTGATCTGGGTCGTAGAGAGGCGCGCAGACGTGTTCGTCACACGGGACGTGCGCGCCATGAGCGGCGCCACGTTCGCATCCCAGAGGGGCGAGCTGTACGCCCTGCTCTCCAACCCGCTGGTACACAGGGCGGCGATCGACGCTACGGGCCTCGGGATGCAGATGGCCGAAGAGGCGCAAGCGAGGTTCGGAGCGCACCGCGTCGAAGCCGTCTCGTTCACGGCGGCCGTAAAGGAGGAGATCGCCTACACGTTGCGCAAGCTCATGGAGGAGGGGCGCGTCGTCATCCCCCCCGACGACGCCATCCGGAGCGACCTGCGCTCGGTACGCAGGGTCACGACTGCGGCCAGACACGTCCGCCTCGACGCCGCCCCCTCGGGAGCGGGGCGCAGCCACGGCGACTACTTCTGGGCGCTGGCACTGGCCCTCTACGCCGGCCACTGCATCAAGCCGCCCTTACGCGTCGCTTCTCGCGCCAGACGCCGCAGCTATCACATGTTGAAGGGGTACTATCTATGACGAAGAGAGGCATATGGATAAACCAGCACGAGTTCGTAGCCTTCGGCGACCGGGCGTCGCTGCCGCGCTCGCTCGCTCGCGAGATAGCCACCAGGCGGCGCAGCATCGATTTCGTCGGGGCGTTCAGCATGTACCTGCCCGATCCGGACGCGACGCTCCGTAAGCTGGGCAAGGACATCGCCGTCTACAGGGAGCTTCTCACCGACGCACACGTGGGCGCCACGGTAGACAGCCGAAAGAGCCGGACGCGCAGCCTCGCCTGGCGCATCGTGCCGGGCGCCGACGGCCCCTCGGCCCGCTTGGAGGCCGACATGGTGGGCGAGATGTTCGCCCGCCTGGACATGGACCGCCTCGTGGGCGAGATCCTCAACGCCCCCCTATTCGGGTTCCAGCCCATGGAGGTGATGTGGGCGAGCGACGGGTCGTTCATCGTGGCCGAAGACGTCGTGGGCAAGCCGCCCGAGTGGTTCGTCTTCACCACCGAGGGGAGACTTGCATTCCGCACCAAGGAGCGCTGGACCGGCGAGCCCGTCCCGCCGAGGAAGTTCCTGCTGCCGCGCCACAACCCTTCCTACGCAAACCCCTACGGGGAGCGCATACTGTCTCGCTGCTTCTGGCCGGTCACGTTCAAGCGCGGCGGACTCAAGTTCTGGGTGATATTCACCGAGAAGTACTCGATGCCGTTCCTAATAGGGAAACACCCGCGTGGTACGCGCGAGGAGGAGGTTGAGGCGTTGCTCACGAGCCTGGAGAACATGCTCCAGGACGCCGTAGCCGTGATCCCCGACGACAGCTCCGTCCTCATCGAGGACGCCTCGTCGCGGGCCTCGTCGGCCGAGGTCTACGAACGCCTGCTCGACTTCACCAACGCCGAGATATCGAAGGCCATCCTCGGACAAACACTCACCACCGAGGTGGGGCGGCCGGGCAGCTATGCGGCATCGAAGACCCACATGGAGGTGCGCCGCGAGATACTGGAAGCCGACCGCAGGCTGGTCGAACAGACGATGAACACACTCATCGGATGGGTGCACGAGCTGAACTTCCCCCGCTCGACGAGGCCGCCGCGGTTCGTGATGCACGATGCAGCGGGCATAAGGAAGGAACTCGCAGAAAGGGACCGCATATTGAGCCAAGTGGGCGTGAGGTTCACGAAACGGTACCTCATGGAGACGTACGGGTTCGACGAGGACCACATCGTCGTGGCCGGAGAGGACGGTTCGGCCGGTGGCGTCGAGGTAGAGCCGCGAGGCCTGAGGGTGGCGGCGGCGGGGGCGGACCGCCTCAACGGGTCGGCCCCCGAAGGCGGCAAGCGCGAAGGACACCCGGGGGGCGGAGCTATCTACGGCGGGGCGGCGGCCCGAGGGGGCGGCCGATGACGGCACTCGAGTTCGAGATCGACACGGAGGAGCTGCTCGGCACGACGCGCGGCTTCGCCGCCAAGGCGAGCGAGACCGCGACGCTCCACGAGCGGCTGGCCCGGCGCGTCATCGAGGCCGTAGACGAGAACTTCGTGCGCGAGGGGAGGCCCGACAAATGGCCGCCGCTCAAGCCCGCCACCGTAAGGGAGAGGAAGCGCAAGGGGTTCTGGCCGGGCCGCATTCTGGAGAGGACCGGCGCACTGCGTCGTTCCATAACGACCGCAACGGGCGCCGATGGGGTGAAGGTCGCAACCTTCCTCCCCTACGCCCGCATCCAACACGCAGGAGGCCGCACCGGAAGACGTCACCGTACGGTGTTGCCCGCGAGGCCGTTCATGCACCTTACGGCCGAAGACGTAGAAGAGATCGTCGAGCTCGTAAAGAGATGGCTGGAGGAAGGAGACGGCCGTACATAGAGGGGAGGCGCCGCCCGCCGTCCCCGCCGCGCAAGAAGGCTCTCACCCCCCTGGAGCGAAGCAGCCCCGGCGAGGCACGGACTCCCACACGTGGGGCAGATGCCGACCCTCCGCCCCATCCACCCGAGGCCGCCCACGGCGCGGAACACGAGCGTCGCACACGCCGCGGCCCCTTAACCTCTCCCGGCGCGGGCAACAATTGGCACGCCTGTTGCACTATGAGCATATCGAAAGCCGACGCCAGGAGGAAGACCCGAAGACGAAAGAAGCAATACCCCACCAATAAGGCTTCCACTAACCCCTTAGACACTCGAAGACCGCTCTCGTCCTTACCCCACCCAGCCCCGGAGAGCGGTCTTCGTCTTTTCGTACCTTCTTACAACCCCCCTGGACCCATCCTTTCCGCGCGCCGGGACGGACCGTTCGCACCACCGGGTGCCCAAATTTGTCACCCTGCGTGACAACTTTTGTCACGAATCACCCCCGGCCGCTTCCACGCGGGGAGCCGGACATCCACCCCCAACGCCCTCTTCCTCCCACGACCCCCCTCTCCGGAAAAGGGGCGCGTCGAGACCGGCCCCTCCCCTTCCACCCGCACGTCGCACGGCGTGCCGGGTAATTAGACATCCTACATTTGTTTGGTACAATGAAAGCTGGCCCGCGCGGCCCGGACCCGCAGGGGCGCCCCAACCCTCCGCCCAGGGAAAGGAGACGACACCATGTGGTACGACTTCCAGTACAAGAACGAACAATACTGCGTCGAAGAGGTGCCCGTCGAGGAAATCGCCGCCAAGGTGGGGACGCCGTGCTACGTATACAGCCGCTCGGCACTCTTCGGAGACTTCGACGCCTTCAGCGAGGCCGTAGCCGACCTCGACCCCCTCGTCTGCTACTCCGTCAAGGCCAACTCCAACCTCGCCGTCCTCCACGCATTCGCCCAGATGGGGTGCGGGTTCGACATCGTTTCGGGGGGAGAACTGCAGCGCGTCATCAAGGCCGGAGGCGACGCTGCGAAGACGGTGTTCTCGGGAGTGGGAAAAACGGAGGACGAGATGAGGGCGGCGCTCGAGGCCGACATACTGTTCTTCAACGTGGAATCGGAGGCCGAGCTCGCCGCACTCGACCGCGTGGCCCGGCAAATGGGCCGGAGGGCGCGCATAGCGCTGCGCGTAAACCCCGACATCGATCCCAACACCCATCCCTACATATCGACCGGCCTCAAGAAGAGCAAGTTCGGCATACCGATCTCGAGAGCGCGCGACGTCTACGCCGCCGCCCGCAGGATGGAGGGCATCGAGATCGTGGGCGTCGACGCGCACATCGGGTCACAGATACTCGATCTCACTCCCTTCGCCGAGGCCATCGAAAAGCTCGCCGCCCTGGCCGACGGGCTGCGTGAAGACGGTATCGAGATCCGCTACATCGACATGGGCGGCGGCCTGGGCGTCGCTTACGAAGAGGACCAGGACGTACCCCACCCGAAGGAGTACGCCGACCTGCTGCATAAGGCCGTCGAAGGCAAGCCCTACAAGGTGGTGCTGGAGCCGGGACGCGTGCTGGTGGCCAACGCCGGTGTGTTGGTGACGCGCGTCCTCTACGTGAAGGAGGGGGAAGAGGGCAAGCGTTTCGTCGTCGTGGACGCGGGGATGAACGACCTGCTGAGGCCCGCGTTCTACGGCGCCAAGCACCAGATCGTGCCCGCCGTCGAGAACTTCGGCGACGTCCAGCCGGTCGACGTGGTGGGCCCCGTCTGCGAGACGGTGGACGTGCTGGGCAAGGACGTGGAGCTGCCGGACGTTGAGGCCGGAGACCTGCTGGTGGTGCTCTCGGCCGGGGCCTACGGGTTCGTCATGGCGTCGAACTACAATTCCCGCCCCCGGCCGCCTGAGGTGATGGTGGACAACGAGGAGTTCCACGTCGTAAGAGAGCGCGAGCGGTTCGAAGACCTGGTGCGCGGCGAGCACATACCCGAGGGTCTATAGGACGAGTGGATCGGGCGGCAGGTCGGAGTGGCAGCTCGCAGCCCCACCGTTGACACCTCTCCAACGGCACGCACCGATCCCAGGCACCAGCGAACCCCACTCCGTCCGCGTGAGGAAACGGCACATCACTCTCCCCGCGAAAAGAGGTCGCCGACCGGCCTCTTGAGCGGTGGATGCGCACAACGCACGCGGCCGCATCCGCAGGCACAAACGCCTTCCCCGGACGACGCAGGCACCCGCACCGCGGCGGGCCGACCTCCCTCACCAAGATGCCGGGGAGGAGAACGCGTGGGGGAGCGACACCCAAGCAGGTACTGCGCCCCGGAGGGGGACGCCTGCGTGCGCGCCGCCATGGGCCGCAACATATCGTCGCGACCCCAGCACCCCCACCACGGCCGCTCATATCCCACACGTACAGCCGCACCCACGCGCACCTTGCCGCGCCGTCTCCGGTCACCCGGCAACGCACTACCCCCCGGCGTGCGGTAGACTCGCGCACCTCGCTTGCGGCCCCTACCGCCGCACCAGCCCCATTTGACCCGCCGGCCTACAGGCGATATCTTATTTCCTGAGCCACGAGCCGAACTCACCCGGAGCAGATATGGATTTCAATCTCAGTCTTATCGCCGAATACTTTCACAAAGGCGGCCCCTTCATGTATCCCATCCTCCTCTGCTCCATCGTCTCGGTGACGATCTTTCTCTACAAGTTCTGGACGATGCGGGACAAAAACATAATGCCCGAAGGATTCCTGCGCGACCTCTACGGGCTGCTGGTCCAGGGAAAGCTCAGCGAGGCCGCGGCAGTCTGCTCCCACAGCGAATCCTCGATCGCCCGTATCGCCGTCGCCGCCCTCGCCTACGCCGACCACGACAAGGAGGAGCTGCGCGAGGAGATCGAAGAGGCCGGAAAGAGGGAGGTCCAGGAGCTGGGCCGCTACATCGAGGGCCTGGGCGCAATAAGTAACGTGAGCACCCTGCTCGGTCTGCTGGGCACCATATCGGGCATGATCAAGATTTTCAACGTCATCTCCCAACAGACGATCGTCGATCCCCAGAAGCTTGCCGGCGGCATATCCGAGGCTCTCTATACGACGGCGTTCGGCCTGGCCGTGGCCATACCGACCTATCTCGTCTACAAGTACTACTCGGAGAAGCTCGAAGATATAACCACCAACCTCGAGCTCGAGGGGAGCAAGATCGCAGACTACGTACTTGCAGCCACCGCCCCCGACGCCGACGCTCCCCAGGCCGAGAGGGAACTCGGAGGACGATGAGGTTCAGGAGCCGCACACCTAGGAGCAGGGGGGTCGGAGCCATACTCGACCTCACCCCCATCGTGGACATGGTGTTCAACCTCTTGCTCTTCTTCGCCGTCTCGCTCAACTTCTCAGCCACGGCCGGAGGGATCAAGGTCAAGCTTCCCTCCTCGAGCACGGCCGAACCCATAAGGGCGGAACGCATAATGATAAACCTCACCCGCGACCTCAAGACCTATCTCAACGAGAAGCCGGTCAGCGAGGCCGAGCTCCGGCGCAAGCTCGAGGCCATGCCCGACAAGAAGAGCCTGGTGGTCATAAGGGCCGACGACCTCGTCCCTCACGGCGTCGTCGTAAAGACGATGGACATAGTGAAATCGAGCGGCTTCTCACGCCTTGCCATAGCCGTCGAGAAGGGTCCGCCGCACGCGCCCTCGGCACCGAAGCGCTGACGGCCGGCGTAGATTCGGAAGAACAACCCGCCCGACACCGCTGCACCCCCGGAGAGGAAGCTATAGAAAGAGGCCCAACCCCCCGGGAAGGGAGTGTTGGGGGGTTGGACCATCTTCAAGGAGGGTAGATAGGCAGGACGGCTTCAGAAGGTGGGTCCTCGGATTATGCCTTTACATTCAACTCTCTCCTCAATCCGCGTCATCTTCCGCCGTCTATTCGCACTTCGTATAGCCGCAGTTGCGGCACGTCATGCAGCCGGCCTCGAAGACGAGCGACCGGCTGCCGCACTCGACGCAACGCTCAAGGTGTATATCGAGCTTGCCGGCTGCCTTGGACTCCCCGCCGCCCCGGCGTGCGAGGAAGTGCTTCTTCAACACCGTGGCGATGGCGTCGGGGATGGACATTATGAGCTTTCCTTCGACGTAGACCGGCGACGAGCCGCCGATGCCCTCAAGCTGCTCGACGACCTCTTCGACGTCGATGCCGCTGCGCAGCGCCAGCGAGGCCAGCCGGCCTATAGCCTCGGCGTCGGCCTGTGTGGTGTAGCCGGACTTGCCGATCTGTACGAACACCTCGAACGGCTTGCCCTGGAAGGTGTTGACGGTTACGTAAAGGTTGCCGTAGCCGGTCTTGATCACCTCCGTGAACCCCTCGAGCACCTTGGGCCTCTTGAGGGGCTTCACCCCGCCCTCGGTGCGCGGCGGGGCCGATGGGGCCGCGGCCTCTGCGCTCTCGGCGGGCCGCTCGACGGCCTCGCCCGCCACGGCCGCCTCGACCTCGGCCTTCATCTGGGCCGCCTCGCGCTTGGCCTCCTCCTCGGTCACGAGAATGCCTTCACGTGAGCCTTCACGGTAGACGGTGATCCCCTTGCACCCGAGCTTCCAAGCAAGGAAGTATATGCGGCCCACCTCATCGGGCGTTATGTCGGCGGGCAGGTTGACGGTGCTCGAGATGCAGGAATCGATGTGCTTCTGAATGGCGGCCTGCATGTAGACGCGCATCTCCGGCTCGATCTCGTGGGCCGTTACGAAGTAATCCGGAAGCTCGCTCTCGTCCTTGAGGCTGTACTTCTCCATGTACCACTTGACAAGCGGATGGTAAACCTTGAACTCCTCCTGGCTCAGCGACTTCGACCGTCGGAAGTAGGAGAGGGCGAATATGGGCTCGATGCCGCTCGAAGTGGCGGCCAGGATGGAGCCGCTGCCCACGGGGGGTACGGTGAGGAGGCAGGCGTTCCTTAGCCCCTGCTTCCTTATGGCCGACCTCACCTTCTCGTCCACTTCCTGCAGGAACATCCCCGACAGGTGGCGGTCCTCGTCGTAGGCCTCGAAGCTGCCCTTTTCGGCCGCAAGGTCGGAGCTGGCCTGATAGACGGTGTTCTTTATGTATTCGAACATCTTGTCCGTAAACTCGATGGCCTCGGATGTGTCGTACTTGAGCCGCATCATGGCCAGCATGTCGCCGAACCCCGTGAACCCCACCCCGATGCGGCGCGAGCGCATCGAAGCCCGGACCTGCGACGGCAACGGGTGCTTGTCCTTGTTGTAGTCGAGCACGTTGTCCAGGAAGCGGACCGCGTAGCGCAGGGCGCGCTCAAGGTTCTCCCAGTCGATCGAGGCGTCGTCCTCGAACGGGTTCTTGACGAAGCGCGAGAGGTTTATGTTGCCGAGACAGCAGTTGCCGTAGTCCTCGAGCGCCTGCTCGCTGCAAGGGTTGAAGCCGTGGACCTCCATGCCGCCGTACTCGGTGGGGGAGTACTTCTTCACCGTGTCCCAGAAGATGATGCCCGGCTCGGCCGAAGCCCATGCGGCGCGCACGATGCGGTTCCAGATCTCGCGCGCCCGCACCTTGCGCTTGAAATCCACCACCTCGTTACGGAACCTGAGCTCGAACTCGTCGTCGCTTTCGACGGCACGCATGAACTCGTCGGTGATGCGGAGCGATATGTTCGCGTACCTAATCTTGGTCCGCTCGGGATCGTTCTTGACGGCTATGAAGTCGGGCACGTCGGGATGGTCTACGGAGAGGGTTATCATGAGCGCGCCGCGACGGCCGGCTTGGCCGATGGTGCCGGTGGTGGTCGACATCAGGTCCATGAACGACACGGCGCCCGTCGAGTAGATGGCCGAGTTGTTAACGGGAGCCCCTTTGGGCCTCAGCACCGAGATGTCGGTGCCGACGCCGCCTCCGAACGAGTAGGTGCGGGCGGCCTCCTTGCACCAGTCGAAGATGGCTTCGATGGAGTCTTCCTTGATGGGGATGAAGTAGCAATTGAGAAGGGTGGCCCGCCTCTTCTGGCCCGCGCCGAACAATATCCGCCCGCCGGGCACGAACCGGAAGTCGGAGAGCAGCCACATGAAACGCTCTTCCCACTCCTTGCGGAGCGCCTTGTTGTTCTCCGTCGAAGCTATCTCGCGCGCTACGCGGCGCCACATCTCCTGGGGCGTGCGCTCGACGACGCGCCCCTGCTCGTCCCGAAGGGCGTACTTCTCGTAGAACACCCGCGCCCTCAGATCGTCGCCGTCGAAGGCGTCGAGCGTCTCCTGGGGAATGTCCATCACCCCGGCGGCGAAACCCACCGTCTCTCCACTCTCCTCTGAAGCCGGGGAAAAGGGAGCGCTCTCGGACTCTCCGGGGGTGAGCTTGCCGTGACCGTTCTCCATCGTTGCGAGGCCTCCTGGTTGAACTTGTTAACAGGTACTAACTACATTACTACACTACGCGCCCGCCACCGATCGCCGTCATTTACGCAACCCCCTCGTCCTCGATCCCTCATGCGGCGGGGGTGAATGACGGCCTACCCTACAACATATCTTGTGCCATACCGCCGCCTCATACACAATATATTGTATATAACTATCCCTCACCGAAGTCAAGAGATTTAAGCAAATTCTTGACGTCCAGGTGCCCAACTAGCCGAAATCGTTGAAGCCAGCGCCCGCCCATGTGGAGCGCAGAGCGTAGCGGCGGCGAGGGGCGACGGGGAAGGCCTCTTACGTACCCCCTCAAACCAACCCCGGGGAACCGTCAGGGAGGCCCCGCAACGGCCGGACGGGAGGGGAAATCGGGCGCGCAACCGCCGCTTCTCGACCTGCGGCTAGCGGCTTCTCAGCTTCGTAAGGAGGCGCAGTATCTCTATATAGAGCCAAACCAGCGTCACGAGCAGGCCGAACGCCCCGTACCACTCCATATACTTCGGCGCGCCGTTCCGCTCGCCGCGCTCGATGAAATCGAAGTCGAGCACCAGGTTGAGGGCCGCTATGACCACGACGAACAGGCTGAACGCCACTCCTACGAGGCCGGAACCGAAGATGAGCGGCACCTGTAGGCCGAAGAGTCCCGCGACGAGCGAGAACAGATACACGAGGAAGATGCCCCCGGTGGCGGCCACAACCCCCATACGGAACCTGGCCGTAACGACGATGAGGCGCGACTTGTAGGCGATGAGCAGTGCGAAAAGGGTGCCGAACGTAAGGGCCACGGCCTGGATCACTATTCCCGGATAGCGCGCTTCGATCATAGAGGACAGCCCGCCCAGAAAGAACCCCTCGGCCAGCGCGTAGAGAGGCGACGTTACAGGGGCCCAGCTCTTCTTGAACACCGTGACCAGGGCGAGCACCAGCCCGCCGAACAGCCCGCCGTAGAGCCACGGAGCCACGGCTGCCGCGGCCTCGGGGGCAGCGGCCGGAAGGGGGTAGGAGGTGAACTTCTTCCACACCCACCCGGCCGAGACGACAACCAGCAGCAACAGTATGGCCGTCTTGTTGACCGTCCCTTGGACGGTCATAGTCTCGGCGGCCGTCCCAATCGTTACAGGAGCGGTGCCCAGGAATTCATCGGTGTTGAGCGCCGGGTTGCGGGTTCTCATAATTTGCGTCGCCATAGGTGTTCCCTCCTTGACCAAATATATTACCACCACCGCCGAGACACCGCTCGAGAACAGCCACCACGGGCGCAACGATCGCACTCCGCCTCACCCGCCGCAAGTACACCGTGGAAGCAGAAAGTTCCCCATCGGTGCGCCGGCCGAGCATCAAGAGGCCGACCGACACAGCTCCTCGATTACGGCCCCCGCCGGTCCCCCCCCGTTTCTCATTCGGACGACAGCGTGGATATCGGCATTGCGGGCCCGGAGCAACCACCCTCGCCGCAAGGGGACGCATGGACGAACTGCCTTGCCTCCTGCGAGGGCAATGCGTATAACCCAATCGCCTGCTCGAGCGGCCGCGTGCCGCCGGCTGCGGCTCTCTTATTCAAAAACCCACCCTTTTTCATTAGAATGGTAGAACCGCTTCGGCGGCCGGGTCCCCCAGGCCTCGCGCGAGAGGCGGAGTACACGAAGGCGGCGGGCACCATGGGCGGCTTTCTCAGGCGACACTTCATAATGATAGGGATTGCGGCCGGCGCCGTGTCGGGGGGCGCCGTCGGTGCGCTGTTCCCCTCACTTGGAGTGGAGATGGGGTTCCTGGGCCACCTGTTCCTCAACGCCCTCAAGATGATAGCTCTGCCCCTCATCGTGGTATCCATCACGCTGAGCGTCGTGCGGATCGGCGGGCCCCGAGACGTGGGCTCGCTCGGTGCCAAGACCGTTCTCTACTACACCGTGACGACGGCGGCGGCCGCGGCCATCGGGATCACGGCCGTAGAAATCATCAAGCCCGGTCTCGGGGCCGTACGCGGCACCCTCCCTGCGGGCGGTACGGTTGCAGCCGGCGCCTCGTTCTCCGAGATCGTACTCAGCTTCGTCACCCCCAATCTGTTCGAATCAGCGGCCAAGTTCGAGGTGTTGCCACTCATCATGGCGTCCCTCTTGTTCGGCCTCGCGCTGGCCGCCTACGGAGGCCGGGGAACGCGCACCGTCGAGGAGATGCTCACGGCCGTAGACGGTGCCATAGCGAAGATGGTCGAGTGGGTGCTCTATCTCGCGCCCGTAGGCGTCATGGCACTCATAGCCGAGCGCGTGGGCGCAGAGGGGGGCGCCGCCCGAGTGGCGGCACTCGTGACCGAAACCGGCAGGTACGTGGCAACGGTGGTGGCCGGACTGCTCGTGCACGGGCTTCTCGTGCTGCCGGTGTTGCTCTATTTGTTCACGGGACGCAACCCGCTGCGCCTGGCCTCGCACATGGGCAAGGCCCTGCTCACCGCCTTCTCCACGGCGTCCTCGTCGGCCACGCTGCCCCTCACACTCAACTGCGCCGAGCAAAACGCCGGCCTGCCCCAGCGCGTAAGCCGGTTCGTGCTGCCGCTGGGAGCGACGGTCAATATGGACGGCACGGCGCTCTATGAGGCCGTGGCGGCCGTCTTCATCGCCCAGAGCTACGGAATCGAGCTCGGCGGATGGCATCTTGTCGTCATATTCGTTACGGCCACCCTCGCCGCCGTAGGGGCGGCCGGCATACCGGAGGCAGGACTCACTACGATGGTGCTCGTGCTCACGGCCGTGGGCCTGCCGGTCGAGGGTATAGGGATGCTGCTCGCCGGCGACTGGCTGCTCGACCGGTTCCGCACCACGGTGAACGTCTGGGGCGACTGTGTGGGGGCGGCCGTGCTGACGCGGTGGGAGGGCGGAGGCTCGGAGGAGGGCGAACCGTGAACGGTGGACGGAGGGAGGCGGCGCTCTCCCCACATTATGCGTGGATGAGGCGGCGGGCGGCCGGGACGAGCGGCCCCGCACGGCCGGCCGAGACCGGCGGGGAACGCCGGGGTGGATACCACACGCAAGCGGGGCGGCAGCAGTGCCGGAATAGGAAGCGCCCTGGGAAGCGGGGTGGGGTGCGCGCGCCCCTAGCCGAACGATCGCCGAAGGGGAGGGGGGAAGAACCCAGAGCAGCAAGGCGAAACCGGCCGGGAGCTTCCCGTGTGGCTGCATCCCCCGTAGGGGGGCGCTCAGCCCATGCGGCCTACGTGCACGCATTCGAACGAGGGCACGGCCGCGGGCTCCTCGCCGCAGCTCTTCACCACCCTGAGGGCACCGTCGCGCCGCACGACGACCACCTCGTATCTCTCCTCGCCGCCTCCCACGCGGAAGACGAACCGCCACCTCCCCCGGCCCAGGTCGTCCTCTTTCTCTAGCCGGAGACCTTCGATGCTCACCACACCCGTATGCCGCCTAACGCTGAACTCGGCCGCCTGTGCCTCGGGGCGCATCGAGCACCTGCCGCGCAGATGCTCGAGCGAGAGCTCGCCTCGCTCGTAGGCGCCGGCCACCTCCACCCACCACTCGGGATGGAGCCGGCCGTAATAGACGCCGTGCGGGAAGCAAACGACGTTGGGAGCGAACCTGTGCCCACCGACGTGGGTGGTCTGCCAGACGGCGCCCCGACCCAGGCGGCATATCTCGCTCAGTAGCGGTACGCCCAGCGACGCACAGCACCGATCGTATCGGCCGTGGGTACACACCAGGTAGAGGGGGCCACCATCGGCGTGATCGGCGTAGGCCTCCGGGCGTCGGGCGACGTCGAGGGGATCGAACGAGGCGAGCTCGCCTTCGTCCGGGAATTCGAACCGAAAGAGCCTCGGCTCGCCTGAAGGTGGAGTGAGCGCCACGTATGCGGTCCTGTGCGCCGCGGGCTCGGAGGCCGGCGGTCGCTTTATGAGCTGCAGCCTCGCCCCGCCGCCGCTGCGGCCCGCAAGCTCTTCCACGGCCGGCCGCACCCGCCGGGGCAGAGGAACGTGCGCTACGGCGTCACTCTCCCACGGGGCATCGTATTCGATCATCACCCACACCCTTACGTGGGGCGCCGTACCGCAGAGCGGCTCTCCGGCCTCGAGCGAGAGACGGGCGCAACCGGGGGCCGTCTCGTGGCGTTCCGCATCCATAGACGTGACACCTCCTTGGGGAACACATTTGGGGCAAAGCCTCTTAATCCCTTACCATAACGTCCTACCCCTTTCCAGCATGACGGTGTGCGGGGACGAGCTTGATTAGGGCCGCTCCGCATGTAATGTTATGTTATCCCTATTCTATGGATTCCAACACAAACACCGTTCCGGAGGGTAGAAGGGAGATGCCGCTCAAGATAGGTGACAAGGCTCCGGAGTTCAAGCTTCCCGGAGTAGACGGCAAGGAACACTCGCTCTCTGACTACGATTCCTACCCGGTGGTGGTGGTTATGTTCACGTGCAACCACTGCCCCTACGTCAAGGCCTACGACCGTCGCATCATCGAGCTGCAGGAGGAGTTCAAGCCGCGCGGGGTCGTCTTCATCGGCATAAACTCCAACGACGATGCCAAGTACCCCGAAGACAGCTTCGACAACATGGTCAAGAAGGCGCGCACACTGGGGCTCAACTACCCCTATCTCAGGGACGAGACCCAGGAGGTGGCTCGCGCCTACGGTGCCACCCACACCCCACAGATATTCGTCTTCGACAAGGACCGTATTCTGCGCTATACGGGCAAGATCGACGACAACTGGCGCGAGCCCGACAAGGTGCGACACCGCTATCTGCGCGACGCCCTTCTGGCGTTGGTCGAGGGCCGCGAGGTGCCGGAGCCCGAAAC
>CAZXEJ010000035.1:0-22921 GCA_964639895.1 uncultured Spirochaetia bacterium | reverse complement strand
ATGATCAGGCCGCAACGCTCGGGAAACTGTGACTTACAAAACCGGTAGGCCTCCACGTTTGAAGTAGCGGCCGGGGGGCATTCGGCGGAGCGCCATCGGTCACTACGTCAGGCACCCGTACCCACCACACGGTAACCTCGCAAAGGCCGTAGCGAGAAAACCCATTGGAGCCGCCCCGTATGGGAGAATCGGAGGGGTTCGATCCACGATCGATGAGGGACGAGTCGTCGGCCCCCACCCGCACAGGACAGAAGCGGCGGCACCGAGCCTGACTATGGGCTGAAGCTGCTCCTACCCCACCTCATCGGCCGCACGAAGACCCAGGGGTTGAAGCTTCCGGCGCATACGGGAATTTGGGGCGATAATGGTATGGGGGAATTAATTAGACTCCGTACCGGAGATGCGGCGGCGGGTCGAACCGACGTAATCCGGTACCGGCAGGGTCGCAAGTCTTTACCGGAATACGGCCCCATCCTAGGTGGTAACGAAGCCACACCTTAGGATAACGGAGGGACTCAAGGGGTGGGACCATACGGTGGGCTCGTGGCGGCCGTGTAGGAACACGGCACCGAGGGTCATCTCGGCACACTATGAACGAGGGTTACTTCCAGAGGGAATGAGAATCAGATGGTGGAGGCGCCGGGAATCGAACCCGGGTCCGGGGATGAGAATCACCCGGCATCTACATACTTAGCCTGTCGTTTCATCTCGCGGCGAGGTCTCCGACAGGCGGGATACCTGCGCCGCCATCCGGAGTTGGACTTCGCTTCCCGAGTCTCCGGACCTTCGGGAAGCTAGCCCGCCTGAATGACATCCGTCGGCCGTCCGGCGGGCGGGACGACCGGGGACGTCGCCGCTTAGTTAAGCAGCGAGCTGGTTGATCGGTTCGGCACTTATAAAGTGTCCCTGCCGGTTTTACGAGCGAGCAGGAGCTCGGTATGCCGCCTAGGCTATCTCCATCCCCGTCGAAGCCATGTCGCCCCCGACGAGGTACTGCGCCGCCACCTGCCAGAGGGCTTGCGCCTCGGCGCGGCGGCACCAACTTCTATCTCGCCCTCCTTTTGAGAGCCTTTCCTATCTCCCTCTCCATGTCTCGGCGCTTTATGTCTTCGCGCTTGTCGTAGCTCTTCTTGCCTCGGGCGAGCGCCAGCTCAAGCTTGGCCCACCCGTTCTTGAAATATATCCTCACCGGTACCAAAGTATAGCCTCTTATCCGGGTCTTTCCAATCAGCTTCTCTATCTCGCGCCGGTGAAGCAGCAGCTTGCGGTCGCGCCTGGGATCGTGGTTGAACTGGTTCGTCCCTTCGTAGGGGGCGATGTAGCTGTTGATGAGATAGACCTCCGATCCCTTTACGACGGCGTAACTCTCCTTGAGGCTCGCTTGGCCGCGGCGGAGAGATTTGACCTCGGATCCCGTGAGCTCAAGGCCAGCCTCGTACCTATCTTCGAGGAAGAAGTCCCTTTTCGCCCGCGGATTGACGCAGACCGTCTTGCTTCCCATAAATACAATATAATAACAGGGGCGGACAATTCAACTTGACACCCTCCCCATGTAACACCATCCTTCATAGCCATGTATGTAAAGGCCGCAGCGACCTTCCTCACACCGCTCATCCTTCTACTCGTCCACCCGTCGGCCTCAACAACCTACCCCTACCGCGCTGCCCCGCCCGTAGTGGCCGCGCAGGTATTCTACACCCCTGCCACGACCCAGACCGAGCTGCTGGCCGAACTCAAAGGTATGCGCGCCCGCGGGGTCAATACCGTGATTTTCCGCGTCTTCCACAACCGGGGCGACCGGGTGTACGGCCTTGCAGTAGTCGGCGACGGTCGGTCCATGCCGCAGGAAGGCGTGTATTTCAAGACCTCGCTCAGCCCGATCGTAGCCGACCTGCTTCCCGTCTTCGTCAAGACCGCCCGCAGAGCGGGCCTTAACGTATGGGTCTGGATGACGACGCGCGATGCCGTCTACGGCGCATCCCCCCGGCTGCTCGACCGCAGATACGAGCTCGGCACTGGCCGCATCCTGAGCATAAGGAAACTGGACCTCTTCAACCAGGACGCCGTAGAGAGGTTGGTGGGACTGTACGGGGACCTGGCATCCCATCCCATCGACGGCATCCTCCTGCAGGACGATTTCGCCATACGGCACCTCGAAGCCATGGGCCCCGCCGCCGCTGAACGCTACCGCCTCCTATACGGCCGCCTCCCCACCATCGAGACGCTGGTCTCGGAGTACGAGCTCGGTTCAGGCCGCAAGCCCACGAGGGTAATCCACACGGCCAGGTTCGCCGAGTGGAGCCGACACAAGAACAGGCAGCTCATCGAAGTGGCTCAACGCATAAAGAGAGCCGTAAAGCGAAGGAATCCCGGTGTCCTGGTGTGCTTCAACGCCCCCTATGAGCTATACCTCGACGAGGGGAAGGCGCTGGAATGGTATGCACATTCGGTCGAGCTCGCCGAAACGTTCGACATGGTGGCCGTTATGGCGTACCAGAGGCAGATTGCGCGTGAGCTGGGCCTCGATGCTAAGGAAGCGGAGGAGAAGGTCGCTCTAGTGGCAAAGAACGCAGCCCGCACGCATGGTGCGCGCCGGGTTATCGTGAAGCTTCAGACACGTGAGTGGCGAAGCGGGAAGCCCGTGGGAAGAGAGGAGCTGCAGAGGATCATCGCAAAGGTGTCGGGGTCGGCCGACGGTGTGGGCATAGGGTTTTCCCCATGGGAAGAGGGAGCGGCTGAGAGTGTACCAGTAATAGGGACTTCCCCGTCACGGTGAGTCCACAATAAGGGTGACAGGGCCGCAGTTGTGGAGTTCCACGTCCATTCTCGCACCGAAAACACCGGTCTTCACCTCGATGCCCCTTTCACCCACCACTCGGACGAACTCGTCGACCAGAGGCCGCGCCTCATCGGGAGGAGCCGCATCGGTGTAGGAGGGACGACGGCCGCGTCTGCAATCGCCGTAGAGTGTAAACTGCGATACGACCAGCATACCGCCGCCTACGTCGGCCACGGAGAGATTCATCCTGCCCCCCTCGTCGCCGAAGATGCGCAGCCCACACACCTTGTCTGCGAGCCACCGCGCGTCGTCCCGATCGTCTCCGCGCCTTACGCCCAAGAGGACGAGAACCCCCTTTCCGATCTCCCCCACCGTACAGCCCTCGACCGAGACGCGCGCCCACCCTACTCTTTGGATTACTGCTCTCATCGCACCAACCACTCCTTATTCCTGCATGGTACCCAAGGGCGGTGAAAATGTGTAGATTTTCCATATAACATCCGACATCCCCAAAACACCACAAACTGCGGAGGAGTGAGACGATGAGAGAGGTCCTGGCATCACTCGTACTAGTTGCGGCAGCGGCACTGGCGGCGACCCCCGAGGCGCACCCGGCCGAACAGGCGGTTCAGGAGGCGACGCAACGGGTGGTGAAGCACACGGTAAAGCGCTACGAGAACCTCCATCTGCTTGCGGCCTACTACCTGCTCGATGCACGCAGGTGGCATGAAATTCTGGATTGGAACCGGGACGTGATAGCGGATCCCAACCTCTTGATCCCCGGCACGGTGCTCAAGATCACCGTTTCGCCCGATTGGAAGCCGCCCTTCGACCTTGACGCATACGTCGCCGAATATATGGCACCCAAGGGCTGAATCGACCCGAGCGGAGAGAGAAACGGGCCCCCTGCAAGGGGTGGATAAAACGGCCGCCGCACCTGCGGCGCCTTACGCCATCCCACGGCGTGGCGCAAGAGAATACAAGAAAGGCCTTTTCACTACGTCCTTTCATTCCAGCGCGCGCATCCGCGACGGCACACCCACTACATACGGCGGCCCTCCATCAACCCCTAGGTCTGACCCGGGCTTGGAGTGCTCGCCCGCGGTGGGGCCAAGGCGCGCCACCCTTGGAGCGACGTGGTGGGAGTGAAGCGGGCATTGCTCCCGAGCGTAGACGGGTGTCGCCCGGCGAGGAGCGTGAGCAACGGTACGAAGGTGGCACGGCTACACCGGTACCGCCGTAAGTAGGGAGCCGGGCACGAGGACCGTAAGGGGTGGCCCATTCTTCACGGGGAACCAGGAATCGCCTCACACGCCTCATACTTCTTCTCGCCCGCATGCCGCAACGCCGTGGCCTCGACCCGGTAGAGCACCTGCCCCCCGGTGGCGGGGGGAGGCGGAGCGGATGGGTCGAGAAAACCCTGTAGCGGCTGGCCCCCCTCAACGCCGAGCGGTACGCGAGGGAACACGCCACTCGACACGAAGCGGCTCGCGCCGAAGTGGTGTTGCGGCGGCGGGTGAAGCAGGGATGTTCGAGAAGAAGCAGCCGGAAGAGGAGACGCCTTGTACATGACCCAGAGGGATCGGCACGCACCACCCCTTACGCACACCGTGGGCAGGGCGCACAGAGGCATCTTCTTCCCATGGAAGAGCTCCGCTCCCCAGACCGCGCATGAGAAGAAACACGCGGCCAAACACGTAGGCTCCATACATCGCGATGATGCGGGACGCGGCACCGGAGCACTCCGGCGCATATCTAGCTCCGGGGGGAGGCCGCGCCCGAAGGAAGACAGAACCTTAAAGCCGCGACCAAGACTATATCCTCCTGGCAGCACCGAAACACCGCAACCGATTAACCTATCACTCCCACCTTACGCGCCGCAAAGGGCAGCTAGAACACCGTCAGTATCCCGAAGGCCGTACCGAGGGTCTGGAGCGGGGCAAGGTCTTCCTGCAGATCCATGGTCTTCTCGAGCTTGCGCGTTGCGTTCTGTGCGTCGTAGTA
The DNA here is from genome assembly GCA_964639895.1 of uncultured Spirochaetia bacterium. Lineage (GTDB taxonomy): Bacteria > Desulfobacterota_D > UBA1144 > Nemesobacterales > JADFKM01 > CAZXEJ01. The sequence continues at coordinate 18,138 of CAZXEJ010000035.1, read as the reverse complement.
GAGGGAATCATCGACCACCAGTTTGCCGAGCGTCCCCTCGCCGTTGTTTATCCGCTTCAATATCTGGTTCAGGTTGGCGGCAGCCTCGGCGGCGTTGTCGTAGAGCTTGTCGTCGTTGAGCAACTTGCCCATGGTCCCCTTGGACGTCGAGAGCCGCTCGGCCAGCTCCCCCAACTTCTTAAGCGACGACTCGGCCTCCACGTAGAGGGAATCGTCGGCCACGAGTCGTCCTATGGTACCGCGTCCCTCGCGTATGGTCTTCGATATGGCGTTCAGGTTCTCGAACGCGCCTTTGGCCTCGACGTAGAGTGAGTCGTCTTTGATCAGCCTGCCCAAGGTGCCCTCGCCCCGGGCCGCAGCGCCGAGCACGGTGTCGAGGCCCTCGAGGATGTCGGCGATGCGGTCCTTGTTCTCGCCGAGGACCACGTCGAAGGAGCTCACCGTCTTGTCGAGCTTGACGAGGATGTCGTTTATGTTGGCGCTCTCTTCACTGGGCAGGACGTCACCCTCGGCGGCAAGAGGGCTTGCGGGATCGCCGAAGGAGAGGTTGACGTAGCTTATGCCCAGCAGGCTCGTAAGCCGTATCGAGGCCACGGAATCCTTCCTTACGGGGGCATCCCTCCTGACCTTGAACGAGACCACGATCTTGTCGCCTCCTATCTCGATCCTGTCGACCTCGCCTATCTTGAGGCCCGACAGCTTGACGGGGTTGCCTTCCTTCAGTTCGCCCACGTCGTCGAAACGCGCCCGCAGCGTGATGCGGTCCTCGAACAGCGACACCCCTCCCAGAAGCTCGAAGATGATCCCCAGTATCAGCAGTGCGGCCACGAAGAATATCCCGATCTTTGCTTCCTTGCTCATGGTATGCAACACCTCCGGCTGTTCGTACTAGGGCCTTTCGAAGAACCCCCTGACCCGTGGATCGGAACTGCTCCTCACCTCTTCGGGCGGACCTATCTCGATTATCCTGCCCCCGTCCATGACGGCCAACCTCTCGGCTATCCGCAGGGCGAGGTCGACGTCGTGCGTCACTACGATCTGCGTGACATCGAACCTCTGGGCGAGCTTCAAGATCTCGTCCCCTATGGTGCGAGTAAGCATGGGATCGAGCTCTGCCGTGGGCTCGTCGTAGAGGATCAGTTCAGGGCTCATGGCGAGCGCCCGCGCTATGGCAACTCGCTTCTTCATCCCACCGCTGAGCGACGACGGCATGAGCTTCTCGGTCCCTTCCATCCCCACGACTGCGAGCGCCTCGCGCACTATCTCCCTGATGCTTTCCTCGTCGCAGAGGTCGTGCTCCCTCAAATAGAGCGCCACGTTGTCCTCGACCGTCATGGAGTTAAAGAGCGCCGACGACTGGAAGACCATGGCCAAGCGGTGCTTCTTCCTGAGCTCCGGGTTGGTGGCATCGACGCCGTCTATTAGTACGCGGCCGCTGTCGGGCTTCATGAGCCCGATTATGTGGCGAAGCAACACGCTCTTGCCCGTACCGCTCCTGCCCAGTATGACGAGCGTCTCGCCGGGGGTGACCTCGAGCGAGAGATCCCTGAGAACGTGGTTGTCCCCGAAGCTCTTATTGAGCCTCTCTATCCGTACACCCACGGACACTATGTCCAGACAGGATGCCTTTTCTACGGCGCCCAACTCCCCTCCTCCGACGGCCCGGGCCGACGGACCGCGCTGCTCAATCCAGTTTCACCGCGATGAGAAACCTTGTGATCAAGTAGTCGAAAACCAGAATCAGGATGAACGAGAGAACGACCGACCTGGTGACGGAGGCCCCTATCTCGCGGGGTCCACCCCTTGTCTTGAGACCCACGTAACAACAGACGGTTGAAATGATTATACCAAAGATGCCCGACTTGATTAACCCGTTGATTACGTCCTTCATCTCCACCAGCTCGGAGAGGTTGTTGTAGTAGATGCGGAAGGGAACGTCTATAGACGAATTGACGGCGGCCACCACGGCCCCGCCGAACCAGCCGACGAAATCCATGTAGATGACCAACACGGGCAGGGTGACGACGGTGGCCAGTACGCGCGGCATGACGAGGAACCGGACCGGATTTATGTCCATGGTCCTCAGGGCGTCGATCTCGTCGTATACGCTCATCGACCCTATCTCGGCCGTCATCGCAGAGCCCACGCGGCCCACGACAAGGATGGCACCCATCACAGGGCCCAGCTCCTTGACCAGCGACAGCCCAACTATGCCGCCGATGTTCTCCTGTATGCCGAACTGAGCGAGTTGAGGACCCGATTGCAGCGCCAGGACGCCGCCTATGAACACCGATATAAGGGACGCCACCGGCAGCGTGTAGTTGCCTATCTCGAGCATCTGGTCGAACACCTTCATGCGGTCGCGCACGAAGGTCCTCGTCCAATAGATGCTCTCCAGAAACAGCACGATCATCTCGCCTGCGACCTGGAAGAAGTTGAGTGTCCTGCTCATGGGTAACCACCTCCTCCCTCGCCTACGTTGCCATTGTCCTTGATTCGCAGGGGCATGTAAAGCAGATCCAGTTCCACACGGCCCCGACGACTGTGGAGGCCGAGCGCCCCGCCCAGAATGGAGACCCCCTTGTCGTCCGGCAGGTTGCGCACGCTGAGCAGCGGAAGGACGGCCTGGAGATCGAACGTGAACCCGCGGCGTAGGTTGCGCAGGCGCACGACGTCCCAAAGTATGGAGGTCTCGCTCGCACCGTCCGGCGTAGCACGCCAGGAAAAGATCCTCCACAACGGGGCGACCGTATGGGCCAAGCCCTCTACCCTCCCCAGAAAGGGCTCGAGCGGAGCCAGCGCGTGGACGGTGCGGGAGCCGTCGGCCGAGCGGGCGTAGGAGAGAAGGGGCCAGAAGACCACTCTCCGCCCGCTCCTTCCCCCTTCGAGCAGCGGACGCTCTAGGGTGTCGGAGTAGAGGAAGAGGAGAACCGAGCGGTCGATGCTCTCGTAGTCGGCGTAGTGCCTCTCGCTGAACCTGTAGAGGGGCCAAAGTACGAATCCCTCTCTGTCTTCTCTCCTGTGGGCCAAGGAATAGAGCGGGAACAGCCTGAATTTGTCGTTTCTCGGAAAGCCGGGGCTGCTCCGGGCGACGCTGAACAGAGGCCAAGGGGCGTCCCACCGCTCCCATCCGCGCCCCGTATCGACGGCGTGGTTGAAAAAGGGCCACAGGTAGGTCGTGACCCTCCTGCCGCGGGCGCTCACGGTGGAATAGAGGGGAAGCAGCGAGAACGTCCTTATCTCCTCGCCGTAGAACGTCATACGACGCCGCACGTGGATGGGCCAGAGGATGAACGACTCTTCGTACGGTTTGAGGCCCCCCACGCGCTTGCGGTAGCCGAACAGGGGCCATACCCTGAATCCGCTCTGGCCGCCCCCGGTGAAGAAGCCCAGTACGGGCCAGAAAAGGTGGGTGTTGACCTCTTCACCGCTGCGTGTGCGAAGGTAGAGCGGGAAGGCCGCAAACGTGATCTCGTCCCTGTGGAACTTGTTGCGTATCACGCCCGCCAAGGGGAAGAGGGCGAAGAAGCTCCCGCCCGGCCGCTCGGCGCGGCGCGCGAAGATGAAGGGGAAAAGCGTGAACTCGCGTTCCTTGTAACCGCTCGGTTTGAGGGTTGTCTTGAAGGAAAGCAGGTAGAAGAATGCCTGAAACGTCCACTCGCGCGGACGGCTCCTCCATACGGAGAAAGGATAGAGGAAGTAGAACGACTTGCGCCGGGCCCCCTGGTCGCGCGACCAAAACACGAGCGGCCTCAGACCAAACCGTCTTCTGTGGGGAGACGATTCGTAGTAGACGAGAGGTCCCAGGGCCTCGAGGGTGGTTTCACCCCCGGGACCGGCGGTACGGTATTGCAGAAGGGGCGGCGCCTCGAGCCCCTCGCCCGCGGCAGGAAGGGCAAGCGGCACGACGAGGGTGAGGAGGACTAGGGGTAAGTAGAACAGCACGGCTGGGGACGGTCTCAATCTCGGCATCCTGATCTGAACGAGTACGGCTTCTATGCTTCTTGGCGTCGCACGTAGTGTCGCGGCACCCTCTTACCCACTATGGACAGCAGCTCGTAGGAGATGGTGTCGGCCAGACGCGCAAGCTCGTCCACCGGCGGTCCGCCGGCGCCGAAGAGCACGGCTTCGTCTCCGCACGAGACGCCTTCGACCCCTGTTACGTCCACCAGCGTAAGGTCCATGCACACAGCCCCGACGACCGGTGCTCTTGTCTCCCGGACCGTCACCCACGCCCTGTTGGAAAGAGCCCTCATGTAGCCGTCGGCGTAGCCCACGGGAAGGATGGCCAGGACCGAGGGCCTCGCGGCCACGAAGGTGCCGCCGTAGCTCACGGCGGCACCGGCCGGTACGGCCTTGACCTGGAGCACGCGGCTCTTGAGCGTCATGACGGGCCGCAGCTCGAAGCCGCAGGCGGCCGAGGCGCCGTAGAGCATGATCCCCGGTCTCACCAGATTGTAATGGGACGAGGGAAACCGCTGCAGGGCGGCACTGTTGGCTATGTGCCGGTAGCGGGGTCGGAACCCGGCCCGTTCTACCCGTGCAAGCACGGCGTCGAACACCTCAAGCTGCCTCTCTACGGATTCGGTCCCCCCGGGGAGGTCGGCGTCTGCCAAGTGGCTGAACACACCCTCCATCTCGATGTGGCGGTAGCCGCGCAACCGAACGAGGAACGAGTCCAAGTCCTCGGGCCGTATGCCGAGCCTGTTCATACCGGTGTCCACCTTGAGATGATACTTCACCCTCCTGCCGTAGCGTGCGGCCGCCCGGTCCAGCCTCTCGGCCACTTCGAGCGAGAAGAGCGCCGGCGTGAGAGAAAGTTCCACCACACCGCCGGCCTCGTCGGGATAGATTCCCCCCAACAGCAACAGCGGCACCTCGATGCCGGCGTCCCTGAGCTCGCTGGCCTCGCCCAGGGTCGCAACGCCGAGCATCTCCGTTCCCTCCTCCACCAGCACCTTCGAGACGGCCACAGCGCCGTGGCCGTAGGCATCGGCCTTCACCACGGACAGGACGCCTACGCGGCAGCCCACGATGCGCCTTACCAGGCGGAAATTGGTCCTCAGGGCCTGCAGATCAATCTCGGCCCGCGTGGCCCTGGCGGCCTCGAACCGGCGCCTCCCCTGCAGAACTGATACCTCCACCACTGTCAATGCAGTTCAAAACTCCACGAAAATACGTCTCGCCGCATCGGAGCGCAGCTCGGACACGGTCGTCACCTTGTCGCTGAACCCCTTGAGTACCTCCGCCGATTCCCTACCCGTAAGATCTATCAGCACCGAATATACCTTGAACCCCATCCGACGCTTGCGCTCAAGAAACCCTTCGAGCCAGGAAGCGCCCACGTCGCATTCACCGTCGGTGATGAACAGCACGTCGGCACGCCGGAACGGCCCCTCCCCGAGCAGTTCCACCGCACGCTCGAGCGGAGTCTCGAAATCGGTACCCCCGCCGGGGAAATAGTCGGCCAGCGCCACGATTTGGTCGTCCGTAAGCCCTCCGCCCCTGCGCGAGGGCGGCGTGGCGAACACTCGCGGCTCGTCGCCACGGGACGAGAAGACGATCACGGCGAACCCCCTACGCTGACGCTTTGCGAAGTGGGCGAACGCTATGCACAGGGCCTTGGCCCACACCTCCTTGTCGCCTGCCATCGAAGAGCTGCCGTCGAGGCAGACCACGACCGGGCCGTCGCCGGCCGGCTCCTGCAGTCGGCACTGCAGCAGGCCGTGCTCGAAATATTTGCGGAAGAACTCCCTCTTTAGCACGGCGCGGCGCAATGCGACGAGCTCGGACGGAATCAGGTAGCCGAGATCGTTGCCCAGTGTTACTTCGTACAGCTCACTCCCCATACGGGACCACTCCTTGCGTCTGGCCTTGAGGAGTTCCTCCTTGAGCGAGCCCACGAGCCGCGACAGCTTCTTCAGCTTTTCGTTCTCGGCCAAACGATGGGCCAAGTCGAGCTTCTCGGCCGGAGGGGCAGTATCGGCACCCATCCCCATCGACGCCCCCCACTGCGCAAGGTCGCTCTCGGCCTCGTCCACCCTCTCGGCAGCCTGCCCCACCAGGCGGCGTGACACTTGCTGCAACTTTACCTCAAGCCTCTCCATCCTCTCGTCCTGCTCCCCCTCGAGCTCCTCCAGTTCCCCCAGCACCCTGCGGAGTTCCCCTTCCCTCTCGCGCTTGGCCTTGCCGAAGGCGTCCTCCTCTCCCTCGGCCTCTTCCACGGCGTCCTCTCCCTGCGCCATGTCGCGCTCCATCTCCTCCCACGTCTCCATCTCGCGGGTGAGCTCGGCCGCCTTCTCTTCCTTCTCGGCGAGCTCCCACTGGCGCAGCAGCCCACGTTCGGTCACCTCGCCGCTGCTCTTGAGCCACTCCAGGAATCCTGAGGCCACGACACCGGCGGCCATGGCCGACTTGAAGCCGTCGAGCACCGTCTCCTCCCTCAACCGCGCGTACTCCTCCGACTTGAGCGCCTCCTCGAGCACGTGCCTGCCCATGCGCGTGCTGGCCAGACACTCCTCTTCTGGATGAAAGAGGACGTTCATCTTGAAGAAGAGGGCGAAGAAGTCCTGCATCAGGTGGCGGAAATGGGGTACCAACTTCGACCCACGCTCGATGAGTACTCTCAGCCACCGGGACTCCTCGGCGAATTCGTCGAAGAGCTCGCGGTCGAAGGAATCGGTCTCGATTACGGAGAGGCGGTGTCTCATTTCATTCAACCGTAAGGTAACACAGCCACACACGTCTATCAACGCCGCAGCCGGGCCGAGGGGGGCGCAAGTGACAGCAATGGACGGAGACCGGGCGTACAAACACAGAAGGTGAACCGCCCGCACCAGCCAGACGGCCTCGAGCCATGCCGTGACGACCCGGCCCCCAGGGGGGCGGAGGAAGGCTACCCTTCACGCCGAGAGGACCCTTCTTCGACCACGTCCATAACCCGATCCAGTATCCCCGCTATCTCGTAGTCGGAAGGGGTGAAGACTGCTTTCACACCCATCGATTCCAGCAGCTCTACGTCCGCCGAGGGAATGATACCACCTACGACGAGCGGTATATGAGTGGAGGCGCCGACCTCCTCCATGCGGTCCACTATCTGGCGGACCAGCTCTACGTGAGAGCCGCTCAGCACCGAGAGACCCACGACGTCGGCGTCCTCTTCGACGGCGCTCTGCACGATCTCCTCGGGGGTAAGCCTTATGCCGGAGTAGATGACGTCGAAACCGCAGTGACGGGCGGCGACGGCTATGATCTCGGCGCCGTTCGAATGGCCGTCGAGGCCGGGTTTGCCCACGAGGATGCGCGGCCTGTGTCCGGTGCGCTCGACGAAGGCCCCAATGCGGGAGCGCAGCCTCTCGATGCCCTCGCCGCAGAGGGTGAGTTTCTGCCCCTCAATCCCCGTATGTGGCCTATACTCGCCGAAGACGTCGCGCAGCGCGTCCGCCCACTCACCGGTGGTCACGCGGGCCAGCGCGCACTCGATCGACGGCTCCATCAGGTTATCCCCCTTGCGGGCCGCCTCACGCAGGCGGTCAAGGGCCTCGCGCACCCGTGATCCGTCCCTGCGCTCGAGCGTGCGGGCGAGGCTGTCCAAGGTCTCCTGGACCTGAGAGGGATCGACCTTGAACACTCCCCCATCGTCCCCCACCACGAGCGGCGACGGCACGCCCTCGGTCCACCTGTTCACTCCCACGACAACGGTCTCGCCGTTGTTGATCCGGCTTATGCGCTCGGCCATCGAGCGTACGAGGGCGGCCTTCATGTAACCGCTCTCTACGGCCGCACGCACGCCGCCCATCGCCAGTATGTGCTCGATTTCCTTCCTGGCTTCCTCCTTGAGCTCCTCGACCTTGGACTCTATAACGGGGCTGCCGTCGAAGATGTCGGGGTACTCGAGCAGGTCGGTCTCGTAGGCGAGTATCTGCTGCAGGCGCAACGACCACTGCTGATCCCAGGGGCGGGGCAGAGAGAGGGCCTCGTTCCAGGCCGGAAGCTGCAGAGCGCGGCACCGGGCTTTACGGCTCAGCGTCACGCCGAGCGTCTCGATGAGAATACGCCAGGCGTTGTTCTCCGGCTGGCGCTCCGTAAGACCTAGGGAGTTGACCTGTACGCCGTAGCGGAACCTCCTTAGCCGCGGATCCTTGACCCCGTAGCGGTCGCGCGTTATCTCGTCCCACAACTCGACGAAGGCCCGCATCTTGCACATCTCCTCGATGAACCTTATGCCGGAATTGACGAAGAAGCTTATCCTTCCCACGCAACGGTGAAACTCCTCCTCGGTGAAGCGGCCGCGCTCACGTATGAGATCGAGCAGGCCGATGGCGTTGACAAGGGCAAAGGCGAGCTCTTGGGCAGGGGTGGCTCCGGCCTCCTGCAGGTGGTAGGAACAGATGTTGGATGCGTTCCAGCGAGGGATGTTCTCGAGACAGTATTCGTACATCTCGGCGATGAGCCGCATGCTGGCTTCGGGCGGATAGATGTATGTGCCGCGGGCGAGATACTCCTTTATTATGTCGTTCTGCGTTGTGCCGGCCAGCTTGCTCGGCTCCACACCCCTCTCGCGCGCCAGCGCCACGTAGAGCGCAAGGAGCCACATCGCCGTCGCGTTTATGGTCATCGAGGTGTTCATCTTCTCCAGAGGGATCCCGTCGAAGAGGACGTGGAAGTCGTCGAGCGTGTTTATGGGAACGCCCACCTTGCCCACCTCGGGGCGGGCGATCGGGTGGTCGGAGGAGTAGCCACATTGAGTGGGCAGGTCGAATGCTATCGAAAGGCCCGTCTGACCCTTGGCGAGATTGGCCCTGTAGAGCTCGTTCGATGCCCTGGGAGAGGTGTGTCCCGCGTAGGTGCGGAATATCCAGGGCCTGTCCTTGACCACTTTCCCCTCCTCGTCGTAAAGGCGGTGGGCTGCGCGTCTCTCCGACATGATGTCCCCCTTCGCACTGTGGTGGTTGAGCCCCACCCATCTCTTGCAGCCCCCTATAACGGGGCCGGGCGGAGCGGTAAAACCATGTGTTATTGTACCCACTTGGAAAGAGGATTCATACAGCAGGCCCGGTGCAGGAGCCCGGAGAAAGGGGATGGGGGCGCAGGGGCAGGCGCCACGCGCAGGTGCAACGCCATGTGGGAGAAAAGAGGAACGACCGCACCGGCGGCGCCGTAGCGGGAAGCTGATGAGGCATCGACGCCTGCCCGCCATTCCATAGAGCGGAGGGGATTCAGCGGACCGGGAGGCACGCAATCACTCGTGCAGGGGGCCTCGGCCCGGGCCCGAGGCGTCGCCGCAGCGGCCGAGGGCGAGAACCGATACCATCTCATCGTGTATGCGGCCGTTGGTGGCCAGGATCTGGTCACCGTAGATGTCGAGCTCGCCGCCCGAGAAATCGGTCACCCTACCGCCGGCCTCACGCACGATTATGACGCCGGCCGCAACATCCCAGGCGTGTAGCCCTATCTCCCAGAAGCCGTCCACCCGGCCGGCGGCCACGTAGCAAAGGTCGAGCGAAGCGGCCCCGTCCCGGCGGAACGCCTGGACGCGCTCCATGAAGTTGTACATGTGGCGCAGATTCTCACGGAACATCCACTCGTGCTCATGTGTGAAACCGGTTACGACCAGGCTCTCGGCCAGCGACTCTACATCCGAAGGTGAGAGGGGACGGCCGTTCAGCGTGGCACCGCCGCCCCGTTCGGCCGCAAACAGCTCGTCCTTGAACGGATCGTATACGACACCGCACACCACTTCGCCCCCCACCTCAAGTGCGACCGAGACGGAGAAGAAGGGGTAGGCGTGGAGAAAGTTGGTCGTACCGTCGAGAGGGTCTATTATCCATCGGTGGTCGGAGCCCGAATCCACCTCGCCGAACTCCTCGGCGTATATGGAATGGTCGGGGTAGCTCGAGAGTATGAGATCGGTGATCATCGTCTCGGCTTTCCTGTCCACCTCGGTCACCATGCTGTTCTTGTACTTGTACTCGTACTCCTTGACGGTGCCGAAGTTGTCCATCAAGTACCGGCCAGCTTCCCTTGATGCGCGTATCGCCACGTCGATGTAGCCCATTTTCACCTCTTGGACAATCCGTACTGCATGGAGAAGAGTCGAAGCGACGAACCTGCGGCGCTGGAATGAGGGGTGAGCGGTCCCCCCCCGCAGCCGCGCGCACCTCTCGACGAGACTATTATCCACCCATCCCGCGACGAGGTCAAACGTCGTAGCGCCCGTCACCCGCGGTACCCGTCGAAACAGAGCCTCGGCCACTCCCCGCCCTCAAACAAACGCGGCTCGAGCCCTCTAGACGTTGAACCTGAACAGTATTATGTCCCCGTCCTCGACCACGTAGTCCCTGCCCTCGGAACGAACCTTGCCGGCCCTGCGGGCCTCGCTCTCCGAGGAGAGGTGGACGAACTCGTCGAAATTTATCACCTCGGCCCTTATGAACCCGCGCTCGAAGTCGGAGTGTATCTTGCCGGCGGCCTCGGGCGCCTTTGTGCCGCGCCTTACTGTCCAAGCCCTCACCTCCTTGGGGCTCGTGGTGAAGAACGTAACGAGATCGAGAACGCGGTAGGCCGTCCTCACCAGTCTGACCAAGCCGGAGCGCTTGAGGCCGAGCTCAGCCAGGTAGGCAGCCCTCTCGTCGGGCTCGAGCTCGACGAGCTCCGACTCGATCTTGGCGCTCACCACAATGACCTCTCTGCCACACGCGGCGGCGTGCTCTCTCACGCGGCGCACCTCGGCGTTGCCCGCGGCGCAGGGAAGGTCGTCCTCGGCGACGTTACATACGTAGACGATCGGTTTCGTCGTGAGCAGAAACAGCGACGAGACCACTCGGCGCTCCCCCTCGGAGCGGGCATCGAACATCGAGGCCGGACGACCGGCCTCGAGATGCTCCCGCAGCCTCTCGACGACGGCGAGCTCGTCCCTTACGGCCCTCTCCCCTCCCTTTGCCTGCACGGCGAGCTTCTGGGCCCGCCTCTCCACGGTCTCGAGGTCCTTGAGCAGCAGCTCGTCCTCTACGTCGCGGATGTCTCGCAGCGCATCCACGCCGCCGCCGACGTGGGCCACGTTCTCGTCCTCGAAGCACCGCACCACGTGGAGCAGCAGGTCCACCTCGCGCACGTCCGCCAGGAAGGCGTTGCCGCGGCCTTTGCCCTGTGAGGCCCCCCTCACCAGGCCCGCGATGTCTACGAGTTCCAGATAGGTAGGGGTAACCTTGCGCGGTCTTACCACGGCAGCAATCCGCGTGAGCCGCTCGTCGGGCACCTCTACTACACCGACGTTGGGCTCAAGCGTGGTGAAGGGAAAGTTGCCCGTCTCGGCCCCGCCCGCGCAAAGAGCGTTGAACAGGGTCGATTTCCCCACGTTGGGAAGCCCTACCAGACCGCATCGGAGTGCCATGGTTCCAGGCGACCGCCCCCCATGAGACGGACGACGGCCGCTGGGGGGGACCGCATCTACAACCTACAATACGCACAGGGACTGTCAAGTTGGGGTTCTCCGGGGCCGAGGGGACAAAACGGGCCGAACAGCTCCAGGGACGCAATGCGCAGCCACTCCGTTGGACGGAGGGAAGAAGGACAGCATGGGTGGTAGAGATGAAGAGAGTGGAAACAGGCGCGCACAAATACGCGGGTACGGGTGTGGCGGAGCGGGCGTACGACCGCAAGGGATGGAGGACACCGAGAGTCCGCTCGCCGGCCACAAGGGAGGAGAGCACGTGACGGTGGTGTCGTAGCCGTCCCCCTCAAAGGGCAAGCAGCGGGGTGTCCATGGGTGGGAACATCTTTCAGAGGGCATAAAAAAACATAGGCCGTTATCGATGTAAGGAACGTAACAGGGGACTATCGGGGATGATAACGGCCTATGGGTGAGTGAGGAAGAATGAGTATAACCTTAGAAATTCACCGTACATTCTACATCTTGCTCGTCACCTCTATCAATGTTTACCCTTCTCTCCAAACACATCCCTCCTTTTTAAAACGAGGAGGCGAGGAGCACTCAAGCCACCCCCCGCTCCATTCGCCCCCTCGGCCCGTCCGTGGGTCACGCTATCCAAACCAATCCGCACGAGGCGGTTCAGTCCGAATGTCCTCCATCCTCCTGATCGTCACTGCCCTGGCCATCGCCGTCCGCTCCGCCCTGCTCGGCTAAGGCGTCGTCATCGGAGTACGAGGCGACGGCGGCCCCAACCCATCGGGCATCGGTGCAACGGGCGGAGGAGTCGTTCCCAAGGCCAGGGACGGCTCGGGCCTCTCCCGCCGCGAACCAACCAACCGAGGCCACACACATGGCCAGAGCAAGCACTACACTGTGAACAGTCAATCTTTCAAAACCTCCAACCGTCCGTACGCGCCATATCTATTAGGCAACAGATGTGCCAGTACAGCTGGGAAGAGGGGTAGTGTAGGGTCGACAGGAGGTTAGCGCCGACGGGCGAGCGGGACCGGGCGGGAGGTCTGGGGAGTCGTGTGCGGTTTTACACAGCACGGGGTGTGTGAAATTGCACATCTGCGGAGTGCACGGGCTACGAGCCGCCCTTCTCGATGAGCTTCAGCTTCTCTCGGGCCACGGCCGCCTCCTCGGAATCGGGATACTTGTCGATCAAGGTCTCGAAGAAGAACCGGGCGTCCTTTGCACGACCGAGGTAGATGAGAGAAAGGCCCTGTTTTAGATAGGCGCTTGGAATACGGCGGTGGTTGGGGGCCATGTCAATGAACTTCTGGAACTCCAATATGGCCTCCTCGAACTCGCCCTGTCTGTAGTAGGAATCGGCCAGAGCGTAGAGCGCGTCGGCGACGAGGCTCTTATCGTAGGGGAAGCCCCTGCTCGATTTCTCGAGATCATCTAGCCTCTTCTCTACGGCGGCCAGCCTTTCCGAAAGCCTTTTATCAGAGCGGGCTCGCGCCCTCTCCACCCTGGCCATCCTCTTCTTGAGCGCCTCGACCGAACGGGTGAGCTCGGTCACCTTGCGCTCCAGCCTCTCTTGGTAACGGTAGCCCTCGGCTCCCACCCCCCTCAGGTATCCGCAGCCGTATGCCGTAAGGACGACAAACAGCGAAAACAGCGGGGCGAGAAAACGAAAACTTCGCATCAGAGGGAAGAGGCGCCGCAGAGACGGGGGCGCCACGCCGTATGAATAGCGATAATAAATTGTAACCCAACAAGATGGAGAGCGAAACAGCGGCGGCCGCCGAGCTGCGACACGGCACGTCGTTTGCACCAGGATCAGAGCGCCGGGACGGCGGCGGTCCAGCGGCGTTGGAGCGGGGACACCGCACCGATCGGCGGCGACTGTGGTTGTTAAAGGGGCACCCTCATTATATATTAAGTTGTACCGGCCGTCCCCCAGCCGCGGTTCGAGCCTCTGGTGCGGGTCATGCTTAGGCTCCGATGGCGTGAAAGTATACCGGTCCCGGAGGCATGACGGGAGCGCGTTGCTGGGGAGGGGAAGGCGTTATCCGGGAACCGCGGCCGTCAAGGGGGGCCGGGCGGCGTGATCGATGTGACCGAAGGTTCGTATGCACGCTTCCCTCGGCTCAGCGGGGAAAACGCCGCGCCGGCCGGAGGGACGACGGACGCAGCAGAGGAGTCCGGCCCCCTGAGAGCAGGGGCCCGGAGGTGAGATGAAGCTCAGCTGGCAGATAACGCTAGGGTACATGGTCATGCTGCTGCTCATGCTTGTCATAAGCGGCTTCTCCATCTACGGCATGTACAAGCTCAACCGCGCCTCGGCCAATATCAAGGGACGCTACGAGACGATCTCGAGCCTCATCTCCGATAAGGCGCGCGAGGGCGTGCAGCCCGAGGTGTTCACCTTCGACAACCAGATGCTGGCCGAGAGCATAAAGATCTCGGAGACCCAATCGAAGTACGCTTTGGCCACCACGATGACCGTCGTCGCCATGACGTTGCTCTTCGGAGGGGTGCTGACCCTCGTCCTGCCTCGCATGATCACGCGCCCCATCTCACAGCTGGTCCGCACGGCCTACCTGGTGTCGAAGGGAGACTACTCGCGCCGGGCCGAGCTCTCCAACGTAAGCGGCGAGATAGCAGACCTCATAAGAACGTTCAACGTGATGCTCGACCGCATAGAATGGAACACATCCGAGCTCGAGAAGAAGAACGAAGAGAACCTACGGCTGCTCGAGGCGACACGCCGCTTCAACGAGACCCTGGAGGCGAAGATCGAAGAGGTCACGCGCGAGATCGAGAACAAGCAGGAAGAGCTGCTGCGCTCGGAGAGATTGGCTACCATAGGGGAGCTCGCCACCGGGATCGCGCACGAGATCAAGAACCCGCTTTCGGGCATATACCTTGCACTCGAGATGATGATGAAGGAGATCGACAACCCCGACCACCGGCAGACCATTGCCGACATTCTGGCCGAGATCAACCGCCTCGACAGGATCATAAAGGAGCTGCTGCAGCTGGGAGCGCCGCGCTCGCTGAGCCCGCTCCAATGCAGCCCGAACGAGATAGTGGAGAGATCGCTCGACCTGGTGACGCTGAAATGCAGGGAGAAGGGCATACACATTGTAAAGGACCTTCGCTGCCGTAGGGACTTCTACGTGGACGCCGAGCAGATCGAGCAAGTTGTGATAAACCTGCTTCTTAACGCGCTGGACGCCTCCGACGAAGGGGGAACAATCAGGGTGGAGACGCTCGAGGAGGGCGACGACGTCGTCATCAGGGTGTCCGACAACGGCTGCGGCATCCCGGAAGAGGACGTGGACAAGATATTCAAACCGTTCTACTCCACCAAGGAGCACGGCACGGGGCTGGGGTTGTCCATATCGACTCGAATCGTGGAATCCCACGGCGGGAGGCTCGAACTCGAAAAGAGCCAGGGGGAGGGAGCTGTGTTCGCAGTGGTGCTGCCCGCCGGCGAGAGCAACCCGGAGCGACGCAACACGGCCTAGAGGACGCCCAACCTATGGTCCGGAGCCCGTGAGACAGGTCGGAGAGGGAGGCGTATGAGTCCGGGGACCGGCCGAAGCCTCAGCTGCGGCACGGTCGCATCACTACCAGCGCGGCTTGCTTCCGACGGCGATACCCCGGGGGGGGCTTGAAGACGATGAGCGAATTGATACTCATAGTGGACGACGAGAAGTTCCTCAGCAAACAACTGGCCCGTGTACTTAAGGGCGAGGGGTACGATACGCTCACCGCTTCGACGGGCAAGGAGGGCATACAGACGGCGTTGCGCGAGTGCCCGGCCGTGACGCTCCTTGACTACAGGCTCCCCGACATGGAAGGGCTCGAGGTGCTCGAGAGCCTCAAGCAGATCGAGCCGCCGCCGGCCACCATCGTGATGACCGCCCACGGCAACGTAGAGCTTGCGGTGAAAGCTATCAAGATGGGGGCCTACGACTTCATCGAGAAGCCTTTCAGCATGGAGAAGATAAAGATAACCATCCGCAACGCTCTCGGCACCATCGACCTCCGCCGCAAGCTCAACACCGTGACCACAGCCGGCAAGCAAAAATACGGCTTCGATTCCCTGGTGGGAAGGAGCCCCGCGATACAGGAGATCACATACCTGTTCAAGAAGCTTGCCAACGAGGACCCGAAGACCATCCTCATCACCGGCGAGAGCGGTACCGGAAAAGGGGTGGCGGCGCGTATACTGCACTACAACGGCGTGAGGGCCGAAAAGCCGTTCATCGAACTCAACTGCGCGGCCATCCCGGAGTCGCTACTGGAGAGCGAATTGTTCGGCTATGAGCCCGGGGCGTTCACCGATGCCAAGAAACCCAAGAAGGGCATATTCGAGCTCGCCGACGGCGGCACCATCTTCCTGGACGAGATAGGCGACATGGAGCTCTCGCTGCAGGCCAAGCTCATAAAGGTGATCGAAGAGAAGCGGTTCAGGCGTCTGGGCGGCATACGCGAGATAACTGTAGACACGCGGATCATCGCCGTCACTAACCAGGACTTGAAGGAGCTCGTCAGGAAGAAGAGATTCCGCGAGGACCTATACCACAGGTTGAACGTCATAAACATCACCATGCCCCCTTTGCGCGAGAGAAAAACCGACATTCCGCTTCTTACGGACCACTTCGTGTCCGTGTTCAACCTGGAGTTCCGAAAGAACGTGACCGTCATACCCGACGAGGTGAGACAGTCGTTCCTGGACTACCACTGGCCCGGCAACGTGAGGGAGCTGAGGAGCACGCTGGAGAGGGCCATGCTGCTGAGCGAAGGCGAGGTGCTCGATCCAAAGTTCATCCAGCTCGAGGGGTTGCACGACGGCGGCGTCCGTATGCACGGAAGCCGCGACAGTATCGTCATAGAGCTCCCACGAAACTCCTTCTCTCTGCCCGAGGTGGAAAGCCAAGTGATACGGAGGGCCCTGGAGATGAACGGCTGGAACCAGACCAAAACCGCCAAGGCGCTGGGCATCACGAGGGAAGTCTTGCGCTACAGGATGAAGAAGATGGGCCTGCTCAACCGCTAGCACACGCAAGTGAGGGATGCCGACGCCACCACGGTATGGCCCCACCACCCGCATGAGAGACGCCTACGGCTTCGATGCCGACGATGTGGGTACCGACCCCGCTCGTACCGGGAGATGTTCTAGGCCTACATGCGCATGTTCGAGCGGTGCGGCCACGAGTTGAGGGCAGCCCATGCCGCTACGGACAACATCGGAGGCACCTATTGGCACGAGCCCGTAGTACTCGCCTGGGCCACCCCCTCTCAGACACACCCGTAGAGCCTGCACAGGCCCTACGACACCTCCCTCCGCCTACCACACCGGCTCCCCCTACGCCCCCCTCCCCACCCAAATCATGATGCCATACCCCTCCACCCATGGCGGGCCCCATACAGGCGACCACAACACCCACCCGCCGTCCTTCGATCGAATCGCCATCGCACCCACGCCGGCCGGCCGCAGTGAGAGCCGCAATGGGGCACGACTCAGCCCTATGGTAGAATCCCTCGATCTCGCACCGGGGCGCGCTCCGAAAGAGGCGGTCATCAACTCCGGCAGCAGGCTTGCGCCCCGGGGGCCGTCTCTCCCCTGAGCCACTCACGAAGGTGCCCCAAGCCCTCGGGACCCAGCGACGAGGCATCCTTTACGCCACAGCCGAACTCTCGTCCATCTCACGCCCCTACCCCGCCTTAGAGGAAGCGCGCCTCAGGAAAGAACCGCTAAGGCGACTACACACCACCGAGGCGCGGTTGCCTCCCGCACTCACTCGGCGGAGAGGAGCCCGCACTGGTGTGAGAGAGGTCGCTGTGGATGGGGACCGGCTGAAGTGATGCTCGCAGCACGATTATACCCATACGATCGGCTTAGCCCCATGGAGGGATGGAGGGAAGAGGTGGCTCGGGCATTAGACGGCAGCCGTCCCGCCGGGGGGGAGTTGTGGTCTTCGAAACCGGGGTAAATCACCTCTCCCGCACGCAGGGGGCATGAAGGGGCAACCGCGCACCCGATACGAAACGGATACGAAGAGACAACGGTGGGGAAAAACGAGGTGGTTAACAAGGGCGGCGCCGGTGTAGAGGCGACGGCCCCGCGGGCGAAAGCATCTCGCCAGCACCGGCAGTGCGATCGCTGGTGGAGCCGAGGGGACTTGAACCCCCGACCTCCTGAATGCCATTCAAAAATGGCGTCCTCCGGGTTAGAATAAATTTGAACGGCGCTGAATAGGAATAACCATATATATTAGATGGTTAGGAGGTTTTCAGACCTTGATTCTTTGTTCGACGTTTATCGTCATTTTCCGTGCTGCTACAGCGGAGTTGTAGCAATTTCTGTAGCAATGAGTGTTGGCTTGTAGAGGAGGTTGAACCATGGCCGAGAAGAAACAATTCACGACAATCATCACGAAAGAGAACATACTAGACCCAAAGTTCCCTCTCTTGAAAGTCTACGAAGAAAAGATAGAGCCGAAACACAAGCTCGCGCTCATAGCCGACTTCCTCATGCTCAAATTCGACAGCAAACCCGTTAAACACAAAGTCGCCGAGGAACTACCCCGCCTCCTAAACGAGGGTGATTTGTCAGTAATAACTTCTTTTGCCTCGTTCGAGCCAATCTACAAAGAACCCACCTTTTGGAAGCAGATCAAACGTTGGAAGGAGGCCATTTTCGAGGGGGAAACGGCGGAATTTACTACGGTATTGAAAGAAGG
>CAZXEJ010000034.1:0-24324 GCA_964639895.1 uncultured Spirochaetia bacterium | reverse complement strand
ATACCGGAGGCGCGACCAGACGAGCCGACGGAAAACCGTAACACGCAGCGAGGGCGGAGACGAGATAAGCAAGGTACACGGCAACACATCCAGCCTCAAACCCAGGGAGCTTCAACTGCTCCAGCGCATATACCGCAGGCGTATCCCGCCGTCGGCCGTCGTAACGCCCGAACTGGCCCGCCACCTATCCCAGCTCACACACACCGTCAAAAAGCCCCTGTCGATCCTGGTGGACCGACGCGGCAGGGTGAGAGTGGTCTACCTGGGTGAACCCCACGCACTTCCCTTCGACGATCTCCTGGAGAGAAGAAGGGAAGCCAAGTACCGTCTCCGCGGTGTGAGGTTGCTCAAGACCGCCCCTCGGGGCAACGGTCTCACGCGCAACGATCTCACCACTTTGGTAAACGAGAGGCTTGATCTCATCACCTGGATCGAGACACGCGAGGACGGCCATCCGGGAAGGATAGAGATGGCCCACGTGCTGCCGCCGAGGCGGGAAGGACCGCTGTGGAACATAGAGCGCTGGCACGACAGCGGCCGCATTGATCTCAGAGCCGACGAGCTCATCGCCTCGCTCGAAGAGGAGATCGAGCGCGCCTGGCGCGCGGGAGGCGGCGTCGACGAGAAGGAAGGGGTGTTCCTCATAGGATTTTCCACCGAGACGCGAGAGCGCGCCGAGGAATCGGCGCGCGAGTTGCGGGAACTCGCCCTATCGGCCGACAAGATAGTACTCGAGACCGAGATACAGGTCCGTCGTCACCCCGACCCGCGCTACCTTATAGGGAAGGGCAAGCTGGAACAGATCATCCTCAAGGCCAAGCAGGTGGGCGCCGATACGCTCATATTCGACGTCGAACTCACCCCGGCCCAGGTGCGGGCCATCTCGGAGCAGACCAACCTGAACGTCATGGACAGGACGCAGCTCATATTGGAGATCTTCGCCTCCAGGGCCGCAAGCAGCGAGGGCAAGATGCAGGTCCAACTCGCGCAGCTGCGCTACGCGTTGCCCCGGCTGACGGGCAAGGGCAAAGAGCTCTCCCAGCTGGGAGGCGGCATCGGCACCCGAGGCCCGGGCGAGAAGAAGCTCGAAGAACAGAGACGGATGTTGCGCAAGAGAATAGGTGTCCTCGAGAAGCAGATCGACAAGCTCGCCGAGCGCCGCGAGCGGGGCCGCAAACAGAGGCGCGAGAACCGCATCCCCACGGTGACCCTGATCGGCTACACCAGCGCCGGCAAATCGACACTGTTCAACACGCTTACGCGGAGCTCGGTCGCAACCAGCCCCAAGCTGTTCTCAACCTTGAACCCCACAACGCGGAAGATGAGCCTGCCAGGGGGAGGTATCATACTCCTCACCGATACGGTGGGTTTCATTCGTGATCTGCCAGAGGAGGTACGCAAGGCGTTCCGGGCCACGCTGGAAGAGCTGGGTGAATCCACGCTTCTACTGCACGTGGCCGACGTAAGCGATCCTCGCCTCGATTCGGCCATAGAGTCGGTGGAAACCATCCTCGCCGAGAGCGGCCTCGACGACGTGCCGCGCCTGCTGGTACTGAACAAGGCCGACAAGCTCCCGCCGGAGGAACGCGACCGGATGAGCAAGCTCTACAGGGCACCTCTCGTATGCGCCTTGGACAGGTCCACGCTGGACGATCTCCTGCTGAGGATGGAGGAGCTCATAAACAACACCTATCGACCGGACGAACCGCAGGACAAGGGGTTCGATTTCGTTGCCCCGGCCGACCGCGCCAAGACGGGCACGCTCTGAAAGCGGCCTTTCGCCGGCGCATGGGGGAAAGGCGGCGACGAATCCATTTGGGCCGTATACACCCCATCCCGTACCCCTGTAAGTAAGGGGCTGAGTCGAAGAAAGCAGAAGGGTTATAGATACGGCCGCTACACGCCGCGGCACTTGCCGACCATCAACAGGCCGTGCCCCACACATGGACGCACGAAACCGACCCTCATGCTGGTGAACAATACATTCGCATCACCCGCCCTCCCACGCCACACCCGCCGAATCCAGAGGGGAGGAGAGCCGTCACCGATGTCGAGACCACTCCCATAAGGGACGCCCCACAGCTGAGAAGACCTGATAGGGCAAACGCAGAGGAAGATAGCGGCTCGGACGTTAAACCCCAAGGCGGCGGGGCGAAGCCGGAGTGCGGGCGGCTGATTCAGCGGCCGAAGGCACAAGATGGGTGCCTACGAGCACTCTCGGGAGGAGCAAGGAATACGATACAACTACATGGAGAAAACAAACGTGTGCCCCTCACATACACTCATCGGGGCGGGCAGACGCGTCCTTCTGAGCTCCGCACTTCTATTACCCAGCGGGGAAACAACCCAATACCGTAGGAGCGGCGCGCCGCCGTGGGTATAGGGAGGTAGTACCGGATAGTACTCCTACATCTACGTCTCCCCACCCTCTCCCCCCGAAAGGGGGGATCGATCGTCGCGAGGTGGAAAACACCGTGGGAAAGCGCGTAAGTGAAGTTCCCTCACCGTGGCTTAATTTGGGACCGTGTGGTGTGGGTGTGCCGTAAACGTTGTCACCAAGCCTGAGAACAGGTCCCCCGACAGCATGCCCGGCCAAGGCGGCCCGATAAGCAAGCTCCATCGACCGCTACCCCCAACGGCCGTACCTGAGCCGGCGTCCAACTCCAACCCGGAGGGGTTTACGGTATCGTCTTCGCCCGGGACGAGCGCAATCAGGGTGCCACGTGCGTGCATGGAAACGGCTCGACCGTATGTGCTCCAGCCGGCTGCGGCATCCATAGGCGGCCGGCCGCAGTGGACGTGGGCAGGCTGAGGATGAGAAAGCACGGGGAGTGCTCGAGCGGGAACGAGCCGGAGGCGGATCAGGCCGGAAAGGGAGGGGTGTGAGCACACATCCCCCTTGAAATCAAGCCCTCGTCTCCGGCCTTAACGGATGACGACAATGGGTTATCCGCAGACGCACCGGTTGGGGGACGCGCGCCCATATAGTGTCGCGATCAGGGGGGACGGCGTGGCACGCACATGAGACAAATGGGGCGGACGGCCGCCCGGGCTATATGGGGGGAGGTGACTAACTCTGGAGCCCGGAGAAGAAACGACGATACGGCACGTGTATCGCCGCCCCTTCCCCATCTACACCTTCACTTCGGCGTAGCCGCCGCGTATAACCTTTACGCCGTCGTCTTTCCTTTCCACCTCGAAACCGAGCACAGAGCAGCCGTTCTTCTGTCCCATCTCCCAGCCGTTCGAGATCAATACGTCACCGGGATACACCGGACTGGTGAATCTGACACCCAAGTGGACGAGTTTCGTCGGATCGCCGTCGCAATAGGAATCGATCAGCCCTTTCATGCTCATGGCCATCGTGCACAGGCCGTGGACGATTATACCCTTCAGGCCAGCAGCCTGTGCCACCTTATCGTCCAGATGTATGGGGTTGTGATCGTTCGACGCCTCGGCGTAATCATATGTTATACCTTCCCTTACGCGTATGAGATTCCTGAAAGCCAGCTGAGGCTCCAGTATCTCTTCTCGCGGGGGCTTCTTGGTGGGGTCCTTCTTGGGCCTCTTGCCGCTTCCTATGCCGCGGATGAAGAGGCTCCACTCGGACTCGACCACCTTTTCGTCGTTCTGGTTGAGGGAGACGACGTGGAAAGTAACGACCTCGCCGCTTCCCTTGTCCACGATGTTGCTGACCTTGGCCTTGGCCGTAATCGTGTCGCCCGGACGAATGGGAGCGTGGAACTTCATCTGTTGCTCGCCGTGCACCAGCATAAGCACGTTCCTCTTGGCCTCCTCAGGCCCGCCGTGCAACCCTTCGTCGCACCATGCCTTCTCCAACATCGGCAGCTCATAGACGACGGCGAATATGGGAGGAGCCATCGTGCCGTCGTAGTATCGGTAGTTAGTGTCACCGTAGGCCCGGGCGTACTTCCTTATGGCCTCTTCGGTCACCTTGTACACCACGGGCTCGTACTCTTTACCTATGTAACTCCTGTTCAAAGAGTTCTTGAGCTTCATCTGCATTGCTATTCTCCTGAGTCAAGCTTGGGAAGCCGTACGCCGCCTGCGCGTGTATCCGTTATCGCAACTGCGTCCCTTACTTCCCCTGTTGTATGAAGTATACGGCTCTCCGGGGAGGCGGCAATCCCCTCGGTGCACGCCGGCAACCATAATGCATTGTTATCAATGAGGAAATTTGCATCAGACTCCCCTATACGCATACAACACTCTAATAGGTTGAACGGCCGTTGTCAAGGCCGTCCTTCGCTGATGCAACAAACGTGCCTTAACGCTTTAGGTGTCGCGTCAGCACCCGTATCACCTCGCACCGCCACCCCGAGGGACCCACACCAGGCGACACCCTCACCCCGTCGCCGACTTTCTCGCCGTCCCCGCCGCCAGCAGCTGCCCCCGCCAGCAACACGCCGCAATCCACCTCGGCCAGCATGGGCATGTCGTTACGAGAATCGCCCAAAGCCACGGTGAACACCTCACCGTACTCCCTCTCGAACATGGACCGAAGAAGACGCACGGCCCTCCCCTTGTCGGAACCCCCTATTACGTGGTGGAACCTGCCGCCGCGGAAACACTCAAAGCCGCGACGTCTCAGCTCACGGCACAGCAACGCCGCATCGCCTTCGACTACGAGGAAAGGCTCATCGTACTCTCTGGCCATGGCCATTGCGGCCTTATGCGGGTCGAGGCCGGTTGCGGCGACGATCTCATCAATTGACATCCGACTCACGGGCCGCACCTCGACAGCGCTGGCACGGGCCGCTTCCATCAGCGCCTCGAGTGCACGCTCCCTGGAGACGGCCAGCTCGACGACGTCGTACCCGCCTTGGGGGCGGTCGCTCCGGTAGGACTGCGAGAAGTAGCCCCGCGGCAAGTAGACGGCTGCACCGTTCTCGACGACGAAGGGATCTGCGTTGCGTAGATCTCTCCTCAACTGTTCCATCTCCGGGCGAGTCTTGCTCGAAACCATTACCAGTGGAACCCCACGCTCACGCATCAGTTCCAGCGCCGGAAGCGCCTCCTCGTAGGAATAGGTATCCCGGTCGAGCAGGGTTCCATCCAGATCGGTGAACACCACTACCTTACGGCGCATTGTCCTCTTCGACGGCTTCAACAAGCATACGCTCCACGCCGGGAAACTCCGCCGTCACCCATTCCCACGGAGGTAGGAGCGTTGATTTCACCTCGCCCGAGACGTGGTTTTCGACCGCCGCTCGCAGACCCGCCGAGAACGTATCGACCGCCTTCCTCTCCGCCTCTTCGTCGTATGGAAGGCCGTTGTAGAGGGCGTCACGTCGGTACGCCTCGACCATGACCGCCGCCTCGTCCGCGTAGGCTGCCTGGACGCGTTCGAGCCGGGAAGACGCAAGCTCTATGCCCTCCTCGTCCAGCGCCCCGAGCAAGGCCTCGGCGACGTCGATGCACATCCGCAGCAGTCCGACCGACGGATCCCCCGTACCAAGGGGTTGATGTTTGTGCTCGTAGAGGGTGCATATCTCGGCCTGGCAGACGTCTTGCCTTGAGGACATGCGGAACACCTCCACCAGCACTCCGACCTCCAATCCCCAGTCGGCACGGAACCCTATGCGCCTAAGGAGCGAGAGATCGGCTGAGAACTCCCCCGCCAGCGGATATCGGAAGCCGTCCAGGTAGACGAGAAGGGGCAGGTGGCCGTAAACCCCGCGGAGCGCCCGCAGAAGCGGGGTGACGAACAGACGAGTGAGGCGGCCGTACATCCTGTCGGAGACCCGTGCGTAGTAGCCCTTGCAGTAGCGATAGCCCATGTCGGCGGAGGCCACGGGATAACACAGCCTGGCAAGCAACGCCCTCTCGTAGGTGACTATGTCACAGTCGTGGAGCGCCACAACCGACGTCCCGCCCGAGGCCGCTATGTAGCCCAGAGCGGTCCACACCGACCTGCCCTTGCCCGCCCTTCCGACGGCCACGCCGCCCCGTCGCAGCCGCTCGAGCACGGCTCCTACGCCTGGCCCCTCGTTCCACACCACGGTGACCGGCTGGGGGAGGACCGAAAAATACTCTTTTGCGCGCAGGAACTGCTCTCGGCCGGCGCCTCCCAGGGTCACGACCACGCGGCTCAGGTAGGGTACGGCCTTGAGTTCTTCTACGATACGCCACAACGCCTCGCCTTCGAGTTCGGAGTAAAGCGAAGGCAACAGGAGCGTGATGGGCCGGGAGGATCGGCTGAGCTTGAGCTCGGCCTCGAGATCAGCCGCAGCCTCGCTCCTCAGCATGTGCAGCGTATGCAGTAGTTGGGGTTGGTGGAAGTCGGACACGCCGGCATCTCCTGTGGTCGCCTCAGCCCGGCACCGCTGCTGATGATAGCACACGCAGGGGTCCTGGGGCAACGGAGGTGGTGCGGGTCACCCCTTTCATTCCCCGGTGCGCGCGGGCTTTATACACAGGACCGGACACGAGGCTCTGGCCACCACCTTCTCCGTAACACTCCCCAGAAGAAAACGGGCTAACCCCTTTCGGCCGTGGGTGGCCATTACCATGAGATCCACGTCCCGCTCTTCGGCGAACCTCACGATACCCAGCCAGTTCCGGGACGAGACCACGCAACGGGTCTCCACCTCGAGGCCCCCCAGGTCGTGAGAGGATACCTTGTCAAGCAGGCCCCTGAGCTGGCTCTCAGTCTGTTCGACCATAGCCTGCACCAGGTGCTCGCTTACGACGTCGAAGCTCGAGTGGTAGGACAGTACGTGGAGCAACACAAGCTTGGCCCCGAACCTGGAGCATATATCGATGGCATGAACCAGCGAAGACGCCGCAGGCTCGCTGAAGTCGGTGGGCACCAACACCCTTTCAACCCTGGGCGTCCCGCCGGCGCCAGGGGGGGCCAGCAACACAGGGCATTCAGCCTCCCTCAACACCGTGGCGGCGTTTCCTCCGAGGACGAGGGTCTCGTCCTTCTCCTTTTCCAACTCGACACCCTTCACGCCGAGGGCTATCAAGTCGGCTTTCTCCCGCCGGGCCACATCGAGGATGCTTTCGGCAGGATCTCCACTCTCCACCCTGACCGTACATTTGATGCCCTTGTAGTTGAGGGAGTTCATCCTCTCCTCGACCCGCTCTCTGCTCTTCTCCAGCAGCCGGCGCTCTACCCTCTGGAGTTCCTCCCTGAGCTCGCGTGCGAGCTCGATGTCGTTGTAAGTAGGCTGCTCCGCCACGGTCACGGCCACAATCCTGGAGCCGTATTCGAGAGCCAGCAGCTCGGCCATGGCAAGGGCGTTCTCGGAGCTCAGCGAGCCATCGCTGGCCCATAGGATCGTATCGAACCTCACGCGAACCTCCTGCAGTAAGTACTGAACGGTGCGGCGAGCGGCCATTGCGCCCTGCGCGTCGGCCGGCCCAAGCCCGGGCTGGCGTCGGTGCCTAGGCGACACAGGAATTTTATACGCAGGCGACGCGTTTTCAAGTAGCAGCAGGGCGAGGGGGTCCAGCGTGAGGTGGAGACGGGCGGAGACGGTGCGCCGGAGGGGGCTGAGGCGGGCTCCAGTCTGCCGAATGCGCGAGCCGAGGTCCTACACAGCCCGCACCACTCGGAACACCAACGCTCGCCCGGCCTAAGGGGGCGTCTGAAGAGGTATCCATCCCCTGAAGAGGCGCCTGCGGGATAATGTAGAGCCCTAGACCCGTGGAGGAAGGCCACCTACGCGCGGACCACCACACCAGCCACGGATACTTTGCAAGGTGCCGGCTCATCCCCGCTGAGGCCATTTGCCCCTGCGTCTCCACGCCTACAAGCACCAGTCGGTGAAGAGACAGCCCGGTCCCGGACGCCGCTCTTCACACGGCATACGACGGCCCGGCCCGGCACGCCGTAGAGCACGGTGATGAAGAAGCCGCAAGCAAGAGTAGAGGATGCGGGGGGAAGAACCGTCCATGCGCCTCTCTTTCTCACCGCATTCACGCTACAGCTGAGAGACCGTGACAGCGCCCGCCGCTCGGGTAGCACGGAGACCCCCCTGACATCGAGGCCATGACAGGACCGGAGCCTCCACGGCCAGGCGACCTCCGGCCAAGCAAGCAGCCGCGCGGGAAAGAGTACAAAGGAGCGTTACACTGCCGCGGCCCATCGACCGACACGGGTCTCCCCTCACACGACTCACGCCCCCCATATGGCCCACCCGCACCCCGGGGGGGGAGAACGGGCCGCACGCCTTTACCGACCGACAGCCCCCCCAAGAGCGTCTCGGGCCGTCCTGGTGGAACATGGTCGCTAACACACACAACCACGCGCCCATGTGGCGTGGGCCGACATGGAACGCGGGGGGGGGTGGAGTAGGAGAGGCGCACCCTAGTGAACTTTCTTCCAAAGGTGTAACTCAGGGGGGACTACCATGGCGTTGGGGGAAACAAGCCCCATCGTATACCGTGCCGAATCGCACCACTGACACAGGGTCGGCCGCAGCCGCCGTCCGGGAAAGCTCCACAAACGTGCGGGCGACACTCGTAGCGCCGCTACTCCTCCCACTTTCCAAGCGAATCCGAACCGAACGGGCAGCGACCGAGCCGGATGTGGCTTTCTATCTCGGAGCGGAACTTCCGGACGATGGAATCCACCGGCATGGCACAGCCGTCTGCAAGGGCGCAAATAGTGGTGCCCCGCATCTGCGAGCATGCATCGAGGATGGTGTCGATGAGCTCCATCCGCCCCTTGCCCTCGTGTATGCGCGAGAGCATCCGCTCCAACCACCACGTGCCCTCGCGGCATTGGACGCATTGCCCGCACGACTCGTCCCTGTAGAAGTGGGCCAGGTTCTGGGCCACCCGGACCATGCAAGTTCGGTCGTCTATGACCGTCACGCCGGCCGTCCCAAGCATGGTGCCCGCCTTGGCCATGGTGTCGAAATCGAGCGGGAGATCGAGGTCGTCCTTGGTAAGCATGGCCGACGACGAGCCGCCGGGGCTTATGGCCTTGATGTCGGCCCCTCCGGGTACGCCGCCTCCGTACTCGTAGATGAGCTCCCTTATGGTGACGCCCAGCGGCAGCTCGTAGAGCCCCGGCCTCACGACGGCGCCGCTCAGGCCGTAGATCTTCGTCCCCGTGTTCTTGGGCGTGCCGATGGATGCGAACCACTCGGCGCCCCGGTTTATGATGTGCACGACGCAGGCAAGCGTCTCGACATTGTTTATCACCGTAGGACACCCGAAAAGCCCCACCTGGGCCGGAAACGGCGGCTTGGGACGCGGCTCGCCGTTCTTGCCCTCGATCGATTCCAGCAGCGCCGTCTCCTCGCCGCACACGTAGGCACCCGCCCCGCGGAAGACCCGTATGTCGCAGCTGAACCCCGAACCCAGGATGTCGTCGCCTACGTAGCCGGCCTCGCGTGCCTCGGCAATGGCACGCTCGAGTATCCTGGCCCCCTTGGGCATCTCACCGCGTATGTAGATGTAACTCTTGTGCGCCCCCACGGCATAGGAGGCTATCAATATGCCTTCGAGCAGCTGATGTGGGTCTCTCTCGATTATCTCGCGGTCCTTGAAACTGCCCGGCTCGCTCTCGTCTGCGTTGCAACAGACGTAGACCGGCTTGCCGGAGTCCTTGGGTATGAAGCTCCACTTGACCCCCGTGGGAAACCCCGCCCCGCCGCGCCCGCGCAGACCCGAGGCCTTGACCTCCTCTATCACCTCGTCGGGCCCCATGCCGAGCGCCTTCCTGAGGGCCGTGTAGCCCCCGGCGGAGAGATACGACTTCAACGTGTGCGATTCCTCCCGCTCGAGGTAGCTCCTAATGACCCTCATCTCGGGCATCCTGTGACACCTCCCCGCTGGTTGGTGAAAAAAGGCGTCATGTAGTTTAAATGGATTTGCGCCCCTATGCCAAACACCCCTCCACCTTGGCGGCCGTCCCCCGCTGGCGCTGCATCACCGCCCTTCCATACCGCCGTGCCCCGGCATTGTTCGGGGCGAGCCCGCACCGGAGACAGTTAGACCCGCTACGGGGTCGACAAATGAGACCGTGCATAAGACCACGTGGACTTCCGACGCCCAGAGGCCGAGAGCGCCTAGGGGAGGAGGCTTTTTCGCTCGGGTGCGGCTTTTGGTATAATCCTTATCTCGACATGAAAATCGTTACGCTTAGCGAAGACGACCTCGCCAGTGGGCTCGAAGGCCTGAGGGAAGAGGTGTCGGCACCGGACGAAGAACTCAACCGGCAGGTGGCCTACATCGTGGCCGACGTGAGGCGGAGGGGGGACGAGGCGCTGTTCGAATACACGGCGCGCTTCGACGGCTTCACCCCGTCGGCCGAGACGGTCCTGGTGGAGGAGGAAGAGTGGGAGCGCGCGTGCAGGGCCGTGCCCGAGCGCTTGCGGAACGACCTTGCCTCGGCGGCCGCCCGCATAAGGGATTTCCACGAGCGCAAGACCCTCTCGAGTTTGGCCTACACCGACAACCTGGGCAACGAGCTCGGGTGGCTGGTGCGGCCGATTGAGCGGGCAGGTATATACGTGCCGGGGGGCAAGGCAGCGTATCCGTCGACGGTACTCATGACGGTGATACCGGCCGTAGTGGCGGGCGTAGAGGAGACGGTGGTCGTAACCCCCTGTCCGGGCGGTGAGCCCAACCCGGCCGTCCTTGCGGCGGCCCGCATTGCGGGGGCCTCGTCCGTCTACAAGGTGGGCGGCGCCCAGGCCGTAGCGGCCCTGGCCTACGGGACGGAGTCGATACCCCGCGTGGACAAGATCGTGGGCCCCGGAAACAAGTACGTGGCCAAGGCCAAGCAGATCGTCTACGGCGACGTCGACATCGACTCCATAGCGGGCCCGAGCGAGGTGCTGATCATCGCCGACGGCTCGGCCCCGCCAAAGTGGGTGGCAGCCGACCTACTGGCCCAGGCCGAGCACGACGAAGATGCCGTGGCCGTGCTGGTGACCACCTCGCGCGACTACGCCCAGAGGGTGAGCGAAGAGGTGGAGGGGCTTCTCGCCACGCTTCCACGGCGCGACATAGCGGGCAAGGCCCTCTCGAGCCGCGGCCGCATCTTCGTCGTACCAACACTCGCCCATTGTGCCCGCGTCGCCAACGCCTTCGCGCCCGAGCACCTGGAGATATGCATCACCGATCCCCACTCGCTCCTGCCCTCCATACGACACGCGGGAGCGGTGTTCCTGGGACCCGCCTCGACGGAGGCCTTCGGTGACTACGTGGCCGGCCCGAGCCACGTGCTGCCCACTGGTGGAACGGCGAGGTTCGCTTCGCCGCTCGGGGTCCTGGACTTTCTCAAGTTCCCGAGCCTCATATCGATATCCGAGCGAGGGTTCGACGAACTGGCCGACTGCGTAATGAGGCTCGCCGAGAGCGAGGGGCTCGAAGCACATGCGCTGAGCGTTAGGGTGAGGATGGAAGGAAAGCGCCGGTCTTGAGGACGATGGCCGTAGAGGGGAGGCGGGCCGCACGACACCCACCCCCCCACGACAGGGTAAAGCGGGCGGTACGGCAACCGATGTTCGGGCGGCAGCCCGTGGGTGGGGCGCTTCGCCGACCGAGGGTCGGACAGAACAGGCGGCCGCCGGTGGTCTAGGCCCGGACAGTCGGGGGCAGGGCGGAAGAGGCGACAGCGGCAAATAGGCTCCTCCGCAACGGCGAAGGGGGCAAGACAGCGGTGCGGCGACGGCGGTGGCGGCGTAGGCGGTTGCTGATGCGGGACGACGATAAGGCCAGGCTTAAGCCGCAAGGGCTGTGGAGTGGATGCGGCCATGAGGCGGGACGGGCCGGCGCTTCAAGGGTCGGCTGCCGGCAAAGGGTGAAGACGCCGATCGACGCTGCGAGCGGCGTGGAAGGTGGATCGTGAGACGTAAACAAAGCAACCCCAAGACGGTTGACGACATAGTAGGGCGTAGGGTGAGCGCAGAAATCCGTGCAATGCAGCCCTACTCCGTGCCCGACCATCCGTGCAAGGTCAAGCTCGATGGTAACGAGAGCCCCTATCCGCTGCCCGACGACGTGGCCGAGATGGCCTCGGCAGCGCTCGCAGCGGTAGAGGTCAACCGCTATCCCGACCCCGAGGCACGCAGGCTCAAGGCCGCGGCGGCCTCCTTCCTAGGGGTGGACGAGGGTTCGATCCTGTTCGGTAACGGCTCGGACGAGCTCATCTCGATCGCCATGACCACCTTTTCGGCGGGCACGGGCAAGGTGCTCTACCCCGTTCCCACGTTCTCAATGTTCTCGATCACGGCGGCCGCCCTTGGGCTGGAGAGGGTGGAAGTCCCGCTCGACGGGGACTTCGACATCGCCACCGGGCCCATATTTGAAGCGATTGAGCGCAATGACCCAGACGCTGTCTTTCTCGCAAGCCCCAACAACCCGACGGGCAACCTGTTCTCCAAGGACAGGATAGAGGCCGTGCTCGAGGCCGCCCGCGGCGTAGTGGTCGTGGACGAAGCATACGCCGATTTCGCCGGCCGCTCCGTACTGGGGCTCCTCGACAAACATCCCAACCTAATCGTGCTGAGGACGATGTCGAAGATAGGGTTCGCCTCGCTGAGGCTTGGCATCGCCGTGGCCGACCCAGCACTCCTCCGGGAGATGAACAAGGTGAGGCTCCCCTACAACATAAACTCCCTTACCCAAGCCGTGGCCCTGGTGGTTCTCACCCACCCGGGATTCATAAGGGAGAGGGTCGCCGAGGTGGTAAGGGAAAGGATGCGGATCTGGGAAGCGCTGAAGGCCATCGACGGCGTGCTCCCCTACAGGAGCGACGCCAACTTCATACTGATGCGCGTAGGAGACGCAGACCGTGTCTTCGAGCGGCTCGTGGAGCAAGGGGTGCTGGTGCGCAACCTGAGCTCACCCGGCGTGCTCGAGGGATGCCTGCGCGTGACCGTGGGATCACCCGAAGAGAACGACTACTTCCTCTCGGCCCTGCGGCGCGCCCTTGCCCCCGCAGCGTAGAAGGCCACCCAAAGGACCACCCATATCACACAGGCCCAAGCGAACAGGTCCCCCACCCTTGTGTAGAGGGTCGAATCCTCGATCAATCCCACCTCGGCAACGAGCGATTCCCTGGTGAAGAGACCGCTACGCACAACGACCCTGCCCGCAGGGTCCACGACGGCGCTGATCCCGGTGTTGGTAGCCCTTACCAGGTAGCGCCTCGTCTCCACGGCCCTGGGAACGGAGAGCCGGAGGTGCTGGTAGGGCTGGACGGTGCGGCCGAACCAGGCATCGTTCGTAAGGTTGACGAGCAACGTGGCACCACGGGCAGCGAAGCGGCGCGTAAGGGGCGGCAGAATGTCCTCGTAACATATCAGCGGAGCTATGCGCAGGGCATCATCGCCCGCGGTGAGTACGGTGTATTCGGTGCCGGGCGTGAAATCGCCCGATGCGGGGCTGAGCCTCTTGACGGCGGGGAAGATGGAAGAGAACGGCAAATATTCGCCGAAGAGAAGGAGCTTCATCTTGCGGTACATCCCCACGATTGTACCCTTCGGGTCAACCAGCACGGCCACGTTGTACTGGCGCACCCCGTGCCTCAAGTCCCCCTCGGGGGGAACCTCGTAGGCCAGACCACCCACGAGGAAGTAGGTATCGTCCATGGAGGGTACGAAAGGGGCCTCGTCGCGGCCGAAGAACGTGGCATCCGTGCTAATCCAGGCCTGCACCGCCGTCTCGGGCCATATCACAAGTCGTGGTCGGTGGGGAGCCAGGGCACGCGACATCTCGTCGTAGACAGCCGTCATCTCGCGCTCGTTCACCTGGGTCTTCATCATGTAGTCGAAGTTTCCCTGAACCACTCCCACCGTGATCGAGGGCGCGGAACCGATGAGGCGCTCCACCTGGCCGAGCCGGAGCACCCCGTAGGCGGCCACCGAGAGGACGGCCGCCGCGGCCAGGGCGATCGTACCGAGGGCGATGGTGCGGGGACTGCCCCGGACCGGAAGCAGGCCGTAGAGCGCGTAGTTGACCAAGTAGACTACGAACCCCAATGCGTAGAGGCCGAATAGGTCGAGCACCTGAATCAGCGACGTGTAGTCGACGAGAAGGTTCGCCACCCCGTAGGGGAAGAGGTATGGGAAGAGGAATTCGAGCGAGGTCCAAAGGGACGCGAACACAACAGACCGCACGGGGGTGATAGGGGTGGTGAGGCGAAGTCTAACGGTTAGGTACGAGGCCACGGCGAACATAAGCCCCTCGTAGAGGCTGAGCACGAGGTGGAACAGTGCGGAGGCGGCCAATGGGAAGCCGCCGAATCGGGTCAAAGTACCGATGAGCCAGTACTGGCCGGCGAAGTTGGCCGCCGTGCCGGCGGCCAGTCCCAGCAGGAAGGCCTGCCGCGGTCTCTTGCCGCGAAGGGCGGTAAGAAGCGGCAAGAACAGAAGAAAGGCGGCGATACCAAGACGAGGAACCACGAACAGGACGGGATAGGCGATGCCTGTAAGCAGCGCCAGGGAAAGGTCCGAAAGGGAGATGTCGTCTCGGAGCGACTCCATCGTTGCGTCTCAGGCAAGCGCCGACTCCAGTCCGGATGCACGCGGCTTCAAGGGGCACCTCCCCATAAGGGAGCCGGGACCGCTTAGGGCAGAGGCGCAGGGGTGTGGGGGCGGCGTCCGAAACCCGCGGGCTCTCCCGGGGTCAGGCGCCCGTGCCGCCTGCCCGCCCCGATCTCAGCCCGCGCGCAAACACCGGACGCGGGCCCTCAAGCGGCAAAGACCACACTCACGCATCCTCGTCCCCGTCTACGCGGTCGAGTTCTCTATGCAACCTACCCAACGAGGCCGAGGCCTTCACCAGCACCGCGAAGGCCGCCACCCACAGCAACAACTGGGATACGAAAAGCACGGTCATGGGTTCCATGGCTTCACATTCTCCTCAAGCGCGATCGCGCCTGACAC
The DNA here is from genome assembly GCA_964639895.1 of uncultured Spirochaetia bacterium. GTDB lineage: Bacteria > Desulfobacterota_D > UBA1144 > Nemesobacterales > JADFKM01 > CAZXEJ01. The sequence continues at coordinate 9,448 of CAZXEJ010000034.1, read as the reverse complement.
ACGTTGATTTCATAGCGAATGTCAATTATCATAACATGCTGAAGGACCCGGTACCTCACGGCTCCAATCCAGTCCCTCCGCGCCCATGCCGACGGCCGGGGATCCCGTCGCTCCTGCCGTAGGTGGCCGAGGCTCCGTCGCGGCGGCACCCCGTTCTCCGAGTCGCAGTCAGGAGGGAGGGGCCGGGATTCAACAGCGGCAATGATAACCTCGCCCGTATTGGTGCTAAACAAGAATTACGTGCCCATCACGGTGACCAACGGGAGAAGGGCGTTCATCATGCTCTACTGCGGCACCGCCAAGGCCGTGGGCGAGGAGTACGAGACCTACGATTTCAAATCGTGGGCCGAGATATCCAGGCTCAAGCAGGAATACGCCCACGGCGACGTCATTCGCACCGTCTCGGCCGTCATAAAGATACCACGTGTCATCATACTACTGCGCTACGACCGCATGCCGCAGCGGGTGGTCAAATTCAACAGGATAAACATATTCCGCAGGGACGAGGACACCTGCCAGTACTGCGGCAAGCGGTTTGACCGCTCGGAACTCACCCTCGACCACGTCATCCCCCGCTCACTGGGCGGCACGACGGTGTGGGAGAACATCGTCTGTTGCTGTAGCAAGTGCAATGTGAAAAAAGGCGGACGAACACCTAAGGCCGCCGGCATGAAGCTGTTGCGCAAGCCCAAGATGCCCCAGTGGAATCCGCTGTCGAACCTCTCGGTACACGCCGTAAAGTACAAGGAATGGGAGCCGTTCCTGAGCTTCGTCGATGTCTCCTACTGGAACGTCGAGCTGGAAGACGGCTAACACCCCTCGCCCGCGGCGGCACGGAGGCCCTGCGCGTGCCGGATGCACAACGCAACACTCCCAACCCGTCGGAGAAGCGGATTCAGCACCGTGTCGAGGCTAGTGGACCGCACCCCTGTTACCTTTGAGGTAGTACACCTCCAGGGGCGAGTGCACTGCCACGACGACACCCGCTTACCCCTCCCTCCCTCCAAACCCAACCCCTTGCTCCTCGCCCGGCCCGAGCCCATGTGCAACAGCCACCCCCCCCTCGCTGCGCGCGAGTGTACCCGCTTAGGATGCCAAGCACCGACGCTCGGCAACCCCACATGCGGGCCGCCGATCTCACACCCATCCCTCCAGCGCCGGCGGCGCCGTCGATAACTATGTCGACCCATGTGTACACGATAAGCGCAGTTCACTTGCGGCGGCGGCCGTCTCTACCCCGTCCAATCGTTTACGCCGCTCGGCGCGGTCCCGGGAGGGGAGATACTTTAGGGATCGAGACACTTGCATCCAATGCACACGGTGACGGCCCTGCTCACACCCCTTCACCGTGGAGGGTGCCTTTGACTTATGGGCCACCAACTTTATATTATAGAGCATCGGCCGGCCAGGCCCCGTCGCAGGCGATCCCAAAGCGGCCTCCAAACGCACGGCGACCGCACACGGACGCTGGTGACGGCGAGCGGCGCTCCGGCCTCCACGCCCGCAGGAGTCCTAGCCGTATGAACCTGAGAACCATCACCACGACGTTGCTGTTCATCGTAATGGCGATGCTGGCCGCCGCTCCATCCGGCGCACGGCTCATCGTCCCTCCGATCGAAGGGCCCATCGTCAAAAAGGTGGTCGTGGCCGTACCCGACCTGTTCGCCGTCGATACGGAGAAAGATCCCCGTGCCAAGGAGTTCGCCGACGTGCTGCGGCACGACCTTACGGTGTCGGGCCTCTTCGAGGTGCGCCCCTCGCCCGTGCCCGTAAGGGGGGAGATCGACTTCGACACCCTGTTCGAGCAGGGGATAGACGCGCTGGTCAAGGGTGAGTACAGGTCCAAGAACGGGCGCATCGAGGTGGCCGTGAGGCTCTACAGCGTGGTCGAGGAGAAGCCGCTCGTGGGAAGGTTCTACGACGCAAGCACAAACAGGGTGCGTGAAGCAGCCCACCGTTTCGCCAATCTCACGCTGAAGGAACTGACCGGAATAGAAGGGTTCTACACGTCGAAAATCGTCTACGTCGGGGCCGCCTCGAAGAGCAGGCGAGACCTCTTCATAATGGACTACGACGGCATGAACGTGCGACGCCTGACGAGCCACAACGCCCTCGTCCTCTCTCCCAACTGCTCGAGGAAGGGTGACAAGGTGGTGTTCAACTCCGACAAGGTTTGGGACCAGGACATCTACGTTCTCTACCTCATACCGCGTATAAGGGAGGTGCGCCTTACGCGCGGCTTCCGCCTCGATCAGAGCCCGGCATGGTCGCCCGACGGCACCAAGATCGCCTTCAGTGCGGGAGCAGACATATACGTGGCCGACGCCGACGGCCGCAATGGCCGCAACCTCACGCGAAGCCATCACATCGAGGTCTCCCCAACCTGGTCGCCCGACGGCACCAAGATAGCGTTCGTATCGGATAAGACAGGCTCGCCCAAGATATACGTCATGAACGCGGACGGTAGCAATCAGCGGCTGATCACGCCTCACGGCTACAACACCGATCCCGCATGGTCTCCAAATCCGAACATAAACAAGATAGCGTTCGTCAGGGTCGAGGGAAGCGAAGCCAACATTTTCACCATAAACCCCGACGGCACCGGCGAGGAGAGGCTCACCTGGGCGTGGAGGCGCAACGAGAACCCGTCCTGGTCGTCGGACGGCCATTGGATAACCTTCGCTTCCAACCGCGACGGCGCGTACGACATATACATGATGTATCTGAACGGTTCAAACACCACCAGACTCACGCGGGGCGGGGGCAAGCTGTTTCCCACCTGGTGCAGGTAGCACCCGCACGCGAAAACGCCGAGGCGGTTTCGGGCGATGAGGGTATTCATTGCGGTCCTTCTTCCCGACGACGTGATCCAGGTGCTCGGACGGCACCAGCACTCGGTCAGGCCCAGGATCACTGGGGTCAAGTGGGAGAGCCCGCAAAAGTTCCACGTGACTCTCAAGTTCCTAGGCAGCATCGGCGAGCGGACCCTCCGGCACGCCCTCGAGGCCACACGGGAGTGCGCCGAGGAGTTCGAACCCATACCCTTCACCATTGGACCGATCGGGGGTTTTCCCGGCATGCACAAGCCGCGGGTGCTGTACTACGAGTTCAACTCGACTCGAAGCCTGATGCTGCTCAAGCGGCGACTAGACTCCATTCTCGCCGAGCAGGGCGTCGAGCCCGACCGTAGGGAGTTCGTCCCGCACATTACGGTGGCGCGGGCCAAGGGACGCGTATCAATACGCCCTCCCCTACCCCGCCCCGAGGCCGTCCGGGGAACGGTCGAGCGTCTGGCCGTGATGGAGAGCATCACCCTGCCCCAGGGGTCACGCTACCGGGCGCTCTCGGTGTTCGCGCTCAAGGGCGGCCCGGCCCAGTCGTGAGGAGTGGTTGACTTTCGCGTGAAATTCAGGCAAAAATAAGCTGTAATACGACGCGGAGGATAGCACCATGCTGGCCGTACTAAGGACAGGGGGAAAACAGTACATCGTAAGGCCCGGAGACGTCATTTCGATTGAGAGGCTGAACAAGCAGGCCGGCGAGAGCGTCGTGTTCGAAGAGGTGCTCACTGTTGAAGACGACGACGGCAACGTGAGCGTCGGCACGCCCACCGTACCCGGTGCCACGGTCAAGGGCGAAGTGCTGGGGGAGACCAAGGGACCCAAGGTGGTGGTGTTCAAGTTCAGGCGCAGGAAGGGCTACAGGAGGAAGAAGGGCCACCGACAGCTCATGAGCACCGTAAGGATAGTAGAAATTACGCGTTGAACGACAGGGAGAGAAGCCATGGCCCATAAGAAAGCAGGTGGGAGTTCGAGGAACGGACGCGACAGCGCGGGCAAGCGCCTGGGCCTCAAGAAGTTCGGGGGCCAGATCGTGCGGGCCGGCAACATAATCGTAAGGCAGCGCGGCACAACGTTCCACCCCGGCCCGGGCGTGGGGATCGGCCGCGACTACACCATCTACGCCCTCCAGGACGGAGTAGTGGGGTTCCGCAGGACGAAGAAGGGAAGAACGCTCGTCGTGGTAAACCCCATCCAGTAACCACACCCTCATAGGTATACAGCCGGGTCTCCACCCCCCAAGGCGCGGCCAGGGCAGGGGGCGCGGGATTCTGTATGAGCACCCATTCCGGCCCGGCCTCCGGGGCAGGGGCACGCGTCCACGCCTATTGATTATTCACCTCCCATCCAGTAAATTTGGTTTGATCCCATGTGGTGCGGCCGGAGTGGCCCGATCGAAAAAACCCCGGACCATTAGAAACGTGTCTCCCAGACTCAGAGAAACAGCCCTCGTCGTCCTACTCATCTTCGCCGCCGCCGCGGCCACCTCGTTGGTGGGCGCGTACCACTACACGTCGGCCTCGCTCGAGGAGAAGGCACGCGAGATAGAGGACTACTTCCTGGCCAATCCCGTCTTCTCACAGGCGGCGCAACAGCTCGTACGCCAGCGCCCCGACATCATCTACGTAAGCCTCATAGATTCCAACGGCGTAGTGCGCCAGAGCTACGGGGTCAAGAACCGCCCCGACATGAAGAAGTTCACCTTCCCCTACCACAACGACCACACCGTGGTGCTGGGGCTGAGGAAGTCCAGTCTGAGCGAGCACATCAAGAAACCCCTTCTCTACTCGCTGCTGGTCTCAGCGGCCATAACGATCCTTTTCCTGGTGCTCCGCTCGACCGCCTACATCGACAGCGCGCTGCCGTTGATGAAAGCGGCAAGGGCCATGCGGTCCATCGCCGGGGGCGACTACGGCGTCACGCTGGACGAGAACGAGGTGGCGTCTCAGGGAACGGAGGTCAAGGACCTGTACCGAAGTTTCAACCTCATGCGCGACCAGCTCGCCCGACGCCTCGAGAAGGCCGCCGCCAGCCCCAAACAGGCCGCCTCGCCTTTCGAACCCCAGGTGATACAGACCCCGCAGGAGACGATGGGGGAAAAGAGGAGGATAGTGACCTTCGTAAACAGGATATCGAACGTGGACGAAGTCGAAGAGGGAGGCGACCGGGAGAGGTTCGACCAGTTCCTAAAAAGCTTCCGCGAGGAGGCGACGTCCATAATCAACAAGTACGGCGGCACGCTGGAGGCGGTGTTCCAGAGCGAGATCGTGGCCTTCTTCAACGCCCCTCGTCAGCTGGACAAACCCGAGCTTCGAGCCGTGTGCGCGGGGGTGGAGATACTGCAGAGGCTGGCCCAGATGAACAAGGACGCCCAGCTCGGCGCCGCCAAGGCCGTAAGCGGCCGCGTGGGTATCGACGCCAGAGAAGTCCCCTTCAACCGCGACACCGGCATGCCGCACAACGTAAAGGAGCTGCTTCGCGCCGCAAGGAGGATAAGCAACTCCATGACGAGCTGGAAGGTCATGGTCTCTCCGTCTGTGTACGAGGCCGTAAAGGACTACGTCGACGTCAAGGAATACTCTTTCGACGAGGGCAAGGTGTATTCGATAACGGCTGTCGAGGAGGGGGTGGTCGAGGTTTGAGACGCCCGCGCCGAAGGCGGCGGTCCAACCGTCCCCGCACGCACCCACGGCGCCCCACGCTGGCGTGAGTATGGTTTCGCCCGTAAGGTGCGGCTTGGGTAGAATTATGGATGTGAGCAAGGTCAACATACTGGATCTCTCTCCGGAAGCTCTGCGCTCGTGGATGGTGGAGGTGCTGGGCCTTGAGCCCTACAGGGCGACCCAGCTCGCCAAATGGGTCTACCGCAAGGGCGAGACGGAGTTTGCCGCCATGACCGACCTGCCCGTCGACGCGCGACGGGAGCTCGAGCTCCGGGCGTGCGTGCGCAACCTTGTGCCGGCCGGACGCTCGATCTCGGCCGACGGTACGGTGAAATACCTGTTCGAGCTTTCCGACGGCGAGCGCATCGAGTCGGTGCTCATACCCGACGGCGACCGCACGACCCTATGCGTCTCCACGCAGGTGGGCTGTCTCATGGGGTGCACGTTCTGCCTCACCGGCACCCTCGGCAAGAAGCGCGACCTCACGCCGGGCGAGATAGTGAGCCAGTACATGACGGTGGGACGGCTCGAGGAGGCGCGGATCACGAACATCGTCTACATGGGAATGGGCGAACCGCTAGACAACCTCGAGGGCACGATAGCTTCGCTCGAAATCCTTACCCACAAGGACTTCCTCGGTCTCTCGCCCCGCCGCATCACGGTGTCTACCTGCGGTCTGGTACCGGCCATCTACGCCCTCGCCGAGAGAGTTCCCGTCAACCTTTCGATATCCCTTAACGCCCCGGACGACGAGCTGCGGGCTAGCATCATGCCGGTCGACAGGAAATACCCCATAACCGAGCTGCTCGAAGCCGCATCGCGCTATCCATCACCGAGGGGCAAGGGTGTGACGTTTGAATACGTGCTCATAGACGGCATCAACGACTCGGACGAATGCGCCCGTAAGGTGGCCTCTCTGCTTGTGGGCATAAGATGCATGGTGAACCTCATACCGCTCAATGAAGTGCCGTCGCTGGGCTACAAGGCGCCCCCCAGGCACCGGGTGGAGGAGTTCCAGCGTATACTGATTGCAAGCGGCATCAGAACCATGATCCGCAAGAGCCGCGGCAGGGACATCCTGGGCGCGTGCGGCATGCTGGCCGCCCGCTACGCGGCCGCGCACCGCCGCACCACTTCAGCCGCCCTGCCTAGACATGCCGCCGCGGCGGCCGAAGCCGCTCCGTCCCCTATACTGCCATGAAGAGTTCCGAGATAAGACGCACCTTTTTAGAGTTCTTCAAAGGGCACGGCCACACCGTCGTCAAGAGCTCCCCGCTCGTCCCCAAGGACGACCCCACGTTGCTCTTTACAAATGCCGGCATGGTGCAGTTCAAGGACGTCTTCCTCGGCCTCGAGAAGAGGCCCTACGTGAGGGCCGCATCGTGCCAGAAATGCGTCCGAGCAGGCGGCAAACACAGCGACCTAGAAAACGTGGGCCATACACCCCGCCACCACACCTTCTTCGAGATGCTGGGGAACTTCTCCTTCGGCGACTACTTCAAGCGCGAGGCGATCCGCTACGCCTACGAGTTCGTCGTGAACGTGCTGGGCGTCGACCCCCGGCGGTTGGTCTTCACGGTTCATCAAGACGACGAGGAAGCGCCCGGGTACTGGCTCGAGATCCCCGGCGTCCGCGAGGAGCAAGTGCTGAAGATGGGCGATGCCACGAACTTCTGGAGCATGGGGGACGTCGGTCCCTGCGGCCCCACGAGCGAGATCCACTACGACTGGGGGCAGGAGTTCTGCACGTGTAAGGAGCCCGACTGCTCCGTGGCGCTGGACAACGGCTGCGGGCGGTGGCTCGAGATCTGGAACCTCGTGTTCATGCAGTACGACCAGGCCCCCGACGGCTCAAGGACCCCGCTGCCCCGGCCCGGCGTGGACACGGGGATGGGCCTCGAGCGCATCGCGTCGGTGGTCCAGAGCGCTCCCACGAACTACGACACGGACCTCTTTCGGCCCCTGATGGAGCAGATCCGGAAGCTCACGGGCCACTCCGAAGGCCAGATGCGCGAGAACATCGTCCCCTATCGCGTGATCGCCGATCACGGGCGGGCGATGACCTTCTTGATCGCCGACGGGGTGGTGCCCGGGAACGAGGAGCGCTCCTACGTGCTGCGGATGCTCATCCGCCGCGCCATCCGCTTCGGGAAGAAGCTGGGGCTCGAAGGGTCCTTCTTGGGCGATGTGGCAAAGGCCGTGATCGCGACGATGGGGGACTTCTACCCCGAGCTGCGGGAGCGACAGGAGTTCATCCTGAAGGCGATCGCCCAGGAGGAGGAGCGCTTCGCCCGCACGTATCAGGCGGGCATGGAGTGGATCGAGAAGCTCTTCGCGAAGAAGGAGCGCAAGGGCGAGCGGGTGATCACGGGCGAGGAGGCGTTCTTCCTCCACGACACGCACGGCTTTCACATCCAGATCGTGGAGGACATCGCCCGCGAGCGGGGCTTCACGGTGGATCGGGCGGGCTTCGAGCGCGAGATGCAAAAGCAGAAGGAGCGCTCCAAGCAGGCCTCGCCTCTAGAGACGGCCGTCTTCGCCAAGGGTGCAAAACTCGACGTTCCCCCTACCAAGTTCGTAGGCTACGAGCGCCTCGAGTCGGAGGGCGAACTGCTTGCCCTGTTGGACGAGCGTCAAGAGCCCGTGGGCGAGCTGGCCCAAGGGGCGGAGGGACAACTCGTGCTGACTCAGACGCCCTTCTACGCCGAGGGCGGGGGACAAGTGGCCGACACAGGCGGGATCGAGAACCGCACGCGCCCCGGAAGGGCCCGGGTTATAGACGTCCGGAAGGACGCCCGCGGGGTCTTCTACCATCGGGTGAAGGTGCTCGGGGGCTCCTTCTCCCAGGGGGATCGCTGCCTGCTGAAGGTGGATATCGAGCGCCGCAAGCGGACCCAGCGCAATCACACGGCCACCCACATCCTCCACGCCGCGCTCCGGGAGGTGCTGGGGCACAAGGGGGGCATCCAGGCGGGGTCGTTGGTGGCCCCCGACGAGCTGCGCTTCGACTTTACGCACTTTGCGCCCCTCACGGACGGGGAGATCGAGCACATCGAGGCGTTGGCCAACGAGATCATTCTGGGCGACCGCCCCGTGCAGATCTCCTTCGAGCCTCTGGAGGAGGCCAAAGCGAAGGGTGCGATGGCTCTCTTCCCCGAGGACTACCAAGGCAAAGAGAAGGTGCGCGTCGTCTCCATCTATGAGAACGGAAAGCCCTTCAGCATCGAGCTGTGCGGCGGGACCCACGTGAAGCGCACGGGGGAGATCGGCCTCTTCAAGATCGTGCGGGAAGAAGGGGTTTCCGCCGGAGTGCGCCGGGTGTATGTAGCCACGGGCGACAACCTCCTGCGCTATCTCGAGGAGAAGGAGCGACTTCTGCGGGACGCCGCCGCCCGGCTGCGGGCCTCCGAGGGCGAGTTGCTCAAGAAGCTCGAGGCCCTCCTGGAGGAGCGAGAGCGCCTCCAAGAGGAGCTTCAAAAGCTGCATCGGGAGCGACTCCGTCGGCTGAGAGACGGGCTTCTGGCCAAGCGCGGGCGCGCTGACGATTACGAGTTCGTCGTCGACCGCGTGGAGGTGGACGTCGAAGGCCTCAAGGAGCTGGCGGATCTTCTGGCCGACGGGCTGAACAAGGGCATCGTCCTGTTGGGGACGGAGCAAAACGGCCGGGCCGTCTTCGTCGCAAAGGTGGACGATTCCCTCACGGACTCCATCAAAGCAGGGGATCTGGTGCGGCAGGCCGCTCAAGTCGTGGGCGGGAAGGGCGGAGGCAACCCGCGCTTCGCCCAGGGCGGAGGCCCCGACGCCGCCAAGCTCGAGGAAGCCTTACGGCGCATCCGAGAGCTTCTGCAATCCCCGGGCTCAGGGGCTTAGAACGAGTGCCGCACGCCGAAGGAGCGCTGAGTTGACCTCCCCCGGGGCGGCCCGTATACTGAGGCCCATTCTACC
>CAZXEJ010000033.1:0-25740 GCA_964639895.1 uncultured Spirochaetia bacterium | reverse complement strand
GAAACGGTGTCACAATTCACCCATAAAGATGTCCGGATTGAAGGTTAAGAGTACAACCTTTGAGGTTTGAATCGCTCTTGTTCATCAATCTTTTAAAAATCAGGTTTCCAGAGCACCCACGACCCAGAATGGGTGGTTTCTGCCGACGTCTTAACCGTTTACTCATAATCACTTTGCAAAGTTGATATTGTGGCTATGCGCAAAACAAATAGGTTGAGATAATCCTTCCCTCTTCTCAGTAGGGGTGCTTTTGGATGTCGTAGTCTGCCGATAGATGGTAGGAGTGTCGATAGTGCAGCACTGTCCCTCATCGTAGAAGTATCCCTGGGAATCAGGGTGCACAGGCCTGATTTATCTTGATCTTAGGGGAAATCGGGATTATCTAGCAATCTGCTCAGTCGTAGGAGCGTAGGGGAGGGACCGGACCTGTGGCCCGCTCCGCGTCTGGTTGTTTTTTGTAAGGCCCTGTGCGTTTACATCAACTATAAGCAGGGAACTCCGAACTCCATGAACTTCATACTCAAGCGAAGGACCGCGTTGAATTAGATGGACGGGATGCCGTTTCAAGTCAAGTCGAAATCCGCAGCCGGCCGGATAGTTCGTGATACATGATAATATCAATGACGACGTGCATTGTTGAACTTTATGTATAGTGTTAAATAGTGGTTTCAACTACCGGATTTTACACTTTATAATATCTAAGGTAATTTCTAGGGTTAGATGGTATGTTATAATCATTTATGCAAATATACAAAGCTCCTCTTTCTTTATGCCTAGGCTGTATGGCTGTATGTACGTAGGAACCGTCGCGCACATAGCCTTCCTTTTGTCACCTATCGCCGGTATCCCTCGGTGTGCGGCTTACTCTTCATACAAGGGTCATCCACCTGTCTGTATCGTGACCTTCCATTCGGGCCGCGCGACTATGATGCTGACTCATGGTGGCTCCTTATTGTTACACTCTGTCTAATCACTTTCGCGACAGATGGTTATCATGTTTTCTCGCGGTGCACCGTGTTTGTCACCGACGTTAAGTCATCTGTCAACACCGATGGTTCGTGGCCTTGGATGATTACCTGTGGCGCAGCTACGGTGTAGGCTTCGATATTTTACAGATACGCCCTTCTCCTAGACGAGGACCGTTTTACTTCCACCGTTACTCCTTGCTTCCGCTGCGTGCATCCCCGCCGCTTCCCGATCAGGGCTTCTTTGCGGTTGTCCAATCACCACCCATTCCACCTCCCATCGGGTGTATCAACTATGGTATCATTATCTTTTTGTCGTATGGTTTGCCCGCGGGTCCCTTTGGGACCCGCTAGATTAGTGTCTTTTCTGGTTGGGGCTATTGTTAAATCGCGATGGACAGGGCGAAACGTTACCTGGATACTCTGAGGCGGCGCGTAGTGATATTCGACGGTGCAATGGGCACCTCGATACAGCGCTATGGCCTTTCTGCGTCTGATTTCGGTGGGGAACGCTACGAAGGGTGCAACGATATCCTGTCCGTCACCAGACCCGATCTCATCGAAGAGATACACGCCTCTTTCCTTGCCGTAGGGGCGGATGTAATAGAGACGAACACCTTTCGTTCAAACAGGATCACTCTGTCCGAATACGGTCTCGACGACAGGGTGGCCGAACTGAACCGTGCCTCGGCCGAGCTGGCAAGGCGCGTAGCCGACCGTTTCTCCACGGCCGACAAGCCACGTTTCGTCGCCGGCTCACTGGGCCCCTCGGGCAAGTTGCCTTCATCGACCGATTCCACACTGGGTGACATCACGTACGGAGAACTGGTGGAGGTGTTCCGCGAGCAGTCGCTCGCTCTGCTCGAGGGCGGTGTCGACATATTGCTCGTCGAGACCAGCCAGGACATTCTGGAAGTCAAGGCCGCCGTAAGGGGAATAAAGCTGGCAATGGAAGAGGCGGGTGTAAATGCGGCCCTTCAAGTGCAGGTCACGCTTGACGTTACGGGCAGAATGTTGCTCGGAACAGAGATCGGGGCGGTGCTTACCATACTGGAGCCGCTTGGCATAGACGTGATTGGGCTCAACTGTTCGACCGGACCCGACTACATGCGCGATCCCGTGAGATACCTCACCACCCACACCGATCTTCCTGTCTCAGCCATACCCAACGCCGGGTTGCCTCGGAACGTGGACGGCGAGGCCGTCTACCCGATGGAGCCGGAACCAATGGCCTCAATGCTCGCCGATTTCGTAAAGGAGTTGGGCTGCAACATCGTAGGCGGCTGCTGTGGGACTACGCCGGAACACATTGCAGCAATAGTGGCCATGGTGGAGGGGGAAAATCCATGGTCCCACAGGCCGGGGGAGCCGGATCGGACCCCTAGGATAGCAAGCCCCGTAGCAGCGGTGGAGCTCGACCAGGAGCCCAAGCCGTTGCTGGTGGGCGAGAGGCTGAACGCCCAGGGCAGCCGCAAGGTCAAGCGGCTCCTTCTGGAGGGCGAATACGACGCACTGGTCGAGATAGCAAGGGAACAGATCGACGCCGGCGCCCATGCTCTCGACGTCTGCGTGGCCCTCACCGAGAGAGAGGACGAGGCCGAGCAGATGGCCCGCGTCGTAAAGCTGCTTGCCGCATCGGTCTCGGCGCCGCTGGTGATAGATTCGACGGAAGCGACCGTCATAAGGGCCGCTCTTGAGACCTACGGGGGAAGAGCGGTCGTCAACTCCATAAATCTCGAGAACGGACTCGAGCGCGTACGTCAGGTGCTGCCGCTGGTCAAGGAACATGGTGCCGTCGTAATTGCGCTCACTATAGATGAGGAAGGGATGGCGCAGACGGCCGAGCGCAAGCTTTCCGTTGCGCGCAGGATATACGACCTCGCTCTCTCGGACTATGGACTGCACCCCCACGACTTGGTGTTCGACGTCCTTACGTTTCCGGTCACGACGGGACAGAAGGAGCTGCGCCGCGCCGCCGTGGAGACGCTTGAAGGGGTGAGGCTCGTCAAGGAGAACCTGCCCGGTGTCTATACCATTCTCGGCGTTAGCAACGTTTCGTTCGGCCTTACGCCTGCGGCGCGCAGGGTGATAAACAGCGTGTTTCTCCATCACGCCGTCGAGGCAGGTTTGGATATGGCCATCATAAACCCGGCCCACGTCATCCCCTACGGCGAAATACCCTCGGACGTAAGGGAGATGGTTGATGCCCTGGTGTTCGACAGGGACGAGGACGCGTTGCCGAGGGTTATCTCCTACTTCGAGAGCACCGGCGGCGAGGAGGTCGCCCTTGGAGGACAGCCGTCCGATCCCACGGAGGGGATGGACGTCTACGATAAGATCCACTGGCATATAGTCCACCGCAGAAAGGAAGGTATAGACGAGCTCATAGACCTGGCCGTCGAAAGGTCGGATGCGGTCTGGGTGTTGAACCATGTTCTGCTTCCCGCGATGAAGGAGGTGGGCGACAAGTTCGGCGCCGGTGAACTGATACTGCCCTTTGTTCTGCAAAGCGCCGAGGTGATGAAGAAGGCCGTCGCCCGTCTGGAACGCTACTTGGAGCGTAAGGAGGGGCAGCAGAAAGGCACCGTCGTGCTTGCGACCGTCTACGGCGACGTCCACGACATTGGAAAGAACCTGGTAGGGACGATCCTGTCCAACAACGGCTACAAGGTCGTGGACCTCGGCAAGCAGGTACCGGTGAACACCATCATCGACGCCGCCGTCGAGCACGATGCCACGGCCATCGGATTGAGCGCCCTGCTCGTGAGCACCAGCAAGCAGATGCCTATCTGCGTCCAGGAGCTCCACAGCCGCGGTCACCGCTTCCCCGTGCTCATCGGCGGGGCGGCCATAAACCGCAGGTTCGGCTATAGGATACTCTTCGTCGGCGAGAACACGGAATACGAGCCTGGGGTGTTCTACTGCAAGGACGCCTTCGAGGGACTTAGCGTGATGGACAAGCTGACGAGCGACGAGCGCGATGCGTTCGTGGAATCGGTGAAGGCGGCTGCGCGAAAACATGTGTTGGGCCGGACACCCGAGGCCGCGGCGGCCTCGTCGGCGTCGGATGAGGGTAGGGACTCGACCTCCAGGACCGTACCTCGGGCGCCCTCGATTCCCCGGCCCAGGCGGTGGGGTGTGGTTGTACTGGGGCGTGACGAGATAGAGATCGACGAGGTGGTGAGGTGTTTCGATCTCGAGACACTGTTCCGGCTCCACTGGGGCGGCAGGGGCAAGCGCGGGGCCGAGTGGAGTGAGCTTGTAGAGAAGGAGTTCATCCCCCGACTGCGCCGCATGCAGCGCGAGCTCGTAGAGAAAAGGTGGCTCGGCTACGGCGCCGTCTACGGCATATTCCCCGCGGCGGCCGAGGGCGACGAGCTCGTGGTGTTCGATCCCGACGACAGGGAGCACGAGATCGCCAGGTGGCGCTTCCCACGCCAGCAGGGAAGGAGACACCTGTGTCTCACCGACTACTTCCTGGAACGGGCGGAGGGGATGGACGTCGTGGGTTTACAGGTGGTGACGGCCGGGCCCGAGGCTACGGCGCGCATAGAGGAACTGCAGGGCAGGGGCGACTATACGGAGGCCTACTATCTGGCCGGTTTCGCCAGCCAACTGGCCGAAGGGCTGGCCGAGTGGGTGCACAGGCGGGTGAGAGAGGAGATGCGGATCGCTCCCGACCGCGGCTTGCGCTACTCGTGGGGCTACCCTGCGTGTCCAGATCTTCGCCAGCAGGAAGACGTGTTGCGCATACTCGGTGCCAAGGAGGCGCTGGGTGTGGAACTTACCGAAGGCTACCAGCTCGTACCCGAGCACAGTACGGCCGCAATCGTGGTGCACCATCCGAAGGCGATATATTTCTCGACCGGCTATGAGAAACGTGAACGCGAAAGGATGGTGGAAGAGGTGTTGGGGGATATAAAATCTAGTGTTTGACGCATGTTAGCATGCATATCTACCATAACACATTAGAGTAGCTAGATTTTTCATGAGATATTGCCGTTATCCCTCTGATCCTGAATTGATTTTTGCGGTGTCGCCCCCTTCGACACGCCATTTGCTCCGTTTTCTCCGCGTCGCGTCCACCGGCTGGTTCCGGTCCCTATCAGGCCCGGATGCCGGGTATCCCATTCGGAAGGGGAAGGGAGATCGTTAGATGCCCATGTCTCAACTCCTACCCGGTACCGTAAGGGTGGTCTTCTTCGATGCCGCCGATACACTGTTTCGAGTCAGGGGGGGTGTAGGGCGTCAGTATGCCTTGGTGGCTCGCCGCCACGGCGCTTCGTTTCGGCCCGAAGATATTTCCCGTGCGTTCGGGCGCGCCTTCCGCGCCGCTCCACCCTTGGCGTTCGATGTGGACTCCGGCTCCGTCAGGCGCGATATGGAGAAGCGGTGGTGGTATGGTGTCGTCAAGGAGGTTTTCTCCGAGCTCGGCATGTTCGCTGCCTTTGACTCCTTCTTCGACGACCTCTACGAGACGTTCCGTGCCTCGGCCTGGGAGCTCTTTCCCGAGACCGCGTCCGTGTTGAAAGCGCTCAAAGGGTCGGGGTTCGAGTTGGGTGTGATTACGAACTTCGATTCCCGTGTCTACGAGGTCATCGACACGCTGGGCATAGCCGACTACTTCGATTCCATCACGATATCGAGCGAGGCGGGTTACGCCAAGCCGAGCACAGAGATCTTCCGACGCGCGCTGGCCCGTCACGGAGCGGCTCCCGGCGAGGCCCTGCACGTGGGTGATGACCTGAGGAACGACTATCTGGGGGCCAGGGAGGCAGGGCTGCGGCCTGTTCTTCTCCAGAGGGACGGGGCCTCGTCGGCCGGCGACGGGGCGGTAGTTAAAGTAGATACGCTGTATGGTGTAGAGAGGCTGTTGCGGTCCGGTTCGGCGAGGCGCCGCTGAGGAGAGGGTTTGCCGCTACAGCATGATGGAGGCTTATCATGAATACCGTTGTGGTTCTCGCGCTGCTATGTGCCATGGTATGGGGTGTGGCCCCCATCTTCGAGAAGCTCAGCCTGCGCGATACCACGTCTTTCGTCGCCCTTACCATCAGGTCCGTCGCGACGTCCATCACGCTCATTTTGATCGCGTTCTTCACTGGTCGCGAACGAGAGATCGTGGGGGTGTCGCTCTACACCCTGAGCTACATTCTTATCGGCGGCTTCTTCGGTATACTCGGACTCTACATCTACTTCACCGCCCTCAAGATGGGAACCCCCTCCAAGGTGGTACCGTTGGTAAACGTCTTCCCCCTTTTTACAGCTCTCTACGCCGCTGCGTTCCTCGGTGAGAAGCTCACCCCTACACGCCTTATCGGCATTGCCCTCGTTGTGGCGGGAGTGATTCTGATAAACGGGGGCCTCAACCTGTTCCCCCAGGACAAGTGACCCTTCCCCGCTCAACTCTTTACGTTGGCCCGAGGCCGCAAGCCGCGGTACGGTGAGCGGCCTAGCTCTCGCGGATGCGGAGCCGACCTGGTATGGAGGGGTACTGGACGGGACGCGCCGTCGGGCGGCGGGGCCTCGGATGTGAGGGGTGGAGCGGCGGACGGGCGGCTTCGGTCTTCTTTGAGCGGCGCCCGGGGTGGGTGGGGACAGGCGTGAGGTTCAACCAGTGATGCGAACCCTTGCGGCGGTCGGGTTTTTCGTCAAGTGTACTTGAGCGGCGAAGTCCCTGGGCGTAGAGAGCCTCATCAGCACGCAGAGAGAGTCCTTTTTTAAAGGCCATAGAGTGGTGGGAGCAATCACTCCTCAGGGGGACGCTCACTGCCTCCGGGGGCCGTGGTTCGACTCTATCTCCCGCTCTCGGGCTCTTTCTTCTTTCGGGTGAAGATGACGAACGCCATGGCGGGTCTTTTCGACGATTCGCGCATGGCGAACTGGATGGTGTCGAACTGCCAGCCCTCGCTTACCCACTTGTTTATCACCCTCTCCAGATCCTCGTCGGTTACGGTCGTTACTTCCACGATCTTGTATTCCACCGCCTGCTCACCCCTTTCGTGCGGCTGCGGCACGGGCGAAGTCCTTTGCGTGGTAGGTGATGATGATGTCGGCACCGGCCCGCTTTATGCACAGCAACAACTCCTCGACAACCCTGTTCTCGTCTATCCATCCGTGGGCGGCGGCCGCTTTCACCATTGCGTACTCGCCGCTTACGTTGTAAGCCGCGATCGGGTGGTCGAACCTCTCTCTCGCCTCGCGGATGACATCGGTGTAGGCGAGCGCGGGCTTGACCATTATGATGTCGGCCCCTTCGGCCACGTCGAGTTCTATCTCGCGCATCGCTTCCCTGAGGTTGGGCGGCGGCATCTGGTAGCTTCTCCGGTCGCCGAAGCCGGGGGCCGAGTGGGCCGCCTCGCGGAACGGACCGTAGAAGGAAGATGCGTACTTGGCGGCGTAGGACATTATGGGTACGCGCGTGAATCCCTGCTCGTCGAGGGCCTTTCTGATGGCGGCGACGCGGCCGTCCATCATGTCTGAGGGAGCAACTACGTGGGCCCCCGCGCGCGCGTGCGAGACGGCCACGCGGGCGAGCAGCTCAAGCGTCCTGTCGTTGTCTACGTCCCCATCCGCGACGACGCCGCAGTGCCCGTGGCTGGTGTATTCGCACATGCATACGTCCGTTATTATCAAAAGGCCTTCGACCTTCTCTCTCAAGGCGGAGACGGCTCTCTGCACGATTCCGTCTTCGGCGTACGCCTCGCTCCCCACGGCGTCCTTCCTCTCCGGGATTCCAAACAGCAGGACGGCAGGTATACCGAGATCACGCACCTGGCGCGCCTCTTCGATTGCCCTGTCGATCGAGAGGTGGTAGATGCCAGGCATGGGGGCTATCTCCTCTCTTACTCCGTCGCCTGGAACCACGAACATGGGGTAGACGAGGTCCGAGGGATGGACGGCGGATTCGGCCACCATCTCGCGGAGCACGGGGTTGTAGCGAAGTCGCCTTAGACGTGTGAAGGGGAAGTGCACGATAGATGGGATTTTATACGCAAACCGCTTCCTTATCAAGGTGTCGGGGAGCGCTGTTTGGGGTGAACACGCGGGCGGAGAGGGGGTGCGGCGGGGCTTGCTACATAAGGATAGCTGCACCGCGGGGACGGGCACCGATGCCGATGCCCTTGCACGGAGAGGTGGACCGTGTCAGGCGGAGGGTGAAGAGCGGCCGATCTCCCGGCAAGAACGGGCCGGGCTAATGGGACAGGGGGTAATGCGAGTCCAGAGGCTGGATGCCACCGACTCCCGTCCCCTTACCTTTTCGCACTCTAATTGCCGGGCGTTGGCTCCCTGCGGTCCTACGCCGTGTCCAACCGGCCTCGGGCAGAGGGAGCATCATCGGGTGTGCGTCCCACCGCCCGGCGTGGGTCGACCGTGCAGAAGGCGCTCCTCGATGCGTATCCGCCTTGTCAGTACCAGTGCGTTGAGTGCACTGAAGACCACGGCCGTCACGTAGCACGAGAAAAGAAGCGGTATCACGGCGATCTCGACGGCGACGGCTACGTAGTTGGGATGGTTCATGTAGCGGTATGGCCCGCGCCTGATTACGACGGGCGGGGTTGGGACCAATATCTTGGTGTTCCAATACCGGCCCAGGCTCAATATGGCCCAGTAGCGCAGCAGTTGAGCCGCTGCGAACAGTATGGCGAACAGGGGCCAGGCCGGGTGGAGCCCCTTGGCCGCAAGCACCTTCTCTAAGACGAGCGACAAGAGGAATCCCACGTGCAGGAGCACCACCACCTTGTAGCCGGCCGAGTCGTATTCCACCCCGTTTCGACACCTCCTGAGCCAGCGCTCGTTGCGGCGTGCCAGAAGGAGCTCTCCCAGGCGCTGCAGGACGACAAAGAAAAGAAAGGCCGCAAACGGGCTCATCCGCGTTCCACCACAATGAGCTCCGAGCCGAAGCCAGGGCCGAAGGCCGATACCAACCCGAGGGAGCTTTCCTTCCCCGCCCCACGGGGAGCCGACTCCAAGATGCGCTCCAGGACGAACAGCACCGTCGGGGAGGACATGTTCCCGTGGAGCCTCAGGGTGAGCCGCGATGTCGAGGTGGCCGCCGTTCCCACCCCGAGCGCCCTTTCGTAGGCGTCCAGTATCTTCACACCCCCGGGATGTACGGCGAAGAACGATACGTCTTCGAGCTTAAGGTCGTTCCTCTCCATCAGTGCGGTGACGCCGTCTGCAATGTGGTCGCGCACGATTGCGGGTATCTGCCTGCTGAGCATGACCTTGAATCCCGTATCCACTATCTCCCAGCCCATGACGTCCATCGAGCCCGGGTAGGTGGTCGACAGGGCGTCCCGCAGCCGGAATCCGGGACGTGCGTGAAGTGGGTGGTCCGGTCCGACGACAACGGCGGCCGCCGCCCCATCGGAAAAGAGGGCCGTTGCTACGATGTTCTTGGGTGTTTCGTCGCGGAGCTGGAAGGCGAGGCTGCATATCTCGACCGTCACGACGGCGACGGAGGCCCGGGAATGGGCCAGTGCAAAGTCGCGCGCACGACTGAGTCCCACGGCGCCCCCCAGACATCCCATCCCCCAGATGGGTGTACGGACAAGATCGCTTCGCATCCGTAGCCGATTAAACAGGAAGGCGTCTATCGTGGGCGTCGATACGCCCGTGCTCGTTATGAACACGACGTGGTCGACGTCGCTTGGGTCCAGCCCGATGCGGTCGAGGCATCCGGCCAGCGAGTCCAGGGCGAGCCGCGAGCCATGGCGGTAGAAAAGCTCATTGCGTTCCTTATAGCCGTGTTCCTCGGCGTACCACTCGAGGGGCATGACGAAGTGTCGGCGCTCGATGGCGGCGTTATCGAAAACTCGGGCGAGCTTCTCCCAAAACGCCAGTCGAGGGGCGAATATGGAAGAGGCGAACTCGCGTATTTCGTCCTGTCCATAGACGTTCGCCGGAACGGCTGTTGCAAACGCGATGGCCTTGGGCATCTCTGTCCGCCGCAGATGGGGCTGTGCCCCCCTCTAACTATAGTATAAAGTAGGCGAGGAGAGATCGCTCCATGAAAGTGTGGTCACACACCCGGGGGGGCGGTGCGGGTGTTGCAACAGGTGACGGGCGGTTATACCTGCCCGTAGGATGGGCGGCCGGTTTCGGGGGGAGCGGACGGAGACTGCTAGCCGGTATGGCCTCATCCAATCTACGGGCGATGGATTCATGGGGTGTCTGACTGCTTCATGCCGCGCGGCGGGATTGTTTTTCTGGGCCTGCCGAGCCGGCGTAGGGCATTGGGCCCGCTCGCCGCACGATCGGGTGGGTGCGTGAAGCCTCGTCCCCGCAGGTCCGTGGGAGGGGGACTCCGGCCGCTCTGGTGCAATGTTTCATTTGCCTTGCTCTCTAAGAGTTGAGGTGGGGGACGGTTACAGATGCTGAGCAGAGGACGTTGGAGCCCGGTGTGGCCCCCGCTGGCTCTGGTAGGGAGGCGTCCCCGTGCGACCTCGCGCGGTGGAGTGAGCTTAGAAGGGTGGGGTGGTATGGATCCGGTCGGCTGTGTGGGGTGAGGAGGCGAGCGGGGATGGACGGGCGCGGTGTGCGAGGGGAGTTGTGTCGGATAGGCTGCGTCCATGGGGCCGGTGCCGGGCCTCTACTACGACCTCTCTTCGGGACATCTCGGTTGCATGTCCCTAGGGACAAGGTGTAGGGAGATTGAGACGAGTTCACCCTCCTCTCGTCTGGAGCCGCTCACTGATTTGGGATGCCACTACGTGGTGTTGCGGTGGGAGTTTGCAGCCGACCGTCTCCCAGGCGTTGTTTAGGAGTGTGCCGTGGCATGGCGCCGCGGGACGGGGTCGGCGCGACCCACCACCTCGCTGGCCTCTCGGTCATTGTCGTGGCACCGGAGGCGGGGAGGGGGAAACACGCGACGGGGGGGGGTGGGCGGCGGGGCGAGAGGCCTTCTCTCCTGGGCACGGCCCGCGGCTGCTTCGGTGCAATGACGATTCCGCTCTCTCCCGGTGGGTGGTCCTCCCCTCCCCATACCCTGCCACAGTGTTCAACCGATCTTCTTTTTGGTAGTTCCGGCCGAGCGGTTCTTGTAGAGTGCCCTTATGATGGCAGGGCTCTTCTGAAACGCCACGCCCATACGCACGGGTTGTCCGGGTAGGAACTTCTTGGCGTGTTTGACCTCGGCGTTTATAGTGAACGAGAAATCCTTCATCAACACCTCTATCCTCACACTCGACTTGGGCGGGTAGAGATGCTTGCCGACGATTCCCATACCGTGCTCGGAGAGGTCCACCGAGTAGCCGGGCGAGAGGCTTTCGTCGGCTCCGTAGCGCAGCCTCGTTCTGAAGGGGATCCTCTTTGATACTCTCTTGTGAGTGGCCAACCTGTCGGACCTGATCGCCGGGGTTTCTTCCGCTATTAAACCACCCAGTGAGGCGGCTGTCAATTGTGGAGGCTCCGGCGAGGCTCGGGGATTGAGGCGAATGTGGTAGAATAAGCGTAACGTGCTGGTCTTCCGAGATACAACCCCTCAGGAGGTACGGATGGAGTTTCACTTTACCACAGCATCCCCCGTCGACATTGAGTGCGACGTACTGGTGATAGGCAAGTTCTCCGACGAGCGTCTCGGTACGCTGGCACGCAAGGTGGACAGGTCGCTTTCGCGCCAGCTCAGCCGCGTGCTTGAGGAGGGTGGGGTACGGGGCAGGCTCGGCGAGACGGAGCTACTTACGACGATGTCTCTCATCTCGCCGCGGCGTGTCCTGCTGGTCGGCATGGGAGAGAAGAAGGGGGCCGGACCCGACGTGGCCCGCAAGGCTGCAATTGTGGCCGTAAAGAAAGTGCGTTCCTTTGCGCGCCGCGTCGCATTCGCTCTTGACCTCGAACAGGAGCCAGACGTCTACGAGGCTCTCATGGAGGGGGTGCTCTTGGGTGACTACTCGTTCGACAAGTACAAGACGTCCAACGACAAGCGCCCCGGCAAGGGCCTCGGGAGAGTGGACGTGGTGGTGGGCCGACTTCCCACGCCCGAGGTCGAGGAGGAGGTCGTCTCCACGGCCCTTACGATGGCCGAGGCTACAAACTTCACGCGCGATCTCGTCAACGAGCCGCCCGTCTCCCTTACCCCCACGGCCCTGGCCGAGGTGGCCGAGGAACTCGCTTCCGAGTGCGGCCTGGCCGTCACGGTGCACGATAGGGACGACATGTTGAGGGAGGGGATGGGTGGGATACTGGCCGTGAACAAGGGCAGCTCCGAGCCGCCCAAGTTCATACATCTCACCTACGAGCCGGAGCGCAGGACCCGCCGCAGCGTGGCCGTGGTGGGAAAGGGGATCACCTTCGACAGCGGAGGCTTGAGCCTAAAGCCGGCCGACAGCATGCGCACGATGAAGATGGACATGGCCGGTGCCGGTGCCGTCCTCGGCGTGATGAAGGCCGTTGCGCGTCTCAAGCCGTCGTGCCGAGTGCACGGACTCATACCGAGCACTGAGAACATGACCGGCGGCGCCGCATACAAGGTGGATGACGTGATACGCATCCTGGGGGGCAAGACGGTTGAGGTCGTAAACACCGACGCGGAGGGAAGGATAGTGCTCGCCGACGCGTTGAGCTACGCCCTCAGGTTGAAGGTTGACGAGATCGTGGATCTGGCCACCCTTACGGGTGCATGCATCGTGGCATTGGGCAATTACACGGCCGGGCTGATGGGCAACGACCGCACCCTGTTGAGAAGGCTCGCAAGGGCAGCCGCCAGGGCCGGCGAGAAGGTCTGGGAACTCCCGCTCGACGAGGAGCTGCGAAGGCAGCTCGACAGCGATGTTGCCGACCTTAAGAACGTCGGATCGCGCTGGGGTGGTGCCATCACAGCGGCACTCTTCCTGCGCGAGTTCGTTGCCGGCACGGCGTGGGCCCACATCGACATAGCCGGGCCCGCATTCCTCGAAAAGGGGGGCGACTTCTACCCCAAGGGTGCCACCGGCTTCGGCGTGAGGACCGTTACGCGCTATCTCCTGGAGAGGTAGCACTGTGGAGGGGGGCTGGCGGTCGGTATGTCATACCATCTTGCCGGATACATATCCAGGGGGCTTGCCGCCGGTGCGCCTTACAACGTCCTACGGCTCGACCTCGACGGCGACCTAAGGGAGAAGGCCGAGAGGATCTTCATCCCCTTCGTCACCCCTCCGCGCCGCATGGCGTTGTGGGAGGTGGTAAGGGTGTTGCACGAAGCCGGGGCAGATCCTGCCGTAAAGGCCGTACTGCTCAGGATCGGCTCACCGCGCCTGGGTGCCGGCAGAGCCGAGGCGCTCAGGGACGCGTTACGGGATCTCCGACTCAAGGGCAAGAAGGTGTTCGCCTTCGCCGCCGCCCCCTCCAACCTCGATTACATGGTAGCCTCCGCCGCGGACCACATAACGGTGCCTCCGTGGGCCGTGGTCAACACGGTTGGGCTTGCCGCCGAGGTGGCGTTCTTCGGCGAGATGCTCACACGCGTGGGCGTGACGCCCCAGTTCGAGAGCGTGGGACGCTACAAGGGTGCGGCGGAGATATTCAGCCGCGCCTCCATGTCCGAGCCCGTTCGCCGCATGATGGAATCCCTCTACGAAGGCCTCTACGAGCGATTCGTACGCTGCATAGCCGAGGGCAGGAGACTCGATAGGGAAGCCGTGCTCTCGGCCCTCGATGCGGCTCCACTCACCGCCGACGAGGCGGTCGATCGGGGGCTCGCCGATGCCGTGGGCTACGAGCGCGACGTCCTATCCCGACTGGAGGACGCGCTAGGTACGAGGGCGAGGATTGTTGACGCCCGGCGCTACCTGCGCATTCTCAACGCGAGGGACGCGCTGAGGCGGCTGTGGTCCCGACTGACCGGCTCCCCGCCCGTCATTGCTCTCGTCGTTGAGGAGGGCGTCATCACTTCGGGTAGCAGCCGCACCGGTGGGGGGCTGGCCGTCATGGGGGCAAGAACCGTCGTAAAGACGCTGGATGCCGTAATGAGGGACCGCTCGGTGCGTGCGCTCGTCTTTAGGGTCTCTTCCCCCGGT
Organism: uncultured Spirochaetia bacterium; assembly: GCA_964639895.1. GTDB lineage: Bacteria > Desulfobacterota_D > UBA1144 > Nemesobacterales > JADFKM01 > CAZXEJ01. The sequence goes on along the minus strand of CAZXEJ010000033.1, from coordinate 11,780 downwards.
GGTTCGGGAACGGCGTCGGACATCATATACAGCAAGCTCACCGAGGTGGCCGGAAGGATACCTGTCGTGATCTCCATGGGGGACGTCGCCGCCTCGGGCGCATACATGGTGGCCCTGGCTGCCAACCGGATAGTGGGGCAGGCATCGACGCTGACGGGCTCGATCGGTATCATCGCGGGCAAGTTCAGCCTGCGACGGCTGCTTGACCGGGTGGGCGTCCACCACGAGATAATCAGCCGCGGAAGGCACGCCGCCATCCACTCGCTCGTGCGCGAGTACGATCCGTCGGAGAGGGAGAAGATGGGTAGGCTGGCCGCTGATCTCTACGACAGGTTCGTATCTCTCGTGGCCGAGCGGAGGGGGCTCGATCGCGAACGTGCCGAAAGCGCTGCTCAAGGGAGGGTGTTGCTCGGGACCGAGGCCGTCGAGGCGGGGCTCGTGGACGTGGTGGGCGGCCTCTTCGACGCCGTGGATACGGCCAAGGCACTCGCCGGCGTGGCCGAGGATGAGCCCGTCGTCCTGGGGTTGAAGAGGGCGGACGGCCCGTGGCGGATGCCGCCGCTCTCGGCCGGAGGCCTCGTCTCAGAGTCGTACACGGGAGGATGGGTGGAGGAGGCGCTCTCGGAACTCGCCTCCGAGCCTCTTCTGGCGCTCCTTCCCTTCTGGCTCAGGCTGCGCTGATGTACCCCCAGCGATCCCCCGACCAGCGGGGATCACAGTACCCTTAAGTGTTTGTCTATCACGAGGTGGCTGGTGTATCCGAGGAGGAAGGGGACGTAGTATTCGAGTCCCCCGTAGGGGAGCCTCACGCCGACGAGGGGAGCGATCAGAAGGGGTGAGGGCAGCATGAGGGCAGCGACCAGAGAGTGGGTCAAACCGCGGTGCTTGGTTATCTGGGGCAGCAGGGCCAGCAGACCGAGCAGGGCGGCCTCACGGTAGTGGGAATCGGCGATGAGAAAGAGATCTACGCCCAGCAGCAGGCCGTAGAAAAGCTTCTGCGCGTGGCTGTTTGTGTCGACGTCGGGCAACAGCGCGCCGAGCAGCGCTACGCAGCCCCAGAGCAGTACGACTGGTGTCGGCTCGTAGGAGAAGAAGATGAGCAATACCCCCACGTAGAGGGCGAACGCCGCGGCGCCTCCGGCGAGATGTGTCCTTACCTCGCTCATGCGGAATGTGTCGGAGGGTGGAGCCGGATCAGTAGATGTAGTTCAGCCATTGCTTGAACTTGGGGTTCTTCCCCTTTACGATGCGGAAGAACTCCTTCTGGAGCGCTTTCGTTATGGGGCCCGGCGTTGCGTTGCCGATCTTGCGGTCGTCCACCTCGCGAATAGGGGTGATCTCGGCCGCCGTGCCTGTAAGAAAGGCCTCATCGGCGATGTAGAGCTCGTCACGTGTGAACCTCTGGAGCAGGACCTCTATCCCCATGTAGGAGGACAGCTCCAGCACCGTGCGTCGCGTTATGCCGTCCAGGATGGACGTAAGCGGGGGGGTCTTCAGCACACCGTCGCGGGCGATGAAGATGTTCTCGCCGCTTCCCTCGGAGATATATCCTTCGGCGTCGAGCAGGAGTGCCTCGTCGTAGCCGAGTGCCACGGCCTCCATCTTGGCCAGAACGCTGTTTACGTAGTTGCCGCATATCTTGGCCTTGGTCATGAAGGAGTTTACGCCCATTCGCGTGTAGGACGATATCTTGGCCCTTATCCCCTTGGTCACGCCTTCGTCCCCCAGGTATGCGCCCCAGGGCTGAGCCGCTATGGCGACGCGAACGGGGTTCGAGCGCGGATGGACGCCTAGAGAGCCGTGACCGATGAACACGATGGGCCTCACGTAGGCCTCCTTGAGACCGTTTATCTTGAGCAGCGTACATATGGCATCAAGGATCTCGTCCTTCGTGTAGGGGATCTCTATCATCGCGATGTGGGCCGAGGCGAAGAGGCGGTCGATGTGGTCTTTCATCCGAAAGCCGGCCGGCTTGCCGTCATGGCCCTCGTAGACCCTGATGCCCTCGAACACCCCGAGGCCGTAGTGCAGCGTATGGGACATGACGTGTATCTGCGCCTCGTCCCACTCGATGATCCTTCCGTCGAACCATAACTTGTAGGGTTTGTCGGCCATCTAAGGGTGTCTCCTTGGAACGTGGAGGACGCTAAAAATTGAACATAGAATTTTGCTTACTGCCGGCTCGGTTGTCAAGTATACACTTTAAATCCGCGCTTGACTACGAGCCCGTGGACGAGATAATTATTTAATCACGAGACTAGAAGGTGACATTTTGGACAAGCAGATCGTTATCAAGAAGTACAGCAACCGAAGGCTGTACGACACCACCCACAAGAGATATGTCACGCTGGACGACATAGCCTCTCTCATCCGCGAGGGGCACGAGATCAAGGTTATCGACAGCCAGACCGGGGAGGACATAACGAAGATCATCCTCATCCAGGTCATCTGGGAGGGGGAGAAGAACAAGCAGGACATTCTGCCCACCTCGTTCCTCCACATGCTTATCAAGTACGGCAACCAGATAGCTCGTGAGTTCTTCGAGAACTACTTCCTCATGATGTTCCAGCCTTACCTGACGTTCCAGGAGAAGATGAGCAAGAACCTCGTCTCACTCAAGGAGTTCCCCTGGCTCCCGCCCAGTTTCGGTACCCCTCCGTCCTCCGCCCGCTCGGAACGCGAGGAAGCCCAAGGCAAGGCCGAGGCCGAGGGCGCACACGAACCTCCCCCGGACGAGCGGCCGAGTGAAGACACGCAACGGGAGCTCAAAGAGCTCAAGGCCAAGCTCGAGCGCCTCGAATCGGTCTTGAAGGAGCTCGAGCATCAAGAAGGGCCCCTGTCGCGGGCGAAGGAGGGGGAAAAGGGGGAAGGATAGGGCCGTTGGGGGCTTCTCCGTGACGGCATCTCCCTTCGACGCAGCTGTGGCGGCAGGCGGTGATGGGCTCCCGCATGGGCCGTAACGAGGCCCCGGCGAAGTCAGGAGAGAAGGGCTCGCGGCGGCTCTGGATCAGCGGCGTACCAAGAAGGTGGCATCAATCATATGAGGTCGACCGAGAATGCGTCTACGGCGCCGCCCGTTTTGAGTTCACCCCTCGTCTCTACGGTATCGCCAAGAAGGATGGTTTCGCAATCTATGGTGTCGCCGTCACGCTGCAGCAGTGTCGAGGCGCTTATCTCAACGACGACGTCGACGTCTGCGTCCGTGACAACCAAGGTGCCGCTTCCTCCGGCGCAGTTGTTCTCTTTGACGTCGCCGGTCAGGGTAACGATGATCGCGTCATCGAAGGATACGGTGCCGTTGGTGATCGATATGCTTCCGAGGTCGACGTCTGCACCGGGATAGACGGTGACGCTGGACAGCGCAATCTGGTTGCTTGATTCATCCAGGAACTCGAGCTTTATATTCGTGCCGCTGAAGTCCCCTTCGATTGAGAAGGTGCCGTCGGTGTCGGTGATGTCGGAGAAGATGATTCCGGACGTGGGGTCTGTGACCTCGATCCTGATCCCGTCGAGGTTCCTGTCCGGTGTGACCGAGGTGATGGTGCCGCTTAATGTGGCCTGTTCACTAGCGGAGGAGCCGTCGTTTGTGCCAAAATCTATGTCGCAGCCCCCTGCGGCGAGAAAAGCCACGGCCAAGACGGCGGCGGTAGCAAGCAGGATTCGGAGGTGCTGGGTGGGCCTCATCCTCTTCTCCTCGGACGGTGTTCTGGGTTGACCTGAGCGGCCACGACGATAAGTATATCTCTAGCGGAGCGAAAAATCATCTCTCCATCGGGTGGAATCGCCACATGGCCGACAAGCACAGAATCCTTTTCCTCAACCATTCCGTACGTCACGGGGGCCCGGGCAAGAGCCTCTACTACCTCCTCAAGCACATCGACAGAACCTCCTTCGACCCCTTTGTGCTGGTGCCGCGGCACGACGTCTTCACCACCTACATGGAGGAGATAGGGCTCGGGGACCGCGTCATCGTCGACGGCCGCTTCCCGGAGAACATAATGCGCACGGTCGGTGCGCCCGCCGGAGGAAACGATGGCGGGGGTGTGGTGAGGACGTCGGTTGCAAGGAAGGTGTTCTCCGTCGCGCTCAACGTCTTGGCCCTGGCGTGGTTCGTGGCCTCGATGCCGTGGTTCCTCCATAGAAGGCGTATCGACCTCATATACTGCAACGGCACGCTCGCAAAGATCGTGGGCTCCGTGATCGGAGCGGTGTCCGGCCGCTCCGTCGTGTGGCACGTGAGGAACATCCAGCGAACCCGCGTCCTGCGCACGGTGATGGCCACACTGGCGCGATTGGGCGCGGTGCGCAGGATCGTGTGTGTGTCCCATGCGACCGCGTCACAGTTCGGGCACGTGGCCCGAAAGGTGCGCGTCGTCCACAACGGCGTCGATCTGGCCGAATTCGATCCCTCGTCGGCAAGCGGAGTGTTGCGCTCCCGCCACGGCATCCCCGAGGACGCCTTCGTCGTGGGAAGCACGGGCCGCATCGTGCCTCGCAAGGGGTTCGACATACTGATAGACGCTGCCTCCCGTCTCGCCCCTCTACACCGCCGTCGGATGAGGTTCGTCGTCGTGGGCGAGACGCCTCCATACTTCCGCGTCGACCATCTGGCGCGGCTGAGGTCACAGGTCGCCGAGAGGGGGCTGGACGATATGTTCGTATTCACCGGCTATGCGGCCGATGTGAGGCCCTACCTCAAGGATTTCGACCTGTTCGTCATAACGTCCAATTACCCGGATCCCTTTCCGCGCTCGGTCATCGAGGCCATGGCGTTCGGTCTGCCCGTGGTGGGGTTCCGCCAGGGTGGTATAGCCGAGGCCGTCGTCGACGGCGAGACCGGCGTGTTGCTGGAACCGCACGAGGCCCACAGGTTGGCCGAGGTGATAGAGCGGTTGGCAGCCTCGCAGGAGTTACGGCGCCGCATGGGGAAGCGCGGCAGGGAGAGGGTGGAACGCCTCTACGAGGCCTCCATTACGGCGAGAAAGGTGGAAGACATCCTTCGCGAGGTGACCTCCGGCTAGCCACGGTGGGTACCGATGGGGGGCGGCTGCGGCCTATTCCATCCGGCCCGCTCCACCTCTGTCCCGGCCCGGCATGGTTCATCCCCGCAGGGGGTGGATCAGAGTTCGCAAAGGCGTGGTCGTAGTCCCCCCTCGATACGCCGCCGCCCACATGTGGCGCGGCGGCCGTGACCTCCCGATATCGGGTACTGCCTGCTCCCGCGGCCCGTGCACCGCGTCCTGGCTTGCACGGAGAGAGATCACTCATCCGACGATCACCTCTACGCGGCCGTGTTGGCGAAGGTTTTGCCGTGCACGTGGCGGGGTCGTTGTTCCACTGTGACGCGGCGCCCCCACGTTGAGCGGTTCTCCCCTCCGCGTAGGGCCATATGAATCTTTCTGCGTGTAGGGAGCAATTGGTGTCGTCGGGGGGATACGATGCCGTCGGCACAGCCGGACGCCGTTGCCTGGCACGGAGGAAGGGGGCGTTGGCCGGTACCCGGACGGCGAGTTGATGGGGCATGCGGTGGGGGGAGACAACGACCATGCCGGGGTGCAGTCGGGCGCCCCTTGCTGATCGGCCGCGGTGGCGGCTTTGTCCGTTTCAATACAATGCGCTCGCGGCTCGCGTCCCCTGCAGACGCATGTCCCAATGGCCTGCCGACGCGTGGCAAGACCCTCCGCACCGTGCGGCTGCCCCTTGCGAAACCGGTTTTGCGGCCCATGCGGCTGGTAGACGCGGCGCTCCACCGTGAGTCGGCCCGCGCCCGCCCGTGGGCTATTTGATTGCCTGGGCGACACTATGCGTTTCGCGCCCTCACATGGATCCTCACGGGCGTGCCCTCGAGGGGGAACGTCCGCCTCAGGCGGTTCTCCAGGTACCGGAGGTAGCTCTTCCGCTTCACGTCCCAGTTCGAGAACAGTTGGAACGTGGGCGGCTTGGTCGCCGTCTGCGTGATGTAGTAGAACTTGATGCGCTTGCCGTCGTGGAGCGGCGGGGGTACGGCTGAGACGGCATCCTTCAGGAACCGGTTGAGCCTGCGCGTTTGTATCCTCGACGTGTAGCTCGCATAGGCCGCGTCGATCGCCCCGAACAGCGCATCAAGCCCCTCACCCGTCAGTGCCGAGATGGTCACCACTCTACTGTAGTCCACGGCTCTGAGACGGTCGCGCACGATCTCGCCCACGTCCTTGCGCCCGGCCACCTCGGGCGGGGCCAAGTCCCATTTGTTCAATGCAACCACCGACGCCTTGCCCTTCTTCTCGATGAGTTCGGCCAGGTGAGCGTCCTGGTGGGTGGGACCCTCGGCGGCCTCGATCATGAGCACGCACACGTCGGCCCTCTCGACGGAGCGGATGGTCCGCAGTACGCTGTAGCGCTCGACGGGCACGGTGATTCGCGACTTGCGGCGTACACCGGCCGTATCGACCAGCACGTAGCTCCTGCCCTCCAACTGCACGGCGGTGTCGACCGAATCCCTTGTCGTGCCCGGCACCGGGCTTACGAGGAGGCGCCTCTCGCCGAGGACGGTGTTGACGAGGGTCGACTTCCCCACATTGGGCTTGCCGACAAGGGCCACCCGCACCGCTCCCGCCTCGTCGTCCCCTTCGACGAGCTCCGAGGGCGGCGGCAGGCTCGCGCTTATTGCGTCCAGCAGCTCGTAGACGTTCCTTCCCTGTACGGCCGATACCATGTGGAGCCGCTCCATCCCCAGCTCGTAGAACTCAGCCGCCCGCGCTTCGTGTTTCTCGTGGTCCACCTTGTTGAGCACGTAGAGTACGGGCTTGGCCGATCTCCTAAGGATGTGTGCTATCTCCCTGTCCTGGGGCATCACCCCCGTTGTGGAGTCCATTACGAACACCACGACATCGGCCTCGGCCATGGCCACCTCGGTCTGCTCCCTGATGAGTGAGAGGTAGAAATCGTCCGACTGAGGGTCGAAGCCCCCCGTGTCGACCACGGTAAACGTGCGGCCCTCCCACGTGCACTCGCCGTAGAGGCGGTCGCGCGTCACGCCCGGCATGTCTTCCACGATCGCCTTCTTGGCCCCGATAAGGCGGTTGAACAGCGTGGACTTGCCCACGTTGGGCCTGCCCACTATGGCCACGATAGGCTTGCGCGTCGCGCCCTCGTCGTCGGGCCCGGTCCCGTTACGCATTCCTTCCTCTCGTCCTCGTTCGCTCTCCTTCATGGTCACTAACCGTCGCCGTCCCCCCGAGTGGGGGGCGACGACAATAATGAAGTTTACCCTAGACGACCTGTGCCTCCCCAGCGGGGGACGGCCCGCACGCCGCAAGCGGCGTTGCGCTGAGGCCGTGGGGCGTTATCATATGGGGTACTGATTCCCGCTTAAGCGGCGCCGGGGAAAGGATACGGGAGCGCACGAGGAGGTAAGGCGCGTGGTTCTCATCACGGACGAGACGGGTTTTCTCGACGAGAACTCTATGAGGCTCATGGAGGAGGTGCTCGCATTCGTCCTTGCTGCCCTGGGCTGCGGCGAGTGGAGCGAGCTCAGTGTGCTCTTTACCAACGACGAGAGGACGAGGGAGCTCAACCGCAGCTGGAGGGGGGTGGACAGGACAACCGACGTGCTTTCCTTCCCCTCTGGCGGGGGGCCTCCCGAAGGCGGGCTTCTCGGGGACGTAGTGGTCAACGTCGATGCCGCCCGTAGGCAGGCGCGCCGTTGGGGGGTGAGCCTGGATGAGGAGATATGGAGGTTGCTCGTCCACGGAGTGCTCCATCTGTGCGGCTACGACCACAAGAGGCGTCCCGAGAGGGAGGAGATGAGGCGACGCGAGGAGGAGCTGCTCGCCGAGGTGAGAAGGCGCCTGGGAAGGCTATGAGGAGGGGGTGTCGGCGGGGTCGGGGGGGGCGAGCTCCTTGAGCTCCCCGAGGGGGGGTAGTTCGTCGAGGCTTCTAAGGCTGAACACCTCGAGGAACCGCTCCGTCGTGCCGTAGAGGAACGGCCGCCCGGGGCTCTCCTCGCGGCCCACTATCCGTATGAGCTCCCTTTCGAGCAGCGCTCCCACGGTGCCCGAGGAATCGACGCCGCGTATCTTGTCGATGGTGACCTTCGTTACAGGCTGCTTGTAGGCCACTATGGTCAGCACCTCGAGTGCGGCGCGGCTGAGCCTCAAGGGTTTCGCGCGCTGGTAGCGGAGTACGGCTTCTGCGTATTCGTGGCGCGTCCTGAACTGGTATCCCCCCGAGACTTCGGCTATCACGATGCCGCGGCCCGATTCGCGCCACTCTTCGACCAGTTCCCCGAGCGCCCGCTCCACCTCCCTGCGCTTCCATTCGGGGAACGCCTTGGCGACCCTCTCGGCCGTAAGCGGGGAGGGCGAGGCGAACATAAGGCACTCGAGCACCCTCTTCATCTTGTCCCTGTCTTCACCCATCGTGGAGGAACCTGAGCACTATGGTGGAGAACGGTCTCGTCTGTACGACATCTACGACGCCGCCTCTTACGAGCTCGAGGAGTGCCAGGAACGTGACCACTATGTCGAAGCGGCTGCACCCTTCGGGCAGAAGCTCGTCGAAGCGCAGCGAGCCCGAACGGCGAAGCCTGTCCGTGATCTCGTCCATCTTGTCCTCGATGTTGTAGGCCTCGAGCTCGAGCTCAAGGGGTTCGTCACTCCTCTGGCCCCGGCGGCGTAGGATGTCGCGCAGCGCTCCCAGCAACACCCATACGTCGCTCTTCTCTATCTCCCTTGCCGCGGGCGGCACCGTCGCGGTCGGCTCCTCGGCAGCGTCCCGAGTAAAGGTGTCCCTGCCCAGCACAACGCGCTCGGCCAAGGCGTGGGACGCCTCCTTGAAGAGCCTGTATTCGAGGAGCCGCCTCATGAGCTCCTCCCTCGGGTCGGGGCCTTCCTCTCCGTCCTCTTCGTCGTGGGCTGGCGGCAGCAGCATCCTCGACTTGATCAGGCCCAGCTCGGACGCCATGACCAAGTATTCGCTGGCCACCTCGAGGTTGAGTACCCTCATCATGTCCAGGTAGTCGAGGTACTGCTCCGTCACGGCCGCAATGGGGATGTCGAAGATGTCGAACTCGTTCTCCTTTATGAGATGGAGCAGCAGGTCGAGAGGGCCGTCGAACCCCTGCAGGCTCACTATCCACGGTCTAGTCGCGGCTGAGTCCAATTCTGCGCCTCACCTCCTGCATGGTCTCGCGCGCAATGGAGCGTGCCTTCTCGGCCCCGGCACGCAGAATGTCTTCGATGCGATCCTTCCTCTCGATGAGCGCCTCACGCCGCTCCCTTATAGGGGCGAGCTTCGCCGTGAGCGCGGGCAGCAGCATCTTCTTGCAATCCACGCACCCTATGCCCGCCCTACGGCACTCCCTGTCGACGGTCTCTACGGTCTCGGGGTCGCTGTAGATGCGGTGCAGGTAGTATACGCCGCATACGTCAGGGTTGCCGGGGTCGGTGCGTCTGAGGCGCTGGGGATCGGTGAACATGGGCATAACCTTGCGCTTTATCTCCTCGGGTGTGTCGCCGAGAAAGATGGCGTTGTCGTAGCTCTTGCTCATCTTTCTGCCGTCGGTGCCCACGATGCGGGGGGCTCGTGTGAGGAGCGGCTGAGGCTCGGGAAAGGTGTCGCCGTAGAGCGAGTTGAACCTCCTTACGATCTCGCGGCTGAGCTCTATGTGGGGGACCTGGTCCTCGCCCACGGGCACGAAGTGGGCCCGGTAGATGACGATATCGGCAGTCTGCAGCACCGGGTAGCCGAGGAATCCGTAGGTGGAGAGATCGCCTGCTTCCTGGGCGCGCATCTCCTTGTAGGTGGGCACGCGCTCGAGCCAGCCGAGCGGGGTTATCATGGACAGAACCAGGGCCAGCTCTGCGTGCTCGACGACGTCCGACTGGCGGAACAGGACGGCCTTTTCGGGGTCGATCCCCACGGCCAGCCAGTCGGCCACCATCTCGTATGTGGCATCCACGATGCCAGAGGGGTCCTTGTAGTGTGTGGTCAGGGCGTGCCAGTCGGCCACGAAGTAGAAGCACTCGTATTCGTCCTGAAGCTTGCACCAGTTGCGCAACGCTCCTTCCAGGTGGCCAACGTGGAGGCGTCCCGTGGGACGCATGCCGCTCAGAACCCGTTTCTTCATCCGTCGATGCTCCTTTCGCCGATGGGTGGGGCGTTCGTCATATGCCGGTGAAAAGGTTAACCAAAAAGGAGACGGGACGCCATAGCAGCGCGCCGAAAACGTTGCCGCCGAACATGAACAGCGCAAACAGTACGATGACACCGTAGGGCTCAACCCGGAGGAACTGGTATACGGCCCGCGGGGGGAGCAGCCCGTAGAGGATGCGGGAGCCGTCCAGCGGTGGTATCGGGATGAGATTGAAGACGGCCAGCGCGAGGTTGATGTGTATGAATATCATGAGGGCGGCCAGCGCGAGGGGGGCGGAGGCGAGCGACGCCACGTAGGCCGAGCCGTAGAGGGAACGGAAGAGGAGCGAGGCGGCCACGGCGCAGAGGACGTTCGAGAGCGGCCCTGCGGCGGCTACGGCCATCATGTCGCGCCTCGGGTTGGCGAAGTTGCGAGAATCGACGGGGACAGGCTTGGCCCACCCGAACCCTACGAGCACGATCAGTATGGTGCCCAGCAGGTCCAGGTGTGCGAGCGGATTGATGGTGAGCCGTCCCCTCAGGCGGGCCGTAGGGTCGCCGAGACGGTCGGCCACGTAGGCGTGTGCGAACTCGTGTATGGTGAGGGCCAGAAGCCCAGTGGGTATGAGTAGCAGCGTCTTGATGTCGAAACCGTACACCTGGTCTCCTTCCTCCTCGTGTCTCGTCACGGGTTCACCACCACCCCCTTCGGTTCAGGAGCGAGGGTGGTGTCTCTTCAGGGTCTCCTTGAGGTCGTCCACGTCGAGGTGGGTGTATATCTGCGTAGTCGCGAGGTCGGCGTGTCCGAGCAAGATCTGTATGGTCCTGAGGTCGGCCCCTCCCTGGAGCAGGTGGGTTGCGAAGGAGTGGCGGAGCGTGTGCGGGGAGACGTCCCCCTTGAGACCGGCCGCACGGCAGTAATGCTTGAGCCTCTTCCAGAAACCTTGGCGAGTCATAGGCCTGCCGCGCCGGGTGACGAACAACGCATCGGTCCCACCGCGGCGCCCCCTGAGAAGTTGCTCCCTCGCCCCCTCGAGATAGGTGTTAAGGGCGTCGAGCGCGCTTTCACCCAGCGGCACCACACGCTCCTTTTCTCCCTTGCCGCGGACCACCACGTAGCCCATGTCGAAGGCCACGTCGGTGAGCCTGAGCCCGACCAGCTCCGACACCCTTATCCCCGTCGCGTAGAGCAGCTCGAGCATGGCCCTGTCCCTCAACCCCTCGGGCGTTTCCAACGATGATGCCTCGAGCAGCCGTACCACCTCGTCCATGGTCAGTGTGGCGGGCAGCGCGTAGGGCCGCTTGGGGAGCCTGAGGGCGAACGTGGGGTCTTCGGCTATCACGCCCTCGCGCAGGAGAAAGCGAAAGAATCGCCGCATGGATACGATGTGGCGCGACAGCGTCGAGGGCTTAAGACCGCTCGAAGCCAGGTGTGATACGTATTGCTTGAGCAGGGGGGCGTCGATCGAGCGCACGTCCTCGACCCCGCGACGCGCCATGTACAGGACCATGCGGCGCAGGTCCCTGCCGTAGGCTGCCACCGTATTGCTGGACCTGCCGACTACGGCCGTAAGGTAGGCGAGATAGGCCTCGACACTACGGCCCATGGCGCTCTCGAGAGGTGCGGTTGAGGAATGCATACTCAAAGTATAATGTCCGGGAAGGAG
>CAZXEJ010000032.1:0-26662 GCA_964639895.1 uncultured Spirochaetia bacterium | reverse complement strand
AAGAGCGAGGCATTGTAAGGATCGCGGCGGATATCGTGGTAGAGACCAAGGGACAGAAGAAGATAGTGATAGGACGCGGTGGAGAGATGCTAAAACGCATAGGCACCCTGGCCCGGCAGGATATAGAACGCCTTCTGGGGACGAAGGTCTATCTGGAGCTGTGGGTCACGGTGAAGAAGGACTGGACTAAGAAGCCCCGCAGCGTGGAGGAGTACGTCTACGGCTATTGAAGTGACGCCCAGTGGAGAGAAGGGGGGCTGCTTGGGGGGGCCAAGTACCCCCGTCCACGCAGTCCGGGACCGCTTTCAAACCTTGTGTTATGTCGCCATTTCACCCTCGTTGGACTCCCGCGTGTACAGGCCGGGGCATACCTGCGAGGAGGAGTGCGATGGATACATACAGTTGCATTGTTGAGTGCAGGTCGGTCAGGGCGTTCTCCGGAGACGACGTGCCCCGCGAGACGGTACTCAAAATAGTGGACGCTGGCCGCCGTGCACCCAGTGCCAGGAACCTCCAGCCGTGGCACTTCGTTGTTGTCCATGGACGGAAGCGGCTGCGCGAGCTTGCCCGATACTGCCTGAGCGGCCGATTCGTGGCGGAAGCTTCTTGGGCCGTTGTCGTGGTCACCGATCCCTCGAACAAGTGGCACGAGATCGACGGGGCCCGGGCCGTGCAGAACATGACGCTCGCCGCCCGGAACGAGGGCGTAGGCACGTGCTGGGTGGGTGCACTGGACAGGGAAGCTATCTCCGCTATGCTTGGCATACCGCCCGAGAGACACGTACTTACTGTGTTGCCGCTCGGCTATCCGGCGGATTCTCCGCTAGTCCCTGATACCCTGAGACGCAGACCCCTTGAGGACGTGGTGTGGTGGGGCGCTTGGGGTGTCTCACTACCCGATAAATCCGTCTGAGCCGTGGCGGCGGCGGGCGGCCCGCGGGCAAGGGGGGTGTTGCTGAGCTGCTCCAGCACGGCCCCGGACACAGTGCGCACTTCGGCGTATTGGTGCGGCCGGGGACGTACCGCAGCGACATAGGTAGCTGGTACGGTTCCGACCTATCAATCGCATGAACTCCACCCGTGCCTGGGCGAAAGAGCATCCTTTGGTCAAATCGCTCATGTCGTGGGCCGTGGGCTGGCCGTGGTGCTGCTACCGGTGGGGCGATTGCCGTGTTGTTGTAAGCTCTCAGTCGGCCTCAAGTCTCGTTATGTCCACACGGGCGACGAGCAGGTGAGAAGAGGTCATGCACGACGTACCTCTGTCGGCTGCGCCCCCTGAGGCCTACCCATCTAAGATGAGGCGGCTGAAGAGTCGTCTTCCTGCCCTGCTCCGGAGAGCCCAATCCGGGTGGGGGCGGAGCATGGGGGAAGTAGTATCGGTTCACAGGCGTATGAGGGTTACTCGGCCCGGCCGGTTGATCTCATGTGACCCGGAACGACCGGCCGAGGTGATGGCCGGACGTTTGAAGAGAGTATGGCCGCGCTTTGTCGATGGGCCCCGGTTTGACCCGAGGCCACCGGATGTCGTGACCCAGCACGGTATCGAAATGTAGTAGGTCTGGAAGAGGATTCCGGACGCTCTTCCTTTGGGGCTCATGAAGGACCTTTTGGATTTTCGTGCAACTACGCTTTCATAACGGCGCGCATGTTGCGTTGCGTGGCTATGCCTTGGGTATGTTGGCTGTGAGGTGCGTGCGAGCTCGCTCCCCCCATGGCATTCCACTCATGGAGGTTATCCTGGTGCGATTTCCCCCAGCGCTAGGTCGGCCGCAGGGGGGAGAGGGCTTAGCCGTGGCCCCTAGGGGGGTCCATGTCGCCTCGGGAAGCTGCGGACGCCTCTCTCGCAAGAATGGGTGTTAGAGAAGAACTGGGGGAAGAAACGGAGCCCGGGCAGCGGTTGGCCGAAGTGGGGTGGCAGGATGGTCGGCTCACCACTTCTTTTTCCGGTTTTCCTGGGAGTGGAGTCGGGAGGGAATCTTCCGGGCGGCCGAGCCGTAGCAGACGGGCGCACCAGCAAGCTGCAACTCCCAAGGGTAATGCAGACGCCCTCGGCCTCTCCCCATTCTATCTGCCTTTGAAGACGGGCTTTCTCTTCTCGGCGAAGGCGCGCTGGCCCTCTATATAGTCTTCGCTCCTTTCGACCTCTCTGATGAGTTCCTTTATCCTCTCCTCGTCTTCGGGCGCGAGGCGCTGGGTGGCCTGCCAGAGATTGATCATGGCCTTCATCGTCTTCATCGAAAGCGGTGCGTTCGAGGCCACCGTGCGTGCCATGGCGTAAACCGTCTCCTTGAGCCGCCCGGGCTCGGTCACCGTGTTGACCAGCCCTATCGCCTCGGCCCGGCGGGCGTCTATGGGATCTCCGACGAGGAACAGTTCCTTGGTAAGCCCGAGTCCGATCAGATTGAGAAACCTCCTTATGCCCGTATAGGGGTAGATTATCCCAAGCTTGGCGGGGGGCATGCCGAGGCGGGCGTTGTCGGCGGCTACCCTGATGTCGCAGGCCAGCGCGAGCTCCAATCCCCCACCCAGGGCGTGACCGTTTATCATCGCAATAACAGGGTAGGGGTACGACTCTATTGCACTCACCGCTTCGACTAGCGGGTGGCCGGCCACATAGTCGCGCATCATCTCGCTTCCCTGCTCGCCGATAGATGAGACGTCATATCCGGCGCTGAACGCTCTGTCGCCCGCCCCCGTGATGACGACGCACCTTACGTCGGTCCTTCGTCCCAGCTCACCCAGCAGCTCGCTCAACCTGCGCAGCATGTCGGGTGTGAGGGCGTTTCTCTTCTCCGGTCTGTTGAGGGTTATCGTGCAGATGGCGTCGCGTATATCGATTACGATCTGGTCGGGAACACTCAAGGCCGATCCTCCCTTTCGGTGATGCTGCCTTCCCATGTGGGTGCCGTCCGGGTGAGAAAACACTACTATCCGCACCTGCGTTTTGTCAACTCCTCCGCTACAGCCGGGCCTAGGGTCTGACTTGCGTACTGGAATAAGTGAGCGATTTTTGTTACTATTTAGTTTGTACTCCAAGGGAGGGATGCAGGGATGCCTATTTTCGAATACGACTGCCTCAATTGCGGCGAGCGTTTCGACGAGCTCATAATGGACAGGGAGGAAGAGAAGGACCTGACCTGTCCGTCGTGTAGTTCGGACAACATCGAGAGGCGCTTCTCATCCTTCAGCCTTACCTCCTCGGATCCGGAGAAGTTCGCCAACGATCCGAGCGCCCAGCGCGACAAGGTCCAGGAGAAGATGGAGCAGCCCAAGGTGGGCATGGAGTATCTGGACCAGTTCTTCAGGTAGGATGCCTGCCTGTACCCCTCCTCCGCCGGAGGCGGCCTTTGCGTCCGCCGCAGCGGAGGGGAACCACGAGGAGGGAGAAATGCCAATATACGAGTACGAATGCGGCAAGTGCGGGGCCCAGTACGCCGAGCTCGTCATGAGCAAGGAAGAGGAAGCCCGCGTCAAGTGCCCCAAGTGCGGTTCGAAGAAGCGCGAGCGCATATTCTCTTCGTTCGGCATAGTGTCGGACCTGTGCACGGACATGCCCAAACCCGATCTCTCCGGCCTGCCCGAGAGCTTGAGGGGGCGGGTGCAGATAGGCGACTACATAGAGGAGAAGGATAGGCCCAAGGCCAACAGGTGACGGGCCGTCAGCGGTTGTACTCCTCCTTGCGCTTGCCGAACCTGCGGCCGAATTCGTCGTAGACGTCTTGGGGGTTGAGTCCCGAGAGGGCCAGCGCGACGAGGGTGTGGAACATGAGGTCCGCCGTCTCGTAGACGATCTCCTTCGGGTCGGCGTTCTTTACGGCCACTATCGTCTCGGCCGCCTCCTCGCCGATCTTCTTGAGGACGGCGTCCATTCCCTTCTTCTTGAGCCTGCCTACGTACGAGCCCGGGCGCGGGTTGCGCAGCCGATCGTCCACCACGCGGTAGACATCATCGAGTGTCTTTCCGCGGGCGCCTCCACGGGCACCCGACCACGACGGTGCCTCCTCCACGCCGGTATCGCTTCCACCGGACACTCCCCTGTGGAAACAACTCCTCTGGCCGGTGTGGCAGGCCACACCCTTCTGCTCCACCACGAAGAGGATGCAGTCGTTGTCGCAGTCGACGTGTATGCTCCTTACGGTCTGTTCGTTGCCCGACTCCTCGCCTTTCCTCCAAAGCCTCTTACGCGACCTGCTCCAGAAATGTGCCTTTCCCGTCTCGAGCGTCTTCCTTATCGCCTCCCTGTCTGCATAGGCGAACATCAACACTTGTCCGCTCTCTGCGTCCTGGACCACGACGGGTACGAGCCCGCGTTCGTCGAACCTTATCTCATCGACCTCTATCATGGCGAATCCCTCCGGAACGGCGCATGGAATATATTAACACCAAACGCCCGCCGTGTTTAAGGTCCGGCGGCGCCATGGGTGTCGATTGCGCACCTTTACTTGTCGTCATTTCCGTTTATATTTATCGATACACGCTTGCAAATCGATCCCATTACACGGAGGGGTAGGGCCTGCCATGGCACGGGTCACGATTGAAGACTGTCTGGAGAAGATCCCAAACCGCTACACTCTGGCCATAGCGGCCATGAAGAGGGCCAAACAGCTGGTCCGCGGAGCGCAGCCCCTCTCGAGCGAGCGGGACAACAAGGAAGTGGTCCTTGCACTGCGCGAGATCGCAGAGGGCAAGGTGAGGGTGAAGTCCCCCGAGCCCCCCTCGGAAGCCGAGGCCCCCGAGAGCGAGGCCGTCTGAGGGGTATACGTCTCACTTCTGCACGCTTGAAGACGTTCAACTAGGCGGTCCCGCGAGTATTCATCCAAGGGCGAGGCCAATCTACTACTGCTGAATGCCCGCGTGAGGCGTCGGTGCGATCGCCCAACTGTACGCGGATCGGTACGTCCTTCGTTACGGCCCCGACCGCATCGCCTCACAAATAGCTACGGGCGTGATTCGGCGTGGAACGCGCCCGTGTGGGCCGCCGCCATTTCTCCCGCCGGTTCTCTGGTAGGTAGTGCCGGGTGGCGCCTAGTGCGTGGGGTTGGAGTGGCGCTCTATACTTGGGTGCTACCATCGCGTGCCGCACAGAGTCCACCCCGGCTGGAAGCGGTGGTTTGCTCATTCCCCTATGGTACTATTTTAGTTCCACCGCATCCGCCGTATTGCGGCGCTTATGACTTGGGCGCGCCGCCCGGGTTCAGGGACGATGGTAAGGATAGGGATCGATACAGGAGGCACGTTCACCGATTTCGCCCTCTTCGACGGCGAGAGGCTAGCCATACACAAGGTGCCGTCCACCCCGGACGAACCGGCGCGGGCGGTGCTGGAGGGGCTGACATACCTTTTGGGCGGAGAGTCGAAGGGTGCCGCTATCATCCACGGCACCACGGTGGCCACGAACACCCTGCTCGAGAGGAAGGGGGCCGACGTCGCTCTCATAACCACACGCGGATTCGAGCACGTAATTGAAATCGGAAGGCAAAACAGAGGGGAGCTTTACGACTTCCATTGGAAGCCCCCGAGGCCGCTCGTGCCCAGGAGACTGCGCTTCGGCATCACCGAGAGGACCACGTGGAGGGGCGAAATACGCATACCCGTGGACGTGCGCGAGGTCGAGATGGTAGTCGAGGCGGCCGTCGCGGCGGGTGCCCAGTGCATTGCCGTCTCGCTGCTTCATTCCTATGCTCAGCCGGCCAACGAGTTTGCCGTAGAGAGGGTGGCCGTAGCGACGGGGCTTCCTGTGACAGTCTCGGCCCGGCTTCTGCCAGAGTTTCGCGAGTACGAGCGGACGGCCACCGTTGTGGCCAATTCCTACCTTACGCCCGTGGTGAAGGGCTATATCGAGGGCTTGGCCCGGGCTCTCGGCGGTGCCGAGCTGCATGTCATGCAGTCAAACGGCGGCATCATAAGCCCCGAGACCGCCGCTCGAGAGCCCGTAAGGCTGATTCTTTCCGGGCCCGCCGGTGGTGTGGTGGGAGGAGTTCACGTGGCTCGCATGATGGGCTACGACAAGGTTCTCACCTACGACATGGGCGGCACCTCCACGGACGTGGCCCTTACGGACGGTGAGATCAAATTCACCACCGAGACGCTGCTCGACGGCATCCCCATCAAGGTGCCCATGATCGAGGTCAAGACCATAGGGGCCGGCGGCGGCTCCATAGCACGGCTCGATCCGGGAGGGGCGCTCAAGGTGGGGCCTGAGAGCGCCGGTGCAAGCCCGGGGCCAGCCTGCTACGGGGTTGGTGGGGAGCCCACAGTGACCGACGCCAACGTCGTTCTGGGCCGCATAAGGGCCGAGTGGTTCCTGGGAGGACGGATGAGGATCGATCCGGCCCTGTCGGCGGCATCGCTGCGCCCGCTCGCAGAGAGGATGGGTCTCTCGTTGGAAAGCACGGCCCAGGGGGTGGTGTCCGTCTCCAACTCCAACATGGAGCGGGCCCTGAGGGTAATCTCGATCGGTAAGGGGTACGACCCTCGTGAGTTCGTGCTCGTCTCTTTCGGGGGAGCCGGCGGACTCCACGCGTGCGACCTGGGCAGGTCGCTCGGCGTCAAAGCCGTGCTCTTTCCAAGCCGCGCCGGAGCTCTTTCGGCCGTGGGCATGTTGCTTGCCGATGCGTTTCGTGACTACAGCAGGGCGTGTTTTGTAACCTCTGGTCAGGAGGATGCCTGGCAGGTGCTTGCGCGATCCCTATCCATGCTCGAGGACGAGGCGCGCCGCGAATTTGCGGGCAAGTCAGTGGTGAAGCAGCCCATGATGGATGCGCGCTACAGGAGGCAGTCCCACGAGATCACGATCCCCTTTTGCAAGGGGTTCGTCGAGGAGTTCCACCGGGCGCACGAACGCCTCTACGGCTACAGGAAAGAAGACGCCGAGGTGGAGGTCGTGGCGCTGCGCCTCCGCGTGGTGATTCCGATGCCGAAACTGGAGTTGCCGCCCTTGAACCGCGGCGGAGGAGCCGTAGAGAGCTGGCCCGTAGAGCTGCACGATGGGACGGCCTCGAGGCGGGCCACCTGCTACGTGCGGGACACGTTGCCGCCGGGCTTCAGGTTTGCCGGTCCGGCTGTGGTGGTGGAGGAGACGGCGACCTTGTTCATCCCACCCGACTACGGCTGCGAGGTGGACGGCTACGGCAACATCGTGGCCGTACCGCGTTCTTCATAGGCCGCGCATGGAGAGGCCGTCGGGTGGGCGTATATTCGTGTAGTCCCTGCGCGTGGAGAGAGCGTCCGGCTCCATAGTTCGGCGTGGTGGTCGTAGTGAAGTTGTTTTAGGTGTATTTTATTGTATTACGCCACACTAGGGAGCATCTTATACCATGGGCGCAGATACGATCATTCTGGGAGCCGGGGTCACGGGCCTTGCCGCGGCGCTTTCGTCCGGCCTTCGGGTCTTCGAGGCACAGCCCGTCCCGGGAGGCATCTGTTCTTCCTACTACGTGAGGCCGGGTGAAGGGGATCGGCTGTATCGTGTACCGGATGACGGCGAGGCCTACAGGTTCGAGATCGGTGGGGGCCACTGGATATTCGGCGGTGATCCGGCCGTGTTGGAGTTCATCCGGCGGACCACCACGGTCAAGACTTATCGCAGACGCTCGGCCGTCTATTTCAGCCGCGACGACCTCTACGTGCCCTATCCAATACAAAACCACCTCTCCTATCTTGGGCGCGATACTGCGGCAAAGGTGATCGACGAAATCATAAACGCCCCGCGCCTCGTGCCCGAGACCATGGCCGAGTGGCTCGAGGTGAGCTTCGGCAAGACGCTCACGGAACTGTTCTTCGCTCCCTTCCACGAGCTCTATACGGCCGGACTGTGGACCAGGATCGCCCCGCAGGATGCCTACAAGTCTCCCGTAGACCTCTCCTGTGCCGTGCGTGGCGCCTTGGGTGAGAGCGAACCGGTGGGATACAACGTCACATTCATATACCCCGAAGAAGGGCTGAACGAGCTTGCGGGACGTATGGGTGATAGAGCCGAGATCCACTATTCAAGTCGCGTCGCCGCCATCGATCCCCGCAGGCGCGAGGTGCAGTTTGAAGACGGCTCTGGGGTGGGGTACGAGAGACTCATATCCACGCTCCCTCTTAACAAGATGGTGGACTACGCGCGGTGTGACCCCGGCGAGGAACCGGACTGCTACACGTCGGTACTTGTGCTCAACATCGGGGCCGAGAGGGGGGAGCGCTGCCCCGACCACCACTGGCTCTACATTCCCGACAGCAGGAGCCGCTTCCACAGGGTGGGATTCTACAGCAACGTCGACCCCTCGTTCCTGCCCGCTTCTTCGCGTAAGGAGAACTCCAAGGTCAGTATCTACGTCGAGAAGGCCTACGTCGGTGGCCAGAGGCCTGCTGATGAAGAGGTAAGGCGTTACGCGGCCGATACGGTGGCCGAGCTCAAGGAGTGGGGCTTCGTCGGGGATGTCGAGGTGGTGGACCCCACCTGGATCGAGGTCGCCTACACGTGGTCGTGGCCCGGGTCGCGATGGCGCCAGAACGCGATGGAGGCGCTGCGGAAGCAGGGTATATTCCAGGTGGGGAGGTACGCTCGGTGGGTGTTCCAGGGTATAGCCGATTCGCTGAGGGACGGCTTCTTTGCAGGGGCTGCGCTGGGACGATAGATACCGGCCTCCACACTGTCGCGGCTCTCCGCCCCCCCACGACGGACGCTTTCATCCCGCCTTGGATCGTCTGAGCGACTTCAACAGCGCCTCGGCCACGATGAAATCTTCCGCATAGGTGACCTTCAGATTCCAACGCTCACCGGGCACGGTCTCGATCACCGATCCCGCCAAGCGTAGGACGAGCGAGCCGTCGTCGGTGAATCCTTCCATCCCACGCGCGTGTGCTTCGGTATGGGCCTGCCTTATGAGTTCGGCCCTGAAGCCCTGGGGTGTCTGGCACGCAGCCAGCTTGTCCCTTTCGAGGACCCGTGCTACGGTGCCCCTCTCACCCACCTCTATCACGGTATCGCTCACTGGCAAAACCGGTACGGCCCCCCCGCTTCTTGATGCGGCCTCGATCACACGCTCCGTGAGTGCAGCGCTCGCCAGCGGGCGGGCGGCGTCGTGTATGAGCACGATGTCGGCGCCCGGATCGGTTAGCATCACACCTACCCGGGAGGAGTGTTGCCTTTGCGGTCCTCCCTCGGCCACCTTGATCGGTTTTCGACCGCCGTAAGGTGCTACGAGACGCTCGGCCAGCGCTTGGGCTCCGGGCGGTATCACCACCACCGCTTCGCCTACGGCTTCCAGCCCGAGAAGCATCTCGATGGAATAGAGCAGCATGGGCCTGCCGTAAAGCTCGGCGAACTGTTTGGGTACGTCCCCCCCGGCCCTGCGGCTTGATCCTGCCGCAAGCAACACGGCCGATACCTTCATCCGTCACCTCCGGTCTCTCCTGTGGCCAAGCACCGTGATTGCCTGCTCGGCTTGCCGACCGACAAGCCCGCCCGGCTCGGTCGGTCACGCACTCGGCATCCATTATACCCCGACGGTGAGGCTCCTCATACGGCGCCGGTGATGAAAGGCGCGGGGCCGCCTCAAGGCTTCACGCCTTGTCTCGCCCTTGTCGACCCTGCGCATTGGGCGTAATCCAGGTGGTTGCAACGTGTGTCCGCAGAGCGGCCACATCCATTCTCCTCTGTCGCCGGAAAACACAAAAAGAGATAGGCCCTTCATCCAGGATGCGGCGTCCATCTCCCCTGGGTTGGTGACCTCTTTCACGACCCCCTGCGGCATGGGGCATCGCCCACTGTCCCTGATCCTCTGGGGATTGCACGGGTGTAGGTGAGGCGCTAGTACTTGAGGCTTTTTATCAATACGTAGGGAGTAAGCAGCACCGAGGCGGCTTCGCCGAGTAACGTGGCCGCCAGAGGCTTGTATATATTGAGCAGGTTGTTGGCGCTTAGCCGGAACGTGTCTGCGTCGGCGTCGTATGCGATCACACTCCTCAACGCGAAGGTGTAGGGGGAGGTGTTGGGGGTGAATACGACCTCGAAGCCCGAGAGCGCCAGTCGGACGAAGAGCACCGCATTGTAGAGAAGCGATGCCCGTTTGGTAGTTTCAATGAGAACTACGTCGTTGAACTGGTCCTTGAAGAGTTCCACTCTGTCGTCCTCTACCAGAAGTGTAAGGCGGGCGTCGGGGAAGACTTTGCGTATGCGATCGCGCAGCCTTAAGATGTTGGGTCTGGTGTCGCCTGCAACGATCAGTATGTTCCGAGGTGTTTTTCCTTGGAGTAGAACCCTGGGGTCGGCCTCGCCGTCCTTCTCGCTCGTCTCTTCTACTGGATCTCCCGAGTACTGCCCCCAGCGCGACGCGCAGAAGTCCGAAAGGGCCCTTATGGCGAGGGAAGCGTCGCGTCCGTGCCCGGTTAGCAGGAGGAACAGCATCCCCTTGCAGAAATAGCGCATGTATCGGTAGAAGATGCGCAGCCTCCGTAGGGGGGGAGTGTGCTTCGAATAGACCAGAAGCGCGTTACGCGTGCCGTAGTAGAAGCCTGTGAGCACTCCCCGCCTCCTTTCCGTGAACGAGCCGTGATACGCAACGGAGCCGGGTACGGCCACCACCTTCCAGCCCTTCTCCTTGAAGCAGAGACCCCAGTCCATGTCATCCCAGAATATGAACATCCGCTCGTCCATCGGTCCCACCGCGCGGAGCGCCTCCATACGTACCAACGCCGAGCAGACTGCCACGTAGTCCACCTCGCGGACATCCTCGACCTGAGCAAGCTCCTTTACGTTTCTCAAGACCGGCTCGACACCTATGGTGTCCCACCGGAAGGTGGCCCCGAGTTCTACGGTGACGCTGTGATCGTCGATGTCCACTATCCTGGATCCGGCCACTCCTACCGCAGGGTCGGCCTCCATCGTCGCCACCAGCGCCTCAAGGGTGGTGTCGTCGATGTCGGCGTCGTTGTCGAGCATCCAGACGTAGCGGTGGGCTTGCGCCCTTTCCAGCACCCAACGGAGGCCGGTGTTGAATCCGCCCGTCCCGCCCAGGTTGCGACTGTTGCGTATGAGTTCGATCCGGGGGTGTGCCGCGAGGGCGGCCTCGGGGGAGCCGTCGGTCGAGGCGTTGTCGACGACCAGGACCGAGAGCGGCTGCGGCAGGGCGTCGAGCGAATCGAGCAGGCGCAGAAGGTAGCGCTTCTTGTTCCAGTTTACGATCAGCGCCACTACTCCGCCTCCATAGGCCGTCGATGGATCGAGAGAGGGGTCAAAGGTTACTATGGCCATCGGTATCGTGCGCCTCCGGTTGCGCCGGGGCCAATAGCGGGATCGGGCCTCTGTTGGCCGGTGGTGAGCTAGCCGTCCACGATACGGCCGCGTTCTAAAAATATAATCCTGTCGGTTATACGTTCCAAAAGAGGCCGGTCGTGAAGCACTATGACGATGGTACGCTTGCTTTTGAGCTCCTCGATCTTCTCAAGGCACTTGGCCCGGTAGTGCTCGTCTCCAACGGCGAGAAGCTCGTCGATGAGCAGGATGCGTGCGCCGCTGTGGACGGCTATGGAGAAGCCCAGCCTCAAGTGCATCCCTGCCGAGTATCTCTTCACGGGCATGTCTATGAATCGGTCCTCGATCTCGGAGAATGCGATTATGTCGTCCATCACCCTTCTTATCTCCGATATGTTCATTCCGATGATCGTTCCGTTCATATAGATGTTTTCCCTCCCCGTAAGATCGGGATGGAAACCGGCCCCGATCGATATGAGCGGGGCCACGTCGGCCCTCACCGTGACTCTGCCCTTGTTCGGATAGGTCACCGACGCGATGAGCTTGAGGACCGTCGTCTTGCCCGAGCCGTTGGGTCCGTAGAGTCCCACACACTCGCCGTCGTGGATCGAGATGTTGATCCCCTTGAGTGCCCAGAACTCGCCCTCTCTCAGTTCCGGCCTCGTCCGGCGGCGTGTGAAGAGGCCCATCAGGTCTTCTCTCAGCGAAGCATGGAAGAGGGCGCGGGTGGAATACCTCTTCCATACGTCGGACAGCTCTATGAGCGGTTCAGATGACATCTGCAAACGCCCTCTCGGTCTTGATGAAGAACCTGTAGGATACGACGTAGAAGGCGGCGATGAGAGCCGCTACGACCACGAACTGCCAAAGGACAACGCCGCGACCCTCGATCGTGCAGCGGCGGATGTTCTCTATTATGAAGGTGAGGGGATTGAGGAAGAGCAGCAGCTTGAGCTTGAGCGGTACGTTGTCGATCGAATAGAGCACGGGTGAGGCGAAGAACCAGAGCTGTACGACAAACCGTATAGCGAGTTGGACGTCGGTGTAGTAGACGTTGAGGCTGGCAAGCAGTAGGGCGACGGCCACGGTGAACACCACCAGCAGTACCAGCAACGGCGGGAGCCAGGCCATCTGGGCGGTGAACTCCACACCGTACAGCAACATCATGACCACGAATGCGGCCCCGGCTATGAGCAGGTCGATGAAAGCCGTCGTGATGCCGGAAAGAGGGATGATCTCGCGCGGGAAGTAGATCTTGGTTATAAGTTCGTAGTGGTTGCGCAGGCTGGGTACGGCGTAGTTCAGACTTGAAGCGAAGAATGTCCACGGCAGCAGGGCCGAGTAGAAGAACAACACCTTGGGGTAGCCGCGGGCGATATCGTAGTGGACTATGTAGGTGAAGATGAAGGTGAAGAGCACCATCATGCTGAGCGGTTGCAAAAGCGCCCACGCCACTCCCACGACCGAATAGCGGTAGCGGAGCGTAAACTCCCTGAGCACGAACACCAGGAATAAGTCTCTGTATCTGAGCAACCGTTGCAATAGTTCCATACGTAATCCAGTAGTTCGGTCGTCCCGGCGCCGCCAAGGACGGCGCAAAGGGAGAAGTTGTCCCGCCTCACCCGTAGTTGCTCTCGGCTCCCATGGCGTAATCCAGGATACCCAGCGCGAACCCCAGGCTGTACCTCCCCAGCATGCGGCATCTCGTGTTGAACCATAGGGCTGCGAGAGGAAGGTGCCTCATGCCGTTCAGAAGCAGCATCAGCCACACGGGCAGCGGGTAACGCCCCCGCAGCGACGCGAACGAGCTTCCAACGGCGCGAGGTTTGCGCAGGTTGTCCACCACAAACGGCGGGTGGAGATATTCGAGGGCACGGCAGCGTACGGCACGCCTGCCCGATGCTATGAACCTCACCGTGAACTCCACGTCCTCCTGTCCGGTCATCGAGGAGACGAATCCTCCGAGCTCGGCCAGTACTTCGCGCCTGTAGGCCATGCAGCGGCTGGTCGGATAGAAGGGGTCGTGGTACTGGTAGCGGTCCCGGAGCACGCAGAACGAGGCCGTGCCGTGCGGTATTACGGCGTCTGCGCCCGTTGACTCGAACTCGGCGACCAGTCTGCGGACGAAGTCGCGCTGCAGTATTACGGTATCGTCATCCAGGAGGAGCACGTACCGGCCCCGCGCCAGGGATAGTGCGTAGTTCCTTGCGTAGCCCAGTATGCCGAAGTTGTCCTCGAGCCGATGGTACCTCAGTTCGAGAACCTCTCCGAAACGCCTCGCCATGGCTTTGCCCTCCTCCGTACCCATTCTGTCCTCGACCAGTATGACCTCCATCGTATGTGGTTCTACGGTTTGCTCGGCAAGCGAGGAAAGGACCCTGCCGAGCAGGTGGGTCCTGTCGTAGAAGTTTATGATGCAGGAGACCGTCCTTTCCGGAGGGGAGTCGGCCAGGCGGGCGTCGCCGCGGAGTGGGAAGGGAAAGATGCGGTGGAGTATTCTCAATACGGCGGCTCTAAACTCCATTGTCGATTTGTAATATAATACATATCGTCGAACAATCGAAGCCATCCCCTTTGCGACTCGCCATGGGACTCGAAGAATCGGTAACCCTTCTCGTGGGTGACATCACCGATATGGAGGTCGATGCCATCGTCAACGCCGCCAACACGCAGCTCGTACTGGGGGCCGGCGTAGCCGGAGCTATTCGCCGCAAGGGTGGGGCGGCCGTGGAGCAGGAGTGCCGCGAGCACGGCCCAATAGGTCTCGGTGAGGTCGCCACCACGACGGCGGGAGAAATGAAGGCGCGCTACGTGATACACGCTGCCGGTATGGAATTGGGCGGCCGCGTTACGGCGGAGGTTCTCGAGCGGTGTGTCGAGAACGTCCTTGACGAGGCCCATCGGTTGGGGATTAAGACGATCGCGTTGCCTGCTATAGGGACGGGCGTCGGGGGCCTCGAGACGGCGCGCTGTGCCGAGACAATGTGTCGCGTCGTGGCCTCTCACCTTGCCGCACACGACTGTCCCATCGAGCGTATCTACTTCGTTCTGTTTGACCGCAGAACATACGATCAGTTCCGAATCCATTGGGAGAAGGCCGTCTCGTCGGCCGCCCGAGAGGACGAAACACATGGCGGGGATTGTTGAAGAAGGAGCCATAGAGGAGGTGGCAGCAAGGCTGAGACGCCTTCTCTCGGCGAGGACGCCCAAGCGTATACGGCCCGCCCCGGGCGACAGGGAGGCGGCCGTCATGGTGGTGTTGCGCCTGCACGAGGGAAGGTTCGAGATGTTGTTCATAAAGAGGACGGCCTGGAAGAGCGACGCCTTCTCGGGCCACATGGCCTTCCCCGGTGGGAAGTGCGCTCCCACGGATCCGGACAAGCTGGGTACGGCCCTTCGAGAGACGCTCGAAGAGACGGGGATCGACCTTGCCCGCTCAGGCGTCGTGGTGGGATCGCTAAGTGACATCCAGCCCATCACGCCCGAGGTGCGTCACTACGTTGTCACCCCTTACGTCGCCCTGCTTCTGGCACCTGTGGTGGTGAGGACCAATTACGAGGTCGAGAGGTTCTACTGGATACCCCTCTCGCATCTGAAACTGGCCTCCACCCACAAGGCTCGGGCCGTGGTCAGGCTGGGCGTCCCGGTGGTCGACCACGTCTACGAGTACCAAGGGGAGATCATTTGGGGAATGACGGGTCGCATTGTGCACGATTTCCTCGACTTGGCCGGCCATTTGTTCTGAGGTGCTGGATTTTAACCCTCCCAAATGCTAGACTTCTCTCAAGAACAGCGCCGGGAGAACAACCGTTTCATGGCATCCGTAAACAAAGTTATCCTGATAGGCAATCTCGGCAGAGATCCCGAGCTTCGTTACACGGCGAGTGGACAGCCGGTGGCCACCTTCACGCTCGCTACGACCGAGGTCACGACGCGAGACGGCGAGAAGCGTGAGTTCACCGAGTGGCACAGGATCGTCGCTTGGGGCAGGCTGGCCGAGATATGCGGCGAGTATCTGTCGAAGGGAAGGAGCGTCTATATCGAGGGCCGCTTGAGGACCCGTGAATGGGAAGACAAGGACGGGAACAAGAGGTGGACCACGGAAATAGTGGCTCAGGTCATGCAGATGCTCGGTGCTCCCCCGGGCGACAGATCGAAGGCGACGGGTGAAGGAGTTGTGGACGAGGGCTTCACCGCCGGGGACGACTCGTTCGGAAGCGATGATGTCCCGTTCTGAAGCGGGGTCGTGTGTTGCTGGTCTGGAGTTCACCGCCATAGCGTCGTAGATGGTCCAGGTGCCGCGTAGAGGGGACCGTGAAGTCTTCTGGTGTGCCCGGCGCGGAAGGGTGTAAGGGGACCGTGGTTGGGGATCGCTGTAAACGACCGGGGCGCCCTCGCCGGTGTCGGGAGGCCGCGTCATCGCCCCAAGGGTCAAAAGGCCCGACTGCAGACCCGCCGGCTCGGGAGCTCACGGGGGCCGTGGGCTCTCGGCCCGCTCCTCCATCCGCGGCATCCGTCCCCGGGGCGTGGTGAAGAGGGTACCGCTTTCTCTGATTCAGACGGCTCGGTGATGGGCGGCCGTCTTGTCCTTCCGTCGGTGGGGGAGAGTTTACTGGGTGAGGAAGCCGCTATGAGCGAGTTCGATCATGGATCCGGTCTTGCCGTTGTGATACTGGCCGCGGGTAAGGGGAAGCGTATGAACTCCTACGAGCCTAAGGTGCTGCATCCCATACTTGGCGAGCCGATGATCTCCTATGTGGTTGATCTGGTCGATTTCGTGCCCCGGCGCAGGAAGGTCGTCGTTACGGGCTATAAGGCCGAGAGGGTCAAGGAGTTTCTGGCCGACCGCGTGGAGCTGTTCGCCTACCAGAGGGAACAGCTGGGGACGGCCCATGCCGTGCTTTGTGCTAAACCACAGCTCCACTCGCACAAGGGAAGCGTCCTCATCCTCAACGGAGACTTGCCTCTGCTGAGGCGCGAGACGCTGGATGCCTTCGTCGAGGCGCACAGAGCAAGCCGTTCCGTGATGACCCTTATGACCACTCACATGCCGGAGCCGGCGGGTTACGGCAGGATTGTAAGGGATGCCGACGGAGGGATAGCTGCCGTCGTCGAGGATGCCGACGCTACTGATCCGCAGAAGGGGATCGACGAGGTGAACGCCGGGGTCTACTGTGTGGAGGCCTCGTTCCTCTGGGACGCGCTCGCCTTGCTCAATCCCAACAACCGCCAGCACGAGTACTACCTGCCCGACCTGATCGGGATTGCACTTGCCGAGGGGCTGGAGGTTAACACGTTCACCGTCCCTGAGAGCACCGAGGTCCTGGGCGTGAACACGCGCGCCGAACTTGCCGCGGCTCAGAGGGCGTTGTGCGATCGCGTAAACCGCCGACACATGGACAACGGCGTGACCATTTTGGATCCGGCGACCACCTACATCTCGCCCCGCGTCACTATAGATATAGACACCGTAGTACATCCCTGTACACACATCTACGGCCGTACCTCCATCGGCTGGGGATGCTCGCTCGGACCCAGTGCGTGGATCAAGGACGCCGTCATCGCCCATGACGTCGTGATCGGGTTCTGCACCCACGTCGAAGGGGCGGAGATCTTGGACGGCGCCGCTGTGGGGCCGTTTGCAAGGCTGCGTCCCGGAACACGTGTGGGTTCTCACGCGCGGGTGGGCAACTTCGTGGAGATAAAGAACTCCCGCATCGGCCGATCCACGAAGGTCTCCCACCTCTCCTACGTCGGGGACGCCACCGTGGGAGACAACGTAAACGTTGGGGCGGGCACGGTCACGTGCAACTACGACGGCTTCAGCAAGCACCGCACCGTAATCGAGGATGACGTGTTCCTGGGAAGCGACACGATGCTCGTGGCCCCGGTGAGGGTGGGCAAGGGCGCCACGACGGCGGCCGGCTCCACCATCACCGAGGACGTGCCGCCGGGCTCGCTCGCCTTGGGGAGAGCCAGGCAGGTGGTCAAGGAGAATTGGAAGAGGCGGCCCAAGGGATCGAAAACTGGCGGGGAATGACCGGTTGTATGATCTGTAGAAGTGGTGGGTGCCGGCCGGTGGGAGGGTCGACCTGAGATGTGTGGAATCATAGGCTACTTGGGTTACCCGGAAAAGACGCTTGGAGTACTGATCGAAGGGCTGAGGAGGCTCGAATACCGGGGCTACGATTCGTCCGGCGTCGCCGTCCAGAACGGCCAGAGCCACAAGGTGGTAAAGAGCGTGGGCAAGATCGACAACCTCGCCGCCGCACTCGCCACAAACGACGGCGTGCGGGGCCCGCTGGGGATGGGCCACACGCGTTGGGCCACGCACGGGCCCTCGACGCTGGAGAACGCCCACCCTCAGCAGTCGGGTTCGACGTGTGTCGTGCACAACGGGATAATAGAAAACTTCCTCGCTCTCAGGCGTGAGCTCGCCGCCGAGGGGTACGAGTTTGTCTCCGACACCGACACCGAGGTCGTGGCCCATCTGGTAGAGCGCTTCCTCGAGGATGGGTTGGCCTTCGAGAAGGCCGTTCTAGAAGCCGTAGGAAGACTGGAAGGCACTTATGCACTGCTCATTACGACCACCCGCGAGCCGGGCAAACTGGTAGCCGTTCGCAGGTTCTCGCCGTTGGTCGTAGCCGTCGGGGATGGAGAGTACTACCTTGCCTCGGATCCGGCCGCGTTGCTGCCCTATTCGAGAAGCCTTCTCTTTCTCGACGACGGCGAGATGGCGGTGGTTACCGCCGAGGGAGTGACGCTCTACGATCTCGAGGGAAAGGTCGTCGTCAAGGAGCCGGTCCACGTCACGTGGGATCCCGTACAGACGGAAAAGGCCGGTTTCAAGCATTTCATGCTCAAGGAGATTTACCAGCAGCCCCAGGCCGTGATGGATACGATCCGTGGAAGGTTCGATCCCGACAGGGTCGCGGTCGTGCTAGAAGGGCTGGAAGAGCTTGACTTTGGCTCCGTGCACACTCTACATGCGGTCGCCTGCGGCACGTCGTATCACGCTTCCCTCGTGGGTAAGTATATGATCGAGCGGCTCACGGGCCTGCCGCTGCACGTGGAGTTCGCATCGGAGTTCCGCTACTCCCATCCCGCACTCGGTCCCGATACACTTGTTATAGCCGTCTCCCAGTCGGGTGAGACGGCCGACACGCTGGAGGCCATCGCCGAGGCCAGGCGCCATGGCGCCCCCACTCTGGGGATTACCAACGTCGCCGAGAGCCAGCTTGCGCGGACGGCCGAGGCGACGATCCTCACGCGTGCGGGCAGGGAGATAGGGGTGGCTTCCACCAAGGCCTTCACCTCGCAGCTCGCCGTCTTCTACCTGCTCGCCGTACACCTGGGCCTTGAGACGGGCCGCATCGGCGTCAACGAGGCCTCAGAGCTCGTCGGCCACCTGATGAGGCTGCCCAAGTTGTTGGAGCTCACGCTCAAAATGGATGACCGGGTGGCAGAGCTGGCCAGGGGCTACCACCACTGCTCCGGCTTTCTCTACCTGGGCAGGGGAATAAACTACCCCATCGCCCTCGAGGGGGCCCTGAAGTTAAAGGAGATCTCCTACATACACGCCGAGGCCCATGCGGCTGGAGAGATGAAGCACGGGCCCATAGCGCTGGTGGACGAAAACCTTCCAGTGGTCGTCCTGTCCACGGGCGATCACATAACCCACGCAAAGACGCTTGGTAACGTCGAGGAGATTATAGCACGGGGCGGCAGGGTTATTCTCGTCACCGACGATGACGTCCCGCCGGAGACCAGGGAGCGGGTGGAGTACGTCATCGAAGTGCCGCGGTCGTCCCCGCTGACGTGTCCTTTCATTGCGGTTGTACCGTTGCAATTGCTCGCGTATCATATAGCTGCCCACAAGGGTACCGATATCGATCAGCCGAGGAATCTGGCCAAGGTGGTCACCGTCGAATAACCCGTCCCGGGCCTGCCGAGGTGCCGTTACCCGCGGCGGAGGCTGAGACGCCTACGCGTCGTGGCCCGCCTCGGCATGGATTGACACAACGGTTTGCGGAGGTCTGGAGCCGTGATGAACGTACTGGTGGTAGGCAGAGGAGGAAGGGAGCACGCCCTGTGCTGGAAGATCAAGCAGAGCCGGCGGGTAAGACGCGTTTTCTGTGCCCCCGGCAACGCCGGTATAGCTCGTGACGCCACTTGCGTTGACATCAAAGAGACCGACATCGACGCGCTTGCCCGCTTCGCGGCGGCCGAGGAGATAGACCTTACGGTCGTAGGGCCCGAGCTGCCTTTGGCGCTGGGTATCGTGGACAGGTTCGTCGATGAGGGGCTTCCCATCTTCGGCCCCACCAAAGATGCAGCGAGGATAGAGAGCAGCAAGTCCTACGCAAAGGAGCTGCTCAAGAAGTACGGTATTCCGACGGGCTTCTTCGCCACCTTCTCCGACTTCTCCGAAGCCATGGGGTGGGTCGAGGAGGTCAAACCGCCGCTGGTGATCAAGGCCGATGGTCTCGCCGCAGGAAAGGGTGTCGTCATTTGCCGCACTCTCGATGAGGCACGCGAAACGCTTGACCTCATTCTCAACAAGAGGGTCTTCGGCGATGCGGGCGACCGGGTCGTTATAGAAGAGTACCTGGAAGGGGAGGAGGCGTCGTTCTTCGTCTTCACCGACGGCGAGCGGGTGGTGCCGCTTGCAACCAGCCAGGACCATAAACAGCTGCTCGACGGTGACCGGGGACCCAATACGGGGGGTATGGGGGCGTATTCGCCGGCACCCGTCGTTACGGAAGAGATGTACCGGCGCATACTGGACGAGGTTATGATTCCCACCGTCAAGGCCATGAGGGAAGAGGGGGTTCCCTACAAGGGGGTGCTCTATGCGGGATTGATGATAAGCGGCGAATCGGTCAAGGTGCTCGAGTTCAATTGCCGGCTCGGCGACCCGGAGGCCCAACCGCTGGTTTTGAGGCTCGAAACCGACATCGTGCCCGTGATGGAGGCCGTTGCCCGCGGTGAGAGATTGCCGAGGATGGAGCTCGCCTGGCGCCGGGACGCGGCCGTCTGTGTTGTGATGGCGTCCAAGGGGTACCCCGGCGACTACAAGCGGGGGGTCGTGATCGAAGGGGTAGAGGAGGCCGACGCCATGGAGGGAGTGAAGGTGTTCCACGCCGGTACGGCGCTCTGCAACGGCAAGCTGGTGACGGCCGGAGGACGCGTCCTCGGGGTTACGGCCTCGAAGGGATCGTTGCGTGAGAGCATCGATCTGGCCTACGAGGCCGTGGGCAAGATACGGTGCGAGAGGCTGATTTGGAGGACCGATATAGGACGCAAGGCCTTTGCCCACTTCTAGTAGTCGGTGTCGCTGTAATGTATGGACGACCGGCAATCAGGCAGGAATCGGTCCGAGAGGACAAGTGGTCGCCGGCATTTGCTTTCGTGCCGGTATGACGTGGCGGCGGCAGGATGCGCGGCATGTGGGAGGCTTGATCCCAAGGGGGCGCCTAAGTGCCTTGTCGGCTGGGCAAGATTCTCCGCTACGAGCCTCGCGGGGAGTGTCGGGGAGGCGGCAGTCCGAATGCGTTGCCCCTGACCGCGCGTGATCTCCCCCCCCCCCACGCGGGCCAGCACTTGAGCCCCTGTCGCGGAGAGAGCGCTCCGTGGCAGACTGTTGCTTTCCCTTATGAACCCAGGAGTGATCGTCTGCACGCCGGTCCTTGCCCTGCCGGCCGGCTACCAACCCCATCTGGGCGGCGAGGCGGTACGAACGTGTGCTTCACGACGCGGCGGTTAGCATTCCGTCCACAGCTAAGGGGGCCTGGAGCGGTGGTGTTGCGCCCCACGCCGTGAGGTGGAGGCACCGGGGCCGCGATTCATCCGCGTTGCCTCCTTGGGCAGCCGCCCTCGTCAGGGAGTAAGTACACGGAACCTCCCCCCTCATTGTTCCGTTGGGACGCACCTTCCAGGCGCAAGGGGCTTTTTTCTTCACTGCCTCATCAACCGTGTGTACATGAAGGACGGGATAGAGGTGGGCCCCGTCTGAGGTGGGGACACGCCTGGGGTCGTGAAGGGGTCGTCTCCTTCTACGTGCGGGAGGCGATGGAGGGTTGTCCAAGACGTTAGGGTGCTCCTCAGGGACCTGCCAACAATACGCGCACGGCGTCCATGGCGAAGCGCCAGCCGTTGGGGTCGAAGACTCCGAGCGATACCGTACCCACGCACAACAGAGCCAGCACCGCCGCCGGTACGGTTCCTCCACGCTTGGGGTACACCCACTCGGGCTTGCGCATGAAGGCGTACACAAGCACCCTGAGATAGTAGTAGGCGGATACTATGCTGCTCAGTATGCCGATCACCACTAGCCAGTGGAAACCGGCGTCCACACCGGCCAGGAACACCCTGTATTTGGCGAAGAACCCCAGCGTGGGGGGGACACCGATGAGCGAGAACATGAATACGGCCAGCACCACCGCCGCAAACGGCTTCCTTTGCCACAGTCCCGACAGTTGGTCCAGCGTCTCGCACTCGCCGTCCTCGCGTGACAGGTATACGAGGACGCCGAATGCGCCGAGGTTCATTACGGTGTAGGCGAACATGTAGTAGAGGACGCTGCCGAGCCCGAGGGTCTTGTCGTACTGTGCGGCCACTACGCCTATGAGGGTGTAACCCGCGTGCGCTATGCTCGAATAGGCCAGCATCCTCTTGACGCTGCGCTGGGCAAGTGCGGCGAAGTTGCCGATGAGCATCGTAGCAAGCGACACCCCCCACAGCAGCGGCGTCCAATGGGACTCCAATACAGGGGCGGCCGTATAGAGCACCCTTATAAGGATGGCGAACGCGGCGGCCTTGACGGCCACCGACATGAAGGCCGTCACGCTTACGGGGGCCCCCTCGTACACGTCCGGCACCCACTGGTGGAATGGGAATGCCCCCAGCTTGAACACGAATCCCACCAGAACGAGTGCGGCACCGGCCGCATAGAGTGGGTCAGCAGGGGTGAAGCCCGCGGCGATGTCTGCCAGATAGACGGTGCCGGTGGCGCCGTAGAGGAACGATATTCCGTAGAGCAGGATGGCCGAGGATAGGCCACCGAGTACGAGGTACTTGAGCCCGGCCTCGGAAGACGTGACGGAACGACGATTGAGACCGGTGAGGATGTAGGCACATACAGACATTACTTCGAAACCTACGAAGAGCGACATCAACTCGGCCGCCGAGCTTATAAGCATGGTGGCCGAAGTGGCGAAAAGGATGAGTGCGTAGTACTCGCCCGGGCGCAGTCCCGTACGCGGCACGTAGTCGCGGGAGAGGCAGACGACGAGCAAGGCTCCAAGCAGGAAAAGGAAAGAGAAGTAGTCGGAGAACAGATCGAGCGTCAGGGCGCCGGCGAAAGCCGTCCCGGTGACGCCGTCGAAGCGGACGACGTGGATCGCCATGGCGACGACCGTGCCGGCAAGCGCTATGGAAAAACACCACTCGTTGCGGTTGCGCTTTATCAGGGGGGCGAGCACCGCAAGAAGAGTTGCCGTTATGATCAGAACGATCTCGGAGCCAATGGCGAGCGAGCTTTGGAGAAGCGAGGAAAGCTCCATGCAGTCACCTCGTCGGGATGGTCGAGTACGGATACGCGCGCGCGGATGCTCGGCTATCTAGTATGTTCGAGCGCGTTTGGGTTGTCAACACGGTCCCGCCCCTGCGCGGGAGGTGCCGTGAGCGGTCGAGCAGGTTCACATTTTTCCGGCCCTCGTGTATAATCAACCGCACCATGGACCTGGCCCTGCTGAAGGAGCTGTGCGACGCACCCGGTCTACCCGGTGCCGAGGAGTCGGTGAGGGAGATATTCCTCCGCGAGATAAGGCGGTACACATACGACATCCGCGAAGACCATTTGGGCAACGTGATAGCACACCTCCCCGGTGGCAACGGCCCGCGCCTCGTCTTGGACGGCCACCTTGACGAGGTGGGCTTCATGGTAAAGCACGTCGACGATGCGGGTTTCGTATCGGTGATCCCGCTCGGCGGCATCGACCCGCGCGTCTTCTACGGACAGAGGGTGGTGGTCTGGGGTAAGGAGCCTTGTGTCGGCGTGGTGGGAGCCAAGCCTCCCCACATCACGAAGAGGGGCAAGGAGGATGGGGAGGTGCCGGGTGTGGAAGACTGCCTCATCGATCTCGGCCTTGAGGGCGCAAGAGTGAGGGAGCTTGTAAGCGTGGGTGACCCGGTTACCTATGCGACGGAGCTCGTCGAGACGAGGGACGCCGTAATATCGAAGGCACTCGACAACAGGCTGGCCCTGTTCGTCATTCTCGAAGCCCTCAAACGCTCGCCAAGGCTGGCGTGCGATCTTTACGTCACGGCGACCGTCCAGGAAGAGGTGGGCCTGCGCGGGGCGAGGATTATAAACATCGACGTCGAGCCTGAGTACGTCGTAGTGCTGGAGGGCACGGTGTCGAACGATCTACCCGGCGTACCGGACAGCAAGAAGCTCGCCCGCGTGCTGGCAGGTCCCGAGATAAGGCTCGCCGACAAGTACATAATAACCAACCGTGCGCTGAGCTTCTTCCTTAAAGATTTGGCCGAGGAACGGGGCATCCCGTACCAGCTGGTGGCCAAGACCATGGGCGGCACGAACGCGTCGGCACTCCAGGTCACGGGACGCGGCGCCAAGGCCACCGTAGTGAGCGTGCCCGTACGCTACCTGCACAGCCCTAGTTCGGTCGCCTACAAGCGCGACATCGAGCACACAATCGATCTTGTGGCGGCTGTGCTCGAAAACCTCGACCGCATCGATGCAGAGGCGCCCCGTTAGGACCGCTGTCGGTGTCTTCGCCTCATGTCCTGTCCCGGTACGCAAAGCTGCAGCTATAGGGCGTATCAGCCCGGTGGCACTATGGCGGCCGTAGGGGGACAAGTTGGGACCGTTGGGTGGATGGACTTGGTCCTTTCCCCCGTGAGGGAAAGCCGCTTTGGGGTCAACTCCAGGTGCAGCACCCCCTCGACGCTAGGGCTCAAGGCCTAGAGAGCGCCTGAGTGGCAGGTCTTCGGGGGAGTTGTGGTTCCAGTAGTCGAGCCGCAGAGAGTGTGTCCTTACGGCCCTGGTCGTCCCGCTCCCCGATTTCCCCGCTGTGTCGCCGTCCTTCTCCATCCAGCCGAGGACTGCGTAGGGATGCTCCTTCTCGAAATCGACGGCTAGCACCCTCTTGATGTCGGTGTAACGCACGGTGTACCGGTAGTGTGTGCCGCCCTCGTCCGCGACCTCTTCCAGTGTGGCACGCGCGGCATACGGCCCGAGCGGAATGTGGTGCAGGGCCGAAGCCTGGAGTGAGGGGATCAGCCGTATCTTGCCTTGGGGTAGCGACGCCGGATCGATACGCATTGCTATCCACAGCGCGTCCTCCGTCGGTGTCGCTTCGACCGCTCTATCGCCGTCGCCCACGCGCTCAAAGTAGGACCTTATCTGGACGCGGTATTTCCCACCGCGCAAATTGAGCTGGCGGTACGAGGTGCCACACCAGTCCTGGCACGTCGATATGAGCTTGAGCGCACGTGGGTGGCGCGCCGTATCAAGGGGCTTGAAGACGGAGGTCATGATGGAGTAGCTGTATATGCCCGTGGTGAACGTGCGGATGAAATTGAGTTTCATCACCTTGACGGACGAGGGCGACGGCGGGGAGTCGTCCTTGACCTGTTTTTCGGGGAGGAAGTCCTCGGTCACGTATATGAGCACGGCGTCTCCCCTGTGGATACGCCCGTAGCGGGCCTGCTCGAGGCGGAACCGCACTAGTTCGGCCTTGCCGGCGTACCAGTAGCGCTTGAATTTCTCGCTCAGCTCCTTGGCCGAGGAGTGTGAGGGGGCAAGAACGGCGGCAAGGAGTACGAGGACGACGGCCACGCCGGTTACGACGCGCGCCGCAGCGGAAGTCGTCTTGCGGCTGCTTGTGGTGCTTCTCATCCGGTGTACCTCTCCCGGGGATGGATCCCCTGTACCTAAGAATGATAACCGCTGTCGAGCGCAGGTTCACTGCGTAGGGTGGGCGACACCGCGCGGCCCCAGGGCTGGATGTAGGGCGGGGACAAAGCTTTCTTGCGGTGAGCCGGAAAAGGGGTTGGGGTAGGGGAGACTGCTCGGCGGTGTCCGAGATCCCTGGGGAGGACGGCCGGTGCTGCGAGAAGGGTGTGGGGTGGATGGAGGAGGGTGAACCTAGGCGAGAGTGCCGCCATGGGTCGCTGTGGCCGAGGCGTCGTACTCTTGCGGCAGGAGACGGCGAAGCCATGGTTGGACGGGGAGCTGATTGCCGAGGTGCGGGACGCTCGGCCGTGCGTAGGGTCGGTTCCTACCGATGCGTGGATGTGTAAAGGGGCGGCTGTATGTGCCTGCGATGGAAGCCGTCTAATCAAGTTTCAGTCAAGGATTGAGTTCCTCACCGTCGAGGGTGGGCGGTGGAGCGGCGGCTCGGTGCGGCCGCACGATGCTTTTGGCCCGTCGCATCCACTTTTACCTAAGAGATGTTGCCACCTTACGGCTGGCCGTGTTGCTCACGGTGGCGCATTTGCGTCATTGTTGCGGCCGGCAGGGAATACCTTGTCCCAGCGGGCGGTCGCCCCTCCCCGAGGCCGGGGCCCGGCAGGCTTGGAGAATCGTTTCCAATAGGGCCGGTGACGTATTGAAACGCGCCTCCGAGTGATTATATTTAGGTGCTGCAAGGCGGGCGGCCGTGTCCGTATGAGTGGTCGAGAGGGTCAGTCTCTTGCCTTGCACGCTGGGTGCTTGCGGAGGGCTGACCGCCGGCGCTCGTGCCGCCCACACGCGAGCCGGTACGGATTGCCGCGACACGGCATTCCGGTTGTGATATAATGGATGAGAGAGGGTTGGAGGAACCGGTTGACGGTTCCGCAAAGGGATCGTAAATCGACGTCCCCTTCGCTCTTGACAACGGGGCGCGATGATATAGAATAATTAATCCCACTCGGGTTGAGTGGGGATCGTTGAAGGTTGATTGCAACGTTCTTTGAAAAGTGAATAGCAGACAGCAGCGGGTCCAGCGAGAGAGCCGATCCTTTAGAGCTTTTCAGTTTGTATGAAGAGTTTGATCCTGGCTCAGAGCGAACGCTGGCGGCGTGCCTAACACATGCAAGTCGTGCGAAGGTATCCGGGGAGCAATCCCTGGATATACTTAGCGGCGGACGGGTGAGTAAAGCGTGAACAACCTACCTTAAGGACCGGGATAACCCCGGGAAACTGGGGCTAATACCGGATAAGACCACGTCATCCACGGATGACGCGGTAAAAGGCGGCTTCGGCTGTCACCTTAAGATGGGTTCACGTCCCATCAGGTAGTTGGTGAGGTAACGGCTCACCAAGCCTAAGACGGGTAGCCGGCCTTAGCGGGTGATCGGCCACACGGGGACTGAGACACGGCCCCGACTCCTACGGGAGGCAGCAGTGAGGAA